>JBBDSZ010000012.1:0-26290 GCA_040904685.1 Paenibacillaceae bacterium | reverse complement strand
CGCTACGCCAGACGCTACGCCAGACGCTACGCCAGACGCTACGCCAGACGCTACGCCAGACGCTACGTCAGACGCTACGCCAGACTCTTTGCAGAACCCTTTGTCAGTTATCCCCTTCGTTCAGAAACCTTAATGCCCTTCAATGGTTGATTCAAACAATCAGTGAGAAATATTAGATATTAATGCTTAAATTATGAAATGTACTTGAAATTAGAACAGATGTTCGGTATACTTAAGGAAGTGATTAGAGGTTATGACCACCTCAGTATTAACCCATTCTAATGCAAAAATGAGTTAATTTAAGTGAATGAAGAAGGAGATTAGGAGATGGAATTAGATGCTGCTGTGGAAGAGTTTCTTGCTCGCTTTCAATCAGAAGCGGTGTGTGTCGATTATTTGGTGCAGATAAAGTGGCCGAATGGCTATATCTGTGAGAGATGCGGGTGTCGGGAGGTTTATCGGACACAAACTCGACGGTTGCCACTGTTTGAATGCGCGAATTGCCGATATCAAGCTTCGCCAATTGTTGGAACTGTAATGGAAGGAAGTTCTACCCCTTTGCACAAATGGTTTCTAGCCTTATTCTTGATCTCGCAAGAAAACCTCAAGACGAATGCTATTGAGCTTAGCAGGATCATCAAAGTCACCTATAAGACAAGCTGGCTTATCTTGCACAAAATTCGTCACGCAATGGGGAAAGCAGATGCAGATGTTCAACTTTGCGGTCATGTCTCTGTGACAAGCGCAGTCTATGGAACACAACCCAATACCCACTCGTTCACTCGGCTTCCATTTGAATCACCTGCACTGGTAGGAGCGTCTATGAATAACCAAGAGGAGCTGGAGTATGTGAAAATCAAGCTTGTACCGGATATGCACCTAAGAGAGAAAGAAATTATTCGTAGCGGGATGAAAGCCTTCACAGAAACGAATGTAGAAGATGGTGCCTCGACAGATTACATCATTAAACGCTATGTACCGCTAAACCAGAGGCCTACCTATTCCTTATTTAAAGCATCACGCAAGTGGATTCACACCACTTTTCATGGATTGAGTAAGCGGCACCTGCAAGCCTATTTGAACGAATTCTGCTATCGGCTGAACATGAATTTGAAAAAATCCGATTCGGTCTTCGAGGAATTAACACGACTTTGCTCATCCACCCAACCCATTATCTATGCGAAGTTGACGGGCTAACCTATCCAGATTGACTCAGCTGTTGAAAACCTTGACCTTAGCTGTTGAAGACCTTGAACTTAGCTGTTGAAAACTTTGACCTTAGTTGTTGAGAACCTTGTTCTGAGGGGAGGGGATACTATCCAAAAGGAATGAAGTAAAGAGAGAGGGAGACTCAAAGAAATTACGAAATTACATAAAATCACAAATAGGAGCTAGTAAAATATTTTTACCGACTTGCATCCGACCTAGCTTTTGCATATAATTGCTTTTAACTCATACATTTAAATGCTTAGACGGAGAAAAGTAAGCAGTGCCTCTAGAACAGGGAAGAGATGCCTAAGATTGAGAGCGTTTCTACAGAAACAGGCTGCCGAAGTTCACTCCTGAGCAATTCCTTTGAACGTTAATGCCAGTAGGGGGTATCGGATGCGAGCCGTTATTTCGCGAATGAAGTGAAGAGAAAAGTCGTATTATACACGTAGTCTTATTAGGCACGGTGAATAGTCGAGTATTCTCTTAACAAGGGTGGTACCGCGAAGCTTTCGTCCCTTTTTTAGGGGAAGTAAGGCTTTTTTTGTTTTTTTTTAGGAAAGTTAGGAAAGTTAGGAAAGTTAGGAAAGTTATGTTTAATGGGATTAATGGATATGAAACGGAGGCGAAGCTCATGAAAGAACGGTTAGAAGCATTAAAGCTAGAAGCACTGCAAGAGCTGGAGCAAGTGGCGGATATGCAGCAATTGAATGAATTGCGGATTAAATATTTGGGTAAAAAGGGTCCGCTTACCGAAGTTCTGCGCGGAATGGGGGCATTAAGTGCCGAAGAGCGTCCAGCAATCGGACAAGTGGCGAACGAAGTGAGAGCAGCGATTGAGCAGGTGATCGAAGCGAAGCAGCAGCAATATGAGCAAGCTGA
Source organism: Paenibacillaceae bacterium (assembly GCA_040904685.1). Lineage (GTDB taxonomy): Bacteria > Bacillota > Bacilli > Paenibacillales > NBRC-103111 > Paenibacillus_AC. The sequence continues at coordinate 24,199 of JBBDSZ010000012.1, read as the reverse complement.
AACGGCTTCCCGATTAGCGCTTGAAACGATTGATGTAACATTGCCTGGGAAATCATCTGATCTAGGTGCAATTCATCCACTAAGCAAGGTGATTCAAGAGGTGGAGGATATTTTTATCGGTATGGGTTATATGGTTGAAGAAGGTCCTGAGGTTGAGCAGGATTATTATAATTTTGAGGCGCTTAATTTGCCTAAGGATCACCCAGCACGTGATATGCAGGATTCGTTCTATGTAACGGAGGATATTCTGATGCGAACACACACCTCCCCTGTACAAGTACGGACGATGGAACGCCTGCAAGGTGCAGTGCCTGTGAAAATTATTTGTCCAGGCAAGGTTTATCGTCGTGATGATGACGATGCTACTCATTCGCATGTATTTACACAAATCGAAGGCTTGGTTATTGATAAGCATATCCGGATGAGTGATCTGAAGGGGACATTACTGCAATTTGTCCAAGAGATGTTCGGTGAGCAAACAGAAATACGGCTGCGTCCTAGCTTTTTTCCTTTTACGGAGCCGAGTGCTGAGGTGGATGTGACTTGCGTGATCTGTGGTGGAGATGGCTGCAAGGTATGTAAACAAACTGGTTGGCTTGAAATTCTGGGCTCTGGGATGGTGCATCCACGTGTATTGGAAATGGCAGGCTACGACCCGAAGGAATATAGCGGCTTTGCATTTGGAATGGGTGTGGAACGGATTGCAATGTTGAAGTATGGCGTGGACGATATTCGTCATTTTTATACGAATGATTTACGATTCTTGAAGCAATTTGCACATAACTAAGAGAGGAGCGACTGCAATGAAGGTATCTTATCAATGGTTATCAGAGTATGTAGATTTAAGCGGATTTACGGCATCGGAATTAGCTGAGAAGCTGAATCGCAGCGGTATCGAAGTGGATGTGGTAGAAAATCGCAATAAAGGTGTAGATAGTGTTGTTGTAGGTTATGTGCTGACACGCGAGAAGCATCCGGATGCGGATAAACTGAGCGTATGTACGATAGATGCAGGGCAGAGCGAAGCCCTGCAAATTGTTTGCGGCGCGCCCAATGTGGCTGCAGGCCAGAAGGTTCCGGTTGCGCTGGTTGGCGCAAACCTGCCGGGTGGGCTGCATATCAAGCGGGCGAAGCTGCGGGGGGTTGAATCGCAGGGGATGATCTGCTCTGCGAAGGAGCTTGGTCTGAATGACCGACTGCTGCCGAAGGAGATTCAGGAGGGCATATTGATCCTGCCTCCGGAGACGCCGATCGGGGCAAGCGTATTGGATGTGCTGGCAATCGATGATGAGGTGATGGAGTTAGACTTGACTCCGAATCGCTCGGATTGCTTAAGCATGATCGGCGCGGCATATGAGATCGCCGCGATTCTTGGGCGCGAGGTGAAGCTGCCGCGCACGGATTTGGACGGTGCGGAAGCAGGAGCTGCTCCTTCGGGGACGAAGACGGCGGATCGCATCTGCGTGAGCATCAGCGCGCCGGAGCTGTGCGCGCATTATTCGGCGCGCCTCATTGAAGGCGTGCAAACCGCGCCTTCGCCGCTATGGCTGCAAAATCGCCTCATGGCGGCTGGCGTTCGTCCGATCAATAACATTGTTGATGTAACCAACTACGTCATGCTGGAGTACGGCCAGCCGCTCCATGCCTTTGACGCAGATGCACTCGACAATGGCAGCATCGACGTGCGTCTAGCGCGTGCAGGAGAACACATCGTCACTTTGGACGATGTTAACCGCACGCTAGAGCCGCACATGCTGCTGATCACGGACGGCGCTAAGCCTGTGGCGATTGCCGGAGTTATGGGCGGCGCCAATTCTGAAGTGACCGCTGCGACATCGCGTATTGTACTGGAATCTGCCAAGTTTACCGGCAACTCAGTACGTAAAACATCGCGCCAGCTCGGGCTTCGCTCAGAATCAAGCCTTCGCTTTGAGAAAGAAGTCAACGCAGAGAACGTGATCGCTGCGTTGGATCGAGCAGCTTCCCTTATCGCACAACTGACAGGTGGAACTGTTGCCAATGGCATTGTTGAAGCATTGACAACACAGCTCCAGCCCTTGCAAATCGAGTTAAGCTTAACGAAGGTGAACCGTTATCTTGGGACAGAATTATCCTTGGCCATAGTGGAATCAATTTTACAACGTTTGCATTTTTCTTACAGCTTACAAGGTTTGGACAATATTCTCATCCAAATACCAAGTCGTCGTGGAGATATCACACATGATGTCGATTTAATTGAAGAAATTGCACGTTTATATGGGTATGATCATATTCCAACAAGCTTGATGAATGGAGTTACGACTCCGGGTTCACTTACCAAGGAGCAATCCATCCGTAGAATATTACGCCAGATTTTGTCGCAAAGTGGCTTAAATGAAGTCATAACATATACATTTACCCATCCAGACCAAATTCGTCAATTTCCGGGGAAATATTCAACTGCTTTGCCAGTTGCTTTAGCTTTGCCGATGAGCGAGGAACGTAGTGCTTTGCGAACGAGCTTAATCCCCCATTTGTTGGATACTGCAGTTTACAATCGTAATCGCAGCACGTCAGATATCGCTATTTTTGAAATAGGCAAGGTCTTCCTTGCTGGCGAACAACAATTAACAAAGTTGCCAGAAGAACGGTTATTGCTCTCCATTCTCTTAACAGGCAACGTAAAGGCTACACATTGGTCAGGGAAGTCCGCAAAGGTCGATTTCTATGATCTAAAGGGAGTTGTTGAGAAGATTATAGGGTATTTGGGCATAGAAGGTATCGAATTTATTGCAACAAGGCCGCAAGGCTTTCACCCGGGAAGAACAGCAGACATTCATTTGCATACAGCTGAAGGCAATGTGAGCTTAGGCACTCTAGGGCAGCTCCATCCGGATTTACAGCGTGTGCATGACTTGGATGATACTTATATTCTGGAGCTAGAGTTAGATACACTAAGTCGTTATGTTAGTTCGGCAATACAGTATGTTAGTTTACCACGTTATCCTGCGATCGGCCGTGATATTGCGGTCGTCGTTTCCGCAGAAATTGCTGTTGGCCAATTGCAAGCCAAAGTAAAAGAAATTGCGGGCTCATTATTGGAATCCATTCAGGTATTTGACATTTATACGGGCGAACGGCTAGGTCAAGGGAAGAAGAGTGTAGCGCTCTCTTTGGTGTATAGGCATGCAGAGCATACCTTAACTGATGAGGAAGTAGTGGCTGTACACAGCAAAGTTGTCGAGGCTTTAGAACTATCTTTTGCAGCAGAGTTAAGAAAGTAGCAGGATAAACGACTTGCTTAGCGAATATAGTAGCCATTAGCGGACAAAAGGAGAGGATCCTGTCATGAGTGCCGAAGAAAAAACGCGAATAACCGTCGATATATTTGGAACCAACTATAAATTGGTTGGACGATCCAGTGTCAGTTATATGAAAATGGTTGCTGCGCATGTAAACGATCAAATGTACATGTTATCCAATGCGCTTCCGCAGTTAGAATCATCGAAGATAGCTGTTTTGGCTTCAGTTAATATCGCGGACGAGTATTTCAAGCTGCGCAAGGAATTGGAACAATTACAGGAGGATGGGCAGAAGCATTCTGAGCTTGAAGCAAGCTATCAAAAATCACTTCGGCAAAATGCAGAGCTTGAGCAAGTCAACAAAGCAGGGAAAGAGAAGCTGTTAGCAATCGGTGAGGACAATAATCAATTGCAGCAAGTGATCCAGGGGCTTCAGACCGAGCTGCAAGCAGCGCTGCAACAGCACCAAGCGCAGCAAGAATATTTGCAAACCGTAGAGCAACAATTCATTCAGGTGCAGAAGGATAGGGCTCGAGATCGCGAGGAGTTAGAGAAGCATCAACAGCAGCTTACCTCTTTGGAATTGGCAGAGCATCAGCGGTTGCAGGAAGAGAATGCGGAGTTGCGCAATGAGCTTGAGCAAGAAAGAGCTCGTTATTCCAACCAACAATCCGATGATCAGGACTTGGTTCAAGAACATAAGAAGCTAACAGTGGAATATGAGAAGCTGAAAAAAGAATATAACGAATGGATTCAGCTAGTGATGGAGAAAGAAGACCCCAGCTAGCGGGAAGGCTTAGTACAATTTTGGATGATATGCAGGTAGGATGGGGCTGTCTCGTTTTAAGGGATTAACCCCATTTACCTGCCTGTATCCGCGTATAAAGCCTTTCACTCATAAAGGCTGCAAATATAATCAGGATAAAATGATTCGGATATCCATAACGATCGAAGGTAACGAAAGGTAAATAAATCAGTGTGAAGTAAGTGAAAGCAAGCAGTATAACAAGCTTCTCCCCTTGTTTTCGCTTTATGCTTTGCGTGATACCCATAGTGGCTAGCACCACCAAGAACATTTGCAAAACCGTCATCACAGGGTAGCTCACTCCAAAAATGGCTTTCCAATAAAAAGGTGAAATATACAATAAGGCCGTTTTGATCACGGTAAGCCAAGCAATATACTTCAAAGGCTCATGCTTTAAGCCATAGAATAGGATGTTTTTACCGGTTGCAAACTTGTCTTGCTCAGAACCGTGAAGTATATTTTCTTTAGTGTATTGTGGATATTCGACGAAGAAACCATCAGAGGGCAATTTTTTAAAGATAAGAGCGCCTTCCAAAAACGGATTGCCTGCAGAGCTAGTAAAAGGAATCCATTTGTTGAAGCTTACATAATTCCGTATCCACCACGGGGATAATAGCAGACTAAACGTTATAACAATCACCAAAGTGCAGATGATCATTTGCTTCCAGGAATACTTGCTTTTCAACCAAGGGATAACAAGAATAAGTGGATACAATACCGCCTGCGGCTTGAAGTAGCAAGCCATAGCAAGCAAAACGGCAACCATCATATAATAGCGCGGCTGACGTTTCTCAATAGCGATAATTGTAAAAAGCAGCAAAAGCATAAATAGGGTTTTAAACCAAGCCTCCGAGAGGATCACCCCCGATGTAAAATAATCCGGCAAATACAAGGCGCTAATTCCGCAAGCAATGAGGGCAATATGTGAATGGAACATGTAACGAGCGAGCAGGAACAACAAAAAGATCGATCCCGATTGAAGGAAAGCTTGCAGCACCCGATAAGCCATCACAGCATTATCATTCTGTCCGAATAGAAGCATGAGCCCTGATAGAATCAATGGAACTCCCGGCATGATAAATGAAGTGGGCGCATGCCCTGTATTATAGGCAAGGGTATGGTAGTTGAGCAATATTTTTGCGCTGTTGACGTATTTTACATCATCGTTATTCAATTTAGCATAAGTACCTAGAAGAAAATGATCCCCATAAAACAGTACAATGCCCATACTAAGAAAAAACACAAAAACCATCATGGTATAAAGTGTTATTTGCGTGAAACGACTTTCATTTTGGAGTGTGAGCATGTGTAATACCTTTCTTGTATCAGACAAAATTTTATCAGAAGGTGATCAGGATGAAGCAGAAATTAATTCAAGTGGAAACACTCGCTGTATTTGCGGTAAGCCTTATTGTTATATTTCTATTAATGATACAACCTATCGTTGGAGTTGCTGACAATGGTGATTTTATGCGGATCATGGGCAGTGTAGGTTTGAACTACACGGACATCACAGAGGTCTACAAGGATAAATATTTCGGTTACATCCATAGTCAATACAGCTTGCAAGCAATAGGCATGGGTGGTTATGTCTCGTCTGAGATTATTGTTGTATGGCTAGCTACGATAATTGCTCGGATATTTTCATTAAATCATGTTTTTGACATTCGGATTCTTGCAATGATTTATACGTTTATTTTCCTTTATGCCATGTATGGGCTGCTAGCAATGAATAAGCAAGCTGCAGTATGGAAAAATGTACTTATGGCGATTCTATTTATTCTAGTATTTGCTGATATCGGCTATATGGCCTATTTTAACTCATTATTCGGTGAACCCGTTTCATTTACATTTATGCTTCTTACACTTGCTATGGTACATATTTTATTGAATAAAATAAAGCCTTCCAAGTGGATACTGGTTGTTTTCTTTCTTGCTGCCTTTTTTTTAGTCGGATCCAAAGTACAAAATGCTCCATTAGGTATCCTTCTCGCCCTGTTTTCATTGCGTTTTTGGCATTTAAGAGAGGATCATACATGGAAAAGGTTGGTGGCCGCGGTTTCGATTCTGCTAGCCATTGTTTCGGCAGTTGTTTATTTCTCGGTTCCGAAGGAAATTAAACAAATCAATGAATATCAAACCGTATTTTATGGCATACTGAAGGATTCTCCCAGCCCCAAACAGGATTTAAAAGAGCTAGGGCTTAATCCTGATTTGGCGGTAAATGCGGGTACGAACTATTTTACAGCGGAGCCAGCGATTAAACAACAAGCACCTATCATGAGAGAGCAATTTTATCCGAACCTAGATCATATGAAGGTAGCTTTATTTTACTTCAAGCATCCATTACGCTTTATTGCTAAATTAGAAATTGCAGCACATAAGGGAATGACCAATAGATCCTATTATCTGGGCAGCTATGAGAAGTCAGCCAACCGAGGTTACGGAGCCGTTTCCTATGCTTTTGGTACTTGGAGTGAATTTAAGCGAACCTACATGCCGAATAACTTGCTTTTTATTGCCTTGTTTGCATTGACTTATTTCTACATTCTGATCAGCAAATATTTCCGCACGAAAGAGAGAAAGAAACGTATTTATTTGGAACTTTATATGGTGATTGGCATCATGGCCGCGATCTCGTTCATTGTCCCGCTTATTGGTGATGGTGAAGCTGATTTAAGTAAGCATTTGTTCATGTTTAATTTATGCTTTGACTTGATGTTTGTAATAGGTGTGCTTTGGTTAGCTTTTGCCATCTTTGACCGTATTAAAAAATAAAACAACCCTATTCTCTATCCCCAGCATAGCCATCTCTTGTATTTAGAATACAAGAAGCATAGCAGAAAGCCGAAGAGGAAGGAATAGGGTAACTTATAAGACTCTTTGAATGAAAAGTTACTAACCTTAGAAAGAATTAAACCACAATCAGTTTTGCTTTCATAGTCATATGACCGGATCCGCATGGGATGCTGCATATAACATCGTAAGTACCAGCTTTATCGGGTGTAATGGTTTTACTCATTGCACCATTTTTCAAATTAACGTTTAGCCCATTGATTATAATTCCATGTATGCCGGATTCGTTAACTAAAGTCAATTTAATAGGTTCACCCTTTTTAATGGTGTACTCTTCTTTATCAAACTTAAATGTTTTGCCATTTGCCTTGAATTGCAGTTCAGTTGCGGCCTCCGTAGTACCGGTTGCTTTAACTGGATCTGCTATGCTACTGGATGTATCCTCTTTCTTGCTGCCGCATGCGGATAAAGCGAAAACTAAGGATAAGACTAAAAATAATCCGAGTATTTTTTTCATTGTTAGAACGCCCCTTCTTAAATCATTTTGTTACTACTTCAATAGCATACTCCAATGTATGGATATTTGCAGTGACAAAGTGATGAATTTTTCTGGAAGCGAAAGCAATGAAAAAGAGGCACATTTCTGCACCTCCATCTGCGAACTACTTTGCAGTGCGTCTACGTCCATTGTTCTCATTGAACACACTAATTGGGATGAATAAATCGATTATCCCGATGACCAAGGCAGCTACAATCGCACCAATCATCGTTACGGATACTCCGCCGACAATGAATTGCGCCAACCAAATGACCAGCGCGCTGACAAGGAATCCAACAACTCCTCTGCCAAAGGTGGTGACATTTTTCCCGAAAATGCCTTCAATGATCCAACCAATCACTGCAATGGCAATTGCCAAGAATAAAGCACTCCAAAAGCCGCCAACGGTAAAGTTTGGTACGATCCAACCGACAATCAATAAAACGATAGCCGATACGATAAATCTTACAATAGCTCCGAGAATATGCATTCAAGTAACCTCCTTTTTTGATATGTGATGAAGTTTATTGTTGCAATATATAGTATTTCCTAATGAATTATGACCATACAAGGTAGGTTCAACCATGTAAAATTTCTTTAAAACCATTTTTGCGAATGGCGGAAAGTCGATGATTTGGATATAATGATAATGCTAAAGCATCGTTGGAGGAATCAAACAGTGAATCAAAAAATAATCAAAACCTTAGAATATGGTAAAATATTACATACACTTAAAGGTTATGCAGCAACTTCCTTAGGCAAGGCATGGGTGGAGAAGCTAGAGCCCAGTCCAGAGCTGTCTGAAGTCAAGCTGCGTTTACAAGCAACGGATGAAGCTGCGCACGTGATTCGGTTGAAGGGATCGGCGCCTTTTGGCGGCATTCGTGATGTCCATGCTTCCATACGACGTTCAGAGATCGCAGGAACACTTAACCCAACTGAGCTGCTTGATATTGCCAACACAATGAGCGGGGCACGCAGGTTGCATCATTTTATTCTGAACGTTCATGAGAATCATCCAATTCCTTTAATAGCCAAGCTTGGCAATGAATTAACCGAAACGAAAGAGGTGGAGGAAGCGATTCGTTTCTGCATCGATGATAATGCCGCTGTTTTGGATAGCGCAAGCTCTGAGCTAAGCAAGGTTCGCCAAGAGCTGCGTAACGGAGAATCGCGAGCAAGGGAGAAGCTAGATCAAATGATCCGTACCCCCTCGATTCAAAAAATGCTTCAGGATAATATTTTAACCATGCGGAACGATCGTTATGTAATCCCGGTGAAACAAGAATATCGTGGGCATTTTGGCGGGATTATTCATGATCAGTCGGCATCTGGTGCGACTTTATTTATCGAGCCCGAATCCGTGGTTGTGCTTAACAATAAATTACGTGAGCTCAAGCTGAAGGAAGAACGCGAAATCGAGAAGATTCTCCAGATGCTTACGGCGCAGGTCGCTGAAGTAGCAGAGCCGATGAAAATCAATCTGCTCGTACTTGCAGAACTGGATTTTATGTTTGCTAAGGCAGGAATTGCACGAGAAATGAAAGCCGTCTTGCCGTTGATGAATCATCGCGGTTTTATTAAGCTGCGCAAAGGTCGCCATCCGCTGATTCCTGCTAAAGTGGTTGTTCCGCTCGATTTGGAAATCGGCAATCATTATTCGACGATTATCGTTACGGGTCCCAATACGGGTGGTAAAACCGTTTCGCTAAAAACGGTTGGTTTACTTAGCTTGATGGCGATGTCGGGTTTGTTCGTGCCAGCGGAAGAGGGAAGTCAGCTTTGTGTATTTGACGCGATTTATGCGGATATCGGGGATGAGCAAAGTATTGAGCAGAATTTAAGTACGTTTTCCAGTCATATGATGAATATCATTCATATCCTCCGCGAAATGACACCGAAAAGCTTGGTGTTATTAGATGAAGTGGGCGCAGGGACCGATCCTGCGGAAGGCTCGGCTTTAGCGATATCGATTTTAGAAGATATCCATCGCAAAGGAAGCCGCATGATCGCGACGACGCATTATAGCGAGCTGAAGGCTTATGCATATGAGCGCAGCGGGATCATCAATGCCAGCATGGAATTTGACATTCAAACGCTGAGTCCCACCTATCGGCTGCTGGTGGGCGTGCCTGGGCGCAGCAATGCGTTTGCGATAGCGGAGCGGCTCGGTCTCGACAAGTCGATCATCGATCATGCTCGCGGCCAGGTCAACGAAGAGGACCAGCGGGTGGAATCGATGATTGCGACGCTGGAGGAGAACCGACTGGTCGCGGAGTCCGAGCGTGGCATCGCAGAGCAGCTGCGCCGCGAGGGTGAACAGCTGCGCAGGCAGCTGGAGCAGGAGCAAGCCCGGTTTGAGCAGCAGCGCGCGAAGCTCATGGAGCAAGCGGAGAAGGATGCAGCCGCAGCGGTTGCGAAGGCACGGGTGGAGGCGGAGCAGATCATTGCCGATTTGCGAAAGCTTGCGATGGAGGAGCACACTTCAGTTAAGGAGCATGTGCTTATTGAGGCGAAGCGCCGTTTGGATGAAGCCGTGCCACAGCTAAAGGATAAGCACCGTTCTGCACAGCAAACGAAGAAGCCGAAGGCGCTGCAAGCCGGTGACGATGTAATAGTTGCAAGCATCGGGCAAAGAGGGCAAATTGTCGAGATTGTTAGCGGCTCGGAAGCGATTGTGCAATTGGGTATGATGAAGATGAAAGTTGCTTTAGCAGATCTAGAACCCGTAGGCGGCAGCTCAGCCTCCAAAAAGCCTGTTCAACAAGTCGTTACAGGTGTTAAGCGAACAAGAGACGAACATACCCGTTCCGAGCTTGATTTGCGGGGAGCAAATTTGGATGATTCTCTGATCGAGGTCGATCGTTTTCTGGACGAGTCCTTCCTGGCAAATTTAAGCCAGGTTTATATTATCCACGGCAAGGGGACAGGTGTGTTGCGGTCAGGAATCCAAGACTACATGCGCAAGCATCGCAACGTAAAAAGCTACCGTTTGGGTAACTATGGTGAAGGCGGTAATGGAGTCACGGTCGTGGAGTTGAAATAGAATGGAATCAGCCACGGGTCTATGCGTATGAGCTTTTTTGATTACAAGGTGCTTGTGCCGAAGGAAAGCCTTTGTTCTGCCTGAGTTATCCTATTGGACGATTGTATATGTGGAATTCGTTTAAAATTTATTTTGCAAATGATGAAACCTTAGAGGATAATCAACCGTATCAATATTCATAAGTTACAAATTCTTAAGGAGGAATTAAGAAATGGGTATTTTCAAAAGATTACGTGATTTAACAGCAGCGTCGATTAACGATTTATTGGATAAAGCAGAGGATCCAGTGAAAATGTTGAACCAATTCCTACGCGATATGGAAGAGGACATCATGGAAGCAGAATCTGCAGTAGCGAAGCAAATTGCTGTAGAGAAGAAATTCAAGCTGCAAGTGGAAGAAGCTCAGGAAATGGTGCAAAAGCGTCAAGAGCAAGCAGTTAAAGCCTTAGAGCAGAATAACGAAGATTTGGCACGTCGTGCGCTTGAAGATAAGAAAGAACACCAAACTCGTTTTGACGAGATGAGCAAGCAATATGCCATAGCCAAAACGAATGCCGATCAATTGCGCAATCAATTGAATGAAATGAAAGACGAATTCAATAAGATGAAAAACAAGAAGGATCTGCTAGTGGCTAGAGCAGAATCGGCAAAAGCGCAAAAAACAATCAATCAAGCAATGTCAGGCTTTGGTACGGATAATGCAGCAAAAGGCTTTGACCGAATGTCGGAGAAAGTGCTGCAAATGGAAGCCGAAGCGCAAGCAAGCGGAGAGCTTCGTGCCTCCAATCGCAGCTTGGATGACGAACTGGATAAGCTAGGCGGCGGAAGCGTTGTCGATGACGAGCTTGCAGCATTGAAAGCCTCGATCGCAGCTAAAAAACAACAATAACATATTCAAACCCACAAGAGACTGAATGAAATGCTTCAGTCTCTTCGGCAATTTAATGTAGGGAGAATGATATATTATGAATGCTGAGGTGGACGGTTGGATGACGAATGTATATTTACAAACAGTGGCTTTTTTCTCTGTATCTATCGTAGCTTTGATTATTTTTTTGGCCATCTTTGGATTGATTACAAAATATAAGGATTGGGAAGAAATAAAGAAGGGTAATGTCGCTGCGGCTATGGCTACGGGCGGTAAGATTTTCGGGATCAGCAATATATTTCGCTTTGCTATTCTCAATAATGACAATTTAGCAGATACTCTGATTTGGTCATCGGTTGGTTTTATTTTACTTATGGTGGCTTATTTTGTTTTTGATTTCTTAACCCCTTTCTTTAAGACGGACGAGGAAATCAAGAAGGATAATCGTGCGGTCGGGTTAATTACTTTAATCATATCTGTTTCAATGTCATATATCATTGGAGCTAGCGTAACATGAAGTATTTATGGGGTACGTTATTTGCACTAGCGATTGTTTTTGTGGTCATAGGTGTGTACTATTTGATGTAGGTAAGCTTATAGTGTTAGAGTGATGGAGGTAAATAAAATATGGAACAGAATGAAACGCAGGTTTGCCCGTGGTGCGCAATGGAAATTATATGGGATCCGGAATTTGGACCCGAGGAAGAATGCCCGCATTGCTTGAATGAATTGAAAGGCTATCGTTCGCTTCCATTAGGTACTGCAATTGAACACGAATCCGATTTAGAGCATGATAATGAGGATGTCGAATCCGATGCTGAGGCCGTTGATGTTGAGTTATTGGATACGGACACCGACATGGATGATAGAGATGACTATGAAAGCATGCTTGCAGAAAGCAAAGCTAAAGATACATACCACGAAGGTGTGATGCAATGCTTGGATACGCAGCTTGAGGTTCCGGAATGCTTCAGGTGTCAGGAGTTAATGCTGCTAGCAGGTGTGCAAAAGGAAGATTCGAGCCGATTCATACCGGAGATTCCCGTCTCGTTGGGGCAATCTTTTTTACCGAAGAGCTTTGAGCTGCAGCTTTATGTTTGTCCGTCCTGTTTTACGACGGAAAGCATGCTTTCACCCGCTGACCGCGAGCGGATGATGCAAGTGATCAAGGGCAATCAGTAATATTCGCCTCTTTTGGACATAGTAAAAGTAAAGCTTTTACATACATGTCAGGTTACGTGAAGGGGAACGAATGAAGGCAGAGCGAACGAAAGCAAGAGTATTATCAGTTCAATCTATTCTGTTGCTTGCAGTGAATGGATTGTTCGCAATCGCAAACGCATTATCAGGAACTTTCGTTAACATTTACTTGTGGATCGCAAAGAATGATTTTACGTTAATTGCCTCGTTTGCGATTGCTAACCAGCTAACGGTGGGAATGACATTCTGGCTAGCTGGCAAATGGGTTAAAGAGCATAATAAAATGCATGCCTTGCGTTTAGGAGTAGCGGTTTCTGCTTCCTTTTATTTGTTGATTCTCTTGCTTGGCGTGAATGCTGTGCATTATGCACTCGTTCTAGGCATGGTACAGGGCTTGGCATCGGGGCTTTTCTGGATCGCCTTTAACATTGTCTATTTTGAAGTTACGGAGCCCGATACACGCGATACATTCAATGGTTGGACGGGGATACTCGGTTCTGGAGCGGGGATGATGGCACCTTGGCTCTCCGGTTATTGGATCACACATATGAAGGCTGCGGAGGGGTATCGGCTTATTTTTACGATATCCTTGATTGTTTTTCTAATTGGGGTTGGGTTGAGTTTTTTTCTGAAAAAACGCAAGGTGCAGCAGCATTATGATTGGTTGTTTGGTTTTCGACTTTTGCTGCAGAAAGGTAATCCGTGGCGTAAAATATCGCTTAGTCTGATGGCACAAGGGGTGCGGGAAGGTGTTTTCGGCTTCATAATTGGTTTATTGGTTTACATTTCGACTAAAAATGAAATGAAGTTAGGTAATTTCTCGCTAGTTTCCTCAGCCGTTGGTTTTGTCGGATTTTTAGTTGTAGGTAAATGGCTCAGGCAGCGATGGAGAAAGTCAGGAATGCTGCTAGGCGTCGTGATGATGATTGTAGTCATTACACCTTTCTTCTGGCGATTGAATTATTCGACGCTTTTAATATTCGGTGTAGGCACGGCTTTTTTTATCCCATTTTTTATCGTTCCAATTACGTCCGTTGTATTCGATCAGATCGGTGAAAATGAACAAAGTGCAGAGAAACGAGTGGAATATATTGTACTACGAGAGCTGGCGCTTACTGCTGGGCGGTTGTTTGGAACATTTATTTTCATTGTTGTCATCTCTTGGAGTAAGCAGCCTTTAGTGATCAACCTCTTGCTTCTGGGAATTGGAAGTGCGCCATTGGTTTCCTGGTTTTGTATGCGACCTTGGCTAAGTAAATCGGAGTCGGCAACATAGTTGATTTGGAGAAGGGGCAACCACATGGGATCTAGATTAGTGAATAACATTACAGAATTAATCGGTGATACACCAGCCGTGAAGTTAAATCGTTTGGTTGGTGCGGATGCTGCTGAGGTTTATGTGAAGCTGGAGTATTATAACCCAAGTGGCAGTGTTAAAGATCGTGCAGCCTTTAATATGATCCTGCAAGCGGAAAAAGCGGGCTTACTGCAGCCAGGGGATACGATTATTGAGCCTACAAGCGGCAATACGGGAATCGGATTGGCGATGAATGCTGCGGCGAAAGGCTACAAAGCCATCCTGGTTATGCCAGATAATATGAGCTTGGAGCGGATCAATTTGCTCAAGGCGTACGGTGCGCAGGTTGTTTTGACTCCAGCAGGAGAGAGAATGCCGGGTGCGATCAAAAAAGCATTGGAACTGCAGGCAGATATACCGCGGAGTTTTATTCCCCAACAATTTGAGAATAGAGCGAATCCAGATATCCATCGGCAAACGACGGCTTTGGAAATTTTGCAGCAGATGGATGGACGATTAGATGCGTTTGTGGCGACTTCAGGTACTGGGGGTACGATTACGGGTACAGGAGAAGTTTTGCGCGAGAAATTACCTGAGATTCTCATTTATGTGGTTGAACCGCAAGGCTCGCCTGTTTTGTCGGGCGGAGCTCCTGGTTCTCATAAGCTGGTTGGAACGAGTCCTGGTTTTATCCCAGCTATCCTCAATACCAAGGTGTATGACAAAATCGTTCAGGTTTCGGATGAGGATGCACTGCAAACGACTCGTGATCTTGCTCAACTGGAAGGGATATTAGTGGGACCCTCTGCAGGGGCTTCCGTTTGGACAGCTATTCAGCTTTCCCATCAATTAGGCGCAGGGCGCAGAATTCTGTGCATTGCTCCCGACACGGGTGAACGCTATTTAAGCATGGGTATTTTTTAATCTCTTAACACAGTTCGCCACCGATATGCTGATTTTCAGCGTATCGGTGACAGTTGGAGACTATAGACCAATACTTTCGGGAGTCAAATTTGGGTGATGCCGGTAACAGTTGATACGTTTTTTCCCTTTACATCCAGGGACTGGTAGATTTTTCTCTAAAAGTTTATGAAGTAATTTTCTTGCCTTCTCTTGTTTAATTTTCAAAAGAGTACAAACATCAGTAGGTGTAATGTTCCGATTAAAACGCAAACATAGACTTAAGATTTCTTTTTCTTCAGCGGAAATATGATCATGCGGAATTATTTGAACGCCTGATAATTTGCCAATCAATTGTTGAATGATTTGCATACACATTCTAGGACGATCTTTAATGTCATCATACGTAAATCTTAAAACCTTCCAACCGTCTATGACTAGATTATTTGAATTTAAAAAAAATGGCCATTTTGTACAAGCAGGCTTGCTGCTACGAGTTTGAGCGAAATATACAGCCCGCGATACGCTGAAAAACCATCTAACAGCGTGTTACTCCAACTAATATAGTTACCATACGCTGGTTTTCAGCGTATGGAAGCCGAACCCTGCCACCTCCGAGCACTAACTGCTCGCGATACACTGAAAAACCATCTAACAGCGTGTTACTCCAACTAATATAGTCACCATACGCTGATTTTCAGCGTATGGAAGTCTCAAGCATCACTGCAGACCATCCGCTAGAAACTCAAGCGATGAAGTGAAAAATTTCATCCCATGAGCATAAGAAAGCGGATAAGAGCGCATAGTAAGATTATCCCAAGATAAAGTGAGTGTATGCGAATGAAATCGAAATGGAAGCAAATGATTTGGATCAGCATCGTATGTGGCGCGCTTGTTGTATTCCCGATGTCAACAGCATGGGGATTTGGTGCGGGCTCGAAGGGATCGGATGTGTTAGATTTACAAATAATGCTCAGCACCCTCGATGAATTCAATGGAACCATAACCGGGTATTATGGAACACAAACCGTATCAGCTGTGACGCAATTTCAGAGGCGGTACAGTTTGCCGATAACAGGAGTGGTAGACGATCAAACGTTAAGATCGATCGTCTGGGCGTACAGCCAATTAAAGGCTCCACCCGGTAAGGCAACGCCAATGCCAACTGGTAATCGTACTCCAACACCCCCGCTCAAACCGACACCAGCCTCAACGTCGATGATCACACCTGTTCCTAACGCATATCCTTTGACGGAGCTGTCAGCAGTTGAAGGCCAAATGATTCAATTGGTAAATCAAGCAAGAGTACAATCGGGGCTGCCAGCATTAACTGCAGATTCAGCGCTAACCCAAACAGCAAGACTGAAAAGTCAGGACATGGTGAATTTGAATTATTTTGCACATCAGTCGCCGACATATGGGTCTCCTTTTGATATGATGGGTCGATTTGGGATCACATTCCAATCCGCAGGTGAGAACATTGCTTGTAATCAGACAGTAATCGCAGCACACCAAGCCTTAATGAATTCTCAGGGCCACCGTGACAATATTCTGAACAACAGCTTTACAAGTATTGGAATTGGAATTGTGGATGGGGGACCGTGCGGTCAAATGTATACACAGCAATTCGTTGGCAGATAATTTAGACAAAATTACACATCAATCGAAATCCCATGTTGAAAGAGGAGACCCTTGAAAAAGGGTCTTTATATTTATTCCCACACAATGCTAAATAGTGTAAACTAGGAGAAAGTAAAATATAGGAGGGTCTTATGCTAAAATATACCTTTTCGCGTGCAGCTATCATTCTATTAAGTTTTTTTATCATGTTTTCTTCAGTGCAAGTGGCCCATGGGATTGTGGCAATAACAGATATTAATAAACATTGGGCGAAGACAGTCATCAACAGCTGGATTCAAAAGGGTTTTACCAAGGGGTACAAGGACAACACCTTTAAACCGGACAAATCCATTACAAGAGCTGAATTCATAGCATTAATCAATCGTTCCTTTGGCTTTACCGAGAAGGCAGCTATTTATTTTTCAGATGCAACTGCCAAGGATTGGTACTACGAGGATGTGGCTAAAGCCGTTAAGGCAGGTTATACAGCAGGGTATCCGGATGGAACGGTAGGCGCCAATAAACAGATAAGTCGCGAGCAAGCAGCAGTTATGATCGGAAGATTGCTGCATTTGGAAGGCAACGTAACAGGGGACAGCTCAAGCTTTACCGACTCGAATGAATTTGCGAGTTGGAGCACGGATGTAATCGGTGCAGTAGCAGCTACGAAAATAATGACAGGTTATCAAGATAACGGTTCGGATAGCTTTTCTTTTAAACCAGCTAATAATATTAAACGAGCAGAAGCTATTGTCTCATTGGATCGAGCATTGTCTTATAGAAACAACACATATTTGCTATCGGGTCTATATGGACCGGAAACAGGCAGCAAAACAATAGATTCGAATGTATCGATTCAAGTAGCCGGTGTAACCCTGCAGAACATGATTATTAATGGAAATCTACTTATTAGTGATGGAGTCGGCGAAGGGGATGCAACGCTTAAAAATGTAGTTGTCAAAGGTACAACGACTATAAACGGTGGCGGAATCAATAGCATTCACCTGAATAATACTATTTTGGAGACGGTCAATATCAATAAATCAATTGGCACGGTCAGAATCGTAGCCGAAGGATCAACTAAAATAGCGACAACAACCGTACAATCTTCCGCAACTCTAGAAGAAGACAGCAAACTAAAAGGTGCTGGCTTTCAAACCGTTAACCTGTCGGGCAGCGAATCTGGAAATTCAACCGTGACCTTAAAGGGAGTCTTCGATAAGCTTAATGTAGATGGCCAAATGATTGCTGTAACTATCCCCTCAGGATCTGTACAGCAGGTGAAAGTAAGTGAACAAGCATCGAATAATACACTTTCTATCCATGCTAATGTTTCAATTGCTTCTCTAACCTTAAATGCGATTATGAAAATAACAGGTCAAGGATTGATTCGAACGGCAATCATAGGTGATGGCGCAGTTGGAGCGAGCTTTGAAAAGCAGCCAGTTACACTAAGAGACGCGAATGGCGCTATCGTCCAACCTACTGCTCCACCACTTTTCTCTAGTGTTGTGGCAGTGAATTCAGGGAATAATGTGGGGTTAGGCGTGGGCGATTCGATTGTCATGACGTTTAATCAGAATACGAATAAACCGACGATCACCGCAGCGAATCTGAATAGCTGGTTTGTTGTAAACAATAGGCATAGCTTTGGTACAAGTTTAAGCAATTCCGATATCGTATGGAATGCAACCGGGAATATTCTTACAATTGGTTTAAGCAGCATAACAGGGACAACCTTTGTTGTTGGTGATACCATTCGTATACAAGCCGCAGCGGGTCTGAAAAACAGCTCCGGTACAACAGAGGCAAGCACAGCGTTAAGCGCAGCAAGTACGGGTTCTTTCAACTCATCCCCACTTATTACAAGCGTTGTAGCTGCAAACACGGGCAACAATGTTGGATTAGGAATTGGGGATTCCGTATCGATTACTTTCAATCAGAATAGCAACCGTCCATCCATCAAAGCAGCTAATCTAAACGCTGTGTTAATCGTAAGCAACGGGCACAGCTTTGGAACAGCTTTGTCAGATAGAGATATCCAATGGAATGCAACAGGCAACATTCTAACCATAACATTCTCCAATATTACCGGAAATACATTTAATGAAGGCGATGCGGTCACGGTTTCCGCAGCAGCTAACATTAGAGACAGCAACAACGTTACGGAACCTTCTACTGCAGTGAGCACATCCAGTTCAGGCTCCTTCACAACATTTCTTGAAGTGAAAAGCGTTGTAGCGATGAATACTGGGAAGAACAAAGGATTGGGTGTAGGAGATAAAATAGTTATAACCTTCAGCACATCAACTAATCATCCAACCATGACAGCGGCTAATTTTAAAAAATGGTTCATCCCCACCAGCGGGCACAGCTTCGGCACCAATTTAACAGATAATAATCTCGTATGGACATCTTCCGACACATTAGCATTAACTTTTACGGATGTTACAGGGGTAACTTTTGCGGTTGGCGATGCGATATCGATCAATATAGCTTCGAATATTAGAGATGTCGGAGCAAAGCTCCCGCAAAATTTCATCTTCACACCTCAATGCACGGGAAGCTTTAGTCAAGCTCCGGAGATATTAAGTGTCGTTGCGATGAATACGGGGAATAATGAAGGTAAGCTTGCAGGAGATTCGGTCGTTATCACGTTTGATCAGAATACGAATAAACCTTACATCCCAAGCAGTACACTGAATTCCATGCTTATTCTTAGCGGGTCGCACAGCTTTGGAACAACTCTTTCCAATACCGACATCGCATGGAATGCGGTGGGAAATGTTTTGACTGTAACTTTTAGCAATATAACCGGAAATACATTTGTGGTTGGTGATAAAATTACCATTTCCAAAACAGCTAACATCAGAGATTATACCTATATAACAGAGGAATCAGTCGCCGTAAGTCCGGCGAGTACAGGATCTTTCAGCCCGCTGCCTGTTACCCCTGTAGTCGTAAGCGTTGTTGCTTCTAACACGGGGAAAGCAATTGGTTTAAACGTAAAAGACTCCATTATTATCACGTTTAGTCGGGATACGAATAAGCCAGCTATTAGCTTAGCCAACTTGAATAAATGGTTTAAAGTGACAAGTGGAGCTGAGTTTGGAAATAGTACAGCAGTCTGGACGGCCAATAATGTCTTAACCATCACTTTCAATTCTCTTCCTACTGATCCCTTAAAATATATCAAAATAGGAGACGCGCTTCAAATATCAGCAGAGGCGAATATCAAAGATCCTACAGGTATTTCGCTTGTGTATTCCGGTACTACTATACAATTAACTGGAAATTTCTCAACCGCTCCAGCGATTAAAAGTGTAAAAGCATTTAACACCGGGAATATCGGGTTGGGTAATGGAGACACGTTAGAAATTACCTTTGATAATGCTACGAACTCGCCAAAGATAAATGCGGAGAATTTAAGGAAATGGTTTGCTATCAGTAATTCGCATAGCTTTGGAACTATGTTGAGTGATATCGACACAGCGTGGGATAACACAGGGGAGATTCTGACCATTACCTTTAGTGATGTAACAGGATCAACCATTGCATATGGCGATACTATACATGTAACTTCAGTTGCCAACATTATGGATGCAACAGGAGAGATAAAAGTGAGTGAAGCTTTAAGTCCAGCCATAACAGGCAGCTTTACATCGCCTCCTAAAATTACTAAATTTTATGTGAATAATCCAAATAAATACGATGGAATATTGGGTGCCGGTGATACGATCAGCATTGTGTTTGATCAACTGACCAATAAACCAACTGTCACAGCAAGCCAATTGAATGACTGGTTCATATTCAAAAACAACAGCGACAAGAGTACGCGTAAATTTATCATTACAGACATTGACAGCGTAAACTGGACGACAGTGGACGGACAGGATTATTTAAATATTGTTTTAAAAAGTGAAATAGGCTTTTCCAAAACATCTATTGTGTATAAAGATACCTATATTGATTTTAAAACCGCAACATCCAGCGTAATTAAAGATATAACATCCTCCATTGAGGGGAAACAAAGATCAGCAGAAGAAGAAATTCTATTTCTCGTCCTCGATGGAAGTTATTAATTACAACCGCTCGTACGATCCCAACGATTACGGGAACGAATGAAGAATGGATAGGGTCATTGGGCAGAAAGCCAATAGTAGCAGGTTCAGGCACAATTAGCTTCACTGTAACCGAAACTGCAGTGCCAGCACATATAGCGGATACAGCGGTATTAAACATCACAGTCTCATAACTAAAAAGCGAAACGTTACTCTATAAGCAATTAGCGAAATGAGTGGAGAGCCCCTGTACGCAAAGTGCAGGGGCTCTCTATCCCTGTCATAGGCGAAAGGTCATTGCTATAAGCCCACCAACTGACTATATCTTGGGCTAGACAAGGACTTTAGGCTTAATGCAGCAATTTTGAATATTTTGTGAACGAAACGTATGTTTGGAAGGGAATGGGAATATTTTGTCGAATTTTAGGTATTAGTGATTATTTTGTCAGTGGATCTTTCGTGGTTCAATTGATACATAATCCATATTTGATAGGTCTTCGGACTAATAAATAGTAATCGATTAAAGGCAAACCCATCTAAAGATGGCGGCGCAAAACTTCAGACCTAAAGAGAAATCTATGGTAGCTGGGTCACCGAAATTGCTGACTCTTAGTATAGCTACCCTTAAATTGGGTAGCTACTTACTTTTATACTTAATGAAAGAAGAGGTATTAGTCCATGCTGAGCATCAAAGAGTTGGTTATTCAAAAAGATTTTTATCATTTATTTCAACCGATTTGCCACTTGCCTAAGAGAGGTATTTTGGGATATGAAGCACTCATTCGCAGCAAATCTAACTTAAATCCGGATGGGATATTCCAACATGCTATGGAACAAAATTTCTTGTATGATGTGGATTCCTTATCTATTTACCAAGCAATTTCAACGTATTTTGCTTCATTGGAAGCACGTGAAAGTGATGAGTTGTTGTTTCTGAATGTATTTCCTTCGACTTTGGTTGCCGCATCGTTCCCGACATTCATTCATAAGATTAAAGAGCAATTTGAAGGTTTCTGTAATCGGATCGTGTTTGAAATTAATGAAGTGATTACAGAAGGAACTTTTTGGAATAGCACATCTTTTCTTGGGATGATCGCTTTCTTACGAGATCAGGGGTTTAAGGTTGCATTGGATGATGTTGGAGAAGGTGCAACCACATTTAAAAAAATCATTGAAATCTCGCCGGATTTCATCAAGGTGGATAAGTTTTTTACGAAGGAGCTTTTTAGGTGCAAGAAGAAGCAAAAAGTAATCGAGCTTTTTGTCGAATATTGTAAAGGAGAGATCCACCTCATATTAGAAGGAATAGAACATCAGGATGAACTAACGAAGATCTTATCTTTGGGAGTTACCATAGGACAAGGTTATTTATTAGGAAAACCAAATCTGTTGTTTAGTGATACTTGAAATAAAAACATTGGATCATTGAGGAGTAATAAATGTGATTGATAAATCGTATTATTCTAGAAAAGCAAAACTTTCATTAAAAATATCAGAGTTTGAAGTCCCCCCCATGCAGGATCTTCTTATTTTAGGGAAAAATGCTCCAATTGGACCGGAAGCGGTAAGACGAATGGCACAAGCGCTTTCCCCAGATCAGTTTTTAATCATCAAAATAGATCATCCCAAAGTCGAGGCTATCTTGATTAGACAATCTCTGGTTCAAATGTTGGATCAAGATGTTCTGATGGGTATTATTTTAGAAGAGGCAGAACGTATGATTAGTGATAACATGGTTCTTCGTTCAGAGTTAAAAATTGAAGTGTCTGTTCAAAGAGAGGTCGAATTTTAATGAAAATTGTGGATATCATGTCGACATCCGTCCATTTCGTTTCATCTGATAAAAGTGTCAGGTATGTTTCAAATTTAATGAATGAATTGAATACGGGTTCTATGATTGTTGTAGACAACGGATTCATTGTCGGGATTACTACATCACGAGATATAAGGTCATCCCATCCCAATCGGATTATTGCTGATGCAATGACATCTGAGCCACTTAGCATTTCTGCTGATGCTTTTGCTTGGGAGGCCTTGAAAATAATGGAGCAGCATGAAATCAAGAGATTGCTTGTCAAAGAGGATGATAAGGTGGTAGGGATTATCACTAGAGAGACATTGAAGGTTAAATTGAAGGAATTGATTGATCCTCTGACCGGTTTGTACCGCGCTCCATATATTCAAACAATCGGTGAAAGTTTATTGGAAAGGCGAATTTCTTTTAACTTGCATTTTATTGATTTGAACAATTTTGGGGAGATTAATAAAAAGCACGGGCATCCCGTTGGTGATGATATTATTCAGGGGTTTGCGAATTGGTTAAAATCATTAATGACAGATGAGGATTTTCTGTGCAGGTATGCTGGGGATGAATTTGTGATTATTACACGTAGCGATGATGGTGAATTATTGCGGTCATTATCTCATGAAGTAACCATAAATGACATAGAAGTATCTGCGGCAATTGGATCGATAGACGAAAGAAAAGTCCCCGAATTTTTTGTGACTAAGTTTAGAGAGTTGATTAGTAAAGCGAGTCTATTGTCTTCTTCTATCAAACAAATAAGAGTTTCATGAATTTATACATACATAGCAAGCGTTTGATGGAGGGCTTACCCTCTAAGTTAATATGCGGTAAGATAAAAGCAATGAGATAAAAACAATGAGATAAAAACAATGTCCCGAGTGTGAAGCACACCTCGAATCTAGACCTAAGTGTCTGGATAAAGGTGTGTTTTTTGTGCGAATTGAAACAGTTAGCTAACAGATTTTCTTAACAGAAGTGAGTTATTTTGCTATACTATAGGGAAGGTTGGGGTATGTTTGAATAAAAGGAATAAACCGAAAAACGATTTAATGTTCCAATTGTTATTTGGTAGTGAGGAAAACAAGGACATCCTTATTTCATTGCTTAATGCAGTTCTTTATTTGGAAGGTGCAGCACGAATTGTCGATTTAACAGTTATTACGAATAAGGAGCTAAATCCGGAATGGATTGACGATAAAACAGGTAGACTGGATGTACGGGCTGAGACGAGCGATAATCAACAATTTGATATTGAGATGCAAGTGGTCAATCAGAAGAATATGGTAAGACGCACCTTGTTCTATCTCAGTAAGATGTATGTAGGATCCATCAAGGCAGGTGGCAGATATGCGGATTTGAAACGGACTGTGACCATTAATATCGTGGATTTCAATTTATTCAATATTTCACGATTTCATACTACGTTTCATTTCTATGAGGATCATGAGGAAACATTGATGCTGACCGATGCGATGGAGGTTCATTTCATTGAACATAACAAGTTTTTAATAGACGAGAAGGATTTTAACAATCCACTGCATCGATGGTTGCTTTTTTTGGATGAGAAATTGCCCGATCTTATTTTGAAGGAGTTGATGGAAATGGATCCTGTGATTAAGAAAGCAGAGGAACGATTGGAATGGTTAAGTAGTGACCCTGAAACACAGCGTTTGTATGAAGCACGCGAGCATTCTCTGATAGAACGAAACAGCTTAATCTCTGAGGGTAAAGCGGAAGGAAAGATTGAAGGAAAGATTGAAGCAAAGATTGAAGCAGCAAGAAGCTTTTTGGCGATCGGTGTTGATTTAACTACGGTAGCTAGAGCGTTAAACCTGTCTGTAGAGGAATTGAAGAGGTTATTAGAAGTGTGAGACAATGACACAATAAAAAACAATGAAGCCACCCATACGCTGAAAAACCCACTAAGTAGCAATAGGTAAGCCTTTGATGCAATCTCCAGCTTTTCCCCTGCTCCGCACC
>JBBDSZ010000011.1:0-10515 GCA_040904685.1 Paenibacillaceae bacterium | reverse complement strand
CCGAGGTAAGGATACCCGTTTGAATTTGGTGCTGATTTAACAAATGGAATACATCTGGGACTCCTTCATACCTTTGGAACGCTTCTTCCAATTGCATTACTTTGTCTGCTATATCAGCTGATTTTTTCTTGCATTCAGACCACGGCCACTTCTTACGCCTATATAGCAATCCTGCTACCAGTATGATTTCTTCCTTTAGTGTTGCGACGGCTAGGACACCATTATGATCAACTGCTTCTGGTTGTACAAACCCCATAGTTTGTTCCCAATCTTCCACAGCTTCAGAACCCGCTATTTCCAAAAAGCTTGCTTTACGAATCTGATCAATATAAGACCAAAACTTCACAGAATCAAACAAGGTGCCATCTTTATCAAAACCTACCGCTTTAACCTTTACTATGGTTCCACCAATATTTAACTCTTTTAGAACATTCATATATGCACCTTCTTTATTTACTTGAGCTGAAAATTTCGAATATGCTTAACGGTCACAACGATATTTTTCCAGAGCATCCTCATTAATTTCAATCCCAAGGCCTGGTTTTTCAGAAACCACTGCATAACCATCAACCACTTGGATATCATTTGTTAACAGTTCCTGCCTAATAGGCGTATCAGCCGTACAATATTCGAGCAAACATCCGTTTGGTATCGATGCAATCAAGTGTAGTGATGCTGCAATTACAATACCACTGCTCCATGCATGTGGAACGCATGTTATATGATGAACTTGTGCAAGCTGCGCAATTCGCTTCGCTTCACTCAATCCTCCGCACCGCGTTACGTCAGGCTGAACAATATCTACACGACCTCTTTCAATCAACTCTCTAAATCCATACCTCGTCGTTTCGTTTTCCCCGCCTGCAATACGTATCGAAGTCGATTCAGCCAATTTGCGATAACCTTCAAAATCATCGGGATAAAGCGGCTCTTCAATCCAATACGGTTTAAATTGTTCCAATTCTTTGGCAAGCACAATACGTGATGCAGCATCAATCGGGTGATCAGCTGAAGGAATAAAGCCTAGATCAAACATTAAATCCACATCAGGACCCGCAGCTTCTCTAGAAGCACGTACTAATTCCACAATTTCCCGGTTCCCCTGTTCGAAACCTCCCCAACCCAATTTAATGGCGGTATATCCAAGGTCTTTCCATTTTTTTGTTTCCTCGTAAGCCTCTTCGGGTGTATAAGGCATTAAAGTACTTGCATACACACGAACGCGTTTTCGAATTCCTCCTCCCAAAAGTTTATAAACTGGTTTATTTAATGCTTTCCCCATAATATCCCAAAGAGCAATATCAATTCCACTTATAGCGTTGATGGCTGCTCCGCGTCTTCCATAGAAAGTAGAGGCGTGGTACATCATTTCCCATATTTTCTCAATATCAAAAGGATCTTCTCCAATAATTGCTTGGCCTATTCCACTACAAATTCGATGAGAAACGGGAGATTCAATAATAGATTTCACCACCCAAGGTGCAGAATCCACCTCACCATAACCCACAATTCCTTCGTCCGTATGTACCTTTACGATAATTCCGTCCTGCGCACTATCATTGATCAATTGAATACCTTGTTGCTGCGCAACTGGTATTGCTTCAATCTTCGTAATTTTCATTATTATGATCTCCTTTGTATTTTTGAAAGTGTTTTTTATGAATATTTTTTATGATTTTATTGTATAATGTGTATTGTGTAATGTCAACAATCAATATATTAAAGTTACTTCTTAAAACAGAAAAACTGTACCTTAATCGAGCAGGCACAGTTCAGCAGTTTCAATATAAACATTTATACATTGGCAACACTTCGATTTTTTCCTATGAATCCTATTTACCTTATCTAACCGTTCGAATTAAACTTTATTTAACTTCTAGCATGATCTTTGCAATTCCACCGTGGTCTGTAAACAGCTTTTCGAAACAGTCTCATCCCTTTTCTAAAGGCTCCTTAACAGTCCATGGCAGTAAATTGGCATTACCTTCTATAATCCATTGAAGCATTACTCTTCTAAATAAGAACAGCACTAATCCGTAACCGCTGTAACATTTATTAGCCGGTACGGTGAACACACCGCCTCCGGCAGCGCAGTCGACGTCTGGGTAGTCGGTCAAGGGACCGTGGAATACCGCAGGGAATCAAGGGTATGCCGCGAAAGTCTAGGAACCCACCCTCTGGGATAGAGAGGCTCCCTATCCCAGAGGGTGGGTTCCTTCTAACTCCAGACGTCGTTGTTAACCAGAATTGACACGTTCTACCCATTTCAACCTCGTTAGTGCCGAATTTATCTTCCCATCCATCCACCATCTACGGTTAATAAATGCCCGTGGACATAATTAGAGGCACCGGAGCTCAAATAAACAACCGTTCCCTTAAAGTCATCAGGTTCACCCCATCGCCCCGCTGGGATCCGCTCTGTAATCTGATGATTCCTCGCACCATCCTCAATCAAATTCTTGTTCATATCTGTCGAGATATATCCGGGTACAATCCCATTTACATTGATACCGTGTTTTGCCCATTCATTCGAGAGGGCCTTTGTCAGTTGGGCTACTCCGCCCTTTGCTGCTGCATAAGCTGGAACGTGAATTCCTCCTTGAAAAGACATCAAAGAAGCCATATTAATAATCTTACCTTTCCCCTGTTGTAGCATATACCGCCCTGCGTGCTGGCATAGTAGCCAAACTGCTTTCAAATTAACAGTTGTTACGTCGTCCCAATCACTTTCAGAAAAGTCTATGGCGGGAGAACGTCGCTGAATCCCCGCATTATTGACTAAAATATCAATTTTGCCGAAATGAGATACTACGGCTGGAATTGCTCCTTTCACATCATCCAATTGTTTCAAATCGCAAGGAACGATGATACATTTTCTCCCTAGCTGTTCAATTGCCTTCTTCACATCAAGCTGGTCTTGGGATCGTTGCAATAAGGCCACATCAGCCCCTGCCTCAGCGAGTGCTATTGCAATCGAATACCCGATTCCACGAGTTGGACCAGTAATTGCCGCGACTTTTCCGTCTAACCGAAATAAATCTAAAACCATTATTCTCGTTTCCTTTCGGGCGAATAAATTTTGTTTTAAGCATATTCTAACCAATCATCAATAATTAAAAGAAGGAATTCAAAACCTCAACCTATGGTGTTAAAAGATTGGATTAGCTGGGGCTTACGCTACCGTTTAGAACCCATGGTGGAAGTGGCTAAGATGCTACAAAAACACTTTGAAGGTAGTGCATTGGTTTTTTTCTAAACTAAATAATGGATTATTAGAAGGTGTAAACAGTCTCATTCAAGCAACGAAACGTAAAGCAAGAGGCTACAGATCGGACAAAAACTTGATTGCCATGATCTACTTAATTGGTGGGGTACTGAACGTTGGTATACCTATCGCTAAAAAGTAAAAAAGAACCACGAACGGTATGGAGCCATGTTCCGCTCGCCGACCGAACATAGTCCCTTGTCCATTCTATACTATTTCCAATCTTCGATAGAATGGTACATCGGACGGAAGGAAAATGGAGAGCGAAGCTCGATTGAATCTAGTTCCCTTGTCCGATTTTCAAAGATTTACTGGGAATTCATAGGGCTCTTTTTCACTCATCACACTGCTAGTGGCGAAGAGCCAAAAATATCACACGGGACTTATCTATTTATTGATTTTATTCCAGGTAGTCCTAACCATCTCAGATATGACTTTCACAGAATTCTCTATTGTCGCCTTACCCAACTCCGGAGTTGCGTCACGCGGGTCATCACGTACAGTAAAATCTCCATTCGGTTTTCCACGAAACGTTTGATCGTCAACAATACCGAAATCGATGTTCTTTAAAGGTTTTTCTTTCGGGGGTAGAGTGCCCAAATCTACGCATTCAGGATGCAGATGCATCATTATGGATGTCTCCACCTTTGTGGCATGGCCGAAGTCCTGGGTACCTTTATCATCAAGAAAAAGTTGTAATTGTGTAAATGACCGTGCTGTCTGTCTCTGCCGTAAATTCACTAGCAAGTCGTTTCAATGTTTTTATGTGGTTATCAGCTCCGTGTCCGTTCACAATTACGATTAATTTATATCCCTGTTTTACAAGCAATCTTAAATATGCCCTTACTGCTATTCCGAATGGATCTTCAGGCACATAAAAACTGGGCATGGAGTGTGCGGGAAAGTCCATACCGACGACCCACTCATCCCCTTTAAAGCCTATATCTTTTAAAGCGTCAACACTTCTTTCCCGCTCAGTGCCCCAATAAAAAGTCTTTAATACAACTCCTCCTACCTCCTGTGCAATAAGCTGGGAAATTGCTTGTGCATTCAACGGATCCATTCCAAGTGCGAGATGGGGTCCGTGCCACTCAAGTGGTCCAATAGACAGATAGGCTACAGAAAATCTTTCTTTTTCTCAAGAACTTCGCTCGGCCTTAGAAATTCATAGTTAACTGTACGCATTTTCGCAATTCCCCCATAATTATTAGTTTGGTAAGTAAGTATCAACTTTTAGCTATAATATTATGGCTCGTTAATTCTGACTTTACTGCTGAAGTGATTACGGTAAAAGATTCGCTCCGCCACTGACTGGATACATTGGCAGACTGCGGAAGACTTCGGCGTATTTTACACCGATAGCCATCCCCCTTAGAGAAGAGGACTTCGCGATCAGCTCAACATAATTCATACCATATGTGTACTGCAGCCAGGTATCCTGGCTTTCATGACACAGCAGCATCTTGCTTTTCATTTCGAATACCTCTGAAATATCAACATAAGCGTCAGGTTCAAAGCCAATGCTACCGATATTATCCATAATAAAAACGTGCGGCACATTCTCCATCGATGGGTATTCCGTTTCGATTAAACGAACGGTGACCGGAATACGACAATCGATGGCAATTTCCCCGCAGATCCGATGGTCTGGATGGTAATCGTTCGGACCATGAACGAACATTACATCCGGGTTCGCTTTTCGAATGCCGTTAATAAACGCAAGCCTTGTTTCGCGGTCATGAAACAAAAATTCATCATCATATCCTAACCAAATCAATTCCGCTCCAATGGTTGCTGCTGCTTGCTCTGCCTCTTTTTTACGAACTGCAGCAATTTCTTCTCTGGTTAGAGTAGGTGAACCAACATTTCCATTGGTCGCAATCATAATAGTTATCTGATCACCTCTAGCAGCGTATTTGGCCATTGTTCCACCACATAAAATCTCCACATCATCGGGATGTGCACCAATAGCTAATACTCTCATATTAAGTTTACCTCCTGCATATTAGAATAGCCTCTCGGCATTCGCCGGGGCAGATGGGACAAGGCATTGCTCGACCCATCAAAGTTGCAATCCTCCTACTTTTGTAGGGGGATTTTTATTTGAATCCTACTCTGAATTGGAAAAAAACATTTCAAAAATAGTGGCGAATCTTTGTCGAAAACACTTGACTTTTCCAAAACACCACCATAATTGCGGCGGAAGGGGATCTCCCCCTTACTAACTATTGGGGTGTTTTTATTGAAACCTGTATTCATTCCTCATACAACGTATCAAGATTTTGTGATCCAACAACTCCAAATGCATTATGGTGGCGGGATTCTCGTTCTCGTCAAGGGCGATTGGCCCTTGATTGCCAAACTGTGGATTACCGATCTATCTTCTATTACCACAAAACTTTGTGAACTTTATGGAGATCGAGGACCCGAACCTCGCGATCCAGCTTCCATGCTACGCTGTTTCTTACTCGGACTTCTGACTCATCCGACTGAGGGGATTACCGAATGGGTGAATATTCTTCATCGTACTCCACTCTATGCCATACTCAGTGGGTTTGAACCCGGGAAAGTTCCAGGTATCGGCACCTTCTATGACTTCTTTCCCCGTCTCTGGGATTCCGATAAGAAGCAGGTAACCTCGAAATACAAGAACATAAAAAAGAAAAAGGAAAAAACCAAAAAAGGAAAGAAAGGCGAGAAAGCTTCTACGGCTACACCCGGTCGGGTGAAACGATTAGTCGAATGGATATTTTCTAGAATCGATCAGAAAAAGACGCTGCCTTCCTCCATTATATTGCGCCTAATTTGTGCATCTTTCTAATTACAAATCGCTGTTAACCTTTGACTGCACCACTTGTCATCCCCTCGATAATATAACGTTGACCGAAAAGATATAGAATTAAAACAGGGAGTGTCGTCAGAAAAACATTGCCGAATATATAATTCCAATCCGCCGAATAATAGCCAAAAAAGCGATATATGTTTAATGGCATCGTCCAAAAGTTGTTATTATTTAAAAAGAAAAGCACAATTTGCGAATCATTCCATACAGACATAAAAACCAAGATAGTTGCAGTAAATGTTATGGGCTTCATCAAAGGGATTATAATGACCAAAAACATTTTATAAGGGCCGCATCCGTCAATTGTCGAAGCCTCGTCCATCTCGCGCGGAATTGTTTTTACAAATCCGACAAAGATAAAAGTGGCAAAGGGTATCAATGTACCCGCAAAGATCATCACTACGCCCATTCTTGTGCTTAAAAGATGCAGAGATTTAAGTAGATCGAAGGTTGTTACCAAGCTGATCGGTGTCATCATACCAATAACAACGAAATTATAAAGAAAACTTGAAAAATTGCTTTTCACCCTGGCTATATAAAAGCTCAAGAGGGCGGAGCAAAACAAAACTAGGATTACGGAAGCGGAAGTTATGAAGGTACTATTGAAAAACCCTTGTATAATATGGCCTTTTTCAAACAAAATCTTATAGTTGTCGATAATATGGATTTCGGAAGGGATTTTTAAGTTGAAAAGCCCTGCTTCTTTGCTGTTTTTTATCGACGTCAAGACAACCAACAGATATGGAATGAAAATAATTATACTGCAAATCCATAAAATCGTTTCAGTCGTACCAAGCAACCATTTCTGTTTTCTTCTCATCAGCCCTCTACCTCCCGTTTTTTCATATAAGATAGAAGTGGAAGGGAAATTACGATGATTAATACGACCAATATCAGATTCAGAGCTGTACTGTATCCATATAATCCTTGTCCCATATATTTATAGACCATAGTCATGATAACCTCAGAAGAATTACCAGGTCCCCCTTGTGTAAGGAAGTATACACCTTCAAACATTCTATATCCATATATGAGAGAAAGTAACACATTAATTGTAATGGCCGGCATCAGAAGCGGTAAAGTGATATGCACAAATTTTTTCCATGCAGAAGCTCCATCGATGTTCGCCGCTTCATAGAATTCAGAGGAAATATTCTGGATACCCGCTATATATATGGCCATTGTGATACCTGTCGCCCTCCAAACTTCCATAAAACTTGCTACGTATATGGAAAGCTTAGGATCACTTATCCATCCTAAAGCCAAAAAATCAAGACCAAGCCATCGTAAGGTAACGTTTAGGAATCCTGTATAAGGATTCAAAAGACCTTGAAAGATTAAGCCCATGGCAACAATGTTGAGAATAGCTGGCGAGAAATAAACAGCCCTTAGCATATTACGAGATTTTAAGCCGGCTGTCAGCAGCACGGCAAGAAAAATGGAAATCACATTTTTACCGACGGTAGTGCTAATGGCATAAATAAATGTGTTTTTGAAGGAGTTAAGAAAATCAGGATTTGCCATTACATCTTTAAATTGTTGAAAGCCAACAAAATTGATCTCCCTACTGGATACACTCCAATCTGTCATAGCATAATAAAATCCAGAAATTGTAGGATAAACAAAAAACAACACATAAACTAATAGAGCTGGCACAACAAACATGATCGGATACTTGATTGATTTTCTCATCTTTCGTTTTGTGGACAAGTTCTTTATTATCGTACCATTTCCCATAGGATGACTCCTTTACCATAATGACTCAACTTCGCAGCTTAAAAACCAAGTTGAGTAGAAAGAAAGAAAGAGCTTTCGCTCTTTCTTATTGAATTACCAGCCGAAAAGTTTCTTTCCTTTGGCAGTAATTTCAGCTTTTTTATCCATATCCACGAGAAATTGCTTTGGAGTTACAGAACCTAACATAACAGTCTGCATTTCTTTTCTTGCATCCATCTCAGGCCAAGCATCGAATTTACCAAACATCCCTACAGATGATCTGCCGTTATCCATGTACTGTTGCAGATCTTTACTGATCATATTCTGCCCTCCGCTAACATCAGCAAAAACATTGGTTCCTGGAGATTTCTGCATATACAGATCCTGTTGCTCTTTAGAAGCAAAATAGTCAATAAATTTTAAAGCTTCTTCTTTGTTTTTGGCTTTGGAATTGATCGACATCCCAACACCGGCATATAAGGAAATTGCTCCCGGCGTATCACCGAATGGCATGGAGAAGAATCCAACCTTCGTATCAGGGTACTTGGATAGCAGGGGTTCGAGAATAAAGTCACCGCATGGATGCATAGCAACTAAACCTTTTCCGAATTTATCCTGTGACATTTCAAAGGTATTGGATATGAAGTCTTCGTTGATATACCCTTTTTGTTTTAACTCTACCATTTGATTCAAAGCTTGCTCATATTCCGGTACATCCTGAATTTTTATCTTGTGTTCATTAATGTCTTGAAAAAATTGTTTCTGATTATCCTTCTGATTTAGCTCCGCATTGACGAAAAGCTGATGCATCAGATGTGTAGTACCAAACTCGCTTCCATTAGCAAGTTGAATGTTTAAAGGAATGATACCCGCCTTTTTGATTTTTTCAGAAATCTCGAGAAATTCCGTAAACGTCTTAGGAACATCAGTTATGCCCAGCCGGGCGAATATATCCTTATTGTACATAATTCCAAATCCACCGGGATTAATAACTGGAAGTCCAGTAACTTTGTCGTCAATCCATGAAATTATACTTTTTCCACCTTTAGAAAGTCTTGCAACCCATTCTCTGGTAGAAAGGTCTTCAAACCAATCCTTCGGCACTGCAAACTGTGACATCGATATATCATCGGTGGTGAACAAATCAGGTCCTTCGTTGGCCATCATCTTAACTTTGAGAATTTTATCAAATTCCGTAGCGGGATAAAGCTGCACATCTACTTTGTTGCCACTCATTTTTTCATAATTCGCGATAAATCCCTTAAGTCTGTCACTATAGTTCTCTGTGGTTACCATGTAGCTTAATGTAATAGCCTTTTTAGGTGTATCTGTATTCACACTCTTGGCGTTGTTTGTTGGATCATTGCTTTTTTCTGCTTTTGAACATGCACTGGTTAAGGCAATAAGGCATAGGATCATTACGATAAAAATCGATTTCATGCGGTTTTTTTTCATTCTAACAGCTCCTCTTTAAAATGTTTTACTAACTACAATCGAATTATCTTCCTTGATACATAAGCTACGAACATTTCAAAACGAAGTGTCCAGTCCCCGCCAATCTCCTGTAGCTTACATAAGCTTGCATACAATCCTATTTGCCTGTCCCCAAGCACCACCCCCCTGCAGTATCGAATTGTGTCTCTTAAATTACATGAAGAAGAGCTTTAAGCCTTTTTATCTTGATTAGTTAGCTGCCTTTACTTCATTCCACAATTTCACGCGTTTCTCAAAGCTCTCCGGAAATGCAACATAGACAAGGTTGTTGAAATAGTTCGGATCGTCCATGTGTACAATACGTTTCTGTTCATCGCTCAACATATCCGCAGATTTGCTGTTAACTCCCCCATAATTTGTTTTTTTAACAAATTGGGCCTGTATATCCGATGAAATCAAATAATCTAAATAGGTATAGATCAGTTCGGGATTTTTGGTGTCTTTACCCATGACCGCGTTATCGATCCACACCAATGCTCCTTCTTTCGGAATAACTTCTTTGACGTTCAAGCCATCTTTCTGTAAATCGGTAATCATAGTCGGATCCATAGTATAGCCGATCCACGCTTCACCACTTGCCATCAGGTTTTTTCCATCTTCAAATCCTGCGTAATAAGAACGAACCAACGGTTTTTGTTCAATTAATTTTTGTTTCACTTGGGCAAACTGTTCATCCGTCAAGTTGTATGGATCCTTAATACCTAAAAGAAGAGCTGGTCATAGCAATTTGGTTGCCCGCATCATCTAAAGTAACAATTTTCCCTTTAAATTTTTGATTCCACAAAACTCCCCAAGAATCAATTGGTTCTTTGAACTTATCAACGTTGACCATCATCGGCAAAGTTCCCCAAGCAAACGGTACTGCATATGTATTACCGTCTAGAACAACATGATCGTCATTTATTTGGAAGATATGAAGTTTTAGAATAGGGTTTGTATTTGATTTGTCTCATGTTTTTATTATGCATAAATCCATTGAGCGTGTTCAGTCTTATTTTAGATAAGCGGGTTCAGTGAATACTACGAAAAATTATTCAAGAAAATCTCGAATAAAAATGTAACCTAACTCCAATCAATAATTGTTTTCAATCCGTGTAGTTTACCGTTAAGTAATATTTCCATAGCTTCTTCAGGCTTTACTAAATTCTCTACTAATGAATCAAGCCGAATCATGTTGCGGGAAACACATTCAATAGCC
>JBBDSZ010000010.1:0-10517 GCA_040904685.1 Paenibacillaceae bacterium | reverse complement strand
CCTTTATTTGCTATCTGCAGAGCATAAGGAAGCGTGACGTTTGTTAAAGCAATGGTTGATGTTCTCGGAACAGCACCTGGCATGTTTGCAACAGCGTAATGTACAACACCATATTTGTCATAAGTCGGTTCGGCATGTGTGGTAATTCGATCAATCGTCTCAAAAATTCCACCTTGATCAATCGCAACATCTACAATTACAGAGCCTTGTTTCATGGCCTTCACCATCTCTTCCGTCACAAGCTTGGGTGCTTTGGCGCCCGGAATTAAGACCGCACCGATAACAAGATCGGATTCTGCCACAGCTTCAGCTATATTGAAGGGGCTCGACATTAATGTTTGAATGTCCGATCCAAAAATATCTTCCAATTGGCGAAGACGATCCAGACTTAGATCTATAACCGTTACTTCTGCGCCAAGCCCTATTGCAATCTTGGCAGCGTTAGTTCCCACAACACCTCCGCCAATAATCGTAACTTTTCCACGTTTTACCCCTGGGACTCCACCCAAAAGAATTCCTTTTCCCCCGTTTGTCTTTTCCAGGAATTGCGCGCCAATTTGAGCGGACATGCGGCCAGCTACTTCACTCATAGGGGTCAGAAGCGGTAATGTCCGGTTTATTTCAACGGTTTCATAAGCTATTGCGATTACCCGTTTTTCGATAAGGACACGAGCAAGATTAGGTTCTGCCGCCAAGTGCAAGTACGTAAATAAAACTAATCCTTCACGCAAATACCCATATTCGGAAGGGAGAGGCTCTTTTACTTTCATCAGCATATCAGCCGAGGACCATACTTCTGAAGCATGGTCTACGATTCGTGCACCTGCCTCCATATAATCTTCGTTGCTGAAACCACTGCCACCCCCGGCATCCTTTTCAACAAAAACTTCATGGCCTGCTTTTACAAAGGAAATGACACCTGCAGGGGTAATTGCGACGCGATTTTCATTGTTCTTAATTTCTTTGGGTATGCCTATTCGCATAATCATATTCTCCTCTTATATTGACATTAGCTAAGTATAGGGGAAGAATCGTCTTTTTTGTTTGTTTGGAAACATGAAAAGTTCTTTCCGGGATTGTGCAAATCGACAAACCATTCTAGCCAAACTGCTCTGTCTTTAGATCCAGACAAAGTGTTACTTTTTGATCCATATTCGTTAGGTTAATCTCTCCAATTTCCGAGATTCGTTTTAATCGGTAATTTAATGTATTGGTATGGACATGCAGGACATTGGCCGCGTCTTTAGCATTGCTGTCATTGCTAAGGAATACTTCCAAGGTTTGCAGCAGGTTGGCATTGTGATCCCGATCATATTCTCTTAGTTTCTCCAAACATGGATTTTTAAAGCTGCGTTTACGTTTTTCCTCCAAAATCAAAGGCAAAAAACGATAATAGCCAAGGTCGGGATAAGAATGAAGGGATTTCGTTTCGCTAGGAAATTGTTTTTTAATTTGTAAAACCATTAACGCTTCTTGGTAGCTTTTCTCCACCATCGTATATTCTTGATAAAAAGAACCACTGCCTCCTTCAGAGAGAGCGGAACCGAAACGGCTTTTCACTTGATCCATGAAATGGGTGAAGGATTTAGCATAATCTTGCTTTGAAAGATGCCGCAGGATTGGCGCAGAAAGCAAAATTAAGTGATTATTGTCAACAACATGAAAAACAATACGAATCTGTTGATCTGTCTTGATCACGTCCAGGATTTGCTGAACTAATTTTTCCGTAATTTCTGAAACGAATTGTACCACAAACACATGAAAGAAAACCGGAA
The DNA here is from genome assembly GCA_040904685.1 of Paenibacillaceae bacterium. GTDB lineage: Bacteria > Bacillota > Bacilli > Paenibacillales > NBRC-103111 > Paenibacillus_AC. The sequence continues at coordinate 8,742 of JBBDSZ010000010.1, read as the reverse complement.
GCACTACTTCCAGTTTTTCCGCTTTTTCTTTAATCATCGTTTCCGATTTTAAATGCCCCATTAAAAGCTGCCAGAAAAAGTCTTTATACCCCTCTTCTTCTTTTCGTCTTTGCAATTGAAGCTGCACCAGTTTCGTTTTTGTCGCTTGCGCTGCTTTTTTTAATAGAAGCAGTTCTTGATCCCCCAGCTGTTTTCCAACTTCAACGACCCAAATATAACCCAAGATATCCATGTTTTTTCGAATGGCAATCGCAACCCGATCATTAAGCCCAATATCGCTGATCGCCGGTATCCTGATAGGCTCTTGACTCTCCACTAATCGTTGAATCACGCCATCGCGCCACAAACCGCTGATCACTTTTTCCGGAACACGTCGGCCGACAATAGTGGCCATTCGGGCAGTATCCATTTGCCGATCGTGGGAACTGTAGGCTATCAGCCGATGATTCGCATCTTCGATGGTTACCGGACATCCAAGCACTTCGTTTATGGTTTCAGCTAAAGTTTCTAGGCTTTCAAAGCTTTTTTCAAACGGGTCTTCTTCCTTATACATCTAGTCATGCGCCTCCCGCTCTAATGGTTATAACCGTGTTTGTGCAATTCCACAACTGTGATTTGTCTTTTTGTTTTTTTCAACAATGAAATAAATCAAATATAACCTTATAATAGACTTAGAGCATACAAGGGGGGCTTTTAATGAGTACTGAGAATCCAATAAGTTACCGTGACACATGGGCCGAAGTATCGCTTGATGCCATCTCTCATAACACAAATCTATTTAAATCAAATATGAAGGAATCGTGCCTTTTGATGGCTGTTGTTAAAGCAAACGGGTATGGACACGGTGCGATTGAAGTTGCCCAAACAGCCATTACAGCAGGAGCGGATTATATAGGTGTCGCTATTCTTGATGAAGCTTTGCAATTAAGAGCCGCAGGGATTGATAAACCGATCCTTGTATTAGGTTATACGCCTCCTTTTTCCGTTAAAACCGCCATCCAAAATGGTATTGCCTTAACTGTGTTCTCAGAGCAAGTATTGGATGAAATTATCGCTTGCACGGAACAATTGCAACACAAAGCACGAATTCATCTAAAGATTGATACGGGAATGACACGGATAGGCCTAACCTCCAAAGAAGAAGCCTTGTCTTTAGCAAAAAAAACATGTTCTTCCCGGTTTGTGATTTTGGAAGGTATATTTACTCACTTTGCGGATGTGGATAGTTTAGATCCGTCTTATACACTGCAGCAATTTAGATTATTCAACTCGTATATTCAATTTTTGGAGAGTAATAAAATCGAAGTGCCCATTAAGCACTGCTGCAATAGTGCAGCCGCCATTCACTTTCCGCAAATGCATGAAGATATGATTAGGGTAGGCATCGCACTATATGGATTACGGCCGTCCGCCAACGTGCAGCATCCGAACTTTCCACTTGAACAGGCTATGCAGTTGAAAACAAAGATTTCAGCTATAAAGCATGTTCCCAAGGGTCAACCAGTTAGCTACGGATGTACATTTAAACCAAAAGAAGACTGCATTACAGCAACAATTCCAATCGGTTATGCAGATGGATTATCGCGACAGCTCTCCAATAAAGGATTTGCTCTGGTTAACCATACGCGGGTTCCCATCATAGGAAGAGTCTGTATGGATCAAACCATGTTAAACGTTTCTTCCGTTTCCAACGTTCAAATCGGTGACGAAGTTATCCTGTTTGGTGGATCAAAAGAAAGCTACCTATCTATTGATGAAGTGGCTTCCCAAATGGACACCATAAACTATGAAGTTGTTTGTTTAATCGGACAAAGAGTCCCCCGTGTCTACAGATAAATCCAATCCTATCTGGAAGTATTCATCCATCACTTCTTTAGGTACCATACTTCCTCCAGTGGCCCAAATAATATGTGTTGCATGTTTCATTCTATCCTGCAAGACATGATTGGTTACATATTCCTGCCCTGATTTCGTTCTCAACAATTGAATCGGTCCAAAGGCCCCGGCCAAAGCGGAAGGCTCCAGGTAGATGTTTTCCGTAACTGCTAATGCGTGCAATAAACGATGTAACGTACCATCACTTACCGTATAACACCCGCTTAATAAAGGCTCCATGAGTTTACCGACAAAACTGGAGGGCCTTCCAACAGCAAGTCCATCTGCTGCCGTAATGTTATCGATTCCTATATCTTGTACGGAAATTTCGTCATGTAGGCCTGTTATTAAACCAAGTAACATACATGGTGAATGGGTAGGCTCTGCAAAGAAGCAATGTACATGATCCTGATACATGAGCTTCAAACCAAAAGCAACGCCTCCGGGTCCCCCGCCTACGCCACACGGAAGGTAAACAAACAAGGGATGTTCTGCATCCACCTTTATTTTCAGGTCTTCTAATTGTTTGGTGAGTCGAGAAGCAGCAACGGAGTATCCTAAGAAGAGATTACGTGAATTCTCATCATCAATGAAATAACAAAGAGGGTCCTTTTCAGCTTGTTTTCTTCCTTCTTTCACTGCTTTACTATAGTCCGATTCATATTCTACAACGATGACCCCTTTACTGCGAAGTAAATCTTTCTTCCATTTCTTTGCATCAGCCGACATATGAACCGTAACCTTAAACCCCATTTTCACGCTTATGATGCCAATGCTAAGCCCTAAATTTCCCGTTGAACCGACCGCAATCGAATATTGAGAGAAAAAATGCCTGAACACCTCGCTATCCATCATCGAATAATCATCTGTTGGCATTAGAAGACCATGTTGCAAAGCTAAATCTTCTGCGTGTTTAAGAACTTCATAAATTCCGCCTCTCGCTTTAATTGAACCAGAAATAGGAAGATGACTGTCACATTTCAACAAAAAATTTTTGCCATATACGGCGCATAACGATGCAGTCTTTCTTCTGCTTCCGTCACATCTCTTTTATGCAGCGAAGTTTTTGCAATGCCCGTTTCAAACTTTTCATAACTACGATTGGTCCAGAAAACTTCTTTGGTTAAAATCAACTCTTTTAATAAAGGCGAATTATCCATATTCCCCCACAACCTCATTGTAGTAGTAACTTTATTAGGAAGCCTTAGGTCCAACAAATGTTGACCCTCAATGAACCATGGCCCATATGGAAAGGGCAACTGTACTACCCGTATTTACATAACGGTGGGGAGTTGTGCTGGGAAAGCAAATACTATCTCCCTCATACAAATAAATCTCTTGTTCGCCAAGGATGATTTTCAGTTCGCCCTGCATGATAAATCCGCATTCTTCACCCGGATGGCTGACAAGCTCGGTTTCGATCATTTCCCCCGGCTGAATTTCCACCAGCAAATACTCAATTTTGCCCAATCGATTAGGGGAAAGTATATGGTAACGTACACTGGAATTGGATAATTCCATTAACTTGCGTTGATCCTTCCTGACAACAATGTGTTCCTCTTCGATTTCTTGAAAAAAATGATGGATAGGAATATTTAAAGCGGTACAAATTTTCCAAAAAGTCCCTACCGTTGGATCTACGATCCTCCTTTCAATTTGCGAAAGAAGGCCAATGCTTAGTCCCGTTTTTTCTGCAAGCTCTTGAAGGGTGAGGTTCTTTTGTTTTCGAATTTCCCGAACCCGTTCACCATTAAACACGCTTATTCACCTCCTTAAAATGGCATGCACAGCCCCAGCCCGTTTCCCTCTCTTCAAAAGCGGGAGATTGGAGACAAATGTCCTGACGGGAGGGGCAGCGTTGATAAAATACGCAGGCATTGTCATCGTTGTTCCTTGTGGATTCAGCAAAACCTATACCCTGTGTGAAATCCTCATTTACACTTGGCAGCGAGGATAGAAGGATTCGCGTATAAGGATGATCAGGCTGCTTAAACATGGAAAGGGAAGAACCCACCTCTACAATCTTCCCTTTATACATGACAGCAATCCGATCACACATGTAGCGAATGACGGCCATATTATGCGAAATGAATAAATAGGTCAGGTTTCGTTCTTTTTTTAATTCTTTCAGTAAATTTAACACTTGAGCCTGTACCGAGACATCAAGAGCCGATGTCGGTTCATCCAGAACAATAAAAGAAGGATCTGTTATTAATGCTCGTGCGATCGCGATCCGCTGCCGCTGCCCTCCACTGAACTCGTGAGGATAACGGGAGAGATGTTCCTCTTTGAGACCCACTCGTTTAATCAGTGAATGAAGCCGTGTGTGCGATCCTTTTTCCTTTCGCTCCGATGAAGGCAACGCATATAGTGGTTCTAAGATAATATCTTGGACTATCATCCTGGGATCAAGAGAGGACTGTGGATCTTGAAATACAATTTGGATTTCCCCGGGACGCAGGCTTTGAAATTTCCCTTTTTTCCACAGTGAATTCCCAAGGTAAGTAATGATTCCATGAGTTGGTGATTCAATACCGACCAACATTTTGCCTATCGTGCTTTTTCCTGATCCGGACTCTCCGACCAGCCCTAAGGCTTCCCCTTGGCGTATAGCCAGATCGGCTTCTTGGACAGCTTTAACCAACTGCCTTCCTTTTCCAAACAGCTTGTGTACTTGCTGAATTTGAATAAGGTCATCCATGGTTTCCATTACCTCCCACCACCCAGCATGCAGCATCGTGTTCAGTCGTTCGCTGCTCTAATTTCGGCTTATTTGCTCTACAGAAATCAACGGCCTGACTGCAGCGAGAGACGAAACTGCAGCCTATTGGACGATTACGCAAATCGGGCACTTCCCCGCCGATCGCCATCAAAGGTTCATCTGGATCAACTAAATCAGGTAGCGCATGCAATAATGCCTGGGTATAAGGATGCTGTGGAAAGCGAAGGACTTTCGACGTCTTTCCGGCCTCAATGACTTCTCCCGCATACATGATCGCAACCCGGCTGCATAGTTGAGCTACGATACCAAGATCATGAGTGATTAACAAAATCGCTGTACCCCGTTTTTCCGATAGTTCCTTCATCAATTTCAAAATCTCATACTGAATAGTGACATCCAAAGCGGTGGTCGACTCATCCGCAATGAGTAAATCAGGGGGAGCAGCCATCGCTAAAGCTATGACAACCCTTTGTCTCATGCCACCACTTAATTCAAACGGATATTTTCTTGCTACCAATTCAGGATCATGAATTTGAACGTCTTGCAAGGCCTGGATCGCTAAGCTGCCGGCCTCTTTTCTCGTTACGCCGCGGTGTCTTTTTATAACCTCGACCAACTGTTTTCCCACACGCATAGTGGGATGAAGTGCTGTCATCGGTTCCTGAAAGATCATACCGATTTCTTTCCCTCGAATGGCTTGCTTTTCCTTTTTATTTAGGGCAAGAAGATTTCTGCCTGCATATATAATTTCACCGCTCGTTACGGTCGCATTTTTCTCCAGCAAGCCAAGAATCGATAAGGCCGTCACGGACTTGCCGGACCCTGATTCTCCTACGATCCCGACAATTTCGCCTTGATTTACAGAGAGGCTTACACTTTGCAAGGCTTTCATTGTCCCCCGTATCCCATGAAATTCAACAGATAGATCTTTGATTTCAATAAGCATCCTTTCTCCTCCTATCGACTGGATTTGGGATCAAGTATATCACGAATACCATCCCCTATCAGATTTAAAGCACCTGACGCCAAAAAAAGGGCTAAACCAGGAAAAGTAGGATACCACCAATAATCGAGTAGATATTTCCAGCCTACACTGATCATCGCTCCCCATTCCGGTGTAGGTGGTTGAGCGCCTAATCCGAGAAATCCGAGCGTAGCAACCAAAAGGATCGCATCACCTATATCCAACGTAACCTGAATAATAATCGGTGAGATGACATTAGGAATAATATGTCGAGTGATGATACGCCATGGTTTAATTCTAAAGGTAATCGCCGCTTTTACAAACAGCTTTTCTCGCAGAGACAGCGTTTCCCCTCGTGCCAAACGAACATAAACTGGTATTTTGACGATCGCGATGGCAATCATCGCATTTTGTAGGTTTGGGCCTAGTGCAGCTGCAAATGCCATGGCCAGGATTAAAGTGGGAAAAGCAAGAATCATATCCATTATACGCATAATGACTTGATCCGTTTTGCCACCAAAATAACCTGAGATTGCTCCGAAAACAGTACCCACCAACCCTGCCGCAACAACAATTAATATTCCTATACCTAAGGAAAGTCGTGCGCCGTAAAGAATACGGGTAAAGATATCTCTCCCTACTTCATCAGTTCCAAACCAGTGTTTTCCCGTAGGGCTTTGAAAACGCTCAATTACGTTAATTTTATTCGGGTCATATGCGGTAATAAGAGGGGCCGCTAAAGAAAGAAGGATGATGATTCCCAAGATCGTTAGACCGATCAAAGTCATCGGATTCTTTTTTAGTTTATACCAGAATGGATTGGCCTCTTTTATGGGGAGAACCAGATCAGTCGTCTGAAGTTGCAATAGTATTCCCCCTTATTGTTTAATTTGTGGATCCAGGACGTAATAGGTCAAATCCACGAACAGATTAATCAGCGCATAACCGATTGAAATGATTAAAGTAAATCCCATTATAGCTGGAAAATCCAGGTAAGCAATGGAGTCTACCACGTATTTGCCCATTCCCGGCCATCCGAAGATGGTTTCCGTCACCACAGCTCCGCCTAGCAGCGATCCAAAAGATAGTCCTACAACCGTAACTGTCGGGATAAGCGCATTTCTTAATGCATATCGAAAAAGAAGAAACAGACCGCTAATTCCATTTGCTAGGGCCGTTCGAATATATTCTTGCCCCAATACTTCCAGCATACTTGCCCTTACCTGCCGGGTGATAATAGCCAACTGGGCATAAGACAAAGTGAGCGCAGGAATGATAATGTGCCAGACACTATTTTTAAAAGCAGGCCAGTTCCCTGTTAAAAGACTGTCGAACAGGTACAAGCCCGTTATTTTCGTAGGGGGTGAAACAGTCAAATCCAATCTCCCAGTAGATGGAAACCAACCCAAATATCCGTAGAAAATAAGAATCATGACTAAACCGCTCCAAAAAACCGGTGTTGAAACACCTGCAATCGAGAATACACGGGCTCCATGATCCCAACCGGTATCCTTTTTCACCGCAGACAAAATACCAAGCGGTATTCCAACAAGAATAGCAACTATAAAGGCAAGCAAGGCCAATTCAATCGTGGCCGGAAAAAAAGCAAACAAATCATGAGCAACCGGTTGTTGAGTTCGGATCGAAATCCCGAGATTTCCTGTAAAAAGTCCTTTGACATAGGTGAAATATTGGACCAAGACCGGTTGGTCTAGGCCCAATTGATGTCGGACTTGTTGCAGTGTTTCCTCATTCGCACGCTGGCCTACTAGCATTCTTGCGGGATCCCCCGGAATAATGTGAGAAAGGAAAAAGATGATCAGCGTAACTCCGAATGCCACGAAGACGAGCATGATAAGCCGCTTAGCCATAATCTGTCCCATGAGAAAACACTCCTGTCATTCATCTATTTCGACATTTCTGCCAGATTATAAATTCCTTCCAACATGGGATTATAGGTAAATCCTTTAACAGCTTTACTGATCGGAAGCATATAATCTTTCTGATACAAATAAAGATAAGGTGCTTCGTCTATCACAATATTCTGGGCTTCTTTATAAAGCTTTTCCCTCTCCTCTTTGTGGTTATTGGATGCAGCCTTACGAACCAACTCATCTACTTTGTCATTTTTATAAAAAGCGCGGTTCCCGGATAAACCAAAATTATTCGAATCAAACCAATAGTTCATAAACATGAAGGGATCCGCAAAATCCGGGCTCCAAATTCCAAGACTTAAATCAAACTGACCTTTATCAATCATGTCACGCTGAGCAGCATAAGCCACCTTCTTCAAATTCAGTTTAATTCCCACATCTGCGAGGTAAGATTGAAGAGTTAAGGCTTCGGTCTCCCACCAGGGCCATTTATCCGAATAAAGCAGGTCCAGAGACAGATTGCTTACTCCCGCTTCGGAAAGAAGAGATTTGGCTTTGGCTGTATCGAGTGTGTATTGATTGGCCAGCTTGTCGTAACCCCATAACCCCTGTGGGATAGGACCACGCATTTGAGTGGCATAACCCTGCTGCACTACTTTAGTCAAAGAAGCGTAATCAACCGCGTAGCTGATTGCTTGCCGTACCTTCGTTTTTTGTAATGCGGGGTTTCCTTTGCTTGTATTGATATAAGCAATGTCCACAAATAAACTTGGCTTCTGAACAACTTGTGCGCCCGGAAGAGAACTAATCGCCTTCAATTGTTCCACCGGAATTCCTTCCGCAATGTCAATATCGCCTTTTTCCAGCTGTAAGCGTTGAGCTGAAGAATCGGCAACAATCTTAAACCAAACGGTTTTGAATGCTGGTTTTACGGAAGAGTTTGTATTTAATTCGAGTTTAAGGTACTCTCCTTTTTTCCATTCCGTCAGCTGGTACGGTCCGCTTCCCATCGTATGATCGGCCAAATAGCTTTGACCCAAATCTCCGTTTGTTTCATGTTCCTTCGCTTTGGGATCAACGATCCCCCCATAGTTCGCAGCTAAAGTAGATAAAAAAGGCGGGAAGTTCTTCTTCAATGTGAAAACTACGGTTTTGGCATCTTGAACTTTGATCTCTTGAATGACACCAAAGACGTCGACGGGTCCTTTAGCTATTTGTAAAATACGATCAAATGTGAATTTTACCGCTTGCCCATCTACCGGTGATCCATCGGCAAACTTATGACCCTCGTTCAGCGTAAAAGTCCA
>JBBDSZ010000009.1:0-11013 GCA_040904685.1 Paenibacillaceae bacterium | reverse complement strand
TTAGTATATTTGATTAAGGGGTGTACTGTCCAAGTCTCCTAGGGGGCTAAATAGTTCACACCTACGAAGAAAGCTTTTTTCAAGCAACATTTCAAAAGTTGCCATCCTCGACCTTGACTCAATTAGACTCTCTCATTGAAAGCATTTCTTACATGGAAGCCAATGAAGAAGAAGCTCCCAGTGACAACGATCAACAGACATCTTTTAATGAATTAAAAGCTGATCCCGGACGTATTGGAGTAGATACTGTATTGAAGGAAGTGAATAAATTACGAACCATCCGTAATCTTCAATTACCGAATGACCTCTTTAAAGACATCCCACCCAAAGTTCTCAAGAAATACCGACAACGTGTATCCACAGAGGATCTTCGTGAATTGCGTCGTCATCCTGATCCCATTCGATATACGCTTTTATCCGCTTTCTTTTGGCTTCGCAGCTTAGAAATAACGGACAATTTAGCCGACTTACTTATTCAGATTATTCATCGTATCGGTGTTCGTGCTGAAAATAAGATAAAGAAGGAGGTCATGAACGAACTTAAGAAAGTAAATAATAAATACGGAATTTTATTCAATTTGGCTCAAGCAGCAGTCAATTATCCGGAAGGAATTATTAAAGAAGTTGTTTATCCCGTAGTGCGAACAAACCTTAAAGGATCTAATCAAAGAACTTAAGAGTTCGGGTTCTGCTTACCATGAAAAGATTCATACTGTAATGCGGGCATCTTATAGTAGCCATTATCGCCGAATCGTTCCGGAAATTTTGAATATCCTTGATTTCCGTTCTAACAACGATGTTCACCGTCCAGTGATTCGTGCGTTAGAGCTAATCAAGAAGTATGCTAACACGGGGTTGCATTACTTCTCGTATTCTGATGACATTCCAATCGCAGGGGTAGTTCGCTCTAATTACAAAGACATCATCATTGAAAAAGATGAACAGGGACAAGAACGGATCAATCGAATTAACTACGAAATAAGTGCACTACAAATGCTCAGAGATAAACTCCGTTGCAAAGAAATTTGGGTAGTTGGTGCCAATAAATACCGAAATCCGGACGAGGATCTCCCTATTGATTTTGAAGAACGTCGAGAAGAAAATTACAAAGCATTAAATCAACCTTTGGATGCAGAAGCATTTATTTCAACACTCAAACAGAGTATGGTACAGGGATTAGAAAAATTAAATGCAGGAATGCCAAAAAATCCTAAAGTACGCATAACAGAAAAAGGAAAAGGGTGGATCACTGTTAGTCCATTAGAGCCACAAGCAGAGCCAATGAATTTGACGCGGATAAAAGCAGAAGTATCGCGTCGCTGGCCAATGACAAGCCTACTGGATATTTTAAAAGAGGCAGACTTACGTGTTGCTTTTACGGAACAATTCAAAACCGTTGCATATCGAGAAACGTTAGACCGGGAAATCCTACAAAAACGATTGATATTGTCTTTGTATGGTTTGGGTACCAATACAGGCTTAAAAAGGGTGACTGCAGGCGATCACGGAGAAAGCTATAAAGATTTATTGTATGTTCGCCGTAAATTTATACATAAGGAAAACCTCAGAAATGCCATTGCTGAAGTGGTTAATGCTATTTTCAAAGTTAAATTGCAGGAAATTTGGGGAGAAGGAACAACATCATGCGCTTCGGATTCAAAGAAATTTGGAGCCTGGGATCAAAATTTGATGACGGAGTGGCACATTCGATATCGAGGACGTGGTGTCATGATTTACTGGCATGTAGAGAAGAACTCAACGTGCATCTATTCACAGCTTAAATCTTGTTCATCTTCAGAAATCGCTGCTATGATTGAAGGGTTGTTACGCCATTGCACAGATATGGAAGTGGAGAAAAACTATGTGGATTCGCATGGTCAAAGTGAAGTTGCTTTTGCCTTTTGTCATCTACTAAACTTTAAGTTAATGCCTCGCCTTAAAGCGATCCATTCACAAAAACTATATCGCCCAGATTCTGGTATGACAGATGCTTATCCAAATCTGCAACCGGTTCTCACGCGTCCGATCAACTGGGAACTCATTCGCCAACAATACGACCAAATGATGAAATATGCAACAGCTCTTCGCTTAGGTATAGCAGAAACAGAAGCGATACTAAAACGTTTCAATCGGAACAATCTAAAACATCCCACTTATTTAGGCTTTGCAGAGTTAGGGAAAGCAGTTAAAACCATCTTCCTCTGTGAATATCTCAACTCCGAGGAGATAAGACAAGAAATAAATGCAGGATTGAATGTTGTAGAGAACTGGAATTCTGCAAACAGCTTTATTTTCTATGGCAAGGGCGGAGAAATTTCCACGAATCGTTTGGAAGATCAAGAAATGTCCGTATTATCTCTTCATTTACTGCAAAACTGTCTCGTTTACATCAACACTATCATGTATCAAAATATCTTATCGGATAAGAAATGGTTTAATATGATGGCCCCAGAAGATTTCCGTGCTTTAACACCTTTGATATACACACATGTTAATCCATATGGAACATTTCGTTTAAATATGAAGGAACGCCTACAAATAGAAGCTGAATTGGGGTAATCGAGAAAGATATTTTGATCCTATTATACATTTGCCATTTTATTACATACGATTGCGGGTGGTGACAGCTTCGCTGGTACTACCCCGAATTACAAGGCAACAATTTGGATACCAAAATTGATAACGAGCAGTTAAAAACCTCTTGACAGTTTCTTGATAATTTCACCATTTAACCGATTCATTGTATCCGAATGTAACCTTCCAATATAATCTGATAAGAGGTCGATTTTAATTGCCAATACTCTCTCAAATTGAACTGTATGAATATATCCGTTATAAATAAATTGGATAAGGGATTTATTCTCTGCCTCTTCAGTGGATATAGGAATAACAGATATATTATGAACATTGTTCATATCACAATCCTGTGTAAAAATAAGTACTAGCAATACATCATTCTCTGTATGAGCCAAATATAATTCACCATTTTTTATTAAGTGGCTCATATTAAACTTTCTATTTTCATCTTCAATAATTATATCAAATTCTTCTACTGCGGTTTCCGTATTGGGCAGATCAGGTATAAACACCTTTGCAGTTTTCACAAAATCAGTATACGTATACATCATAAAATATTGTTCAGTTTTACTAAAAAATTCAAATAGAAGTTCAGAATGAGGTCTTTTCCATTCATTTTCCTTTTCCCACCAATCTTCCTTTACATCTTCTGTAATAAATATTATTGGTAGTTTTTCATCAAGAGCTTTATCAATCATTTGATACCATATTATTAAATCTCCAAACTTACGATAATCCTTCTTTGTCTCTGCGTCTTTATATCCAGGTGGAATTTTTAATGAATAACGTCTCTCTCCTTCTTCATAAATTTTATAAAGTTTTTCATATCTGTATTCTTCACCAATTGACCTAGTATCAAAAATATTGGTAATTTCATCACTGATCAAATCATTTGTTTTCAGTTCATTTCCATCAAAGAAATCCGATCGATTGAGTCGATCAGGATATTCAATAAACATTTTTTCAATATTTTCCTTTAATTCTTTTAATTCATGTTTCCATATTTCAGTCATTTCTTTTCGAAACCGCAAAGGTGATTTCTCTATTTCGTTTAATAATGCATCAAGTACTTTAAAACTTTCATTCTTTGTTTTTTTAAAAGCTCCAAGTTGTTCATTAATAACAATTTTTCTATTACTATGAAATTCTTTTCCAACCTGGTTTGGTAGCCAAAGACGATTTTTAATTTTTTTAAGAACGTTAAAAAATTGATGCGTCCTTCAGGACTCATTTTATAAGAATTAAGTAATATATTGGTATCAATAACAATTATTGATTCAGTCCATATATTACGGATTGTATCTACATTGTATTTATAAAAACCAAAGTTTTTTTCTTGCATCAATACTCACCGACCTTCAATTTTTAATAAATAAGTTTTATTACTTTTTGAATGTGTATACTACTTTATTAGGGTACATCAAATATAAATATTCTTCTAATTGAATCATCATTTCTTCAATATTTCATGCTCAATCCCAATTTCAATTAAAAGAAACAAGTTATTCAAATGGATCATCACCGAAGTCCAAGGGGGCCTCTAGCCTATCTATTACTTTCTCTTTCACTTGTAACATTAAAGAATCAATTTCCTCTGTTTTTCCAAATCTCAAATATCCCCACGCTAAACTACTTTTGGAAACCTCCTTTTTTGGTGCAATCTGATAATTAACTTCTTGTAAATATTTTATGACTAATAATGGATTGTATTTCATTAGGATATCTAATTCTTCATCATATGTCCCAAGAACATAATGAACATTTGCTATATTTATGGCATATCTATCTTCCATGAAATCCGCAAACGAGTTATTCATTGCATCTAAAAAAGAAATGTCATAAAGCTGTCTCGAATGCGAATAATAGGTATTCGGTTCATCGTCTTCTTGTATTTGAGGTGTTTCTGAATAATACGGTGACATTTCCATAAAGATTCTGGAGTCTAAATCCTCTTTTTCTCTTAGAGAATGATATTCTAATAGAAAGGAGTCAATTTTCTCAATGTAATGTGCATACTTAGAAATGAAAGGCGATTCATTCATATTTAGAAGATCATTGGCTACTTGACTTCTATTTTTCAATATAAAACTAGACATAAGGTTTGCAAAACGATTATCGCGTTGTTCTAAACATAAATTATGAATAATTTTTGTTCGATCACTAAGCTTTTGACGATATTTTTCCTCTTCTACTCTCTCAAACTTATATATTTGATTGTTTATGCGTTCGTTCACCATCTCGGATATATATGGAAAGCTCATTGCTGCGAATCGATACTTTTCATTGTTGTAAATCTCTACAACATCTAATCTAACACTATTTTGTAGTGGGCTGTGATAAGTATACTCATTAATAACCGGAGTTCTTCTCCCTGAGATACTTATTTTTTTATTCGTGGTAATAAACTTACAATCTATAGTAACAACCGATGTGTGTATATTTAAGAAATAACACAACCCCGTTTCGTTGTATATAGAATCTACTGGTTCTCGAAATAATCTCGCCTGTTCATCGGACTTCGAATATTTTAAGAAGATAGCAGCGTCCATAATCCAAAAATCATGTATACCGGATCCACGATACAATTCGTGCCGTAACCTCCAGTTTGCGGCTGATAAAGGACTGTGTTGAAACTCAAACGCCCAATTTAAACCTATCAAATCTCCCTTAAGATGATTAACAAATATATCTGCAATCTGTTGCGTTTCAGGAAGATACACCTCGAGTTCGACATGTGCATCTGGATACTTTTGTTTTAACCAATTAAATATGAGTTGTTTCCCAGCTATATGTGATTCTGTTTCTCTTTCATAATAGGTTACAACACAATTGATATGTGATATGTGTGCGAAATGAGCCGATACCTTATCCCCCTTTTTAAACCTAACCAAATTCTTACAACTCGGACATACCAATTTACTGGCTTTTGTCATTTGGCGAGCTTTTATTTCATCGCAATTATTTGCATAAAAATCTTCACCTTCTAATGTTCGTGAACGTAGCACTAATAAATCATCCTCCTTTCAAAAAAAATCAGGAATTGCCTAGAAACCCTAGCATAAAAAAAGCTCAATATAGCATTTTATATTTAAATTAGGTACCTCTAAATCTTAAATAAAATCGTAAGAAAATGAATAAGAATTTACTTAATCTTATATTTTTTTTCCCTAGTTTGAAAAGCAATTTTCCCGCCTTCCAATTGCAGCAATTTATCTCTGTTTAACAAATCCTCTATTGTTGTAGGTATTATATTTGTTTCGTTTCTTAAGTCAACCTCAAGTATATTAATGAGTTCTGCATCTCCATTAATTGCAAAATTAGCATTATGTGTTGCGAAAATAATTTGTCTATGTTGTTTACTTTCCTTTATTAGTTCAACTAAGTAGTTTGCAACTAACATACTGTCTAAATGTGCTTCAGGCTCGTCAATAATAATCGGTGTATTGCCTAGTTTTATCAGTAAAATAATAGCTGCTGTGCACCTTTGACCAAAAGATGTATTCTCGAGTTGTTTACCGTCATAGTTTACACGTATCACGCGAAAAGCATTTACATCGGAGTATGCTCTTTTGACATGAAGCTTAAAACTAACGAAATTAACATCATTAGAAAAATAATCAACCATAGCTATTGAAGTCTTTGTCTTTGTATTACTTATTCGTTGCAAAGATTCTATATAAGACGATTTATCTGTTAAAGCCTCCGGTTCAATACTAAACAAATGTTTTTCCACATCGTTTTGCTTAATATTTTGGAATGATTCTAAGTTAGAAAACTCAGTCATCATCAATTTTAATAAATGTAACTTAGCTTTTTCTGAATTAAATTCATATTTTAAACCAATTGGTTTAACCTGAGAGCTTAGATTAGTCAGAGATTTATTATGTTCATCAACTTTTCTATTGATTTCCAAAATATATGCTTGTTTCAAGCTATCTTCAAAACTAAATTCATTAATCAATTTATTGATGCCCTCAATCTCGATATTAGTACTCAATAATAAATCATCTAACCGATTTACTTCTTCCGTAGCTGATGTAACATCCGCAAGATTTTCGTCTTTAAGACCTTTACTCTCTAAATAACTAATTAGTTCTTGTTTAAGCGCTTCTAACCTTTCTGCCGACTCAGCATGAAGTTGATTAATTTCAGTGAACTGATTTTGATCAGAATATGGCTCAATTGAAACTTGGATTAGCTTAATTAACATATCCCGATGAATATCATATTCATTTTCGACTTTAATAATCTGATGCTCGGTAATCAGGACTTGTAACGATTTAACAAACGCTTCGAATTTTTCTTGAGAAGCTTTTATTCGGCGTGTTTCTTTATCTTCTTGATCCATCTTTTGACTTAACTCTAAATATGTCGCATCGTTAAGAGATGACACGATATTTTCTTGAGTTTTTTTCTTCTTTTCATAATGTGAAGCAGTTTCTTTAAGAGTATATAGGTTTAGAATATTTTTTATATGAGTGTCCAACTTTTGAAGATACTTATCTAGTTCAGTAGATGCAGTATTTAAACTTGAGTTGTCACCAAATTTTAATATTCTGGGAAATATCGACTCAGTAAATTTCTCGAAATTCAAAGCAAATTCTTCAATTTCATTTTGACTAAAGAATTCTATAATTTTATCTTCCTCGTCACCATCAATAAGCACAAAGTCTTTAATATATTTGTCTTTCGGTAAATTCAATTTAAAGTTTTTAAAAAAGTTGTTTTTTCCTTGTTGCAGTTTTTCATGTAATAGATTTAGTATTGTACTTTTACCGCTACCACGCCCACCTATCAGGCAAGTAAGATTAGGACTAAAAACTATCTCTGTTTTCTGTTTTATACAAAACATTTCTCCATTTATCATCGTGTTGGCTGGGAAATCAATTAGCAATCTTTCGATCTTGTGAACTGGATTAAAAGGAGGCGAATCTCCCAGATGCAGACGATATTGTGGCTCAAATAAAACTTGCTTTAAACCCTCAATAGAGGGATCTGCCTTAATCCATGAATACTTCAGTCCTTCATAGTTTTCATGAGAATCGGAAGAAATAATGCAAGGCTTACCAAATTTCTTCAAGTAAAAATCCCTATCTCGTAGGTTAGATTTACTTGCATTTGGTATTTCGCAGATATCAACACATTCGGACATAAGTCGTACTTTTAATGCGTTAAAATGACTTTCTAATTCCTCAACTGTGGGGTCAATTGATGGTACGTGGCTTAATCCTTGATCGAAGCCTCCATATTTCGTTCCGTTGTGGACAATGATAACCCCACCCAACTCTCTTACAAGTTGGCAGGTATTTTCAAAGTTGACATCAGAATCAAGAAGTCCTGCATTATAATCACCATTTCCAGCAGCTCTTATATCTGAATCAGAACACCCTACTTTACTTAAAAAATTTGTTTCTAGGAAATTTGTATCTACTTTCTCTACATATGTGTCCATATCTATTTGTTTTGGAAACAATGCTATCATATGTATTGGTTTATTACCTTTGTCCGTCTTCAATTCTACACCAGGTATGAACTCTATATAATCTGAGTAGTTGTGCTCAGTTCCTTCGAACTCAAATGTTTCAGCATGAACTTTCCAAATTTCATCCAATGCTTTTACATTAGAATGGTCAGTGATAGCAACAACGGATATTCCACTAGCTATTGCAGAGTCAAAAATATTTTTTATTGTTAACTTTGCACGAGACTCCTTCGAGTAGGTAGAATGAATGTGCAAATCCCACTTTCTCCATTGTGATCCTTTTTGATTATCCCAAAGCTTCCTCATATGTGATACCTCCAAAATAAATACCTGATTAACTATAGAGGTATTCGACATAAACCAACATTTACCTTCATTTTTCTTCAGTAATGAGATTTTTTCCCAATAACAAATGATAACACTGAAAGCATATCTTCCTTTTAATATTTTTATTTTTGAGAACAGAATCATAAATATACACATCCCAATTACCACATAATTGGCATTGTTGTTGATCATCTCTTATTTTCTCTTTTGTACACCACGGGTTATAAGCTGACATTCAATACACTTCCTTTGACTTGAGATACTGTTAATTTATTCAATGTCCTTTGAACTATGATTTTGTTTAAGATATAAATTTTTATTTCCTTTATTTGCAAAGTAAGTAATATATCTAATATTGGTTAGGGGTAGATTGAGACAAATAACCAATTTCTTGATTTTTTCCAACAAATGTATGATATTCATTATTAAAATTCATCTCATAACTGCTGGCTCGTTGTTCATTAAACGGACAGACAATATCATGAAAATGTATTTTGTTCAAATTGTTCTCAACTTCCTTATAATATTCAAGCCGGTCATCAATGCTATCTGGAAACACAAATGCAAAAAATGGCATTTCAACAAACTTATAGTATTTGCTATATGGAATGATTCGCTGTGGGGCTAATACCTTTGCTGTATATATCCAGTTTTTAAAATGGCTCAAAGCGACTGTTGAAATGAATTTATTAATTATCCATTTAGTCGTAGCTCGGAAATCCTCTCTGTAATTGCAGTATTTATTAAACCAAATGCTGATCAGTCTATTGATTTCTTCTAAATATTCTTCAATTGGAAATTCAAATGTTTGAAGATGATGTTTTTTAAAAGGACCTAACTTGTTAAGGAACAAATTGACATCCATAAATGAATCTTTCCAAAAAACATAAGCATATGCATAAGGACATACTGTTCGTAGCATGATTGTCTGTCGGGGGAAAGAAAGGGTTTCGCCATTTGAAATAGCGGTGGAGAATTGTATGTAAAGCCGACAACAGCCTAATTCCTTCTGTACAATGGCGGGGAATTAGGCTATTGTTATGCGAAAAAAGGGAAATGCTCCCGACCTTTGGCGAGGACAGCGGGAGCATTAACTAATACAACATGATAAAAATACTATCTTTCGGTCGATCTTGCAAGGCTTATTTCCGTTTATACAGTAATCGCTCACCCGACGTTTCTATATGCTGCGACGATTGTGGTCAGAAGTTACATAAACATGGTCATTACTTACGCTGGGCGGTAAGCAAACAAAATATGATACAGATCCCCGTCTACAGGTGGCTCTGTCCAAACTGTAGGAAAACCGTCTCTTTACTTCCAGACTTTCTTATTCCTTGGGCTAGATTCACAACATGGACGCGGGAAGCTGCAATCTCTCGAAAACGGAATGGTTTTTCATGGCGTCGTATTACTGAAACCATCGCAACGCCAAACATTGGGCTTTCTCCGCGCACAGTAAAGCGTTGGTGGAAGCGGCATTTGATTCAGGCCGCATTTACTTCTCTATGGATTGCCCGTCAACTCGTAGCTACTGGATTAGAGGATGATCTCTTGCAGATGCATCCCCATCCCATCTCTGCTACAGCGGAAGATACGCTTCTGTGGTTGGACCAACTGTATATATTCGACGCCCCCAGACCTTCACGTCTCCGGGGTTATTGGTCATTTCTTAACGTCAGATTACCTCGATCATGTTTACTCTAAACTACACGAATTCTAGCCGACACACACCGTGGTGTTCATCTTTCGCCTGCAAATAGAACTTGTAGGCTTAGGAAGTGACTCGAATTCCTATTCATCCCACAAAATCTGTCTACTCCTCAAGGATAGGCCCTCCATGGGATACTGTCCAAGATATATAAGAGAGGAGCACAAACGATGAATGAACAACAACGTCAAGCTATTGCCAACTTTCGCTATGGATTGATCGCACCCTTGGTTAGCCGGAAGTTGGAGGCTGGCGAACAAATGGTATTGATGCGGGAGATTGTGAGCCATACCTATGAGGCTCCTGATGGACAAGAAAAGAAGATTAGTCTTCGGACGTTGGAACGGTATGTACAAGCGTACCGCAGAGGTGGTTGGACAGCGTTGCTCCCATCGGTACGAGCGGACAAATTACAGTCTCGAGAGATTGCAGACGATGTGATGCAAAAAGCGATCGCATTAAAACAAGAACAACCTGGACGCAGTGTGCGCCAGATCATTGCGATCTTGGAGCTGGGCAAATTTGTTCCGCCTTGTGTCTTGAAGGAAAGCACTCTCAGTAAGCAGTTGCGTAAGCGAGGCGTGACACGCCAAGCTTTGATGAACACCCAAGATCACACCTTTCGTCGATTTGAATCCGCACACCGAAATGCGATGTGGCAAGGCGATGTGCAACATACCTTATACCTGCCACACCCCGATAAACCGGGAAAGAAAGCTATGGCTTACCTGGTTGTATTCTTGGACGATTTCTCGCGTGTTTGCGTACATGGGCAGTTTTACCATGAGGAACGTGTTCCCCGCTTGGAGGATTGCATGAAGAAGGCCATATTAAAGTTCGGGATCCCTGAAACGATTTATGTCGACTATACCGAAAAAAATACTATGCCGAGAAATGCGTTAGTTTCCTCTCATAC
>JBBDSZ010000008.1:0-11622 GCA_040904685.1 Paenibacillaceae bacterium | reverse complement strand
ATAGTTCGACAAGGGAAAAGTTAAGAAAAATGGATTAATAATTCACGCTGTAGTGGTAAATAAAATACATTTAATTTATTTTTCTAAATAATGTAACTATCGTCTCTCTCCTACTGTCTATCGTAATGAGTGCATATAATGTGGGGAGCGTGTTCCATGATCAATCACGGTTATCGTCTTAAAACAGAAGCAGATTTTCATAACGCTATTATTTTCGGACTCATTGTTTCAATCACCCAAGGCGGTGAGCATTATGGAAGTGGCCCTATTCTCTCTCAAAGCTATCATGTGGTGCAAATGATTGATTCATATTTCTTTAAGCATACATGTGAATTTACAGTTTGCTCGACCACAGCACAGGTTAATCACCACAAGACATAAATTTGCACGCATAGTACAGTCTTAATCAAAGCTTCTAAGATCACCGGGGTTGATATCAGTGATCTTATTGTTGTTGGCCTTCTGTTTGGTAAGCTTATTTGGCAATTAACGCACAGTTTTTGTAACCCTTCTCTTCAAGATAAGATAGTCTTGCTTGAGCAATTTTGATATCATCAAATTCTATCGCTTTTTCAATGGGTACAATATCGTACATTCCTCTGACCCCGTATACACCACCATGATAGCCGCCAATGAGTTTAATTATATACTTCACATAAACACAACCTTTCGTAATAAACATCCATTCTGGATTTTTTTATGCTGACTCTAGTTGCCCTTCTTGATCTTATCCTTAGCCTGCTCTATCTCAATCCCAAACATATCAGAAACATCCGTATCTTGCATAACTCTCCTGCTTCTTATCTTGGATTTTTCGAGCAGATCTGCAGACTTTTTAGTGATAGTTTCGGAGATGAGTGCCTCCACATTCACGTCCCGCAGCTTAAAAAATAACGTGGGATCATCATCCATTCGTACACCAACACCATATAGCACAGCAGCCACATGCTTACACATTCTCGCTCCATCCGGGCAGCTGCAAGCTAAGCTGATTTCTTTAGGGGCAGGAAACAAGCCTTTCCCTTTGGCAGTAAACAATTCAGTAAGCGCCTTGGGAAACTTACCTTCAATTAACTCCTGTAAAGAATCAATTCGGCCGGCACATTCCTTGGTTAGAGCTTCCCAATTGTCTTTGGCCAACGGACGAATCGCAATCGTGATTTGATATGGCTTAGATTCGCTCCCTTGCACAAGAGCATGAATCATTCCTTGCGAAATTTGCAGATCCAATACAGCTCCATGGCGGACATAACTCCGTCCTCTACTAATCCGGTTTGCATAATCGGCATAGCTTTCAAGATTTATATTCCATGATTTCCCCCACCAGGTTCGCGTAAGCTTACTTCCTGTAAGTATCACTGGAGCGATGTTAGGGTTCTTCTTTTTCAACTTTTCTATGCTCTTTAGTGCCAGCTCTCTTTTCTCAGCAACCGTAACATATTTCGCAAAGCCGCCATAAAACGCCACTGATATCCCCCTCTCCCTGTAATGAATTAGGATAGTTTAAACAAACCCATTAACTGCTTGTTGTCCATTTCTGTAATCCAGCTTTCCTGCATTTCCGGAATGATCTCTTGTGATAATTGGTTCTTATCTTCAATGATTAGATCAATCTTTTCTTCAATTGTACCTCTTGTGATAAATTTATGCACGATTACATTTTTCTGCTGACCGATGCGGAAGGCCCTGTCCGTTGCCTGATTCTCGACTGCCGGATTCCACCATCTGTCAAAGTGGATCACATGATTCGCCATTGTAAGATTAAGACCTACTCCTCCCGCTTTAATCGAGAGCACCATAAAGGGCACATACTCTGTCCCCTGAAATTTAGCAACAAGATCCTTTCTTTTATCCACAGCCGTTCCCCCATGCAAGACAAGACCTTTATGCTGAAATACCTTCTCGAGAAAATCCTTCAGTGACTCGGTAATTTCTTTAAATTGGGTAAAGATCAGCACTCTTTCCCGCTTCTCATAAATCGTTTCACAAATCTCACGCAATCTGGCAAACTTCCCGCTTTCCTCCTCTTCATAATAATGCTGCCCAAGGTATTGATCCGGATGATTACAAATCTGTTTGAACTTCATCAGCGAAGAAAGCACAAGCCCTTTGCGTTCGATACCTGCGTCCGTCGATTCCAGCTTGTCCTTCAAGTCGTCAACCAGCTTATTATAAAGGATCACTTGTTTTTTACTTAGGGTTGCGTAGGATTTCATTTCGATTTTCTCTGGCAGATCCGAGATAACCGTTTTGTCAGTCTTTAGCCTTCGCAGAATAAACGGACTAACCACCTGCTTTAAGCGGGCATAACCGTCTTGATTTTCCTTAAGCTTCTTGGTAAAGTCCGTGAATTCCTTAGCACTACCTAATAAACCTTTATTTAAAAAATCAAATAATGACCATAGATCTGAGAGCCGATTTTCGATTGGGGTCCCTGTCATTGCTATTTTATAAGCGGACTTTAGTTGCTTCACGATCTTGGTCTGCTTCGAGCCCGGATTCTTAATCGCTTGTGCCTCGTCGAGAATTAACGTGTTCCATGTGGCATCTTTTAACCAATCATACTTCAATAACATGCCATAGGTGGTAATAAAAAGCTCGTATCCCTCCAGAAAGCTGTTTTCTAGCTCCGCTAGATGTTTATTCTCCGAAGGATGAATCACACAACACCGCAATGAAGGAGCAAACTTGGCAATTTCGCTCAGCCAATTGCCAATCAGGGAAGCAGGCACAATAAGTAAGGTTTTCTCCTGCCGCTTGGAACGGATATAATTCAATAGTGCAATCACCTGAACCGTTTTCCCCAGGCCCATATCGTCCGCAAGACAAGCACCCAGTCCTAATGACTTCATATAATGAAGCCAGCTTAAGCCGCGTTCCTGATAAACACGTAAACTCGCATGAAAATCTTCTCCACAAGTAATCACTTCAATAGCATCGGGATGCGTCAAGCGGTTGACAACCGTCTGAAGCCATTCCCCATTGGTAACAACAAGTTCACAGGCTTCTGCTGAAATATTCAACAGCTTTGAAGCATCCATTTGAAATCGAAGCGCATCCACCATGCTAAGCTCTGTATTCTCCATCAACTTCTGTGCTTGCTCATAGGCTTTCAGCGTTTCCTGCAATCTTGCATGATTAACCTCGACCCATTTACCTTTGATAAAGGTGAGTCCCTCTGCTTCAGAGAGCAGCCTTCTAATTTCGCTAGCCTGAATTGCATCTCCAGCCAAGAACAAATCTGCATTGAAATCCACCAGTGCATTCAAGTTCAAATGAGAAGGCGTTTTATTGCCCACTTTGACCGATAGCTTTAATCCATTCGACTTAGGCTTCCACCATTTTGGAATCCGACAGAGTATACCCGCTTCTTCATATAACGGGATTTCTTTGAGAAACGTATACGCTTCATCTGTTGTCAAACCAATGGGATGAAAGATTTCTCCCGACTCCACTAGCTCCGCAATAAACTCGCTTTTCTCAGACGCTCGATTCACCGTGGACAGAAGCTCTAGCAGCTTTCGGCTATTCTTGCCATATTCCACAAGTGCATTTTTCAAGGGAAGATGCTTCGACTTCCCCTCGCTTGAAACCTCTGCAGCGTAAGTAGCCATATAGGCGAAAGGATAATCCTCTTTCTTACTCTCAACCAAATGAAAGAAAACACGCCCAACCAGATGAACATTCGGATTCATCGAGGTCAGAAATTGATCGACACTCCCTTTGTAGCTATGGATGATTGCAGCAAAAGCATGATTCAGCTTGACCCAAGCTTGTTCGATCCAATCGTAATTTAAATACTCGGCACCATTCAGATAAGGTAAACTTTGCAGAAGATGATCTCTCTCATCCTCTTCGAGTTCAACTATTGCTTGGTCACGCAGCAATTCGAGATCCGGACTTTCAGCTAGCTTCTTTACATAAGAAGCAGCAACTAACCTGAGATACCGCAAGGAGTCGGAGGTGGCAAAAGATCGTTCAGAGAAACCAAGAAAGAATAGAGCTTCATCCCTATTTTCCGTAAATCTTCTATAAAGCTCCTCCTGAAAAGCAAGCGGATTGCTCTCAATCCTTTCTTCTGTGCTCTGCCAATCCAGTTCAAATAATCCGTCTGGCTGAAGCAAGACGATAAGCTCTTTATATGTTGTTTCGAATGGCTTCTCTATAGTAGGCAATATTGAACTCTCCATTCATCTCTAGGAATATTTCTGGATAAACGCGACTCGTCCTGAGAGGACGGCGATACCGTTTTCCCTTGTATATTCCGTTAAAGCATCCAATTCTATTAAAGAACAAAAAAGCTCAGAAAACAAGTATCCAAAAAGCACTCTCCAATTCAGCCATTAAATCGAGTGGTCCATTAACAAAGCAAAAAACCTTTCACGATTAAACTCTGCGTTTAACAGCGCCATGAAAGATAGGTAGTATTATGGATTGATTCTCTGCATCCCCATTGTTAGGATGGTGGATGGTTGTCATAGGTCACCCCGCATCAATCATTCAACAGTTTCTTTGTAAAATAGACCCAATATAACAGCTTTGCGTGTACATCATGCGAAACAAAAGAACTTTCAGTTTCCCCTTCTTCAAGCTTGGTCAGCGTCTTATCAAATAAAGGAACTGTCAGAAATTGAGTGGGTTGGATATAAAACTGAAGATAGTCTTGATCCTCTGATAGCTTTATCTTATACAATGTGTATGGTTTAGGCTTTGTTTGTTCCTCACCTGAGCGATCCTCAATCCAAATTTGGATTGGACTGCCCTCATATTGACTTAATCGCTGTTCCCAATTCAAGCGAATGCCCCCCTCAGCGCACAGCAGCAGCCTACTTCATCCTGCAATAGCTATACTCTACTTCTTCTTTGAGATCAAGCTCAATTTGGCAGCCCTGCAGCCATTCCCAGAATAGCGGTGATGCTTCTTCTTCCATATAGGCGAAAATCATCTCTTCGTTTTCCCAATTCCAGATTCCTTGGATTTCAGCCAATACGATATTCAACGGACCTTCCCGCCTGCAATTTACTGACCAATTCCCTTTGTCAGCAAACAACGGCTTCAACTGCTCTTCTATGAGATTAATAAATACCTTGTTTTCAACATGTGTGCGAATAAAACAAAGATCGAGGAAAAATTCCGCCTTCATTTTAATTCACATCCCCGAACTGTTGATTCGTGATATCACTGAATATCGCAGCATAGCTTTTTAGTTCTCCATCATCCGTTTTGATACCATTAATCGTCAGCCATTCGTAATAAACTTCGCCATTTTTACGGCAATTTTGGATTTTTCCTTGCCATGAGCCCTTATCCTCTAAAGTAGCCCACAGCTTTTCGTAATAGTGTGGATCGTGAAGCCCTGATTTGAGAATCCGCGGTGTTTTCCCTACGGCTTCTTCTGCACTAAAGCCCGTTATCTCGGTAAATGGTTGATTTACGGAGAGGATAATGCCTTTTAAATCCGTAATCATGATGCCTTGCGGCATCTGTTCCACAATATTTAAAGCCAAGCCTAATTTTTCCCGATAATACATCCAAATTACAATAACTAAACTTGCCAGAGCAACCTCGGAAAGTGCCATAAAACCAATCGCATAATGTCCAGTAATGTTGAAAAGCAGCGTTAAAATTAATGGCGGGAAAAATCCACCAAGCCCACCTAATGCTGAAATCACGCCATTGGCAATACCCGCTTGTTTAGTGAAATACAAAGGAACCAGCTTGAAAATTGTCCCATTCCCTGTTCCTGCACAGAAAGCGATCAACAAACAACCTACAGTATACAATCCAATCGATGGTGCAAAGGATAACATAACCGCTGCAATCGTTAAACCGCTGAACACGAACATGAGAATTCGAAAAGGATTCCAGCGATCCGCCAGCCAGCCGCCAATCGGTCTCATAGCCGTTGCCAATACAATAAAGCCTGCTGTACGAAGCCCCGCATCCACCTTCGGCAAATCGAAATGAGATACTAGAAAATTAGGCAAATAGACGGAAAATGCGACAAATGAGCCAAATGTGATGAAATAAAACAGACTCAGAATCCAGAGCTTTTCGCTTTTATAAACGCCCTTGATTTGTGCAATCAGAGAAGTTCTAACTTTTGGCTCTTCTCGGTCGCCCAGTAAGAAATTTAAAACAATCATGACTCCTAGCAGCACTAAGTATAAACGGATCGTAGTCTCCCATCCATAGTATTTGGCGACAACAGGCGCCCCAAAAGAGGATAAGGCAGTTCCTAAATTACCTATGCCATAAATCCCATTTACAAAGCCATGACGTTCTTTAGCATAATACTTCGGCAATGATGTGACACCAACAGAGAAAACGCCTCCGCCAATACCCAGGAAAAAACCGCCGATAATTAAATCTATAAATGTAGTAGAAATGCTTACCCAATAAATTGGTGCCAGCAGCAATAGAAAGCTGATAAAAAACAATTTACGCGCTCCATACCGATTCGTCCAATAACCAACCGGGATTCGGATGATTGATCCGATCAAAATAGGGACAGCGGTAACCCAAGTCAATTGCAAAGAGGTAAGGTGGATATCTTCCTTAATATAGGGCATTAATGAGGATAATAGGACCCAAACCATGAAGCCTAAAACTAAACTTACCGTTTGTAAGGGGAGTTGTCGCTTTTTAGTATTCATTTGCTTTTCACTTCCTTCTTATAAATATAAAAGGCAATGGGGAACAAGATCACATTCAATGCAGCAAATAAAACAGTTAGCGCATACTTATCATAAAAATAAAAATTAACCGTATATTGCGTAAAAACGATATTCAGGAAGAGTACGAAGGATAACAGCATGACACCTCTAAAGCTACGTTTCATAGCGTTTCACCCCTGTCGCATAAATAACATTTCCCTCTATAGCCACAACAACCTCAGGAAGTGGTCGTTTCGGTGGGCCTGCTGTCGGAATCCCCGTCTTCGGATCGAAAAAACCATGATGGCACGGACAAACCATCTTCTCTTCTTCGCGGCTCCAGAAAACAGGACATTTCAAGTGAGTGCAGGCATTTTGATAAGCTTTATATTCATTCTCACCCAAACGGATTAACAATGCGGATTCATGTTCGTTAGGGTATGCGAACTCTGCGGCTTCGCCTATCTTCAATGCGCTAACATCAACGATCTTTTTCTTTTCGTATGCTTTGTTTTTCACTCCGAGCAATTCCTTGGCAGCTAACGTCCCCCAAGGCAATGTAGATACAGCGAACAACCCGGCAGCACCCACCATTGTCTTCATAAATCCTCTACGGTCCAAGCTTCGTTCATTTTCTTTACGGATATTATGCGTATAATTGTCATCTTTATCCTTATGCTTTTCCATCCTCAATCACCTCCGGAATTAATATAGTTTCTTTATCCCTTGCAAAATACCCGGCAGACTCATTTTCACATTCGTTTCGCCCTCTAACGGATCACATGCTGGCAGGTGGCTTGAAAGCCATTTTCCCAGTTTATGCTGTTCCCTCTTTTTTGCCAATTCATCCTCAGTGATCCACTGCAGCGTATTTGTCGGGCAAACCGAGGCGCACATCGGTGGAATGCCTTCCTTCGTTCGGTCATAACAGAGATCACACTTATACATCAGATTCTGTTCCTCATCGAATTTGGGAATACCATAAGGACAGGCAATCGTACAATTCTGACAGCCTATGCACTTCTCTACAAGAGCCGATAAGACTGCCCCTTCAGGTGTAATCTGAATCGCTTGAGCCGGACAGCTTCTGGCACAAGCCGGTTCAACGCAGTGCAAGCACATAAGTGGGATCGTTTGCCGATTTACTAATGGATTAACATCGTAAACATAATTGCGATTCCGCTCTTCATGACCGCCGCATTGCGTACATGCTGCCAGACAGCTGCGACAGCCAATACAATTGTCCATTTCGATATAAAGTAGTTTCTTCATTGCAGCACCTCTTCATGAACCGCAACTTTCTCAATCTGAGCCGCACAAACCTTGAATTCAGGCATGCGGGACATCGGATCCAATGCGGGATTCGTTAGCAAGTTAATCGACTTCTCATGTCCAAAATGATAAGGAACAAATACGGTATCTTTACGGATCGCTTCAATAACTTTCACTTTATAGAATGCTTCGCCTCGGCGAGTGAATAAACGCACCACTTCATCATGAGCAATCCCGTACTTAGCTGCAGTTTCGGGGTGAACCTCGACGTAAGGCTCCGGACACATATCGTGTAAAAATGGAATACGTCTTGTTTGATTGCCTGATAAATAGTGATAAACCACACGTCCGGTAGTTAGATAAAGGGGATACTGCTCGCAGGGCTCTTCTGCTGAAGAGCGGTAAGGCAGTGCGCAGATTTTCGCTTTACCGTCCGGATGATAATATTTATGATCCAAAAACATGTACGGTGTTCCCGGATCAGCTTCGTCTTTACATGGCCAGAACACACCGTCTTGCTTATCGATCTTATCCCAAGTCGCGCCGTAGTAGTCAGCATAACCGCCTTTGGAAGCTAATCTGAACTCCGTGGCTACCTCTTCTGCTGTCGTGAGATGACGGAAGTTTTTACCGCGTCCAAGGCGTTCAGCAAGCTCAACCTGAATTAACCAGTCTGGCTTTGATTCGCCAAGCGGCTCCTGAGCCTTGTTGATCTTAATAATTCGACCCTCCAGATTTGTTACAGTGCCTTCATCCTCCGACCAAGTCACAGAAGGAAGCACCACATCAGCAAATTCACAGGATTCCGATAAATACATATCTGCACAAACCATAAAATCAAGGTCTTTAAAAACGGATCGCACATAATTCTGATTCGGTGCTGAAACCGCAGGGTTAGAGCAAAGCAAGTATAAACCGCGAATGGTTTTATTCTCCATAAGTCCAAACATTTCATAAGCGGAAACACCGGCTAAAGGCATTTCTTCCGGTTCAATTCCCCAGACCTTGCACACTTCCTCAACATGCTTGGGGTTCGTTATTTTCCGGTAACCTGGTAATGAATCCGCTTTCTGGCCATGCTCGCGTCCACCTTGTCCATTCCCTTGTCCTGTAAATGTCGCAACACCTGACTTTGGACGACCAATTTTACCGGTGACTAAAGCCATATTCGTGTAGGCGGATACGTTATCTGCCCCTTTAATTTGTTGCTCGATGCCACGTGCGAAGGCAATTATTGCATTAGGAGCCTTGCCATAAATTTCCGCTGCTTGAATTAATTTTTCTGGAGGGATCCCCGTAATTTCACTTGTATATTCTGGCGTAAACTGTTTAACTACCTCCATGGTTTCTTCGATCCCGTTGGTATGTTCTGCGATATATTTCTGATCGGCGTAGCCATTTTTAATCAGTAAATGCACCATACAATTCGCTAGAGCTAAATCTGTGCCAGGCTTTAAGGCCAAGTGGATATCTGCCCGTCTGGCAATCGGCGTTTCACGAGGATCGACAACGATCAGGTAACCGCCGCGGTTTTGCACCTCCCAGACACGAAACATCGACGTAGGATGACATTCTGCTGTATTGCTGCCCGCTAGAAACAAGCAATCCGTATGTTGAAGGTCTGTCCAAGGTATCGTTGAGCCGCGATCCACACCAAAGCTGCGGAGAAAGCCGGCAGCTGCGCTTGACATGCAGAATCTTCCGTTGTAGTCGATATATCGCGTCTGCAAGGCAACTCTAGCAAACTTTCCTGTCAGATAACACTTCTCGTTCGTCATGGAAACACCGCTATAGACCGATAATGAATCTTTGCCATACTCTGTCTGCAGTGCTTGGAATTTACGCACAATCAGGTCATAGGCTTCTTCCCAAGAAGCTTCGCGGAAGCCTTCCTTCGTGCCTTTCTTCGAAGCATCATCGCGAATTAAAGGCTTTAATAAACGGTCTTCATGATTGGTCTGCTGGTAGGCCGTTACACCTTTTGGACACATTTTGCCAAGTGTGACAGGCCAATCATATCTGGGTTCTACACCGATAATTTTGTTGCTTTGGGTATCCACCCGTAAATTCATCCCGCACTGCATACCGCAGTAGGAGCAATGGGTCTTGACTAATTTTTCATTCGGGTGGATTTTATTCGAAATATCCTTAAAAAATTTATCCTTTAGCATTCTGGTTGGCCTCCTTAACACGAATCTCATGTGTCTGGATGCCAGAAAACCGGGACATCCGATATTTGCGCCTGCAAGGCAAGCAAAGCTCTGCAAGATTAAAGCCTTCAGTCATATTGAACTCCAATTGATTCTGCTGTAAAACTTGAATGACATCGTTTGATTGCTCTACGGAAACAAAGCCTGTTCCACATACTTTGCATGCTTTCATTTGCTTTTCTGCGTAATGCTCCCGGTAGCTCTTTGCCAATACGCTCATCGGACGGAAAGGTATATGGGCAAGCTTGCCAAACGGTATATAAATCAATGTAATAATCACGGACCATTGGTGAATCACTGTAATGACCGGATGTCCCCAGCCATGCAGGAAGATATTCGCGCCGGTCAGCATCAATCCCGTAATACTGATAAACAATAGTAAATATAAGGGCAGAAAGTCGTAAACAAAGGACTGCTCCGCTCTTGCTTGCATCTGTCTGATCCGACGATAAAGCGCCATACCCACACCTGCAATAACCATAAAAGCAGTAATGTTCAAAGCGTTAAAGAATAGAAAAGCAATCCAGCCTTCCGCATCAATTCGCATCAGATTAATTCCAAAACCAACCACCGTATACGTTTGGTTGTTCTCCATCGTAAAGTACATCCAGCCGAATACAAGCGGAAAAGTCACAAATGCTGAGAGGATACAGCCCCAGCCAAGCAGCACATGCTGCGTCCAGCGATATACACCGCGATTCCAGATAAAACGGTAGGTAGCCAAGTGCTCAACAGTGGTCTTCGGTGTGTTCCTGCGGAATAATAAGCGTATTCCTTTTTTGATAATGATCTTAGTTGGCGGTCTTTCCGCCCATGCGATAAAGCGATAGAAGAATCCTCCGATAAAAACAACGGTACCTACCATATAACCATATAACCCGAGATCAATATGGGTAAAAAAACGCGAGCCGATATACATTGCAATGATTAAAACGACTACGGTGGAGAAGTACATTTTTGCAAATCTGGAAGCAAATGCGCGATCCATAGCTTTATCCCCCATGCTTTGAATTTTATATTCCTCATTTAACCATCTAACTGCAGTTTCTCCTGTGACTTTTCTCACAGATATTCTTTTTAAAAAAGATAATTTTGCATTTTTCGACACAATTTTAAAAAAAGGGCTTACATTTGACTAGCGATACACCCTTGTTACATGCCCACCACAGCCGCATTCATCGACATAACGAATCTCTTTCCAATCTACGCCCTCCGCATCGAGTTGTTTGTTTAATCGTGGAATAAGCCAATTTCTTGGGTCTCCATTCTTTCCAGGTGTGACCAAATTGACATAAAACCCCGTCTTTGTCTGCCGTATAGCCGTCATACTCTCCACTAACATTTCATCGGGTTTATCTTCATAGTAGGGATCTTCCAAATTCAATGACCAATCCTTTTCCTTCACTATTTCGATTTCTTTCATCATACTAACACTACAGCGTGAATAAAATTAACTAGACTTTCCGAACGATATGTATTAAAA
>JBBDSZ010000007.1:0-189950 GCA_040904685.1 Paenibacillaceae bacterium | reverse complement strand
CATCAAAGTCAGCCTGCAATGCTGAAAATCAGCATTAGAGCGCCGAAGTAACATCGAAGTTAGATTGCAATGCTGAAAATCAGCATTAGAGAAAACTTTAAGAGCGTTTGGTCTCTGTAATTCCGAGACTTTTCTTCACTGTGCGATTCTTTAATGCCGACTATATATGTTAACAACTCTGTTCATATCTGCATTTTCCAGCATATCATTGGGTATCGTTTACATTCATTTCTTTCATCAAATTCCACCGCCTAAATAAGATGTTAATCGCCGGTAAACCAAGTCTGTCAAGGAATATTATACTACTCAACAAGCTTAGGATAATTCGAGTCGATTTTTCCGAAATTTAACAACTTGGCACAGCCCATGGGCTTATTCTTCTTTTTTGATCTCGCCGTGCATAGGCTAAGAAAGAAAATGCCTTAGCACGGGAGTGAATACAATGACCCGAAGAAAATGGCAGAGTAGAAGAACACGTTCAAGTAGTCGCAAAAAGCTTATTTTCTTTTTTCTTTTGGTGATGCTACTATTTTCGCTGCAATCCTTTATCTTTATCGAACGGAATTTAAAAGCGCCTTTAATGAACCTTGCCAAAATTCGTGTCAAGCAAATTGCCACACAATCCATCAATAAAGGGATTTCGGATCAGGTTTCCCACGAGACGAATTTTGCAAAACTGATTGATTGGAAAATGGACAAAAATGATAAGATTACCGGGTTTATGCTGAATTATGCGGAGCATATGAAGATCACTTCAAGCACCATTGATACCGTGCAAAAATTACTAAATAACTTAAAAAGCACGAAAGAACATATTCCGCTTGGGCAAGCAATGAATAGCGTGATTTTGGCTTCTTTTGGTCCTGACATTCCTGTTAGGCTCGTGCCTGCAGGTGCGGTGCAGGTGGATTTAAATACACGTGTGCAGAATGCGGGTATTAATATGATTTTGGTCGAGGTATACATTCATATTACAGCGGAAGTGACCATCATTATTCCATTTGATTCTGAGCCTGAGATTGTGGAGACGGAAATTCCGATTTCGTATGTGCTTGTAGTCGGTGATACGCCGATGTATTATGTAGATGGAAAGGGTAATCCAGTAGGTAATTCTGGAGCGCTGCCTCCGAGTATTAGTTTGCCCAACTTGAAAGTTGCACCAACTGCAAATAGTCCTACTGAAACACCAACTAGTCAGGTCGAGAGTAAAAAAAATGATGAGTTAGTAAGGTGATGAACGAAAATGGCATTCGAACACGCAGACGAACACTTAGATAAACAGATGACCATGATTCAAGTCAATATTGATGATATGAATCCAGAGCAATGCTCTTATGTGATGGATTTGCTGTTTGAGCAAGGAGCAAACGATGTTTGTTGGGTTCCAATTATTATGAAGAAGGGCAGACCTGGCTTACAACTGCAAGTTCTTACAGATCTAAACTTGCTTTCAGCTTTAGAAACGATCATTTTTCGAGAAACCACTACACTCGGGCTGCGTTATCTACCCGCAACCGTTCATCGTTTGGCGCGTGCTTATGTAAAGGTGCAGACGATATGGGGCGAAATGACCGTAAAAGTCGGGTATCATGTCGGCGAACTAGTCCAATACGCACCCGAATTTACGGAATGCGAGCAAGTTGCAAAGCTGCATCATATTCCGCTTAAACAGGTCTATGATGAAGTGCGGCATCAGTTTAAATCGGTGCAACCATCGCAAATCTAAACATTACATTTACCTTCTCATGGGATAGAATATAAAATTTCAGTAATGCGCCAAGTATAATAAAAGACCGTCCTCATTACCTCTAAAAAACATTAAGCGGTTCATCATGTTTATGCGTGTGTTCATGATTTTCATGGTCATGCTTATGATGATTATGGTGCTCATTGTGTTGATGCTCGTGTATATGCAGCGGTTCAGGGGAGAACTGCCAATCAACCGTCTGGAGCTCTGTTTTTCCAACGATGATACGAAGTACATTCGGTTGGTTTGGTAAATCTCGCGTGCCTGCGCCGTAGCCGATGGATTCGACGATCATCTGGGGTAAGCTGGTCGAGAAGTGATCTACAATCCCAGAAATAATTCCTGCACCAGTTGGTGTAGTCATTTCAAGCTTATATTCGGTAGAGGCAATCGGTAAGCCGCGCATCATTTCCAAGGTAGCAGGAGCAGGTACAGGATATATTCCATGATCGCAATGCACGGTTCCTGAACCTAGTGGAACTGGAGAAGAAAGCACGTGATCGATCGCTAGTGAATCGATGGCTAGCGCAACACCAATTACATCTACAATAGAATCAATTGCGCCAACTTCATGGAAGTGTACTTTCGCAAGCTCGATGCCATGAATTTTCGCTTCCGCAAGTCCGATTTTCTCGAAAATAGCTAGACTTAAGGCTGTTGCACGTGCACTAAAGCCAGCACGGATAATAGCTTCAACGATTTCAGAATAATGACGATGGTGCTTTGGCATTGCTGTTGGGTCAAGAATAACGTCCATTTTTAATGCGGATATTCCGCGTTTATTCACCCTTTTCCAGCTAAGAGAGAAGGGTTCTATTTGTATTCGGGCTAGTTCAGCTTCGATGTAATTTACATCGGCCCCAGCATCTACTAGTGCAGCCAAAGACATATCACCGCTAATACCTGAAAAGCAATCTAAGTAAAGGATTTTCATCAATTCACATTCCTTTTTCAATATTTTGATGAATTAATGCTGCGTTATAGCCTGCTCCAAATCCATTATCAATATTGACGACAGATACGCCAGGTGAACAGGAGTTTAACATGGCAAGTAGGGCGGCAATCCCATTAAAGCTGGCTCCATAACCAATACTAGTCGGCACGGCAATGATCGGTTTGGCGACTAATCCTCCAACTACACTTGCTAATGCGCCCTCCATACCGGCAACTACCACGATTGTATTGGCTCCGCGAATAAGTGGAAGTCTATTAAACAATCGATGAATGCCTGCGACACCGACATCGTATATTCGTTCCACATGACTGCCCATACACTCTGCTGTTAAAGCGGCTTCTTCAGCCACAGGTAAATCTGAGGTTCCTGCGCAAACTACAGCGATATAACCTTCAAAAACGCGTAATATCGGCTTTTTGAACCAAGTTAACGCACGAGCCGTAGGGTGATAGGTAACACCCGGTATAGCAGCAACAATAGCTTCTGCTTTTATTGCTTCTACTCTTGTAGCAAGTACACGCTCGGTATGCTGCATAAGCTTGTGGATAATAGCGATGATTTGCTCCACTGTTTTACCTTCACCATAAATAACCTCGGGAAAGCCTGTACGCTTTTCGCGTTCAAGATCTAAATTAGCAAAGCCTAAATCGCCTCCGGCTTCGGTTGATTTAGCGAATTGCTCCTTTAACTGCATCTGTGCTTCTTGAATATCTAGTTCCCCGGATTGAACTAGCTTTAAGATATGCTCGATTTCCAACATTGTAGGATGATCACCTGACCTTTCCACAACACATAAACAGGATAAGTATATCACATTTATAACGAAGTTTCAGGGTATATGGAATCTCGTCACATTCATGTTATAATATAGTCTATGTAAACACAGCAAACGCTTAATAACTAAGTTTTCATACGAAAACTCAGCATATGCTTACGATGCCAGTTTTGCTATAGCAAAACTCAGGATATGCTTACGAAGAAAGTTTTCATACGAAAACTCTAAGGAGGAAAACACATTGTATTTTATCGGTGGGAATCATTATGAGCTTGTACATGACAATAAAAATGGCTGGAATCTAGAGGTGTTTAAAGAGCGCTACAGCGAGGTTCTTGAACGATATGATTATATTGTAGGCGACTGGGGTTATAATCAACTGCGGCTTCGTGGTTTTTTTAAAGATAACAACTCAAAAGGCAGTAAAGAATTCTCGATTGCAAACTTCCAGGATTATTTAAGTGAATATTGCAATTTCGGATGTGCTTACTTTGTTATCGAGAAGACACCCGAAAGAAACCCGCTGGATCAGCAGGTTAAATGAATAAAGGGTTTACTTCACATCATATCCAATAAAGGCTTCACGGACACGACTCCAAAAAGGAAAAGGGCGGAATCGGGAAAAATGAATTTTCCGATCAGCGACCCGACATCGTATGGAGATAAGATCGTTGCGTTGCATACTAAGGTGATCCAAGGAAAGTAGTAAGCGCTTGTCGGATTGAGGGTATATATCGCAATGATGATGCTTTGGCAAAACCATCGGAGAGCCCAATGTACGGTAAACCCGATTGTTGAGTGAGGCTATTTCTGCAATTTGCATTGATTCTACGGAAGGGTGAATCAGCGCACCGCCAAGGCTTTTATTATAGGCTGTACTTCCAGAAGGTGTCGAAATACAAATGCCATCGCCCCGAAACATCTCGAACATTTCATCATTGATATTCAGCTGTGCCACTAAAGTGCTATCAATCCCTTTTATGGTGAACTCGTTCACCACTAAATGAGTTTCAATACCAGCTTCGGTCGTGATTTGAATTTCAACTAATGGATATTGTACGGTACGCAATTCGTTATTCTCTGCTGCAATATTCATTAATTGGGCCAATTGCTCAATCTCATCCGGCTTCCAATCCGCGAAGAAACCAAGTCTTCCTGTATGTATACCTACATAGGCTACCTTTTCTCCGAGCTCTGGCTCAAAGCGATGAAAGGCTTGTAAAAAGGTGCCATCCCCGCCA
Source organism: Paenibacillaceae bacterium (assembly GCA_040904685.1). Taxonomy (GTDB): domain Bacteria; phylum Bacillota; class Bacilli; order Paenibacillales; family NBRC-103111; genus Paenibacillus_AC. The sequence goes on along the minus strand of JBBDSZ010000007.1, from coordinate 185,232 downwards.
ATGGATAAAACGACTTCCGGATACTGTTCATCCAAAATCATATTGTTTCGTGACGCTAGCTTATGAAAATGTAGGGCAAGCTCGTGGGAAAACTTGTCTCCACGATCAACAACACAATACTTCAACTTCAATCCGAAAGCCCCCTTCTAATCAAGACTATGTACAAAACGCTTTCAACCTATTTAATGTGCTCTCCGGCCAAGAGGGATATCGTACCAATATATGTTTTTTCTCGATAAATTGAATCTGTTTTAACGATTCGAATGGGTTTAGCATCATTCCAATTCATCCTATCACCAGTTGTTCTAATTTTAACACTTTTCAGAGTGCTGTTCTTTCATCATAATCAATAATGTAAAATAAAACAATAACTGCACAGAGAAAAGCAAAAGGCAGCACCCATCCATAAATCTCCCATCGTATCCATGGATGACGATTAAATTGGGTAAATACAGGGGCAGCTATTTCTCCGATCGGCTTCAGTGGCTTCCAAATGAGGAAAACCAGGCATCCAGCCAGTAGAGCATGAATCAATCGGGCAATAACAAAGGTGGCATAGCGAATATTCGTTCGATGTAGAATACTGACGATCTGAGCATGAACAGATAAACCTCCCCAAGACAAGATGAAAGCTGCGACGGCGACTTTATCAACCAAAGGAACGTTTAAACTGGCTTGTCCTGCAGATTTAGCTCCTAGAGTTACTTCAAAGAAGCCATTAATCATAGAATTGGATAGTGCTGGAGGTATATGAATCATTTGCAGCAAATAGCGTAGTCCTGTCGAGAGAAATTCCATCACGGGACCTAAGCTTAAATAGGCGAGAACAACAGAAAAGAAAACAACAAGTCCACCAATGACAAATACTAACTCAATGGAGGAGCGAATGGCTTGTTGAAGTAGCAAGCCAAGTGGGCGAGCATCACGTAGTCTAGCTTCATGCATGGCTTTAAAGGAACGCGCAAGTATTGAACCTTGTGGAACGGATGTCGGACTTAAAGCGGAAGCGGGTTTAGGATCCCCGTGAAATCGCATCAGGAAGCCTAACACGAAGGCAGCGCCATAATGAGCAATTGCAAGAATAACAGCTAATCGGGGATCGTGAAAAAAACCAACGGACACAGCACCGATGAGAAATATGGGATCAGAAGAAGTCGTAAAAGCCACCAAGCGTTCACCTTCATCCCGATTTAACAAGCCTTGTTCCCACAGTTGAGCAGTTAACCTAGCACCTATTGGATATCCGGACGCAAATCCCATAGCCACAACAAAGCCGCCGATCCCAGGTAGACGAAAAAAAGGTCGCATGAGTGGATCGAGTAAAGTGCCCAAAAAGTGAACGATGCCAAAGCCGAGTAGTATTTCAGAAATTACAATAAACGGAAACAGTGCAGGAAACAGAATATCCCACCAAATACCTATCCCCTGGAGTGCGGCTTCAAATCCGGGCACTGGATAACGAATGAACATGAATAAGCATAGGAACGCTAAAACTGCAATCAGCTCTAACATTCCAAATCGTAGAGATCGCATAAGTACCACCTAACAATAAACAGAGTTTTATGTATACCCTATGTTTATCCTAAGTCAAATATGACTATGGGCATTGGATTATGGTACAATAGTCGTAACTTGGGTAAGAGTCATCCTATTCTGGAACGTCTCAGAGGAACTGCATATCATTTTATTTAATACTACAAATGGAGAGGGTGGTATACTTGGTTGAACCATTATTTATAGTCAAAGTAAATTGTATCTATTGTGAGGGTGAGTTCAATACCTCGCGCGTTCGTCCTAGCTTTAAAAAAACTTCCAAAACGGATTCGGATTTTGGTATTCACTACAAAGATATAAACCCGGAATATTACGTCGTCAGGGTATGCCCTTTTTGTGGGCTTGCTACAACAGAGAATTCCTCAGAAAGAATGACCAATGATCAAAAAGGCAAATTTGAAGAGAAGGTTAGGGCTAATTGGAGCATGAAGGACTACTCGGGTGAGCGGAACTGGGAGGAAGCAATGCAAACCTATAAGCTTGCATTAGTATGCGCTCAGATTAAAGATGAAAAGGTTCGAGTTGTTGCTGGCATTCTCCATCATATAGCGTGGTTGTATCGTGAAAAGGAAGATGTTGAGCAAGAAAAAAGATTTCTGCGGTTTGCTTTGAATGCTTACATAGAATACTATGAAACGGAAGGAATAAGCTTGAATAATGCCAAGCTCATGTACTTAATTGGAGAGATTTATCGTAGAGTAGGGGAATTTAATGAAGCTGTTAAGTGGTTTGCTAAGGTGGTGAATGATAAAAGAATTACGGATGCTGCGATGATAAAAGCATCTCGTGATCAGTGGGCAACAACTAGAGAAGATATGATCGCCGCCCAAATAGAGTTGCCGGAGGATGGAATTATCGAGAAAAAGTAAGGTATAAAGAGCTTACCTTTTTCTAAGCGGTTGATCAGCGAGAAGATAATCAGGATCAACATCAATTAACAGGATCTTATTGTGACAACAGGGGAAAACAAGTAATTTTTTTCGTCCTTCATGAATATATTGAAGCTCTTGCTTACGAAGTGGAATGAGTATATTTTCTGCGGAACAATAGGGGCATTCGGAAATGTATACATCATTCAATACCGTTTCATAGGGCCAAGTGTTGCGGAAAGGGATCATTTTTCGGGCTCCGTTGGTTCATTGGACTTAGCTAATTCGGCAAGCTTCTGCATCAGAATATGCTGAGGCATATGCATGAGGTGTTCTATAGGAATCTTGAGCTGTTCCGATAATTTAATTGCGGTCTCAGCTGATATAGGCAATGGTTTCATAGGGTTGCTCCTTAACGATTTAGGTTTACGCTTTACTTTATTTAACCATACTTAACATAAGAATTCAAAATAAACGAAAGAGGTGAGTTCCTCTGTTGTCCTCAATCAAACAAACTTGGGATTTAGATGTTATTTTTGCTGGTGGAAGCAGTTCGTCGCAATTTGCTGATTTTCTTACGTTAATTGAAGATCAAACCTTGAAATTTACAGAACGAGTGAAGCAAGTCAAGTCTCCCTCAACCATAGAAGAGGGAGAGCTTCTGCTTCCTTTGATTACAATCATGCAAGATAATTTGTTGCGTTTTCGTGAAGCGGATTCTTTTACAAGCTGTTTAATGGCTGAGAATGTTGCAGATACGAAAGCCGTACAGCTGAATGGCAGAGTGAAAAGTAGCTACGCTGATTTTCTGTCTGCACTAACCTTATTCGATGAACGGCTTCGTTGTATTCCTGATAAGGTATGGGAGCTGCTTATCCATGCAGAGTTACTGCAAGACATCGCCTTTGTTTTGGATGAACGAAGAACTTTAGCAGGGCAGAAACTTTCACCTGAACTGGAATCCTTAGCTAACGATCTAGCAGTCGATGGGTATCATGGCTGGGGGGATTTATACAATACGACAGTCGGGCGGATCCGAATTCCTTTTGAAGAGAATGGTAATATATTACAGTTATCTGCAGGTCAAGCCTTTAATAGATTATCTAATCCAGATCGAACCATACGCCAAAATCTCTTTAAACAATGGGAGTCAACCTGGTCAGAGCAAGCCGAATTTTGTGCAGATGCATTAAATCATATTGCCGGGTTCAGGCTGCAACTCTACAAACGAAGAGGTTGGGAATCGGTGCATCAAGAACCGTTAGCAATCAATCGAATGTCTGCACAGACCCTACGTGTAATGTGGGAAGTAATCGAACAGAATAAACCTGTTTTTGTTACTTATCTCCAAAGAAAAGCAAAGCTATTGGGATTGCAGCAATTAGCTTGGTCAGATGTAGACGCCCCACTGGGACAAGTCAATAAAGCCTACAGCTATGAAGAAGGAGCTCAACTTATTACGGAGCAATTCCGCCAATTTAGCCCGCTAATGGCAGATTTCGCTGAAGAAGCCTTTGAAAAAGGATGGATCGAAGTAGAAGACCGTGCCGGTAAACGTCCTGGCGGCTTCTGTACTTCCTTTCCGCTAAGTGAACAAACGCGGATTTTTATGACATACGCTGGTACAGCTTCCAATGTATCGACATTGGCGCACGAGCTTGGGCATGCTTATCATCAACATGTGATGAATGATTTACCGGGCTTAACACAGGATTACGCAATGAATGTTGCAGAAACAGCCTCTACTTTCGCGGAAATGATCGTAAGCGATGCTGCTGTGAAGCGAGCTACAGATCCTATAGAACGATTAGCACTATTAGAGGATAAAATTCAACGTGCTGTAGCATTTTTTATGAATATCCACGCTAGATTTATCTTTGAAACGAACTTTTATGCTGAACGTAAAAAGGGTTTGGTCAGTATTAAACGTCTAAACGAATTGATGTCGGAAGCACAAAAGCTAGCCTATAAGGATGCACTTAGTGATGATCATCCTCATTTTTGGGCAGCAAAGCTACATTTCTATTTAACGGATGTTCCGTTTTATAACTTTCCTTATACATTTGGGTTTTTATTCAGTGCTGGAATTTTTGCTAAGGCACTTAGCGAGGGTACTGCGTTCGAAGGACGTTATATCGCTTTGCTGCGTGATACCGGTCGCATGACTGCAGAGCAGCTTGCTATGAAGCATTTGAACGTAGATCTAACACAGCCAGAATTCTGGCAAAGCGCCATGCAAATTTCCGTCGAGGACGTAAAACAATTTCTTACATTAACGGATGGAGCTTGATTATCTTAATAAATCGGTTAAGAAAAAGAGCGACCTGATAATCTCGGGTCGCTCTTTTATAGTGCGCCCAGGATGGGTGCTATCTTGAATGTTCAGGTTCAAGCTAAATCTTAAACACTTGAATGGTTTTTTGCAATTCGACGATGATACCTGTCATATGCTCGGATTGTTGCACCATGGTCTCTACAGCAGAGATTTGCTCATTCATTGCTGCTGAAACCTCTTCAGTACCTGCAGCTGATTCCTCGGTGATTGCTGAAATATTCTCCATGGTAGAAGAAATCGTTTGAGCGCTCTCCAACATAAAGTCACTTTCCTTGGCAAAGGTGTGAATTTGTTCAGTTACAAATTGTATATTAGATACATATTCAGCGAATATTTTTTCAGTTTCTGCAATAAGCTTGGTTTGCTGTTGGACGATCTCTTCATTTATATTTATATTCTGTAAAGCCTCTTTAATTCCAATATCAATACTTTTAACAAGGTTGAACACTTCTTTAGTTGATGTAGTGGATTCTTCTGCAAGCTTACGAACTTCTTGGGCAACAACTGCAAAGCCTCGTCCATGTTCACCCGCACGTGCGGCTTCGATGGATGCATTTAGGGAAAGTAGATTGGTTTGTTCAGCTATTTCAGAGATACTCTTTGTGATTTGTGAAATGCCATTTGCTTTTTCGGCAAGCTGATCAATTGCCTTTGACACGTTTGCTGTAGCCTCAACGTTGCGCATCATACCAGTGCTTTGACTTTCGACCGCTTGTCTCCCTTTGATTGATAAAACTGACATTTGCTCTGATAATTCATTCATTTTCTTGGTGGAATGTGCGTAGGCCGTAATTTTATTCTCAATTTCTTTAATAGCAAGTGAAATATTTGAAACGCCTTCAGTTATTTCATTGGCGCCAGTTGCAAGCTCGTGTGTAGATGAGGTAACTTGGGCTAATATGTCCTTTGAGTTTAGGTTCTTTTGGTATATATCTCGACTCGTATCGGCAACCTGCTTGGTAATTGTAGTGGTTGCACCAAGAATCTCTCGTAGCTTTTCTTGCATTTTATTAAAGGAATTTCCTAGATCGCCAATGGCATCATTGGATGTAACTTGTACTTTCTGTGTAAAGTCGCCTTTGGAAATACTCATTGCGATCCGTGCCATGCTGTCTATTGAATCTGTAAGCGTTCTTTCGATGAATTTAGCAAAAGGAAAGGTTACCACTGCCAAGACTGCGATGATTGCGAGAGTAATGATAAAAGATGTTTTGCTTAGAAGCAATAAGAGAATAGAAAAGATGGTGACCATGGTATAACAGCCTGTAATTAATTTCTTGGTAAATGAAAATGATAAAAATAAATTCATCGGTATCCTCCTTTTGGAATATATTTACTCTGCTGTTCTATGTAAGTTAGAATTGATTATAGCATTTCTATACTAATTGGTCTATAAAATTAGTTTTTGAAAAATGCAGGCAATGTTGGGTTGTGTAAAAAAGACCTATAAAGGTCTTTGTTTCGACAATTTTCATAAAATTTTGAAATTATTGTTGAAATAGGTAGGAAGTCACAGTATAATGTGTCATAAGGCCTACATAAATTACACAATAATCCTCAATATGAGAAAGGAGGGATTTTAGTGGTATTCGAACCATTTCCTTTGGCAAAGCAAGTGGAAATTGTATTTCGAGAAGTTCAAAATGAATTGTATCAACTTTCTTCAGGCATTATCTTCATGCAAATCCGTAATAATGTCATCGGCAAGTTCGGTGCAAGGCACAATCCATTGGAAAGCAAAGGTGGATGTTTCCAAGCAAGTGGAGTTGGTTTGTCCGAGGCACACCTGCGTTCTTTTCGCCAAATGGCGATTGAATCACTTCGTCATAAAACGAACTGGACACATGGAGAAATTTGTTTTGAATTTGCATTAAAGCAAGGCACGCTTTGTGCAAGTGTTCAATTTGAAAGTAATTACAACATGGCTAACTTCATCATGAAACGAGATTCAAGAAAAGACATGCACGAATTGTATTAGCACTTATTCCATTTCATCATTCATTTTTAATTCAAAAAAAGCTACTCTGAAGTCTATTCGACTTTTGGGGTAGCTTCTTTTTGTGAAAATACAAGTAAGTATAAGTTTCATAAAGACATGCTCTCATGATGGCCTCCAATGACAAAAACACACCACGCAGGAACTGCTAGATGAACTGGATATTATTGAATGTTATGAACAGCCGGGGCGCAGACGCCGCATCAGTGAGATGACAAGGAAACAAATAGACCTGTTCAAGTGCCTTGGCGTGAAAGTACCGACCTAGGTATAATTTTCCGGGAATTCGTCAAGCAGATATAGATCAAAAACAAGAAATGCTGCCATGAGGCAGCATTTTTTACGTTAACGGGAAACGCGAGAGCATAAACGCAGAAAGGCCGCTAATCTAATACATCGGCCTTTGCTCAACAAACGGGCTGTTTCGTGCAAAAGCACGTTGTTTTTGGTCAATACTTTTTGTAGAATAAGAACTGTATGATATACCCAAAGAAATCAACGAATTACAGGAATTCTGAAACAATATTGGTTGTTAGGGCAAACATTGCCAAGAAAATTCGTGTAGCTCGTGCTGTGAAGTTGAAAAACTAAGAATACGCGAGGAATCAGGAGAAAATACTTTATATTGGAAGTGGATATTATGATTTCAACGATTTCAAAAGAAGGTTATACTCTTTACCCGATTATTGTCCCAACCGAACACAATTTGAGGTCGATTAATTTTTATTTGCTGGAAGAAGCTGGATCCCTTACGTTGATTGATGCTGGCTGGAAGACGGAAGTATGTGGGGATTATTTTACGAAGACACTGTCTGAAAACGGTTTTTCTTTGCAAGATTTGTCCAGAATCATAATCTCGCATAATCACGAAGATCATGTTGGAATGGTCAATTGGATTTTAGAACAAAAAGACATTCCGATCTATGCACATGCTGAATCCATTCCTCGCCTGAAGAGGGATAAACACTTTTTTTCCATGCGAATCGATTTTTACAAACAGCTGTATGAAGAAATGGGATGTGGAGCCGTTGGAAAACAGCAGATTGAAGAGCTGCACAAAGCATCATTGGAGCATGAAACACATAAAATTCAAGGTGACATTTTAACCTTGAATGATAAAGATACTGTGGGGGGATTGGAAGCGGTATCAACGCCTGGTCATTCCCCTGATCATTTGGTATTTTATGATGCTAAGAGAAAGTGGTTATTTGGTGGGGATCATCTCATTAGTCATATCTCATCCAACGCAATTGTTGAACCTGACCAGGAAGGGAAAAGATTATTAACGCTTAATCAATATATGAACTCACTTAAAAAATGTTTAACGCTTGATGTGGACATCGTATTCCCAGGACATGGTGAACTGATTAACCAGCACAAAGACTTGATCAACAAGAGATTAATACGAATCGATGAAAAGGCAACTAAAATTCTCAATTTGATTAAAAGCGAAGGGTCAACCGCTGATCAAGTAGCACGTACTTGTTATGAGCATCAATATCAAAATGAGTTTGCTCTGGTTATGTCTGAAATTATCGGTCATCTAGATTATTTAGAAATGCAAAATCGCGTCCAAAAAGAACTAAAAGGCGGGGTGTGGCATTATTATCATACCTCCAAATCAGTCTAAAGCGGATATGTTTGGGTTGATTTGGTTAAACGTATCTTCATCACAAATGACGTAAAATTGCGCATCTTCAGGAATTGGAGAATCCAATTTATGATTTTTATCGCTCCAGCCTAGCACTTATTTCATTTTATCATTCATTTTTAATTCAAAAAAAGCTACTCTGAAGTCTATTCGACTTTTGGGGTAGCTTCTTTTTGTGAAAATACAAGTAAGTATAAGTTTCACAATATACGAATCTTATATTTCTGGGCAAACGCATCCATCTTCCTTTGGAAGGACGATGTAGCCGTTTACCCTTGAGTTCACTTGTATGTGTTTTAACGCTGGTTAATGCCTCCAAATTGTCCTGCTAATTGTTGCTCAGCTATTTGTACTAAACGACGGGTAATGCCCCCACCGATTGATCCTGTGTCACGTGAAGCCATATAACCATAGTAACCATCCTGAGGAATTTGGATCCCTAATTCTTGCGCAACTTCATACTTTAATTGTTCTAAAGCTTGTTTCGCTTGCTGTACTACAAGGGTATTGCTAGAGCGATTTTGACCTGATGCCATATTTATCACCTCCTGTGAGAGTAGTATTAGTAAAATCTTAGAATATACGCAGTTTGATAACTGGTAAATTGGACCAACAAGTCGTAGACTTAGTCAAGTAAGCCTAATAAAAGGAGCGAATAAGCTTGAAGTATTCAGTCGGTATTGATATTGGCGGTACCAAAACAGCGATGGGTATTGTAAGCGCAATTGGAGAGGTTGTCGCAGAGAGAGTGATTCATACGGACTTAACCAAAACGCCGCAGCAAATGGTTCAGGTTATGGCAGATGTGGTTATTGAGTTACAGCAGGAATCCAGTATTGCGAATGAACAGATTCTGGGTGTCGGTATCGGAATTCCCGGCCCCTTGGATGCAGCAGCAGGTAAATTTTCTTGTCCACCTAACCTGCCAAGCTGGCACAATTTTGAAGTTGCAGCGGAAATGAGAAAACACTTGAAATTTCCACTACAAGTACAGAACGATGCGACTTCGGCTGCATTAGCCGAAAAATGGATGGGTGCAGCGCAGAGCAATGCAAACTTTATTTATATCACGATAAGTACAGGGATAGGCTGTGGTTTGTTCCTCGATGGCAAATTATTCAATGGCTTTCGCGGAAACGCAGGAGATATTGGGCATATTGTTATTGATCCTTCTCAAGGCACATGTATATGTGGACAAAAGGGCTGCTTCGAATGGGTGGCCTCAGGTACAGCAATTGCACGTCAAGCTACAGCGATTCGCGGTCAAGAAACCTCAACCAAAGCGGCATTTGAGCTTTATGCACAGAAAGATCCGCAGATGACAGAGCTTGTGGAGCGGGTTTTTGAATATTTGGGCATGGGTATCGTCAGTCTAATTAATACATTAGATTTAGAAAAAGTTGTGATTGGCGGTGGAGTCTCGCAAGTAGGCGATTCCTTATTTCAAGCGATTCGTGCCTATGTGCGTAGATTTGCTTTAAGTCCTGTTGGCAAAGAAACAGAAATTGTTCCTGCCAAGCTAAACCAGAATGCAGGGTTAATCGGCGCTGCTGCTTTAACCCTTTTAAATGGTTTTAATAATCTAAAAATCTAGATCGAGGTGAACAGTATGTCCTTATATCCATTGAAATTCACACCGATCATCCAGGAAAAAATTTGGGGTGGATCCCGCTTAAAAGGCTTTTTCCATGTAGAGACCGATAAAACGATCGGAGAATATTGGGTATTATCGGGTCATCCTAGTGCGAAATCAATCATTTCTAACGGGGCATTTGCTGGTAAAAGCTTAAACGATATAATTGCGGAACATCCTGAAGCCTATTTGGGGAGCTCGAAGCAAGACCGATTTCCACTTCTGATTAAGTTTTTAGAAGCTGAAGATGATTTATCCGTGCAAATTCATCCAAATGATGAATATGGATTAAAACACGAAGGTGACTATGGCAAAACAGAAGCATGGTACATACTCGATAGCAAGCCAGGTGGCGAAATTATTTATGGCGACACCTTTACAAGTAAGGAGCAATATTTAGAGGCGGTTAAGGAGCATAATATTAAGCCATTTTTGGAAAGAGTGCCAGTATCAGCAGACGATTTCATCCATGTTCCTTCGCAGACTATGCATGCCTTACTTGCAGGAACTATATTGATTGAAATCCAACAAACCTCAGATGTGACCTATCGTGTCTATGATTGGGATCGTGTAGACGACTCGGGTAAACGCCGCGAGCTTCATATCGAAAAGGCTGCGGATGTCATGCTTTATGGTCAACCTAATATAGTTTTGGATAGTCAAACCGATAAGAAGCGTTATGCAATTTCCAGCACGCCGAATGTACTGCTTGAGCATATGGTAACATGTCCTTATTTCACAATTGAGAAAATCACACTTATGGGAGGAAGGTTTGCTGGCCAATTAGGTAAAGTGGGAAATCCAGATATTTTGGTTGTAGCGTCAGGTACAGGGACATTGAATTGGACGGATGAAAAAGGTGCAGAAGTCAGCTTTCCTATTCAAAACGGAGACGCTATTCTAATCCCCGCAACCATAGTAACCTATACGATTTCAACAGATACCAAGCTTAATGTATTGAAGACTTTTTATTAATATTATCTTTCAAAGGGGATTATTAAATTGCCAATCGTAGATATGCCATTAGCGGAATTGAATATATATCAAGGTCGCAACCCACGCCCAGCAGACTTTGATGCTTATTGGAGCCGAGCGCTGGAAGAAATGAAAGCAGTGGATGCGAATATGGAATTAGTGCCTAGCTCATTCAGTGTACCCTTTGCCGATTGCTTTGATTTGTATTTCACAGGTGTTCGTGGTGCGCGTATTCATGCTAAATATGTTCGTCCGAAGCATGTTTTAGAGCCCCATCCTGCTATCGTTCAATTTCACGGTTATTCAGGAAGCGCAGGCGAGTGGAGTGATAAATTAATTTATGCTTCGCTTGGTTTTACAGTGGTCTCGATGGATTGTCGCGGTCAAGGTGGAACATCTGAGGATACAGGTGGCGTGAAAGGAACAACACTTCACGGACACATTATTCGTGGTTTGAATGATATTGCAGATAATCTATTATTCAGGCATATTTATCTGGATGCGGCACAGCTTGCTGGAATCGTTATGGATTTGCCAGAGGTGGACGCCAGTCGAATTGGTGTCATGGGGGGTTCCCAGGGTGGTGGATTGACCTTGGCTTGTGCTGCATTAGAGCCGCGTGTTAAGAAGCTTGCTCCGGTATTTCCATTTTTGTGCGATTATAAGCGTGTATGGGAAATGGATTTAGCAAAAGATGCTTATCAGGAGCTTCGCACCTTTTTTCGTAACCATGACCCACAGCACAAACGTGAAGAAGAAATTTTCACGAAGCTTGGTTATATTGATAATCAATATTTGGCGAACCGAATTACAGGTGAGGTTTTGATGGCAGTTGGCTTGATGGATACGATTTGTCCACCTTCCACTCAATTTGCGGCTTACAATAAGATTACAGCGGTTAAGAACTTGGAGATTTACCCGGATTTTGGTCATGAAGGCCTTCCAGGGTTTAACGATTTAACCTTGCAATTTATGTTGGGATTGTAAAATAAATAAATAAAAGTATAATGAGGTTAGCGGAAGCACCGCCAAACGTATTTTTTTACGTTTTGGCAGGTGCTTTTTTGCGTTTAGAAAGGGAGGGAGTTTTATTGGCTATTGACCATGATAGATTATTTAAAGAGTTGATTCAGACCTATTTTCGTGAATTTATTCAGTTGTTTTTCCCCCAAGTGTATGAAGAGATCGATTTTGAGGATCTTACATTCTTATCTGAAGAGGTGTTCACAGATATTGTAACAGGAGAGCGGCGAAGAGTGGATCTGCTGGTAAAGACCAAGCTGCGCGAAGAAGATGTTGTGATTATTATACATATCGAGGCACAATCATATTACCAAAGGGATTATCCAGAGCGTATGTTTATTTATTCCAGCCGATTGTTTGAAAAATATCGTTGTTGTATTCTGCCAATAGCCATATTCAGCTATGATGGTAGGGTGGAAGAGGAGCCAAGTGTATTTAGTTGGGGTCTTCCTTTTTTAACTGTGATGAATTATCAGTTTTATACAATTGAGCTGCGCAAGAAAAATTGGCGTGATTTCATTAAACAAGATAATCCAATAGCTGCTGCACTTCTCAGTAAAATGGGTTATAATAAAGAAGAAAAGGTTCAGGTAAAAAAAGAATGCTTGCGCATGTTATTGCGACTGGAACTAGACCCAGCGAGAATGTATTTAATCTTGGGATTTTTCGATACGTACTTACAACTGAATGATAAAGAGAATCAAGAACTTAAGGAGGAACTGCAAATGCTCGATTCAAAAGAAGGGATGCTGCTTACACAACTTAAAACTCAATGGGATATAGAGGCGGAATTACGGGGGGAAACCAAAGGGAAGCTCGAGGAAGCGCACAATTTTATCAGTAAATTCATTAAAGCTCAGTTTGAAGAAGGAAATGCAGAGCTTTTGACTAAGATTGCTGCTTTAACGGATCTTAACTTGCTTGAACGGTTGGCGGATGACTTATTTCGGGTTTCGCGTCTAGAGGAAGTAAGCAGACTTGTGGAAGAAGCTAGCAAAGAATAATGTACTTTGGGTTAAGTATTTGACTTCTAGTTATTACGCAGTATAATAAAAACAACTTTAAACAATGTGTGTAGATGAGAACAAGTAAGCAACAAATGCTTCTTCAGAGAATCGATGGGTGGTGCGAATCGATGGTGCAGGTTGACTGAATGGGTCTCGGAGCATAACGCTGAACAGAGGACTGCCCTGCAATTACGGGTGGCATCCTAGTATGCTGCACGGCTGTTCCCCGTTAATGGAGCTTTAAGGCTTTTCGCCAGAATGAGCGGACAGCGAATTAGGGTGGTACCACGATCTCTCGTCCCTTGCGGCGAGGGGTCTTTTTTGTGTTCAAATCATATTTTGTATTAGGAGGGCTTTAAAGATGAAAATAGTACTTTCAGGGATTCAGCCAAGCGGTCAGTTAACTTTAGGCAATTACATCGGTGCGATGATTAATTATGTTAAACTGCAGGATGAGCATAAATGTATGTTTATGGTTGTAGATTTACATGCCATTACCGTACCACAGGAGCCGGCTGCTTTAAGAGAAAACTCGGAGGCTGTGGCAGCATTGTTCATTGCAGCAGGGCTTGATCCAAAAAAGGCCAGTATATTCATGCAATCCCATGTGCCCGCACATGCGGAGTTAGGCTGGTTAATGACGACGCTCACTTATATGGGAGAGCTGGAAAGGATGACCCAATTTAAGGATAAATCTGCTGGAAAAGAATCGATTGGCACAGGATTATTCACTTATTCGGCTTTAATGGCTGCAGATATCTTGTTGTACAATGCGGATCTAGTGCCTGTTGGCGATGATCAAAAACAGCATTTGGAGCTAACGCGTGACCTCGCGCATCGCTTCAATCAACGGTTTGGGCAAACCTTTCAGGTGCCAGAGCCCTTTATACCTAAAGTTGGCGGGCGAATCATGTCGTTAGACGATGCTTCTAAAAAAATGAGCAAGAGCAACCCCAATCCTGGCAGCTATATAGCATTGCTTGATCCACCAGATGTGATACGCAAAAAGATGAGTCGTGCAGTTACGGATTCGGGTAAAGAAGTTAGATTTGATCTAGTCGGTAAACCAGAAATCAGCAATTTGATTAGTATATACACACATTGTTCCAACCTAAGTATTGCAGAAATCGAAGCAAAGTACGAAGGGCAAGGATATGGCGCATTCAAGAAGGATTTAGCTGAGCAGGTTGTGGCTACGTTAGAGCCGATTCAACAAAAATATCATGCTATTCGCGCGAGTGGTGAAATCACAGCTATTCTACGGCAAGGTGCGGAAGAAGCAAAAGAAATCGCTAATCCTATTTTGCGCGAAGCAAAGCAGAAAATGGGCTTTTTACTTCCCTAATCCATAAATAAGGGTTGCAAGGGGAATTAATTATTTTACGAAGCAAAGAAAAAATCGTTAGGAATTGCTTCCTGACGATTTTTCATTCATTCTGCGCATTCGCGCTTTTACCACAAATCCAAAGCCAATAAATAGGATAGAAACAATGGAAGCGGTCAACACCAACCAAGGCTGATGCTGTGTCATGAAAAAGCTAATGCTAACAAGTAATAACGTACCTACAATGGCAAAAACGAAAGCTAAGCTCCGGCTCACAATCAAACACTCCTTCAATTATCAGTACAGGCCAATCCCCAGCTTCTTTTCAATACGTGATTCACTTAACCAGCCAACATAACAATCGATTGTTTTGTAGTCTTGATCCATTAATAAAACAGCAACGAATGGATATTGCTTGCGATGACGATAACGTACATCCACCCAGCGAACTTCGAAGCCCCAGGCTTGCTCTCTAACCTCTGCACAGGCATAGGAAGAAAAGTAGTGGAATGAAGCAACGTCTGAGTGTTTTTTTGAGATTTCAACCGCAGGATGAATAGAGCAAGTAATTGAATCAATCCATTTCAACTGGTGATTTTTTAATTCACCAACAACATAACAGCCAGTTGCTTGAGTTTTTAATACATGCCACACATACAAATTAATTGTAGGAATGAGAATATATTTATCACCGGGTTTGTGAAAAGGATCTTTGATGGCTAAGCTCTTAGTCAGGAAGTAATGATGTAGGGTACGAACAACATAATAAATCGCGATTAGACTATATAATACAGGAAATATATGTTCCGGTTTGCCCAAATGAACGGACCAAAGAAATATAGCGAACAAATGTGTAATAAAAATGAAAGGGTCAAAGATATGAATAATATTCCAACCAATCCATTTCTCTGAAATAGGTCGAGCGGCTTGAGTACCATACGTGTTGAACAGATCAGTGAATACATGGAAAGCTACAGCAATAAATACCCACATCCCAACATGAAGTATAGGCAGACCCCGAAAAGCAAACGATAAAAATAAGGTTATTAAGAAAGACCAAATAAACAAAGCGGGTATGGAATGAGAGATGCCCCTATGGTTTTTAATATAAGCCGCGTTTCCTTTAAAGCGTAAAAGCCCGTCAGCATCAGGTGCTTGTGAGCCCAAAACCGTTCCAATCAATACGGCAGTAGATACTGTTGCATCCGATGCGACGACTGGATCCAAGTATGCAAGTCCAGCAAGTCCGAGTCCGATGACTAAATGTGTGCCTGAATCCATTGGGCTTCCCTCCAGATGAAAAACTGTTATAAGATGATTGTACCATTTTTTCTTTTGAATAATAAGGCTGATTGTGCTTATGTGAGGTGCAAAATGTGTAAATTTTTGTGGAGTACACAATTTTACAAGAAAAACGAGTTAGCTACATACACATTATATGCAAAAAAGGATTAAACAAACCGTGTTTGAGCTTTTAGAAATCCTTGGGAGGTTAAGATGTGAGTAAGAATGAAGTGGGAATTCTGGAAATAGAAGGAAATGAGATAAAAGTAAGCCATCCAGATAAGCTATTATGGCCAGGTCTTGGGATAACTAAATTATTGTATCTTCAAAAATTGGCAGCCCTAGCTCCTTACCTGCTTCCATATTGCAAAGATCGCTATTTGACAACCATACGTTATCCCAATGGTGTGCCGGGGAAATTCTTTTATCAAAAAAATGCACCACATCCACTACCTTCCTATGTACATATAGCTGCAAAAGCGGGTGTGAATTATATTCATTTGGATTCTTTATCGACCTTATTATGGCTTGGCAATTTGGCAACAATTGAGTTCCATACTTCCTTTGAATATATTGGCAATGAGGAACCAGCAGAATGGGTGCTTGATATCGATCCGAGTGATGAAAATGAACCTCGTCTAATGGAAGCTATAGCGATCATAGGCGAAACACTCGAATCTTTGGGAGTGAAATCTATTCCCAAAACATCCGGAGCTACGGGAGTTCAAATCATGATTCCTATCCAAGCAGGCCATACCTTTGGGCAACTGCGAAAAGTGGGGCTTTTTATCAGTGAATATCTGGTCAAAAAACATCACGAATTATTTACAATTGAGCGATTGATAAAGAATCGAGGCGGCAAAATTTACATCGATTTTATCCAGCATGGACTTGGGAAAAGCATTGCGGCACCTTACACACCTCGCGGAAGAGCGGAAGCTACAGTATCTACACCACTTACTTGGGTGGAAGTGAAACGTGATATCGACCCTAAGTTATTCAATATTCTAACGATCGAAAAGCGTTTAGCAGATAAGGGAGAACTCATCGCCACAATAAAGAAACAGGACCTGAGTTCAATTTTTAAAGCCTATGATTCCTTTTAGACCGATGTCACCGATTCTGACTGATGATATCCCAAGTGGTGAGGATTGGGTTTATCAACTTAAATGGGATGGTTACCGATTATTGGCAAGGGTAGAGCAGGGTAAGGTAGAGCTTTATTCGAAAAACATGCTGCCTCAGAATAATCACTTTCCCGAGCTGGTTTTAGCTTTATCTCAGCTAGAGGGGACATTTTTGCTGGATGGTGAAGCCGTTGTTCTAGATGCAGAGACACGACGTCCGAGCTTTCAAAAACTGCAAAAACGAAATCGGATAAAGGGGGCAAACTCGAATGGAAGAGCCGCTCACCGTTATCCCGTACAATATATTATTTTTGATTTGCTGCAAGTTGGGGAGGAGGATCTGCGGAAGCTGCCATTTATTGAGCGGCATGAACGTCTTCAGATCATGGGGGCTGCATGGCGGGAGCCGCTTTTTCTAACAGATCTTTTTGATAATGGGGAGGTGTTGTGGCAATGGGTTGAGGCAAATAAGTGGGAGGGCATTGTCTGCAAAAGAAGGTCAAGTCCTTACCGTGCTGGAAAAAATCATCGTGATTGGTATAAAAGAAAAACGCTCTTGGCGCTAGACGTGGAAATTGTCGGTATTCTTATGAAAAAAGGGCAAATTTCCAGCCTTGTTATGCGGAAAGATGGGGTTTACAGGGGACGGAACTCATCTGGATTGAATGGGAAAACAAAAGAGCAATTAGGGCGACTACCAGCGGAAAAAACGATGGCTGATTATTTCACAGAGCTGCCAGAAGGTTTGCGGGGAGAATCCATTCGTTGGCTCAATAAACCGTTTAGTGCTGAAGTAACGGGTGCGGAGTTTACTGACGCAGGAACGCTGCGTCATCCGAAAATTGTATCTTTAAAGCTATAGTATTTTTGGTATTCATATGTATAACCTCCACCTATGTAGGTTGGAGGTTTATTTGCAGCATAAAGGCTCAACTTCGATTTCCTTGTTGATAAGGTGAGGTATATTTAAGCTCTTCATCAAAAGTAACGTAATCCAGATTAACCATTAATAACAAGAAACGCATACCTGTTTTAGAGTCGCTAATGATGATGTGATCACGACCGGCAGCTTCAATTTTACCTTTGAAAACTTTTGCATTCCATTGGGAGTTATTTTCGTAGGTCATGTAAAAAGTGCCGACCTTTCCAAGATTAAAACGCAGGATGTTTTCAATGTATGATTGTTCTATCGGCGCTAATCCTGGTATGGTTGGAGCGGGTAATGTAGTCGGTACACCTAAAATCGGGGTTCCGGCGGGAACAGCCGGTGGTGTAGCTGCAACGGTTGCTTGCATTTGTGTGAAGGCAGTTGCTTGAGGAGGAAAGCCTTGATTATTACTTGGATTTGGCAGCGGCATCGTGCCTTGAGTTTGACTGCCTACTACTGCGCGATAAGCGGGGAAGCTGTAATAACTTTGCTCGTTTGGAAGATAGTTCGTTGGATAATAAGTCATTTATACATCTCCTTAGGTTCATGTTACTTTAAAAGGTTCCATATACAGAAGCGCACGCTTCATTGGTGGGTGCAAAAAAGCAATGCTTTTTATACCTTCCCGAATTGGCTTGGTTATACCAAGTGTCAGGGCACTCACCCACTGGCCGAAAATACCATAGAGAATATGAAGCAGGATGATATCTCTCGCCATTGATTGCTTTTTTGGCTAAACGAATATCAGCATCACGCGCTTTTTGAGCCATATCCGCGATCGCTTCCTTTCTTCTATACTATTTACATCATCCATCGAGTAATGAGCCTATATGGTAACCATACATCCTATGACTTTCGCTGAATTTGGTTACAAAAAAGATCTGTCTAGTACTTAGACAGATCTACATTTCTTGTGCGTCCAACATGGGCGCTATCTATAGGATATGAGTCCAAGGACGGCGTGACTAGTTACCCTTGTACTTAAGCTGCTACATTTTTGGCCGCAGCGGCGTCTAGCCTTCTTTGGTGTCTCGCCTTAATAAAATGAAGCGCCTCATAGAAAGTAGGTACCATAATCAAAGTGAACAGGGTGGCTGAGGTTAATCCACCGATAACGACTACAGCTAATCCTTTGGAAACGATGCTGCCTTGTTCCGCTTTCGAGAATAAAAGTGGCAGCATTGCACAAATAGTAGCAACGGCAGTCATCATAATCGGGCGCATCCGAGTAGATGCTGCTTCTAGCAAGGCTTCGCGGATACTCATTTTCTCTTCGTTTTGTTTTACGCGATCTATCAAGACGATTGCATTGGTTACGACAATTCCAATGAGCATCAAGATACCGAAGATAGAGGTTACTTCAAATGGCGTTTGTGTGATCATCATCGCAAGGACAGAACCGATTGCAGCAAACGGTAGCGATAGTATACTTGCAATGGGCGCGCGGAAGGTTTTGAATGTGACGACCATAATGAGAAGCACAATACCTATGGAAACAACCATAGTCATATATAAATCATTAAAGTCGCTCGATTGATCCACGGAAGCCCCACCTTGAATTAGAGTAACACCTGCAGGAAGCTTTAAGTCTTTGGTTTTTGTGCTGATTTCTTTGTTAATGTCAGATAATTTATCTGCATTAACTTGAGCAGTAATCCGAATATATTGCTGTCCATCTTTATGCAAAAAGCTGCTTGGATCGCTAGTGGGTTCAATTTTTGCAATGGAAGATAGGGGGGCTGTACCTTGGGCAGTGATAATTTCGATACCGGAAAGATCTGTACTAGTTGAAGGATTAATCATGGCACCTAAGAATATCGGTGTTTCCTTACCATCTAATTGCATGGAACCAATCGGCGTCGGATTAAGCAGGGAACGAATCGTCATTGCCGTTTCTTGCGGATTAGCCAATGTCGGAGCCACCACAATCGAAAAACCTGGTTTCTTTTCATCTTGGTTGCTGGTGACTTTATCTACACCGCTGATGGCTTTAATTGTATTCGTGATCGTTGCGGCAGCAGTTGTTAGATCTTCTGCATGATCTCCTGTTAAATCAATCGTTACGGGTGAAACCTTATTTCCTGTTAAAGAACCTGCGCCAGCTTGTAGTTCAGCGCCTGGGTAATTCGATTTTTGGGAATTGACTTGATCAATAAAGTGATCTGCATTGGCGCCTGGCTTCATAATGAGCGTGAAATCAGCGTGCGTCGGTGAGGTGACCTGACCCCATTTAGCATTGTCTTCACTATTGCCCTGTTGCAGAACCGAATATTTGACCTCGGGTTGCTTCATAATAAATGTTTCCAATTCAATGGCTTTATCCTTCACCGTTGAAACAGGTGTTTCTGGTGGATAAGTCAAACCAATGGAGAGAAATGTAGCCTCAGAAGTATTTACAGCCCCCTTAGGTAAGGTTGTATACAAAGCGATGGAGCCTATAAAAAAGATAATCGAAAGTCCAATGGCAACAAGCTTATGGTTCAAGCTCCACTTCAATAAGCTAAGTAAACGCTTCGGTTCCTTATGTGGCTTTAATACGGAATTGCGTAATAACCATGCGCTCATCAGCGGGACTACCGTAAGAGCCACGAATAAGGAAGAGAGTAGCGAATAGGTAACAGTTAAGGCAAACGGAAGCAAGAAGTCCTGCAGAGAGCCTTGTAAAAGTCCGATGGGTAAGAAAACAGCAACGGTTGTTAATGTAGAGGCTGTAATCGCTTTGGCGACCTCGCGTGTAGCTTCAATAATAAGCTCCTTAGAAAATTGAGCCTTTTGTGTTCGTCGAAAAATATTCTCAATGACTACAATACTGTCATCCACGAGCCGCCCTACTGCAACAGCAACCCCGCCTAAGGTTAAAATATTCAATGTTACGCCCGATTTAGAGAGCAAGAATAAAGTTAATCCTAAGGAAAGCGGAATGGATACAATGGTGATCAGTGTGGACCGAAGATTTCTTAAGAATAATAAAATGACGATCGTAGCGAATAATGCACCGAGTAAAACTTCACGCATCATACTGTTTACTGAGGTGACTACCATATCAGATGTAGCATAAAAAACCTCTGTTGTGGAGCTTGGATATTTACTATTAACAGCAGCTGCAACTTTATTGATTTCCTTGCCGATCGCAACAGCGTTGGAGTTTGCATCTTTCGTGACAATAAGTGCCAACGAATCTTTACCATTAATGCGAGTAATGCTTTCTTGGTTAGAAGAAATCTCCACGGCTGCAACATCTTTTAATTTAACTGTCGGTATAACATTTAAATTACGAACGGCTTCCAGATCGTTTAAATGACCGATGACTTTAATTCCACTTGCTTTACCATCAATGGACTTTTCACCAATGGTTGCAGAAAAATTTTGCCCCTGTAACACACCCATTAAAGCTTGAACTGGAATTTGTGCATTTGCAAGCTTAGCAGTGTCAGGTTGAATCAAGACGGTAGGGTTTGATTTTCCGGATAGCACTACACTGGAAACACCCTTGATTTTTTGAAATTCGGGCAGGATCTTAGTTTCAGCCAATTTCATATTTTCTTTCGTTAAGCCATCTTTGAAATTGAGCGATATTTGGGAGATTGGAATCATCGAAGTATTTAATTGGATGACAAACGGTTTAGACATCCCTTGCGGTAATGTAATACCGGCTATCGCCTCCTGTACGTTTGCCTTCGCATCCTTCATTTTGATTTTCGAATCAAAGCTCATATCAATTTTTGTAAAACCATCTGCAGAAGTGGAGAAAATTTCTTTCTTGCCCTTTACGGTGGAAACTGCTTTCTCTAATGGATCAGTTGCGCTTGTCAGCATCGTTTTGGCATCAAAGCCTTGCCCGACCACGGTAATGCTTACCTGTGGCTGATCTGCGGAGGGTAAAAATTCCATAGGCAATGTAAAATAACTAAATACCCCCATCCCCAATATAAGAACTACTAAAAAAGATACTGCTACTTTGTTACCGAAAGCCCATTTTGTAAACCAAGTCATCTACTCCAAACTCCTCTCACATATCCTAATTGTTTAATCTGTTTATAGTGTAGCAATTCAAGGAAGTCAGTAAAAACGTCTTAAGAATGGTTTTGTCCCCGTCTAGAGGCGGAGGCGAAGGGAATGAAAATCGACAATATTCCGAATTGTATTTAGAATTGTTGTAAAAAGCAATGGGGGTTGCTATTATAAAAAGGATAGGATCCAAACGCGTTCGTCCCTTTAGGATAACGCAGTTGTTTACTTTTGGGAGGTTAAATACAATGGACAATCAATTAATCTTGGAAAATACATTGGATTCAGCAGGTGGGGTAGAGGAAATGATAATTAAAGATAAGGCTGTTTCCATGGAACCGATAACCTGGAGGGATTTCGTGCAGCTGACGAAGCCGGGCATTATTTTCTCTAATTTAATCACAGCCTTTGGTGGGTTTTGGGTCGCAGCTAAATGGAATATAGATTGGGCTTTATTATTTTTTATGATCATCGGCACGATTCTGGTCATTGGCTCTGGGGGTGTGCTTAATAATTATTTGGATCGCGATATGGATACCAAAATGAAACGTACTCAAAAACGGGTTTTGCCTATGGGTAAAATGGAACCTAACTTCGTGTTTTGGTATGGGATTGTTATGGGAATAGTCGGCTTGTCTGTCCTCTGGTTTCTGGTTACACCTTTATCGGCCTTGGTGGGATTGTTGGGTTTATTCGTCTATGTATGGATTTACACAGCTTGGTTCAAACGAACATCGGTTTGGAGTACAGTGGTGGGTGCGATTTCTGGTGCAGTGCCACCGGTTATCGGCTATTGTGCGATAAGTGCGCAAATTGATGCGGGTGCATGGATTCTGTTCGCCATTTTATTTCTTTGGCAGATGCCGCATTTTTGGGCTTTAGGTATTCGCAGAGTGGAGGAATATCGTGCTGCTGGGTTTCCGCTGTTGCCTGTTGTAAGAGGTTCATATGTTACCAAAATCAGCATGATGCGTTATGTTGTTTTACTTGTGCCAACTTCGGCGTTGCTTTATTTATACGGCTATGTAGGCATGATTTATCTGGTTTCTGCCGTCGTTATGGGCATTTATTGGGTCTACTTATGCTTAAAAGGCTTTAGCGCGAAGGATGAAGAGGCTTGGGCCAAAAAAACATTTATTTTCTCTATTAACTATTTAACTCTTTTGTTTATCATTATAGTTATGGATACGGTACATGTATCATGAAACAATACTCACAACATTGGTTTAAATTTGCGACGTTGGGTTTATTAATCGTTATTGTCGCGGCTGTTGTTATCCAAATGAATGAGCCTTCTACTTTAAAAACGATTAAACAAGCAACCGATTTTCAGTTGAGCGCATTGGACGGAGAACAGGTTAGTTTGCAGAGTACAAGTGGTAAAGCACGATTGATTTATTTCTTCTACACAAGCTGTCCCGATGTATGTTATCCAACCACATTATTTATGTCCAAGGTTCAGGATATTTTAGCAGAAAAAGGCGATTTCCCTTCCCAAGCAGCGCTTATTTCGGTAACATTTGATCCAAAAAGAGATACTGTACAAACTCTCCAATCGTTCGCTGCGCAGTATCATCCGGATTTTAAAGGCTGGAAATTCCTACGAGGGGACGAAGCAGCAATTAAAGATTTGGCTTATGCTTACGGGTCGTTGGTTGTTAAAGATGAAAAGGGGAATTTTGTTACCCATTCGAACACGCTCGCTTTAATCGATAAAAAAGGCTTTATTCGTAATTACTATAATGCAAGTGATATTAAATTAACGCCAAAAATGATTGCAGCCGATATGCAGCAGCTAATTGATGAGAAGTAATCATCATCAAATTGCAGCTTCCGGAATTTTCGGAATCGTACTTCGACGTTTCAAAAATCGGATGCTGTAGGCAAGCAGCGCTGGGAACACCATATAGAATATCCCGATGAAGACGTAGCTTGTATGCTCTGCTGAATACAGAAGGGATAAGCCCATGAGCAAGCTGTCCATGATGGCGTGGGTGAAGATAGCGGTAATGAGGCCATAGCGCAAGAACGTATAGCTGAAAATAAATCCAAGCACCGTCACCTCAAATAATCGTGTATAACTTGGGTAAAGCGAGTAGGTGGTATGGCCAAGCGCCCAGATGACACTGGGAATGAATATAGCAAGAAATCGTAACCTCAACAGTTTTTGGATAAGAATAATGCCGAATAATCGAAAAATTATTTCCTCGGAAATAGCGGCCATCCATGCCATTGTAGGAAAAAGGATCGGCCAGAGCATATTGTATTCCGATTGGCTAGGGTCATTGATGGCGAAGGAGTGAAAGCTCTTCCCGGCAAAGAAGAATAAAGCCTGCTGTACGCCGATAATAAAAATGCAGATGAAGTATCCGCGACCCATGCCGTAGAATACATCATCTCCAAATCGAGCTTCTCTCCACTGGGGCCAAGGATTCCAGCCCCGTTCCTTCCACATCTGTACACCGGTAATTAGTGTGAAATATACGGCCGCAGCAAGTAAACAATTAACACCGATTGAAAAGATCAGATAGATGATCAGATATACGGAAGCATTTTTCTGACCAAGCCCCATGCCTGCAAAGGGCAAGGTATTGAAAGTCCCCACAACATTTATCGCTAAGAAAATAAGGGTCAGGAGCCAGCCTCTGCTGAAGGAAATAAGCTTTCTCTTGACAATAGAGATGGTGAGAGCGGTTATCGCGAATATCAGGATGAATGCTAAACTGATTAACGACATTAACTGACCGTAGCTTTCTTGCTTGTCTATCCATGTAGAATCGACTACCGGCACCGTGAAGTCAACATGAAAAGTAATGACTTTATTGTTTGCTACTTGAACACTTAGTCTTTGATATGCATCACCAATCGATGGTTTTATTTTGTCGAATTCACTTAAGTAGGTTTTATTATTCAATGCTGCAGGTTTAACTTTATAGGCAGAAAGATCGTAGCCTTGCTTATGTAGGTATTGCTCAGCGATTTTCTGAGCTTTAGATGCTGTGGCTGTATTTGCTTTTTCATCATCGGATAACATGCTTTTACTTTCCGTGCTCCAGCCAATCACAAGAGGCTCTGCCATACCTACATCTACTATGTAGCGAATATTGGCTAATTCATCCCAAACCTGTATTTGCCAGAAATCCAATGGATATGATTTGTTAAATTCGTCTTTATAAGCTTTGGTCAGTTTATTTTTTTGTAGATAGGCACTTAAGGTTTTGTCGGTATCATAAATAACATTTGTTTCTGTGACAATCAGCGAAGAGTTGTCTAATCGAAGGAACGCAATAGCCTTTTCTCTAGCTTGTTCTTTAGAAACCAGGGGAGCATTCAGCTCGGGCTGCATGCTAGTATCCTTCTCGTTGGAGGTCAATTGAGCGGAACCGAAAAATAGAATGAGGCCAAGTAAGGCTAGAAGAGCTAATTTCGCATTGAATCTATGGGGAATCATGGGCTGCAAGCTCCTTCCGAAGGTATGTAAGCTATTATACGTTGTATTCACTATTTCAGTCCAATTATAGGCAAATGACATGAGGTGTCGCAAACACTTGCAATTGTGTTAAGATGTGAAGCATAAGGTTGTTTACTATTCATATAAGGGGAGTTCATAGTGGAGAAAACAGTAAGCTCGCATAAAAACAAAAGAAAGAATGAAAGATTGGCGGAAGAGGCTAGAAAGAAAAAAATGCGTCTGGGGATGTTAATAGCGGGCGCTATTATTGCTTTAGCCCTTATTATTCTTGCCATTATTCAAGCGAATCAGCCGAAAAAAGGCTTCCCGTTTGACTATGCAAGCCAACCTACGATCGGACAAGCCGATGCACCCATAAAAATGGTTGAGTTTGGTGATTTTAAATGCCCGATTTGTAAGGATTTTGCAACTAAAGTCTATCCGCAGCTTAAAAAGGATTTTATCGATACAGGCAAGGTACAGCTGTCCTTTATTAATTTCTCTTTTATACCCGGCTCAACTTCAGCAGCAATTGCGGTAGAATCGGTTTATCACCAGAATAAAGCAGCGTTTTGGCCGTATTATGAAGCAATTTACAAAAATCAACAAAATGAAAAATTAGATTGGGCGACTTCCGATTTTTTGACAACCCTTGCGAAAACAGAGAATATTCCTGTCGATTATGATCTCTTGAAAAAAGATATTGATGATAAAGTTTATGAGAAAACGGTTATAGCGGATAACTCCATTGCAAGCAAGTCTAAAACTAATGCCACGCCTACTTTGTTTATTAACGGATTTCCCATATCCACTGAGGAAACAATGGATTATGCCAAGTTAAAAGCTGCTATCGAAAAGGAGCATCAATAATCCCATGAAGCAAAGTGGATTAAAGTTGTTTGTTCAACGTTACAGTGTGTTGTTAGCATGGATTGTGGCATTGATTGCTATGCTGGGCAGCTTATATTTTAGTGAAATTAAAGTTTTTGAGCCTTGCAAATTATGTTGGATTCAACGCATATGCATGTATCCATTGGTGTTGTTATTGGGCATTGCTAGCTATCGCAACGATAAACGGATAAATCCCTATGCCCTGCCTTTAAGTATAATCGGAGGGTGCTTCTCTGCTTATCACTATATGGAAGAAAGAATTCCTTGGTTAGCGCAAGTGCTGCCATGTCGAATTGGAATCCCTTGCAATATACCTTATTTTGAATGGTGGGGATTTATCACGATTCCTTTTATGGCTTTAGTCGCTTTTGTGATGATTACCCTTATTCTTTGGATCGGTAGGTCTAAGGAACAAGCTACTTTTGCTGAAACAGAAGAGATTTAGGGAAGAATTGACGCGTTTTGGTGATAAAGGCTTGGATTGTCGTATTGCTTGCTGCTTCCTCTACATAAATCAATGAGGTCGTACGTTTTGTCTGCTCGAGCTCGGTAACATTACGCATATTGAGTTCATTGTTCTCAAGCAGGCTATGGCGTAAATAGGACATGGGCAGCAAGGTTGCGACTTTACAGGTAGAAACCAGGCGAAGTATGGCTTCAAAAGAATCAATTTCCATCTTCACATTGGGGAAAACGACATGGCGGTGGAATAATTCATCCATTAGAATTCGATACCAGGTGCCCTTGGAGAATAAAATCATCGGTAAATTATGAATATCACTTAAATTTATTGTGGGGCGATCTATATAAGGATGTCCATTGGGCAATACTAAACAAAGATGGTCATCAAATAAAGGAACGCAATTTAATTCAGCATGGTCGATATAGGAGGCAATCAAGCCGATATCGACTTTTTTATCTTTAACCAAGGTGACAATTTCATGGGTTTTGCCTGTTAAGGCTTTGATGTCTGTGTGAGGGTATTCTGCCATATAGAAAGTGATTAAATCTGGCAATGTGGATTGCAGTGTGGTTAAGCTTGCACCAATCGTAATGCTGCTTGGCACATCATCCGATTTGAAGATGTTGATTTTCTGCTGCATGTCGCGAGCTATTGAACGAATTTGTAAGGCATATTCATAGCAGGTATGTCCGATCAATGTAAGCTCCAATCGTTTGCCTTTTCGTTCAAAAAGCTTGACCCCGAGCTCAGTCTCTAAGGACATAATTTTTCTGGAAAGAGCAGGCTGTGATAAATTTAATAGTCGTGAAGCGCGGTTTAAGCTCTGTTGTTCGACGACTAAAGCAAAAACATCCAAGTTGTCCATGTGAAATCCCTTCTTATGCAAAATTATTATATGTACTTATGATATAATAGCACTATCATTATAAGCGATAAAGAGCTAAAATAATAACGTCATGTCTTGTGATTGGTATGTGCAAAATAAACTATACTTAAAAGGGGGACCCTGAAACGATGGTCGGGAATTCGTATTATTTTCGCAAGATTCATTCATTGCTCGGTGTAATTCCAGTCGGATTTTTTCTGATTGAGCATCTCTTGACGAACTACACTGCTTTTCAAGGTGGAAAGCAAGCGTTTGTGGAACAGATTAATTGGCTCAATGGATTGCCGCTTGTATTGCTGTTAGAGATTGTTGGGATCTGGATTCCACTTCTCTATCATGGTGTTTATGGCTTGTATGTTGCCTACACCGCTCGTAATAATGTAAGTCATTATGGCTATTTCCGTAACATGATGTTCATGCTGCAGCGGACCACGGGTATCATTACGCTTATTTTTGTGGCGTGGCACTTTTTTGGTACACGATTTCAAGTTGCCATTGGCAATGTCGAGCATGCAGAATTAGGAACAACGATGCATGATATCGTGACTAACCCGCTTTTCCTTACATTTTATATCATTGGGGTTGTGGCAGCATCATTTCATTTCTGTAATGGGATGTGGTCATTCTTGGTTAGCTGGGGGATTACAATTGGGCCTCGTGCGCAACGCGTTTCGACTTATGTTTGGTTAGTTGCTTTCGTATTAATTACAACGATGTTCATTCTTTCATTAATCGCTTTTAGGAATCAGGAATTCGTTAGCATGTCCGCATTGACACTATAAGGAGGGGGAACTAATCATGGCAAATTCAAAAGTTATTGTAGTCGGTGGCGGCTTGGCTGGGCTTATGGCTGTTATTAAAGCTGCTGAAGCAGGCGTAGCTGTAGATTTATTCTCAGTGGTACCGGTTAAACGTTCCCACTCCGTATGTGCACAAGGCGGCATTAATGGAGCGGTGAATACAAAGGGCGAGGGCGATTCACCTTGGGAGCATTTTGACGATACCGTATATGGCGGTGACTTCCTAGGCAATCAGCCTCCGATTAAAGCGATGTGTGAAGCAGCGCCAGGGATCATTCATTTAATGGATCGTATGGGTGTCATGTTTAGTCGGACTCCTGAAGGCTTACTTGATTTCCGTCGTTTTGGCGGTACACAGTATAGTCGTACAGCTTTTGCTGGCGCTACAACAGGTCAGCAGTTATTATATGCCTTGGACGAGCAAGTGCGCCGTTGGGAAACTGCAGGACTTGTTACAAAATATGAGCATTGGGAGTTTACTTCTGCAATTATTGACGATGAAGGCATTTGTCGTGGGATTACTGCACAAGACTTGCGCAGTATGGAAATGCACACGTTTGTTGGCGATGCTGTTATTCTTGCTACAGGCGGTCCTGGGATTATTTTTGGTAAGACAACGAATTCGGTTATTAATACAGGAACAGCGGCAAGCGCGGTTTACCAGCAAGGTGTGCATTATGCCAACGGTGAATTTATTCAGATTCATCCAACTGCGATTCCAGGTGACGACAAGCTGCGTTTAATGTCAGAATCTGCGCGTGGTGAAGGTGGACGCATTTGGACTTATAAGGATGGAAAGCCTTGGTACTTCCTTGAGGAAAAATATCCGGCTTACGGAAATCTGGTGCCGCGCGATATCGCGACCCGTGAGATTTTCAATGTTTGTGTGGAAGAGAAGCTTGGCGTGAACGGCGAGAACATGGTTTACCTGGATTTGTCCCATAAAGATCCAAAGGAGCTTGATGTGAAGCTTGGCGGTATTATTGAAATCTATGAGAAATTCATGGGTGACGATCCACGTAAGATTCCAATGAAGATTTTCCCAGCTGTCCATTATTCGATGGGCGGATTATGGGTTGATTACAATCAAATGACGAACATTCCTGGTTTGTTTGCAGCCGGTGAATGCGATTATCAATATCATGGTGCGAATCGTTTGGGTGCGAACTCGTTGCTTTCCTCTATTTTTGGCGGGATGGTTGCAGGGCCTAAAGCGATTGAGTACATTAAAGGACTTGAAAAGCATGCTGCCGATGTGGATAGCAAGGTATTCGAGCAAGAGAATAAGAAGCAAACGGATAAGTATGAAGCTTTGTTGAAAATGGACGGTACGGAGAATGCTTATGTGATTCACAAAGAGCTAGGCGAGTGGATGACCAATAACATGACCGTTGTGCGTCATAACAAGAA
The DNA here is from genome assembly GCA_040904685.1 of Paenibacillaceae bacterium. Taxonomy (GTDB): domain Bacteria; phylum Bacillota; class Bacilli; order Paenibacillales; family NBRC-103111; genus Paenibacillus_AC. Next base: position 155,617 of record JBBDSZ010000007.1, on the reverse strand, counting down.
GCTGCAAGAAACCGATGAGAAGATTCAAGAGCTGTTGGTTCGTTACAAGAATATTAATATGACCGATACGGCACGTTGGAACAATCAAGGGGTTGCTTTCACCCGTCAGCTACATAACATGCTTGAGCTTGCTCGTGCGATGACGATTGGTGCGTTGCAACGCGATGAAAGTCGTGGGGCACATTACAAGCCAGAATTCCCTGAGCGTGATGATGATCGTTTTATGAAAACATCGCTTGCTAAATATACACCTGAGAAGCCTATTATTACTTACGAGGATGTTGATGTATCTTTAATCAAGCCGCGTAAGCGTGATTACTCCACCGATAAGAAAAAAGGAGGCGCATGATCATGGCTGAGACAACAACAACGAGCAAAACAGTTAAGCTGATTGTTACGCGTCAAGACGATCAAACTTCAAAATCCTATACGGAAGAATTTGAAATTCCTTATCGTGCCAACATGAATGTGATAAGTGCTTTTATGGAAATTCAACGCAACCCGAAAAACACAAAGGGCGAAACAACGACTCCGGTATGCTGGGAATCCAACTGTCTAGAGGAAGTATGCGGAGCCTGTTCGATGGTGATTAACGGTAAAGCGCGCCAAGCTTGTACGGCACTTATTGATAAGCTGGAGCAGCCGATTCACATTGCGCCGATGTCGACTTTCCCGATCATTCGGGATTTAGTGATTGACCGTGGTCGGATGTTTACCGCCTTGAAGAAAGTCAAAGCATGGATTCCCATTGACGGCACATACGATCTTGGACCAGGACCACGTTTAGCTGAATCGAAACGCCAATGGGCTTATGAGCTCTCTAAGTGCATGACCTGTGGCGTTTGCTTAGAAGCTTGTCCGAATGTGAATGAGAAGTCAAGCTTTATGGGGCCTGCCATGATTTCACAGGTTCGTTTGTTCAATGTTCATCCTACGGGTGAAATGAACAAGGAAGAACGTTTGGACGCGCTGATGGAAGATGGCGGCATCGAGGGCTGCGGCAACTCACAGAACTGTGTACGCTCTTGTCCGAAGGGGATTCCTCTAACAACCTCAATCGCAGCAATGAATGCCGATACCACCAAGCATCTGTTTAAGAAGTGGCTGGGGCTGTAATATCCCAAGAAAATTTTGAGGAGAATCTGTTATGCCAGAGGACGTTAGAATTGAAAACGATTTTTTGGGTTCGAAGGAAGTTCCGATTGATGCATACTATGGGATTCAAACCTTAAGAGCCGTCGAGAATTTTCCGATTACAGGCTATCGCATTCACAAGGAAATTATTATCGCGATGGCTAAAGTTAAAAAAGCTGCAGCATTAGCAAACATGGAAGTTAGACAACTAACTCCGCGTTTGGGAGAAGCTATCGTGCAAGCAGCCGAAGAAATTATCGCTGGTAAATGGCATGATCAGTTTTTAGTTGACCCGATTCAAGGGGGAGCCGGCACGTCCATTAACATGAATACCAATGAGGTGATCGCTAATCGTGCCCTTGAATTGATAGGCGGGGTGAAAGGTGATTATTTTTCCTTAAGTCCGAACAGTCATGTTAATAAATCACAGTCCACAAATGATGCATTTCCAACAGCTATTCATATTGCTACTCTTTCGTTAATCAAAAAGCTGCTGGGAACCATGGAAGAATTGCATCAAGCTTTTCAACTAAAGGCAGTGGAATTCGACGCTGTTATCAAAATGGGACGAACGCATTTGCAGGATGCGGTTCCGATTCGATTGGGTCAGGAATTTCAAGCTTACAGTAAAGTGCTAGCGCGCGATATAAAAAGAATAAAACAGACACAAGAGCATCTGTACGAAATTAATATGGGTGCTACGGCCGTAGGGACAGGGTTAAATGCCGATCCCCTATATATAGAAAAGGTTGTCGAATTATTGGCTGATATCAGCGGATTCCCTTTGAAAACTGCAGAGGATCTAATCGATGCAACGCAAAATACGGATGCTTATACAGAGGTTTCAGCGTCTTTAAAAGTGTGTATGATCAATATGTCCAAGATCGCAAATGACCTCCGTTTATTGGCCTCAGGTCCGCGAGCAGGTCTAGGAGAAATCAGCCTCCCGGATCGACAACCGGGTTCCTCGATTATGCCAGGCAAGGTAAATCCGGTCATGTGCGAGGTAGTCAATCAAGTCGCTTTCCAGGTTATCGGCAATGATCATACCATATGCCTTGCTTCTGAAGCAGGGCAGCTGGAATTGAATGTAATGGAGCCCGTGTTGGTATTTAATCTTCTCCAATCTTTAAGTATGATGAATCAAGTATTTAAAGCTTTCAGAATTTATTGTCTGGAAGGAATCAAAGCAAATGAAGCGAGATGTCGTGGCTATGTTGAGAATAGTGTTGGTATTATTACAGCTCTTAATCCTCATTTAGGTTATGAGGTTTCAGCAAGGATTGCCAAAGAAGCCATTCAAACAGGTAAATCGGTGAGAGAGTTATGCTTGTTGTATCAAGTACTTACGGCTGAGGAATTGGCAATCATACTCGATCCTTACGAAATGACACATCCCGGGATTGCAGGAGCTAGTTTATTAGAAAAAGCGTGACCGCACAAAAAAAGGGAGAACCACGAGAGTGGTTCTCCTTTTTTTGTGCGGTATCTGAAAGTATAAAATTTGTAACTTGTTTCATCGGTTTTAGCTCATTTTGTGAAATGAGGTGCATTTCTGTCCATTCCGTGCACCTTAGCGAAAGAATTTCGTTATTAGTGCTATGATTTTCCTTATTATAGTTTGAAAAGGGGCCAGGTGGCGGGAATAACGAAAGAATGGCGTTAATAACGAAACCCTTTCGCTAATAACGCCATTCTTTCGTTATTTCTTCCTATTTAACCACATCATAGCTGATAACGAAAATGTAGTCTGTAATAACGAAACATTTTCCTTAATGTGATTTTTTCGCTGCATTCTGTTTATTACACTCCATGATGCTTATCTTCCTGCTCCTTTAAAAATTGTTTTCCATATTCCCCGTGATTATGAATATGCGCTTCTTCCATTTGAATGGTGGAATGAGTAATGCCATACTTCTCTTTAAGTGTTTCATTAATGGCTAGAATGATGCAGAACGGCTGAACACTGTGATGAATGAATATATGCGCAGTGAGCGAATAATGGTCAGTAGAGATAGCCCAAAGATGCATTTCGTGAACATTCTCAACACCTTCGACCATTGCAATGTTGACCCGCATTTCATCCAGATCGAACTTTGTAGGAACAGATTCCATGAGAATCAGGAACGATTCACGAATTATTCTGGCACCACCATAAAAAATAATCCCACCGATGACGATACTGATAATCGGATCAGCTCCGAGAAAATCAGTATAATAAATGACAATAGCTGAGATAATGACACCAACCGAGCTAAGTAAATCCCCAAAAAAGTGCCAAAGCGCGCTCTGTACATTTAAGTTATCTTCTTCTTTCATGCTGCGGCTAAGCACAATCGTTAGTACTAAGTTGACGACGAACCCAATGGAAGCAATGGTGAGCATCAGGCCCATTTTTACAGGCTCGGGGTGAATAATACGATTGATTCCCTCAATGAAGATCCCAATGGAGATAACGGCTAGTGCAAGTCCGTTTAGAAAGGAGGCAATGATCTCAAAGCGAAGGTAACCGAATGTAAAGCGTGCATTAGGCGCCCTAGTGGCCAAGTGAATCGCTAACATACTTAGACCAAGGGCTATAACATCAGAAATCATATGAGCAGAGTCGGAAAGCAAGGCTAGAGAATGGGACAATAATCCTCCAATAATCTCAACAATGGTAAAGAATGCTGTTAAAATGAGTGTAATCCATAACGTTTTTCGTGATTTGGATTGTTCCTTCATATGCTCGAGATGGTGAAAGTCATACGTATCTATAGTTGTCATCGTTATCTCCACCCCTTTAATAGTATTATTACAACGCGGAAATAATTATACTATAAGGATGGCAAAACACGCAATGATAATTACCCCCAAAATTTGTAACACAATTGAAATATAGCTGTTATTGTCCTTTAATATAGATAGGTTATTATAATAAACAAGACCCCCTTTTAAAATAAACATTTGAAGACCAGCCCCCGACGGGCCGGTCTTCCTTTTTGTTTGTGGGGTATTACTCCACAACGTAAGGAATAGTCAGAGGTGCTTGCGGCAGCACTGCTATGGTCATACCCTCGCCATACTTGGCAGCAAGTATATCCAAGGTTTCAGTCCTATCATTTACTGGCTCCATCATCGCTAAACGACATTGACATCGGGCAGCGCGGAATAGAGATGGACATCTGCCCATACTTGGATCACGTTTTGCTTCTGCACCTGCCATTGATCGTATAACTTAAGGTTGGATCTTCAATCATTTTATGCAGCTCAGCAGGGGGGGCCAGCAAAACTGCAATATTAGCGCATAGTTTCCTACCGCATCGTCAATTTCACCCGAATGGGAACAAGAGAGAGCTGAGCTCCGGCTGGAGGGTGAAGGTCCCCTTCTTGCTCGTATGGATTTCGACCCAAACGAAATATGCATCAAGCGCTTAACCGCAGCAATCACACCTTGTTCTTCGGTGTGTGGGTATAAAGGTGCGGATTACCTGCTCCGCGCTTTGCTCCAATAGCTCCGCTGCTTTTTCCATAGCTGTCTGTAAAGACATGGGGCTATTGATGATGCTGTGTACACTAATCATACCGTAAGGGTAAAGTGCTTCGATGCCTTTGCCAACGGAACCAGCTAATGCGATTGTGGGTACATGATGCTTGAAGGCTTCCTGGGCGACACCCATCGGCGTTTTGCCTGAGGCAGTCTGAACATCGATCTGACCTTCGCCTGTAATGACTAGATCTGCATCGGCGAAATGATCGCCTAAACGGGAATATGCAATGACAACATCGATGCCGCGTTTCATTTCGACTGGGAAGAAGGCGAGGAATGCGCCTCCGATTCCACCAGCAGCTCCTGCTCCAGGCATTTCATGCACACGAATACCTGTCTTTACTGCAATAACATTCGCCCATGATGTCATATACCGTTCAAGGTTTTCTACCATCTCCAGCGTTGCGCCTTTTTGCGGGCCAAATACATGAGTGGCGCCATTCGAGCCTATAAAAGGGTTCTGTACGTCACAAGCGAGGAGAAAAAGAGATTCGGCAATTCGCGGGTCGAATTGACTACCGTCTATAATCGATATATATTGTAAGGATTCACCACCTGTGCCGACGGATTGACCCGAAACATTCCTAAGCTGCATGCCAAGCGCCTGCAGCATTCCAGAGCCGCCGTCATTGGTTGCGCTTCCGCCAATGGCTAGAATGAAATTACGACATCCTGCATCAAGCGCATGTTTAATTAACTCGCCAGTACCGTAGGTTGTAGCTAGCAATGGATTCCGTTGGTCAGTTGACAACAAACAAATCCCGGAAGCGCTGGCCATCTCAATCACCGCAGTGGAATTCGGCTCAATGATCCCATACATAGCTTCAACAGGATGCCCAAGAGGCCCCGTTACAGTGAGCTGAATTTTCCTTCCGTTTGTTGCGGCAATAAGGCTGTCCAAAGTACCTTCCCCACCGTCAGCCATGGGCAATTTAATAGTTTCAGCTTGCGGCAGATAGCGTTTTATTCCTCTTTCAATCGCTTCCGCAGCTTCAGCAGCAGACAAGCTGCCTTTATAGGAGTCAGGTGCTATGATAATTTTCACTTTGGAACCTCCTTTCGTTTCGCAATTGTCGCTTTAGTCCCCTTTGGACCCCGCAGCTTATAACCAACGCCAACGCCAATTAAGGCTAAGCCGTTAATGAGAAATACCATTGGAATACCAATCCAGCCCCCTAGAAAGCCACCAAGCACAGGCCCAGCCATCATCCCCATTTGATTAGCGGATTGATTAAGACTGAACGCTCTACCTCGAAAATCCGGTTCGGTATATTTAACAATTAGTGAGTTTAATGCGGGATAAACGGCTGCAAAAAACAATCCGTAGCTAAAGCGCAGAATACCAAATCCGAGTAAATGATGCGTTCCCAATTGTAGGAGATTCCCAAAACCACCGCCAAGCAAGCCGATAAAAAGTGTTTTGTTGTAGCTGATTTTCTGTCCAATTCTACCCCAGCGAGGTGCCATGATTACAGTAGCAACCCCCACAGCTGAGAAAATAATTCCAGAGCTCAATGAAGCGTTATTGGTGTTATTGCCAATTTGAATGACATATAACGTAATAAGTGGCTCGAGTATCATCACGGATGTGGCAACAAGCATCGTTATACCAAGCACACCCATTAGTTGACGGTTATGGATGGCCATTTTTAAATCATTAAGCACGCTGGAACGATCAGAAGAGCGATTGAAATGACCTTCTTTGACACCAACTAAGCCAATAAAGGCAGCAACCAAAACGACCAAGCCAGATAAAACAAAGGATTCGCGATTCCCAATTAAATGACTGACCAAACCACCGATTAAGGGTCCAATAACACTCCCAGCAGCAGAAGCTGTAGACATCACACTTAGTGCATAGCCGACTTGTTTTTCAGGTGTATTGGTTGCAACCAGCGCAATGGCAGCAGGAACAAAGCCTGCTAATAAGCCTTGGAAAATGCGGACGATTAGAAAAATATAAGGATCGTGTACAAAAAAGGTGACAAAATACATCACACTTAGGCTAAATCCAGAGCGAATTAACATGGGCTTTCGTCCATATTTATCAGCAAGTGAACCCCAAAAAGGAGCAATTAAGGCACTTGCTAGAAAGGAGACTCCAAAAGTGATTCCAGACCAAGCTTCCAAATGTTCGGTGACACCAAGCTCCGTATGTATGAAAATAGGCAAAAAGGGAATGGATATCGTATAAGCAGTGCTGCAGAAAAACACGCCAATCCATAACATGATCAAATTTCGTTTCCAGTAATGCTCCACTAAGCTGCCACCTCGTTGATGGTAATCATTCCATTGCTCCATTATATATCTTTTAAAGAAAAATTTCAGAATTGTGTTTTAAACAAGGAGCCCAACAATGACTCACCATACAGACCTGCTTGAAAGAAACGGCTATCAAGGAGAATGGGAGGAAAACAGCTTGTAGTTAAACGTAGTTTAGACCGATGATACCCATTGATACATTTATTCGAACACATTTAGTATACATAAAAACAACACATAGCTTATTACATTCCCTTGCTATGTTTACTAAAGTTTATTGAGGGGTGTGTAAAGTACATATGGATTATAGTTTATTGGGCAAGAGAATTCGTGAAGAGAGGCAAAAGTTAAACCTTACGCAGGAAAAAATTGCGGAGAGTATAGATATTTCAGACTCCTATATCGGTCAGATCGAAAGAGGAGAGCGAAGCCTGACTCTGGATACATTAGTAAGGCTGGCGAATAAGCTTGGAGTAACTATCGATTATTTATTGCAAGACTCAATGGGAAAAGTAACGGATGACCAAACGTTAAATCAATTAGCACAAATCTTGCACGGTCGCTCCTCCAAGCAAAAGCAAATGGCTTTGGATGTAATCAAAATGATGTTTGCGCATGTGGATGAACTATAAGGTAGTTCCAAAATAAAGCATTTATGGATATCGATTATTTATTTGTAAATAAAATGGAAACGCTTGCAAAATAACAGTAGCCAATTGGAAAAAATTGAGTTAAAATACAAGGGGAAGGGGCATGTTTGATGAAGTTCGTACTGTTTACTTTATTTTCAAGTGCGGAGTATGTAGCCATTTTTATTTTGATGTTCGCCCTTTTTAGATTTCGCTTCAAGGGATACCGCAAGCAGATTGCGCTAACCTCGATCATTCTATGTTATGTATCTTATACCATGCGTATTGATGGGATGGAGAATATTACAACTATTGTACAATTTATATTATTATTTATACTAGTATGGATGCTTTTTCAAGTTCAAGTATTTTATGCGGCAATAATGTCGTTCACTGCATTTTTTGGTTATGGATTGATTCAAGGTATAGTTGTGCTAATTTTTTCTATGCTTGGTTTATTAAAAATATCCGATATTCAGGAAAATTCTTTGACAGGGTATACGCTGCAGATAGGCACGGCAATAATTTTTTCATCCATTGGTTGGCTAATTCGTAAAACAAATAAAGGGTTTGATTTTGTGCCAACAAGCATTCATGGAAGAATGAAATTTACAAAGATAAATTTGTTTTTTTTGTTTGTATTAATAATTTCATCGATTCTTTTAGCATTTGCTTACTATATTATAAATAATTACAAAAATACAGAAGACAGTATTATTTTTATTATAATCTTAGTAATTTCAATCGCTATGCTGCTTTATCTTTCAAATAGAAAGGATTGGGAAGATGGTTAACTTGGATGCTTTTGCGGAAAGAATTGCTTTTAAAATGAAATCTATTAATAACGAAAAAACCGCAAGCATTGAAGTGATGAAGTATGGTTTGCTTATTTTTTTTAATTTATTTTCAATTGTAGTTTCTTCCACATTAATTGGGTTTGTAACTGGTAAGTTAATGGAAACACTTTTTGTGTTACTTGCATTTGCTGTACTTCGTGCCTGTACTGGAGGGCGTCACCTTAAATCTTCCATTGGTTGTATATTATTTTCTGCCACTATACTTTCGATTATTCCGCATATTCCATTAAATCAGATAAGCACTTTAATAGTAACGATCAGTACTATAATCATAATTATTTTTTTTGCTCCATTTGAACTTGAAAATCAAACAAATATTCCAAAAAAATATTATCCGCTATTAAAAGCAATTGCCATAATTCTTGTCACTATAAATATTTTCTTTTTATCTGAGGCATTAGCAATTTGTTCATTTATACAGTCATTAATGCTAATAAGGGGTAAAGGAGGCATAGTAGATGAAAAAAATAGTTCAATTTAGTTCGCTTTTTTTAGTTGCTTTATCGGTTATGACTGTTAGTGTTTTGTCTCCTTTTTACGTTCATAGTCCCGAAGTACCCAAAGAACTCTTGAAAAAATAGTTTGGAGTGAAGGTCATGTCTCAAGTGCTAGTCATCAAGGTAGATGGGGAGAAGAGGGCATCAGCAATTTTTATAGATCATCTGGACATTATCTTTTTCGCTTCGGAAGAGCAGAAAATTGCTGTACATACGAAATCGGAACGGTTCTTTCTTCCTAACTCACTTGAAGATTGCACTCTATTGGATGGATTTGAGAGAATTGATCGGTGCTACATTGCTAGAACAGAGCAAATATCGCATTACGATAAGAATTTGCAGCTGCTGCATTTTAAAGGAACAGATAAAAGATGTTATGTATCAAACACACATCGCAAACGTTTAAATTTAAAATAACGCGCAAGCGTTATTTTTTTTGTCTAAAAAGTCATTCTATTTAACACATTTTTTAACTTAATACAACATCTTTTTAAATCCCCAACAAACTACCTCGGAAAAATAGTTCTATGTTAATCTATTAATGAAAGGTGATTCCCATAATAACCTATTATTAGAGGCGTTGTAGATTCAAAGGACGTAGCGGGGGTTAAGAGATGATCGATAACGAACTGCTTTTATCTCAATTTAGATGCAATAAGTTATTTGATAAAGCTATGTCACGAGCTTTGAGTGAAACTTATAAAGCACCGTTCTGCTCTAACGAGCAAATAATGGCATCATGGGAGTCTGTTCGTCAACGCTTGAATGTTGAAAATATTGATACAGGTGAGGAAAAAGAATGTTTACGGATACTAGCTCCATTAATAACAACATCATGAAACAACTAAGTACTGCGGAATTAATTGAAGCTTATGAGTCTGCCAAGCGATTTGAGCTTTCTGAAGACTTTCAAAAAATGTTAAGTCATGCATTGAAGTTAAGAGAGGAAATGAAAACGGAGGATTTGAGCGACAGACTCTGAAAAAGAGGCTTTTTCTTGGGGTTTTAAAGTAGAACAACCTGACGCCGTTTTTGCTTGAAATAGACCCATTCCTTGAAGCCGATTTCCTTCAAACGCTTGCTGACTTCATCCCACTCATCCGCAACGCGGCTAGGTTTATGGGCATCCGAGCCAAAAGTTACCTCAACCCCGTGATATAAGGCGCGCTCCAAAATCTCATCCGATGGATACCACCCTCCGCAAGCCTTCGTTTTACCTGAAGTGTTAATTTCTATGGCTACCTTATATTCGCCAATCACCTGAAGCGCCTCGTCAACTGTGTTGGTTTTGATCTCAGAAAATGGGAGGTAAAAGCCTTTCATAGCATCGATATGTCCGAGAACTTGAAACATACCGCTGCGTGCCGACTGTATAATGAGCTCGTAATAAGCCTCTTTATCAGCTACTTTTTGGGTTTCAGTAAGCTTGTTCCAGCGTTTGTGATTGAAAATACTTACCCCTTTCACTTGGTGAACAGATCCGATGATGTAATCAAATGGATATTTGGCATATTCAGCACGATAAATGTCTGCAACCTCTGGAAAAAAGTCCGACTCAACTCCCAAAAGCACATCGATTTGCGATTTGTATTCTTCCTTGAGTCGCAGGATTTCGGCAACATATAGCGGGAATTCACTCTTACCCATGGCAATTAAAGGCTGTTCCTGCTCTTCAGAGCTAGCGAAATAAGGGGAGTGATCTGAGATACCAATGGCAATTAGACCACTCGCGATTGCGGCTTCAATATAATCGCGTATTTCACCTTCGGCATGACCGCAGCGATCATGATGGGTATGTAAATCGAACTTCATGATGAAACCTCCTAAGGAAATGGGTTATTCCGAACCAACAAAATGGGACTCCGGCATACCTTTCAAATCACTCAAAAATTGCTGCATGGCTGAGCTCAAGTAACGCCCTGCTTTGTAGACTAGACCAATAGGATGGCTGATTTCCAACTCATTAACTTTAATTGTTTGCAGCGTACCGCGCTTTAATTCATTAATAATGGACATTTTGGAAATAATTGCAGCACCTAAATTTAATTCTACCATCCGTTTGACTTCTTCACTACTGGATAGTTCCATAATAATATGCGGACGAATATGATGCTGTTTGAAAATTCGCTCGGTAAACTGTCTTCCTGCCGTATCAGGAGAAAGCATAATAAAAGGGATACTGCGCAATTGTTCGACAGTTGTGTGCTTGACCAGAGCGAGTGGATGCTTTGTAGATACTACAAGCTCAAACGTATCATAATAAAGTATGGACGTTTCAAGGGAGGGGCTCTTATCAAAAAGATAAGCAATCCCAATATCAATATGACCATTCTCCACATTCGTCATGATCTGGGATGATGGCATGGAATGAATGGTTGTTTGAATCAAAGGAAATTGATCTTGAAAATATGAAAGCACTCTGGGTAAGATTTGAATAGCAATCGAGGTTGTTGTACCTAATGTAATATGACCTTGAGGCGTATGCTCCAAATCGGCTAATCGCTGCTTCAGCTCTTCGACTATACGGACAATTTTATGGGCATGCTCTAAGAAGACTTTTCCATTGTCCGTTAAGGTTACGGGCTGGCTGCGATCAATCAACAAGCTGTGATACTCTTCCTCTAAGCTTTTTATTTGTGCGGAAACAGCAGGTTGGGTTAAATTGAGCATTTCCCCGGTTTTGCGAAAGCTCATTGTTTTGGAGAGGGCAATTAACGTTTCCAATTGATTGATATTCAGAATAAACCCTCCTTGGATGGATGCGCTAGCTTTATTGAATTAGCAGAAGTATCCCATTAATTATAGGCGAATTTAAAAGGGAGGGCAATAAAGGTGTTGCCTATCACTCGAATTTGAATATAATAAAAGTTATCTAATAAAAAATTGAATAGAGGCGACAAAATGGATCTCAAGAAGACCAACATCAAGCTGACTGTAATTGGCTTGATGCTCGGGCTTTTGCTAGCAGCATTGGATCAAACCATTGTTTCGACGGCAATGCCAACAATTTTAGGGGTGTTTGGTGGGTTAGATAAGTTTGTATGGGTATATTCAGCCTACTTGATTACTAGCGTTGCCGGTATGCCCATTTTCGGAAAGCTATCGGATATGTATGGACGCAAAAAATTCTTTTTACTGGGTCTCGTTATTTTCATGATTGGATCTGCCTTATGTGGTACTGCGCAAAGCATGACACAGCTTATTGTGTATCGCGCCATTCAAGGGATTGGCGGTGGTGCGCTGATGCCGATCGTATTCACGATTATTTTTGATATTTTCCCTCCGGAAAAACGGGGTAAGATGCAGGGCTTATTCGGCGCTGTTTTTGGTTTATCGAGTGTTTTAGGGCCGCTTGCAGGTGCATTCTTCACGGATTATGTGGATTGGCGCTGGATTTTTTACGTCAACCTTCCTTTAGGCGTGATTGCATTTATCATGTTATATATGTCTTACCATGAAGCCAAGTCCTTTAAAAAGCAAAAGATCGATTGGGCTGGAACTGTGCTCATGGTCGGTGCGATCGTTTGTCTAATGTTTGGCTTGGAGCTAGGCGGCAAACAATATCCATGGGATTCCTCGCAAATCATTAGTTTTTTCCTTGGGTTCGTTGTTTTGTTGATCTCCTTCTTATGGTGGCAGACCAAAGCTAGTGATCCAATTGTAACGCTGGCATTGTTTAAAAGCCGTTTGTTTACAGCGAGCATGGGAATTTCATTCTTTTATGGTGCGATTATGATTTCAGGCGCTTCTTATATCCCCTTATTCATCCAAGGGGTGTTTAGCGGAACAGCCACTAGTGCAGGGTTAGTGCTGACTCCAATGATGCTTGGGGTTGTGGCAAGCAGCATTATCGGTGGGAGGTTTATCGGTAAATTCTCTTATCGCAGTATTATGCTGGTTTCGATTGTCATGATGATGATCTCGATGATATTACTTAGCACGATATCCATTAACACTGAGCGTTGGGTAGTCACACTATATATGATTCTAATGGGATTAGGTATGGGGACTTCGTTCCCGATCATTGCTACTTCAGCTTTGCAGAATTTGGATTTTAAATTACGCGGCAGTGCCAACTCCATGAATACATTCTTTCGGACAATTGGATCGGCTATTGGGATAACCGTTTTTGGTACACTACAGACCCATCATCTTAAAAATAGTCTAGTGAACTTAGTACCTGCTGAGTTCAGAGAGCAAATTGGCGATGGCAGAGGACTCCTTCAGGAGAAAGTTCAGAAAGCAATTCATCCGGATGTAATGCACAAGCTATTAAGTGCTTTGGCAGATTCGATTGCGTATGTCTACCAATGGTCCATAGTGTTGGGTGTGTTAGCACTTGTATTCATCCTAGCGATGGGTTCAGCCAAGTTGGAAATTCCAGATAAGACTAAACAAAAAGTGTGATGGCAGGTGAATGCTAATGTCGATGAAGCTTTGGACCTCCATTGTCATTAACAACCGGAGGTTTGTTTTATGCAAATATGGTGTGCTTATTTGTTTAACTGGAGTTTCTCAGCTAACATTTTTAGGTCTGTACATATAAGATCAGGTTGAATATGGGTAGTGTCTATTTGATGTTGGACATTGTGTGCTGCAGCGAGGCCTGTTAACACTAGAGCTGTAGAACAGCGTACAAGCTTCCCACCTCCAATATCCGTACGAATATTGTCGCCCACAACCCATATGTCAGCAGCAGTCATTCCCAATCGTTGAATGGCATAGTTCATGATGATGGGGGAAGGCTTGCCAATGATAACCGGCTGAACCTGGCTTGCTGTCTCGATGGCAGCGGCTAAAGAACCAGCACCGGGATGGGGTTGGTCACCAGCAGGAAGTAAATGATCGGGATTGGTATTGATAAAAATAGCACCTTCAGCTATATATTGAACCGCTCTTTCTAGCTTCTTATAGGTAAATTGGCGATCGATTCCTTGGACGACAAAATCAGGCTGGGTGGATGCAGAGTTATTCGTGATAATAAGCCCCGCTGATTCGAGCGCATTATGTAAGCCTTCCTCGCCTATGCAATAGACGGAAGCATGCTTTTGTTGGTCTGTAATATATTGCGCGGCAGCCTGCGCGGAGGTGAAAATTTCATCAGTGGTGACTAGAATACCACTTACCTCATGAAGATGTATGGCAACCTCCTTGGGTAGTCAGGAGGAATTGTTCGTTAGCAAGAGAAAAGGCAGTTTTTTTTGCTGCAGCAAATCAATGAATTCGAAGGCCTCAGGGATTGGGTTGTGCCCATTGTATAAGGTTCCGTCTAAATCAATTAAAAATCCGATCACAGTTGATCCTCCTAAGAGTTTTACCTTGGCAAAACTAGCATCGTTTGTATAGTCTGAGTTTTCAGCTGAAAATTTACTTCGTACGGCCAAAGGTTGCATAACCAAAGTTTACCACGAGATAATGTGTTATACTAATTAAATAGGCTTTTGTAATAATAATCCAGGTAATGAACAAAATTAGTCGTGAAAATTCATAAAAAATACTTGGATAAAATACTTGGATAAAAATAGTATACTTGTCCCATGTCTTTCGTTTATAATGGTACAAGATAACCTTTTGCTGAATTATGTCGAAAAGGAGCAAATGTCGATGAAGGCGGAATACATAAACCCCTTTTTGGAATCTGCAAGAATTGTAATAGAACAAATGATTAATATTCGTCCAACAACTGGGCAACTCGGGATTAAGGATATTAAATTTGTTGAAAAATATATTTGGATCCAAATCGGTATTACTGGACAAATGCAAGGAGATATTGTATTTGGTCTCCATGAAGAAGTTGCTTTGAAGCTCGTATCTGCGATGATGGGTGGATTTGTTCTGACTGAAATGGATGAAATGGGTCACAGCGCGATCTCTGAGCTAGGCAATATGATTAGTGGTAATGCAAGTACAATGTTATATAATCAAGGGGTAAGAGTAGATATTACACCTCCAAGGGTGGTTCAATCCGTGACCGCCGCTGGGTTTATACCTAAGAAGGCACTTACAATTCCGTTAATTATTGAAGGAATTGGAGAATTGGACATTCAGGTTATTATAACATAGCGAGTGCTATGACAATCTATTTGGAAAAGACTCACACGGTTGATGGGCAATAATGAACATTTAGCTGCTCATTCATTCTATACATCCAAAGTGGGGCTTTCTTCGGAAGGCTTCCGCTTTTATTTTTTTTGAAGCAGGGGGGGTTGATGATTGAGTTCGTTTTATAAGGATAAGGTAGTTGTTATTACTGGAGCTTCCAGCGGGATTGGTGCTTGGTTGGCACAGGAGCTATCTCGGTTAGGTGCAATTGTTGTTCTGCTTGCAAGGTCTAAGGAGAAACTGCAACGAATCGCTGCATTGATGCAAGGGAAACATGAATGTATTGTTACAGATATTACTTCTTCGGAACAGGTTTTTGCGGCTACAAATCAGATTATTCATACATACGGTCAAATTGATATTCTGATTAATAATGCAGGTTATGGTGTGTTTGAGAGCTTGGCAGAAGCGAGTCTGCAAACTATGGAACAGATGATGGATGTCAATTATATGGGGACTGTACGATGCACCAAAGCGGTTATGCCTCATATGCTTGCGGCTAAATCAGGTCATATCGTCAATATTGCTTCATTAGCGGGTAAGATTGGGACTGCTAAATCTAGCGGTTATTGCGCATCGAAGCATGCTGTGCTTGGTTTTACCAATAGCCTGCGTCAGGAATTAAAAGGAACGGGTATCTTTATAACTGCAGTCAATCCGGGGCCAGTTGATACGCCTTTCTTTGATCGTGCCGACCCTTCTGGTAACTACGCTAGCAAAATGAAAACACATATGCTCCAGCCTGATCAAGTCGGTCAAGCTGTAATTCGTGCTGTCATTCAGCGAAAAATGGAAATCAATTTACCTTTTTTATTTGGCTGGGCTGCCAAATTCATTGTGGTGTTCCCTTGGATCTCAAATAAAATCATATATAAATTCTTGAATAATAAATAGGGAGATGTGGAGGGGATGTATGCCTAGACACTTAATATTGTTATTCGCAACGGATTTTCATACATTGCCGCACGAACAACAGTTGGAAGTATATAAAGACTTTTATTTGCTAATGTTTCCTATGGTTTATTTTATTGTTAAGGATCATGGGGTTACGGAAGATATTATACAGGAAGCTTTTTTACGTTCATTAAGTAAATCAGATCAACTGCAAGACTGGAGCAAAATGGAATGGTGGCTAAAGAAGCTAACCCGAAATGTGGCACTTAACTTTTTGCATAAAATAAAGCGAAATCGCGATGAGCTTGAGAAGGAGGAATCGATTGAGGAGATAGAGGTTAGATCAACCTCCAATGTTAGCACTCCGCTTGAAGATGAGGTCGAAATGAAAGTTATGGAGGAATCGATTATTCAATATCTAAGTTATTTGAAGCCCGAATATAGACGGATTTTTGAAATGCGTTGGTTGCACTTTATGTCCTACAAAGAAATGGCTGCTGAACTGAATGTGAGCGAAAGCGTCATTAAACAACGTCTATTTCGAGCAAGAGAAACGATCAAACAGAAAATTGATGATGATTGGAGTGTGAATTAAGGCAGAAAAGCTTATAATGAAAGAAAACGTTGAAATGAGGATTCGCATGCAAACCAGCTTTGAAGCTTTACAGATTGCTCCAGCCTTATTGGCTCCTTTGCAGGCAATGAACATTGAGAGCCCGACTCCTATACAAGCAGAAGCCATTCCCCTTATTCTTGCTGGCAAAGACGTCATTGCCCAATCACAAACAGGGACTGGGAAAACCCTAGCTTATTTACTACCTACCTTGCATAAAATCGATCAGAGCCTAAAGCAGCTTCAGGTCATGGTCCTAGTACCTACAAGAGAGCTCGGAATGCAAATTATCCGCGAAATTGAAAAATTGACAGAGCAAAGCCACATTTTGGCACAGCCATTAATTGGTGGAGCATCCGTCAGTCGGCAAATTGAAAAGCTGCGGTTCCATCCACAGATTGTCGTCGGCACCCCAGGACGTATACTCGAGCTGATCAAGGCGAAAAAGCTTTCGATGCATTACGCAACATCCATAGTCGTTGACGAGGTGGATCAAGTCTTTGATTTGGGTTCTATGATGGAAGTAGAAGCTATTCTGAAAAGTGCCATGCGGGATCGACAGATTCTGTTTTTCTCTGCGACAATCTCAGATGCGATTCAAGCTGCTGCCATGCGATGGATGAAGGAGCCAGTTCTGGTTCACATCAATCCTACACAAAAAGCGGCAGAAACGTTAGAGCATCTCTACTTTGTTTGTGATGAGCGCGAAAAAATAGATACACTACGGCGATTGGTTCGCCTGTATAATCCCAAATCAGCGATTGTTTTTATCAATGAAACAGACGATGCGGCAGAGGTTGTACAGAAGCTAAGTTATGTGGGTCTAACCATTGAAGCCTTATTCGGTGAAGCCAGTAAACAGGAGCGTGCCCGAGCGATGAGCGGCTTTCGCGAAGGAAGGTTTCAATTGCTTTTAGCTACCGATGTGGCTGCGCGCGGCTTAGATTTAACGGAAGTCACCCATGTCATTAATTTGGATTTACCTGTAGATGCGGATCATTATATTCATCGCGCAGGTCGGACAGGCCGGATGGGACGAAAAGGTACGGTTATCTCCATCGTTGCGCGTAAGCAACAATTTATTATGGATAAATATGCGAAAGCCTTGGGTGTTACCTTTGAGCAAAAGGACATGTATGAAGGAAAAATAGTGGATCCTGAGGAACCCAAAATAAGCAAGTTAAATCCGGTCATGCAGAAGCAAAAGGGGTTTAAAGAGGTTTCAACACCGATTGTAGAAAGAGTAAGAAAAAGTGAGCCGCTTCCGATAGCACCAAAACCAATTGTAAAAAAGGCGAAAAACAACCGTGAGCGTGACCGCAAAAATAAAGGTGCACCGAAGTGGATGAAACACTGATCAATGGAGGTATAACATACATGCAAAAGGAAGTAAGTACAACGAATGAAGCGGCATGGAATCAAGATCCCTATAACGCTTGGACATCCCGATATGGGACTCCTGCTGAAGCTGCAGCTAGAATAGTATCGAATCCCGCTGCACGTCTTTCGTCGCTCCGTACATGGATAGGTGATGTTAACGGAAAAAAAGCAATTAATCTACTCGGCTCGCATGGAAGTAAAGCAGTTGCTATGGCATTGCTAGGTGCCCAAACGACTGTTGTGGACATTGCCTCGGAGAATGCACGTTATGCGAAGGAGTTGGCTCAAGCTGCGGGAGTGAAGCTCAATTATATCGTATCGGATGTATTGGAGTTGCAAAAAGAGGAGTTAACTGGAGATTACCAGATCGTACTGATGGAATTTGGGATTTTGCATTACTTCACGGATTTGTTGCCCTTGATGACGATTGTTTCTAGGCTGTTGAGTCCAGGAGGACGGTTGGTGCTGCAGGATTTTCATCCGATTACGACCAAGCTGATCAGTTCGCGTGGAACGACTCAGGCCATTCGCAAGCATAAGGTGGATGGGGATTATTTTGACACTTCGATTGAAGAGGTTGAGGTGCCTTATTTGAAATTCTTAGCTGCAGATAAACAAAAGGATTTGAAGAAAACCAAGCTTCGCCGTTGGACGTTAGGTGAGATCGTCACTTCAGTTGCGGAGGCGGGTTTATTCATTGAGATTTTAAAGGAAGAGCCCAATGTATCATCCGAGCTTTTTGATAAGGGAATTCCTAAGACATTTACCTTGGTTGCGAAGCAGCTTTAAAAGAAGCATAGCAGACGCACGGAGTAGTGATAGGATGGCAAAGGAAATTGAGATCAAATAGTTAAAAAAGAAGACCGGGGCAATTTTAGCCTCAGGTCTTCTTCATTGTTGTTTATACTGTAAATTATTTCGTCGCAACCTTTTCCAAATCGCGAACCCCTTGGTGAATGAGCTCGAATAACTCTTCTAAACCAGACTCTTCAAT
This sequence comes from Paenibacillaceae bacterium, assembly GCA_040904685.1. Lineage (GTDB taxonomy): Bacteria > Bacillota > Bacilli > Paenibacillales > NBRC-103111 > Paenibacillus_AC. The sequence goes on along the minus strand of JBBDSZ010000007.1, from coordinate 136,726 downwards.
ACAAGAGAAAGCGACTCGAAGATCTGTATCTCCCAAGGCAATAGTGCCCACGCCATATTGATTCAGGATGTGGAGACGAAGTGTTTCGGCTTCAACGGTTTTTAATCTCAGGCACATAAAGTAGCCCGAATTAAACGGATAGTAATCCCAAGCTTCCTGATACTTAACATCATCCAGTATTTGCTTGACCCGATTGGCACGGCCCTTCATGATATTGTATTTTTCCAGCTTCTGCTCCTTAAATTCGGGCGATTTCAAAGCATGAAGTACGAACGTTTGGGAAGGATGCGGGCCGCTTGAAATTGTTGCACGAATAATACCCATAGTTTTCTGTTCGAGTGCACTGAGCAATGCTTCTGACTTAGCTGCATAGGTGATAAAGCCGACGCGAAAGCCCCAAACATATTCTTCTTTTGTAGCTCCATCAATTTTTATTGGAAGTACACGTGGATGGAGGTCACTTAATGCTCCAAACAGTGATTCATGCAAGGAATCCTCGAAGAATAACCCGAAGTAAGCATCATCGGCAACCACAATCACATTAATACCTGCTTCAGCACCCGCTAGTATGGCTGCAACGATCTCGCGCCCTTCTTCAATTCCGGGTGTGTAACCGGTTGGGTTGTTCGGAAAGTTGAGAATGACGATTGCTTTGCCGCTTTCCTTTTGCCCAAGGATAGCCTCTGCTAAAGCAGCAGCATTAAATTTACCCAAATTATTGTACAAAGGATAATTAACGATTTCTCCTCCGCGACGAATGCCAAATGTAAGCTCATAATTTTCCCAGTTCTTATCTGGAATAATCACACTGTCTCCTGATCCAACGAATAGATCAGCAACAATGCTTAGTCCGTGTGTTAGTGCATTAGTCACTAATGGGTTGCCAAACAATTTGCCTTTTAACGAAGGATTTTCTTCGATCATTTTGTTTCTCCATACTGTCCGCAATTCAGGCTTGCCGGCTGGAGGTGCATATTCGTATAAATCTTTAGGCTCATAGGCGGATAATGTATCCTGAATGACCTTTAAATGCATCGGCTGTCCGTTTTCTATGGCAGTTCCAATCGTGGCGTTATATTTGGTTGCTTTGGTTTTCGCTTCTGCGGACTGACTGAGAATGCCAACCTTTGGAAAGTAAATCTCTTTACCTAAGGTAGATAACATTTGATAAATATACGGATTTTCACGCTCTAAAGTCTCGTTTAACTGTCTTGCCAGTGGGTTCATTCTGATTCTTCCTTCCATATAGTAGGGATTATTCATTAGGCAATAGTATAACACTTTCCAGTGTAATGCACCACCGCAATCATGCAAGAAGGATTAGACTTTTTCCATTATAGCCTTACTCACAGCCTGCACCTGAACGTTCAACCGGAAGGCGAGCATACTCATAACTAACAATGCAACAGTTCCCATAATAATGAAAATAACAGCCATATTGACTGTCGCATGATCCATAATCCAACCCATTGCCAACGGCATCAATGCACCACCTACTCCACCGGAGGCAATGAGGATACTGGTTGTTTTTTCAATTTTACCTGGAAGCAGTTTGTTGGCATACAGCAGACTAACAGCAAAGATTCCAGACATAAAGAGTCCAATAAGCATAATAACGATAAAAGCACTCCAACTGCTGGTGACAAAGACGAAAAGTGTTGTAAAAATAACGGTTCCAAGACAGCTCCAGAGTAAGAAAGAGGTATAATTGACTTTATCTGCAATGATCCCTGTGATAATTCGGCCTACCACCATTGTTCCCCACAAGCAGGTCACACTAAGTGAGGCTAAAGCAGAATCTATGTTCAAGTTAACAATTAGAAATGAAGGTAGAAAATTAGCTAAGCTCATCTCGCTTCCCACATAAATCAGAAAGAAGAGTATACAAAATAGCAACACATATTTTTCTCTTTTATTGTAGGGAAGCGGGACATGGGTTTTAGTTGTGTTTGTTATCTTCTTAGATAAATGTTCTTCTGCTTGACCCAAAGGCAGGATCTTAAAGCCCAATGCAAGAAGCAAGGATGTCAAGGCGATGATGTAAAAGGAAATATGCCAATAGCCTATACGGATCATCCAACTGGCGAATAACGGCATAATCAAAGCGCCGACACCGAAAAATATTTCCAAGCGACTCATGGCCATCGCCTTTTTATCATGGATGGATTCAATAATCAATGCGCCGATAATGGCTTCGATCGAACCAAAGCCAAAACCCGCAATGAAGCCTATCGCATACATAAGGGGCCAGGGGGGGAGAAAGCCATACGCAAGCTGTGCGATTCCAAGAACAATCAGCATCATAAATAAAGTTGAGCGTTTGCTAAATGTAGCTGTCATCCAAGGAACGAGCAGCACCCCGAGCAAAAACCCGCTAAACTGTGTAAAAACAAGCTGACCGCCACTGCTGTAATGAAGATTGTAGTGAGTAAGCAACTCGGGAAGTAAAGAACCAATAATAACGTGGGACAAGCCAATTAATAAATAAGCGGCACATCCCATAAAAAGTAGACGACTCATTGTGTGCTCCTTAAGTAGTTCAAATTTGCAGACTCACTCTATATTACTTCTGATTGGATGAATTTTCAAACCACTTCATACAAAAAAGGGCTTTCGCCCGTTTATCCTTGCTGGCTGTTATGATCTGAACCTTTCACATATACCAATTTGAAAAATACTGTATGCGCTCACATTAAATCGCGGAAGCCGATCCGAGCCTGCATAAAGCTCGAACAGGCCCCGATTCACCTTATAATACAGTTACTTGATTACGCCACAAGCAATCCGTGCACCCGAGTTTCCAGATGGATCTGTCATATAATCATCTGATTTTTCATGAATGATCAATGAGACACCCGGAGCTGTTAATAAGGAGTTTGACTTTCCATTTTCAAGTGTGACTGATTTCGTAATCAGATCAACATTGACTTTCCCATCGGGTTCCACTTGAATGTTAGGAAGGTCACCTGCGTGGTAGCCTTGGGGATTATCAAAGCCATGCTGTTTCTGAAACGGATTAAAATGCATGCCCGAGGTTGCGAAGTCAGGCTTTTCACATAAGCCCACTTCATGAAAATGAATGCCATGCAGACCTGGCGTAAGCTTGGCGGCTTCAAGATGAATTTTAACACCTTCGGTGACGGTGGAAAGCTCCGCAGTTCCAATTTTTACACCTTTCGTATTGATCATAGAGGTTTTAATGGATGTACTCTCCGCGGCTGCCTGTACAGCTGCTTCCTTAGCACCGCAAGCACTTAACATACAAACGATCGCTATCAAACAAACGAAACTTACATATCTTCTCATCGTTTTTTCCTCCTCTTTAAGGGTTGCTGCTGCAAGCTAGATTCTTTAACGGCTGTCGGCTGATTAAGAATAAGCTCTATCATAGCTTTCACAATAAAGAGGAAAAGCAAACCTCCAATATGGATAATTCCAATTTGGCTGTTTACTCATTCTTGGCATGAAGCAATCCCAATGCTTCACCCATTCTAACTTTACTTCCGACCCTAAGATCGGGTTTACTGGTAAAAGTATGGTTTTCCAGAAGCAAGACAACCGTAGAGCCAAATTCGAAATAAGCCAATTCATCGCCTTTATTTAAAGTTTCGAGAAGTGGATTCACATATTGAATACTGCTTACATTCATTGCCCCTACTTTTACTACAGCAAGCTCTCCAAATTCATGCTGAATATAAGTCACTAAGCGTTCGTTACGGCTGAGAACAGTTCGCATATGACGCAAACCGAACTCGTTTACTGGATATACTTTGCCAGAGATATGTTCCTTTTCGATAATCTTGCCGCTGATTGGTGTATGGATACGATGATAATCGGTTGGGCTTAAATAGAGAACAAAATAAAAGCCATCCGTATAATTCACTATTCGCGGAGATTGATTCAATAATTGTCCAATTGTATAGTTCTGACCTTTTATATTAAGAAGCTGACCGGATTGAATAGGTCCCATTCCGGTAATTGCAGCATCAACAGGACTTGCTAATGTTTCAGCACCTGGAGCAATCGGGCGTAAGCTCAGCTTTAATTTTCTGGTAAAAAAATCATTCAATGTGCGATACTCATGCCATTGCTTTTCCGCATCCTCTAAACGAATCCGATAGGTTTTAGCAAACCATGGAATCAATGAGCGACTCATCGCAGACTTGGCAAATTTACCTGTGATCCGCGAGATTGATTTGCGCGAGGAAAGCTCAGTCAACAAACGAAAAAACGGCTTTACCATGTTATAATCTCACCTGTTCCTTTAGTGAATAAGATCAACACCGTGCATAAGATCAATGCTTCGATATATAGTGACACAGAACAACTTAGATTGCAATAGTGTGGGATTTCCGATCTTGGATTACAAAGGATCAAGCGAAGATACGCGCAGCGGCCTGACACACGACCTTGGCGAACCCACGCCGCCCGGAACGGCAAATGGACATTGCCCGTCCCGTCTGTTATGCAAGATTGGATCCTCGTCCTTACCATAGGAAACTAGCATAGGGGTATACCGTAGCAAACTTTTATATAAATGTTTATCCTATATTTTCTATTTATTTTAATAATCAAAATACGACGGCGAGCTCCTTTCGACAAAAATAGAAGTAATTTTCCTAATAATCGCCCCACAAAGTGACAACTTAATTAAGAAGCATCATTTATAATACAAAGTGTAATGTTCAAAAGTGTGAATACATAGAAAAAAAGTAGATGGAGTGAGCGGCAAATGGAAGATCAAAAGGTAAGTCTGGATATTCGCGCAATTTTAGCGCAGCTAAACATTGAGTTTGAAAGGTTCGCGGAATGGGAAGAGGGCATTCAAATGGGGGTATGGGAGAATAAGGAATGGATAGACTGTTCTGAACAGTCTGAGCAATGGGTGGCAGTTGCGCAAAGCTAATTAATAAATATTTATGGGGCTATTTCCTTAGTAGCTTTAGGCTACAAAGGTAATAGCCCGATTACTCTAACTATTTCGCTTAGTTCATTGCCCGATCTGCGCGTATAAAAGCAATAAACCGTTTGGCTTCTTCGGCTGTCAGCCTTCGGCCGTCAATGGTAAGTGAGTATTTATCAAGGAGTGCTTGATCGGAAAGCTCTAAGCCATCAACAAATTGCTTAATATTCGGGTCTGCATTCTTAGATGTGTCCTGTAAGCCACCCATTAAAAAATCAACGGAAACCTGAAAATACGATGCAATACGTTGGAGCGTTTCATAATCGGGCTCCCTGCGATTATTCTCATAGTGAGAGAGAGCTGCGCGGTTTATACCAAGTCTCTGGGCAAGTTCTTCCTGTGTCAATTTTCTGGCGTCACGCAACTGTGCGATCCGATTACCATATTTCATCGGTGGGAATCCTCCTAAAATCACGATTCATTCATATGAGATATCTATTCTGATGTAATTATACACTACAAATAGTGGATGTAACCATGAAAATAACAAAAAGTAGTGAAATTAGACTTGACTAGATACAAAGTGTAACATAATATAAATATTGTAGAAACAAAATGTATCGAATAAGTGAGGTTATTTTATGAAAGCAGGAGAAGCTTCCGATACAACACGTTTTATACCCATGATGTATAAGAAACTATTGCCTGCGGAGATATGCATTGTTGAGATTAAAGGCCAAGCTGTGAAAAGTAGTGCAACCATGGCACGAATAGACAAAATCAGTGGTAGAGGGCTGCGATTTTTGTCCGAATTACTTTTCCCAGTAAATGCTTTAATCGTGCTTCATTTCCGAGTCGTTATATTAAATGAAACTATAGATTTGAGAGGCACCCTTCAAGGGAGTCAGTGCGAAAATAATCTGAATCTATATGATGTCGTCTTCATTGAGGATGAGCAGACAAAATTGAAGCTTCTGGCCATGCTGAACAACTTAGCCCGACAATTTATACCCCTTCACTTAAGAGCAGAATATTATTATAACTATTTTTCCGAATCAACTTATGATTTCAAGCATAGTCGAATTAATCTTTTGTTCTAAATAGGGGTAAATAATAGACATGATAAAGGACGGGATGATAGTGCTTAGGAAACAAACCATGTATTGTCTAGGCTGTGGGCATTTAATTTCAATCGATAAAGCGAATCGAGCCTTTCGTACCGGGTTTTATCGCGCGATCTACCCATTGGCGCTTTGTATCGATTGTGCAAAGAAGGATGAGCAGAGGGAAGAGGAATTGGTTGATCCAATGAAATCGCAATATTCCGATAATACGTTATCATAGACACAAATAACGGTTTAATCGATTACTCTAGTGAAATATTTACAGGAAAGGAAAGAAGGCAAAAGCCTTGGTTCCTTTCCTTTTTGTTCTGTAGTATTATGATAAAGTCGGATTTAAATATGCTGCAGAAAAGGAAGAATTCGCGTGAGAGCACTTCTATATGCCATTATTATCATGGTTCTTGTTCAACTTGTATTGCCGTGGGCTATCCCTTTTAATCAAATTTATCATAATCGCATAGATTACAATATTACCAAAGACAATAAGGAGAGATTCGAGCCTGTTCTTGAGCAGATCCAGCTTGAAATCAAGCGTAAGCATTTGAAAGATTACGTAATTATCATAGGGGACTCAGTTTTATACGGTAGTCCAGGCAATTCAGATCAAGTCGTGAACGCATTCATGGAGGATATGGCAAACAAATCAACTCCTCCCTCCAAGCTGCGGATTTTTAATATATCGTATCCTTCGATGATGGCAGGCGATATCTACACTATGCTGCTTAAGTTAGACAAGCTCGGGATCTCAACAGAGCGAATAATGATTAATTTTCGTTATGGCAGCTTTGTGGCAAGAGATTCTAAACCGCCCATTCGTGCTGTTTTTTGGCTAATGCGTGATTTGAAATATCTCGATTCTGCTGCTTATCAACATGTATTGCCACAGCTTGAAGCAAGCGGGTATAAAGAGCCAACATTTTTCTACGGACAGTTTAAAGATGTGCTTTACCATGACATCTTACCAGCCATCAAGCTCTATAGTTATAAGGATTATATGATACATAGGCTGCAAATGGCGAAGCTCAAGCTGCTCGGTCACAAACTTCCAGACGATATGATCCTAAATGGAGATCCTCGACCTTGGTATGTTAAAGAAGGCTTGGCCAAGTATGTTCAAGGCGATGATGTAAAAAGAAGCTACTCGGATGCTCCATTCAATATGACGGAATCCAATCCAGATATCTACTTTATCGAGAAAATAGTAAAGCATCAACAAGGCAAAGAAACCCTTGTCGTCTTAAACGGTGCTAACCAAACCTTGCTGAAGCAATATGTGGAGAAGCCAGGCTATCAAGCGAATTTGAAAGCGATTGATAGCTACTTCCAACAAAAACAAGTGAAGTACTTGAATTTGGAAGGAAAGCTAGCAGACTCGTTATTTACGGATCATACCCACTTTATTTCCGAAGGCTATAAAGCCATGGCTGCTCAGCTTTGGTCCTATTATGCGAATTGAAGGAGAACTATAAATGCTTTTCCATACACCTGAATTTTTCGTGTTGTTGATTATTACTCTAGTCCTTTACTATTTGATGCCGAATCGACGCACTATTCTGCTATCGATCGCGAATGTTTTATTCTATAGTGTTAGTGGTTTAGGATTTCTAGTACTCTTTTTATCCATAACAACGATTACATACCTTTGTTCTTTAATGCTGCAAAGCCAATATCGCCGCATCTTTCTCTGGCTTGCTATTGTCATAAACGTGATCGACATCGCCTTTTTTAAATACTCTTTATTTCTGCTGCACAATGTAGAACGAGTTTTCTCCATCCAATTGGTTGCGACAAATTCGTTTTGGGTTTCGATTGTGCTTCCGGTAGGGATATCCTTCTATACCTTTGAACTGATCTCATATGTAGTCGATGTATACAAGAAGAAAACTAAGCCGGCGCAATCATTGCTGGATTTTTGGATTTTTATTGCTTTTTTTGCCCATTTGATCGCAGGTCCTATCATGCGCGGACAAGAATTCATTCCACAAATTAATGCCATGAAATCGATACGTTTGAAGCTGAGCAACTTTAAGATAGGTCTCTTTTATTTGGTGCTGGGGTTATCTAAAAAGATTCTGCTTGCTGATAATTTATCACCTATTGTAAATCGGTTTTTCGAGCATCCTGAAACTTTAGACGGTTCAGGCGGATGGATGGGGAGCTACTTGTTTGCCTTCCAAATTTATTTTGACTTTTCGGCATATAGTGATATGGCAGTAGGAATTGGTTATTTGTTTGGCTTGGAGCTACCGCGGAATTTCCTGACTCCCTATTTAAGCGCGCACGCGACTGAGTTTTGGCGGAGATGGCATATTACTTTATCTAGCTGGATCCGAGACTACCTCTATATTTCATTAGGCGGCTCTAGACGAGGCGAGTTTAGAAAATATATCAATCTATTTATCGCAATGACTCTATCTGGTATTTGGCATGGTGCACAATGGACTTTTGTGCTGTGGGGGATGTTCCATGGCGGGTTATTGATTGCTCATAATCTGTTTGTGAAGCTTAAAGTCAAGCTCAAACTGGGCTGGTTGGAGCAATTGTTTGTGTATCGGATATTTGCTGTTATTGTCTTCTTCCACTTAACCTGTGTGGGATGGGTGCTTTTCCGGGTTCATAATTGGCATGCGGCATTTGGTGTGATTCAACGCATGCTTTCCTTGCAGTCTTTACATGTGCCTCATGCTTACGATAAATATTTGCTGATTGTGCTGGGTTTGTTTGTGCTGCATATTATCGAATATTATCTAATTACTTATTCCGCTCCAATTTCACAAGCTTGGCATCGCTTCTTCCCCTCGCCCGTGCGAGCTGCATTCTATGTGCTGATTGTTTCAGTTCTAATTATTTCCATTAAAAGTGAGGTAAGCGGGTTTATTTATTTTCAATTCTAATCAACTCGTATAAACGCTAGAATAGATTAAAGCTTTGACATCAATTTCTGCAGCAATTAAATAAAGGATTATTGTGACCGAGATGTGGGTGAATGCATATGTTACAGATGACTATTCATTTTATTTATATGCATTACTCAGAAAGGAGCCGGTTTATGAAGAAAAGAAGTTACACCCAATCAAGCATTAAAAACAAAAGTGATCATGGAAAGTTTGTGAATGCTAATACGTTAGAACTACGTTGGATGGATGAAAAAACCACACAGCCCATAAAAAAAAATAACAAGCCCATTCGTCCAACAAATCATGCAAGAGAGACTGTCTTCATTCATAATATTGCAGTAGAAGAGGATACGGAAATATTGGAGTTAGATGATCAAACGGAACTCAACCACTTAGTAGTACCCAGTCATTTAATGGAGCTAGGCAAAACAATAGATCCTAAAATGGAAGTTGTGGAAGTCCCTCCCGCACTGCTTGCTCCAGAAGTGATATTAGGTAAGAAGGAATCGCTATTAGAAAGAAAAAATGAAGTGAAGAATATGGCAATTATTTATACCGATGATATTGTCAACGAAGGAATTACCCGTGAGAAAATTGCGAATTATGCGATTGACAGTACGAAAATTAAACCAGAAAGTATTCATACGGAAGCTTTGGCAGATTATGCGGTTTCGACGAATAAGCTAGGAAATGAGTCTGTGACTTCGATAAAAATTGCTAAATTATCGGTAGAAGAACAGCATCTCATGAATGGTTCCATTACAGGGGCAAAGCTGCGGGATCGATCGATTTATGGTGAAAAGCTTGTAGACAATAGCATTTCGTCTGAAAAACTAATGGATAAAACCATTGATTCGATTAAAATTGCAGATGGCTCCATCCTTTCCAAGCATTTACACCCCTATCTAATTACAGCGGATTTAATCCAGGACCAAGCCATTACCTCAGAAAAAATAAAAAGTGGTGCGATCCAAACCAGCAATCTTGCACATCAAGCGATTAATTCCACAAAGCTTGCGGATGGTGCTGTCACTACGGAAAAGCTTAGAGACGGGGTCGTGTCTGAGGCTAAAATTCAGCAAGGTAGTATTCATTCGACCCATCTTCAAAACGATAGCATTCATTCTCAACATATTCTGCAGCAATCGATCGGTGCGATCCACCTACAAGACGGAGCCGTTCGTCATGACCATATTTCAGACAGCTCTATTCATCGGAACCATATTGAGGAGAAGGCCATTGAAACAAGGCATTTAGTCCAAGATGCGGTGACAGAAGAGAAACTCTCCACCAACAGTGTATCAACACATAAGCTGATTGACGGTTCGATTACAGCCCATAAGATCGCGTCGATGGCAGTGTCCTCGGATAAAATTGCGGACGAAGCTATTCAGCATAAACATTTGCAAGCAGGAATTATTATGACAAAGCAGCTTACAGACCATTTGATCCAGTCCAGACATCTGTCACCTGCTGCCGTATTATCTGAACATATTCAGGACAATTCATTAACCTCGAAGCAATTGCAGAACGAATCAATAACAACAGAAAAGTTAGCCTCACAAAGTATTACAGCTGATAAGTTATCTGAAGAAATTATTGATAGCTGGCACATCCGACCAGAGGCGGTTCGTAGCTATCATATTGCGTCCGAAATCATCAAGACGTATCATTTAGATCCAGGGAGTGTAACAGAGGAAAAAATAGTCGACGCATCGATTGGTCCCCTTAAGATCCGTGAGGCTGCAATCAATACACAGCATATAGCGGATGGAGCCATTACTTCATCGAAGCTAAAGGCAAAAGTTATCTTAGGGGGGCATCTTACTGCACAATCCATTCAATCAGAGCACATTGCTAGCAAGAGTATAGGGATCGACCATTTACACGATCGTGTCATTTCTACAGATTTGCTGCAGGATCATTCGGTGACAGAAGTTAAGCTGGCTTCAGGCAGTGTTACGGCCGATAAGGTGGATGTCGAAACGATATCAGGTAAACATATTAAACCAGAGACTATTCAAGGTCGGCACATTAAACCAGGTGTGATAAATGGTCGTCATCTTGAGCAAGGTACTTTAACCATGGAACACTTTGTTAATCATTCCATTGACGGTGCTAAAATTGCTAACTTACTTCTGAAATCAGAGCAATTAGCGAATACGGCAGTAACGGAGGAGAAGCTAGCTAATCATTCAGTCACATCAAGTAAGCTTGCGCCGGAATCCGTCACAGGTGTTAAATTAGCATTTGACAGCATCCAAAACAAACATATCCAAGCATCCTCTGTTCAGGGCCATCATATTCAATCTGAAGCTATTTTAGCCAAACACTTGGCCAATAATTCCGTACAATCCCAGCATATCTCGAATGATTCGATCTATGCTGATCACATCGGAAAAAATGCCGTTGAAAGTATGCATATTCAAGACGCGACTATTCAAAGCAGTCACATTCAAAGGGCTGCAATTCTATCCACTCATCTCAATAAGGAAGCAGTACTGGCCGAACATATCGCGAAGGAATCCATAGGCTCTGAACAAATTTCGGGAAATGCGATTTTAGCAAGACATCTTCAAAACGGGGCTATATCATCTGAAAAGCTACAATTTGAATCCGTTACGAGCGATATTCTTGCATTGAATGCAGTAACAGCAGATAAGCTAGCTCCTGCTGCTGTGGAAGGTAAGCACATCCAATCAGCCAGTATTCAAAGCAGTCATATTAAGAATGCTGCCGTTCAATCTTCTCATTTGGAACAGGAATCCATCCAGACTGATCATTATGCGAAACAAAGTATAGATGGCTCTGCTTTAAAGGCTCTGATCATTGAAACCGATCATATCAATGATGGAGTCATAACTACTGAAAAACTCGCACTTCAAAGTGTGCATAGTGAACAAATCGCGAATAACTCTATAGGCGATGAGCACATTCTTGAAAATGCAATTCAAGCAAAACATCTACAAGATGGGGCTGTATCATCTGAAAAACTGCAATTTGAATCCGTTACTAGCGATATTCTTGCATGGAATGCAGTAACCGCAGATAAGCTAGCTCCTGCTGCTGTGGAAGGCAAGCACATCCAATTAGCCAGTATTCAAAGCAGTCATATTCAGAATGCTGCTGTTCAATCTTCTCATCTGGAACAGGAATCCATCCAGACTGATCATTATGCGAAACAAAGTATAGATGGCTCTGCTTTAAAGGCTCTGATCATTGAAACCGATCATATCAATGATGGAGTCATAACTACTGAAAAACTCGCACTTCAAAGTGTGCATAGTGAACAAATCGCGAATAACTCTATAGGCAATGAGCACATTCTTGAAAATGCAATTCAAGCAAAACATCTTCAAGATGGGGCTATATCATCTGAAAAGCTGCAATTTGAATCCGTTACCAGGGATAATCTGGTCTCACATGCTGTTACTGCAGATAAATTAGCTCTAGCATCTGTACATGGCAAGCATATCCAATCAGCGACCATTAATAGCAGGCATATTCATCATGCTACTATTCAATCAGCACATATTGTGTGGGAGTCCATTCAGTCAGAACATTATGCGAAACAAAGTATAGACGGCTCTATTTTGAAGGATGCGATTATTGGAACGGATCATATTATCGATGGAGCTTTAACTGCAGAAAAGCTTGCTTTTCAAACTATACATGGTGAGCATATTGTGAATGATTCGATAAGCTCAGCACATATTGCTGGAAATGTGATTAAGGATGAGCATATTGATGCTTTAGCCATTCAAAGTCGACACATTCAGCCTGCTGCCATTCAAGATGAGCATTTGGCTAATCATTCTATACTTTCGCAGCATGTGAGTGAGAAGGTTGTTCAAGAAATTCATCTCGATGATAATGTGATATCCTCTATAAAGCTCCAAGATGAATCCGTAACGACAAGCAAGCTTGCTTTAGACTCGGTTACGGGTGATAGGTTAGCTGAAGTCAGTATCGAAAGCAAACATATCCAAGCTTCTGCTATCCAAAGTGAGCATATTCAAAACGCAGCTGTGCAGTCCCATCACCTAGACATTGGGATTTTGAATACAGACCACTTCGCGCCACAAAGTGTAAATGGCTCTATTATTGCCACTGCTTCAATCGAAGCGGATCATATTGTCAATGGAACAATATTGGGCGACAAGTTCGCTAATGAAGTAATAAGGGGAGAACACATTGCTAAGCAAGCTATTAATTCCGAGCATGTAGCAACAGGCACGATTCGTCTACAGCATTTATCTGAGGATTTTGCCCCGCTTAATTTCGAAGAGAAAGCGAAAACCTTAGAGCAATTTGGAGTTTTACCGTTTCATTTTGGCACTAAAGATAAGCTTGTTGAGCTTGTTATCGAGTTCAATAAACCTTTTGCAAATGAACATTACGCAATTGTTGTTATGACAAATCATCCTACATGTTTTGCCGTTTTAAAGGAACGTACCTGCGGGGCAGCTTTAATAGAACTGGTTCGTATGAAACAAAGTCCAGATATGAATGGAATTCTCACTTGGATTGCTATGGGTAATCGTGTGTAAACAAAACATTCTTAGCGTACTCATTTCCTTATATATGGAGCTTTAACCGCCTATGAATTGTAGGCGGTTTTACTTGTTCTGCGTCAATCAGGAGAAACAAATTATTAAAGAGCACACAAACGCCGTTTCAAATCTGCTAGCAGTTCATATTCTAAAATATACAAGTTTTAAAATATTGTAAAGATTGGGAGGACGTAAGATATGATTATCAAATCTATTATTAATCAATTCAACAAAATCAGGGAGGTTGAACTGATCAATGCTATTCAAAGCATCCAAGTTTCTCGACCTGATTCCTCAGAGCTCATGATCGATAATCCAACAGACCTACCTTTAATGTATCAGGATAAGAAACAAGCGATCTTTCGCATCAATACAACGCTCAGTGCTTTATTTTATCGAAAGGACGGTGTTGCTGAGCTACAATATCACTGTTTCTGTTCCGCTGCAAATCGAAATATATGTCCGAATACTTTTGGATGGGGAAGTAATTATGTGATCATAGAATCTCTCAATGCCCCTACATTAGATCAGCATATGGAAGAGCATTCGATGACAGAAGCTTTGACACTGTCGATCCTCCAATTCCTGAAAGCTTTACGAGACAACGATTTTGTCATGGATGGATCACCAAAAGACATCTTCCTTCTTCGATGGTAGTCTTAGAGGAATTACATTCGAAATAGCAAACTCATCATCAGACCAGCCGTTCCCCAAAAAAATGTTAAAAGGAATGGGAGCTCAATTGGTGGGGTTTCTTCAATTTGTCAAAAAAATGGACTACCCTCTTTACTTGAGTTGGCTGGGAAGCCCAGAATTCCTAGTCTATATTAAAAAGCTGGAAAACAAATAGGGAGGTGTTCGCTATGAAAATAGCAATGATTGGTTGGGAATACCCTCCCCAATATTCCGGAGGTCTTGGCATTCATTGCAAAGCTATCGTACGAGAGTTAACGGGTATGGGAGTTCTAGTCGATTTTTACCTTCCGTCTTTACCAAACAAGATTCCCATCGAAATCCCGGAACGAATGACCTTATATTCAGTTGAGATTGAACATTCTAATGCTAACCTTATGCATACGTATAGTGGCAATATGATCTGGGACACTGTGAATCAATTCAGACAACAGCTTAATGTAAGGTTCCAGCCGGAAGGTATTGATATTATTCATGCCCATGACTGGATGGGGGTTTATTCGGCATTTGATATTGCTCAACGTTACCATATCCCTTTGGTTTGGACAGTCCACTCCACGGAGTACGATCGAGCCGCAGGGAAGCCCTCTCATCCGGGTATATTATCTATAGAGGAAGAAGCTATAGCGATCTCAGATCGCACGATCGCGGTTTCATTACGGACCCAAAAAATCCTTATCGAACAATACTGTGCTGCTCCTGACAAAATCGAAGTCATCTATAACGGAATAGACACTTCTCCTTTTGAACAGCTCCCTCATAGAGATTATCATCCTAATAATGGATTCGTATTGTACCTTGGCAGGGTGACAGGACAAAAAGGACCCGAGCTGTTTCTAGAAGCAGCGCGCTTGGTTCTTCTCACAAAAAAAGATACCCGATTTATGATAGCAGGGGAAGGGGAGTTATTAGGAAAGCTGCGACGTCGTGCGCGAAGATTAAAGATCAATGATCGTGTTGAATTTATCGGCGCAGTTGTCGGTGATCAAGTGCTGGAATGTTATCGAAACGCGGTGATTTTCATTTTGCCGGCTTTTTCTGAACCATTTGGTATAACAGTATTGGAAGCAATGGCAGCAGGTTTACCTACAATCATCACGACAACTACTGGTGCAGGCGAAATTGTCAAATTCGTAGAAATAGTCAAACCAAACGATCCCAATGAACTGGCACAAAAAATCATTTCCTTGCTTGAAAATCCTGTTCTTCGTCAAACATTAGGGCAAGAAGGGGCAAAAGAAGTAAGCCAATATACTTGGAAACGTACTGCTGATGAAATTTGTTCAGTATATGAAAAACTATTAATAAAGAATTAGAAGGAGGTAAGCTAGATGCTAGAACATCGTCCTGATTTCATTCCTTCCCTGAAAGAAGTCACCCAAGCTTATGAAACTTGGTTTAATGGTGATCGGGTGGTGTTATCCTGTTCACTGATTTCCGCTACTCCCAAAATGCGCAAATGGATTCTCGAATACCATTTAATTTATTGCCATTCGCAGAATGAAACGGGAGAGGATTACCTGATTGGCAAAATGTATTCCGATCCAGAAAAAGGTCTTGTTAGTTTCAAGACAATGCAATATTTATGGGAGCACGGTATGGGTTTTTCTCCTGACTACACAATCGTTCGTCCCATTGCCTTTTTACCTAGCTTCCAAATGTTGATCATGTCTAAAGCACCAGGGAAAACATTAGATGCATACATCCTCTACACAAATGACGGCAAGCAAGCGGTTTACAATGTTGCCAAATGGTTGAATCATTTACATGCTATCCCCAGCCAAACGCTTAAGATGGACCACACGTATAAAACAAGAGTTGATTTGGACGTGACCCGTTACGTTACGGAGCTTCAGATCAAAGTGCCGCAAAGATCAGCAGCATTTATTGCTTATCATAAGAACTTTCTTCGAAAGGCATCCTATATACAAAAAGGTCCATCCGTATCCTTACATGGTGACTTTCATACCAAAAACGTATATGTTAACGAAAATCACGTGACTGCTATTGATTTTGATCATCATTTTGTAGGAGACCCTGCATGGGATGTAGCCTATTTAGCATGCCAAATACAACTAAGAGGATATTTTATACGAGGAGATTTCCATCATTTCGATTCCATTGTCAAGTATTTCATTACCACTTATCTTGACGATTATCCAAGCTGTGATCGCGAAGCTTTTATGGAACGACTCGCGTTATATCGTGCCCGTTCCCTTTTTGAAAGCTTGCACTATGAAATCGTGATCTGTAATAAGAAAAAGCTAGATATCGTAAATGCTTTTGTTCGAGAATGTGAGCTTTCACTGCAAGGGAAGGGATTCTATGAGTAATTCTATTCTCCCAATTGCTATTATTCATCATGCGAACCAATACCTGATATCTAACGGTTACTTGAATCGGAAGGGGTTAGCGGAAATAATCGGACCACCCGATGCCTCTTCAGGTTTACGGGCTGTTCTGGAGCTTCATTCGTTCTATGATATCCCATTTCATCTGCACATCAGTGGCACTTTAATAGAAGCATGTGCTTGGTTTGAGCCTAATTTCTTAGAAGAAATTGCTGAAATGCGTCAGGTAGGACTGGTTGAAATCATAGGATCTACTTATTCACAGAATATCATGACCCTATTCGATCGTGAATTCAATCGGTATCAAATCGAAGAGGAACTAAGACTCATTCAAGATTGGCTGGGGACTAGCCCAACCGAGGTAACAGGGTTTTGGATTCCTGAGCGCGTTTGGAATACCAATCTGCTTACAGATGTGATCAGTGACTGCACCCTTTCCAATGGGGGGTTCCGATATATACTAGCAGATGATCGGTTGTTGCTACCTAAAGCTTTACGAAAACGATTTGATGAAAATGGCCTGTTCTCTTCCAAGCTTTTTAAAGCTCATCATATTAAAGGAGGAAAGGGGCTAAAGGCAGTCCCTCTTGCTACAGGAATGCGCCTGAATGTTCCATTTGAGTCTGATCAGAATGAATCTAAGCTCAAGAAAATTCTCTTTGATTTACATCGTGCAGCCCAAAACGGTCAAGATCTCATAGCCATCTACGGGGATGACATGGAAAAGTCAGCAGGCATTCCTCCTATGTGGAATTCACATGCTCTTGAGCATTATCAGCGCTTTCTGCAATGGCTTGCAAGCAAACAAGATGTAAGTCCCGTTCTGCTCCAAGCTTGGTTGCAGAAAAAAGATCGAGTTTTCCCTACAGGCACCCTAAACTCTGGTTCATATATGGAGCTGGCTACACAATTTGGTGCAGGTGAAGATTACTTAGGTTGGGCAGAGTCAGCGGCGTGGATTCCGTTTCAAGAGATATTCGTGCAAGCTTGGCGTAAACTGAAAGCTTTATCCTCTGCTACAGAAAAAGAGTCTTCATTGCTTGAACTAGCCAGAAAGCATTTGATGGCTTGCACCTATGAAACAGCTTGGCATGATCCCGTTATAGATCCTGATAGTAATAATGGGGCATCGAATACGTCCGCTTCTTCTTGGATTCATGCAATACCTGCTCCATGGGCACGTGCTCTTTCCAGCCATGCGCGTTCCGCTTATGTGTTGATGGAAGCACATCATTGGGCACAAAACACAGATCAACTGTATGCTTCAGTAGAAGATCTTGATACCGACGGTTATGAGGAAGTCATTCTCCGAAACGATGTATGTGCAGTAGTGATTTCACCAAACTTTGGTGGTCGAATCCTTTATATGTTTTACTTCCAACAAAACGATGGTGTTCTTACAATTGGCAACCCTTCAGATGATTGGAACCTGTTGGAAGAAATCAATGACTTCATGGACTCTCCAATGAATCATCCTGGAGCATTGGCTGACTATGGTTATGAACACGATGCTTACGAAATTTCGTCTCTCACAGTTAAAGACAATGATGAAGCGGAGCTCGTAATGATTAATAATCATTCAGGTAGTGCAGCTTTTGGTTTGACTAAGCGCATATCGCTCTTTAAAGGAGAGAGTAGGATTAACATTTGTTACGAAAGTGTTCCACAAGCCATACTTCCTCTTTCTATGGATATCGGATGTTCTCCTGATTATCTAAGGCTGCTTAGAGAGGGGCGTTCTTCCATTGTGCCCAGTCAGGTTGAGGGCAGACGAGGGTTTCGCAACGGGAGTACATTTATATGGGTATATCCAAAAACAAAAGGTGTTGGTTGGAATATACCACGTTATCCGATATTTGGTCATGGATTCTGCCTTGGACTTGTAATCACTTCATCTAATGCTTCCTTTAGCATTGGAGTTGATTCGATATCATGAAATACCCTGTTAAGCTTATAAGCTCTGAGTTGATCGGGTATTCTAAACCGCAACGAATCCTGTTCAGTGATGACTTAGAATACGTTGTGAAGTTCATTAACAATCCTTCTGGAACAAGGGTGCTGGTCAACGAATACGTTGCTAGTAAACTAGCCCAGCTCCTATCTCTTCCTGTTGTTCCTTTTGAAATTATTCATATTTCTGAGGCATTTATCGAGAGTAACCCAAATCTTGCTTGCAACAAATTTCTAGCAGGGGATCAATTTTGCAGCTTGTATATACCAAACTGCACCCATTTGACGCAGAAATTTTATCCACCAAATCAAATTGAAATTACGAATCATAATATTCTTGCCGGTGTCATCGTATTCGATCATTGGACTAGCAATACGGATCGTAAAGAAAACAATGTACTTCTGAAACCACTGAGTTCCAATAGCTATTACTTTTATATGATCGATCATGGACGCTGCTTTTCCAAATCAAATTGGTCCATCGATAGTCTTTCGAACCTGCCACAGATGATTGTGAATCTGAGAGTTCATCTGTGGTGTTTATCCTTATTAAAGGATTGTAGCGAGCTTTCAGGATTTATTGATCGAATCGTAGCCTTATCCAACGATGTAATCTACGGAGTGATTCAATCCATACCGGAGAATTGGAATGTATCGGAGCAGGAACAGGAAGCATTATTCATCCGTTTGGTCAAAGTAAAACAGCTCTTGCCAATGTTAACCTTACAGAAATAACAGAGAAACTAAAATCGCCTTACTCCTATTTGTTGAAGAAATAAGGAGTAAGGCGATTTTAGTTTTTGATTTCCTTACACGCGATCTTTTGCGGTTTTCATTAATGAGGAGAAATCATCATGGTTTACCCAGCGTTCATACCATTTTGGACTTATTTCTTGTACATAATCAATGAACTGTTTGCGCTGGTCTCCCATATCTTTGATTAGCTTTTCTGCCAACCAGACAGGGGAGTTTTTAATGATATGCACCAAGTCAATAACCTTAATTTGTCCACTAGGAAGCAGATAAATATGACGGGCAGATTGGTCAAAGCGATTAAACCCTACCTGTTCAAAACAATCCAATAGATGAATGATTCTCCTCGTCAATGGCTTGGTTATAGGCTGTTGTTGCAAATAATCGAATAACGACGGCGCATCCAAGTATTCCATGACAATAAAACGATCTCCCCATAAATAAAGCTTCGGACAGATATCAAGCTTGCCACCCAATTGTAAGGCATGCAGCTCTTTTTTTAAGCTGCTGTTATTAAAATAGATTTTTACACATCGTTCCTCATCAATTTGAAAAACGGCGCCTTGCTTTCCTTGACCGAGCAATTGAAAATGCGTCGGGTTCTCTATGGCAACTTGATAAGGAACCTTTGCTATACGAATCCGAGCTAATTTATCCAAAATCTCCTTGTCTAGTTCCACTTTTTCTCACCCCTCATTAAATATTACTAAAAAGTTGGTCATAGTATTGTTCCTGTACATTGATTTGTTTAGTTAAATTAAAATCTTTTTCAACCTTTTCCCGAGCACGTGTCGTGTATTTCTCACATTGCTTAGGATTGCCAAGAAGTTTAATAATAGCTTTGGCTAAGCCCTTGACATCTCTTTCCTTCGTTAGTATGCCGCTTCCTTTGTGTTCAATCAATTCGGGAATACCTGAATGAAATGTGGATACCACTGGGACTCCGCAGGACATAGATTCTTTCAATACGTTTGGAATTCCCTCCATTCCGCCTTTACTGGTTGTATAGCTTGCTAAACAAAACAGGTCAGCTCGATGAAACTCTTTGACAATATCACTATTATTTATTTTTTTTTCCAACTCTATGGATTCTTCCAAATTGTACTTTTTAATTTGTTTGGAAAGTTTCTTCTTTTGCTCAGCTTTACCATCAGCAACAATAACCAATTTAGCTTTTGGGAATTTATTGTGAACTTTACGAAACGCCTTAATTAAAATAGGGAAGCCTTTTTTCTCTACTAGGCGACCAACAGATAGAATTCGATAAGTGCGCTCCTTATTGGGGTTCCATTCTCGAAAGGCAAACTTTTGAATATCTATACCGCCATACATGACCTTTATTTTTTCCTTTTGAAAACCTAATTTTATTAGCTTTTTTTTGAAGAACTTGCAGACAGGCAAAAACAAACTACCATGTTCAATGAGTTCTTGATGATTTATCCGATTTTTCTCGTTTGCTTTCTTTGGTGCCGATATATCATTTCCTCTAAAACTCACGATAAGCGGAATCTTATAAAGAATCACCACAGGCAAAATTTTAGCTGCATCCTCGCCTGTGTGAGCATGGATTGCCTTTATATTATGCATGTTAATAAATGTTGGCCAGTCGGTTATATCTCCTCTATAGTAATATTCATAAGGATACTCTTGTTCGGAATTTCGTTGAGTGAATTCCCCAATTACAATCGGGCGATATTTTTTTAGATTCGTAATTTGCCGATACTTAAAATCCTGATTGACCTTTATATCATTAGTTAGAAAATGAGCAATTGTTTTTTCCATACTAACCACCATTCCGAACCTTTTTTAAGAGATATTTTGTTACCTTTGTAAATAATGGAAATACACGGTATCTTTTAAGGGTTTTCCTCCAGTCCACGTAAAATGAAGTTTTGTAATTCGAGTGCTCTTCTAAATGACGCAGCGGAGATGAATTTACAGCTGAGTGTATAGTTTGTATAACAAACCTCCTAAGGAGATTTTCCATTAGTTCCGTATCATTTTTTCCTCGGCTATCGATCTTTTTTATAGCGTTTATTTGCCGCTTCAATTCCGGAAGAAGAGTTGATTTAAATCTTCTTTTGTCTGTTTGGTAAAGGCCGAACAAAAATAAGTCCAGATACGGATATTTTTTCAGCATGATCGCCAAATCATGAAAACTAAAGTACTCCATCTTCGACCGGTCTTTTTTGAGAAGATGATCCTGGTGTGTGGCGATTATCCGAGGCTCCATAACAAATTTGTGACCGGAAAGATGAAGACGATACCCTATATCCCTATCATCATGTCGATTGCGAATTTCTTCATCAAAACCCTTGATTGCAAGCAAGCTCTTTCGTGGAACTGAGCTGTTTGAACCGGCATAAGCCAGCCAGGGCATGGGGCATTTGGATAGATCAGGATATCTGTTCATAAATTCACTCATCGATTTGCCCCTCTTTCGAGGTATTACCTGATTCACAAAACCTGAATGGATTTCATCAAGGGTTAAAACAGGGAGGGGACGTCCATCCATTGGAAAGCCATTCGAAATCCGTTTGCCAAGTTCAGGGGATCTTGACTTCATTTCACGCCATAACTTGGAATCCAATTGTTCAGGAAAAATCACTGTATAAATATGATAGCGAAAAGGAGCGGATACAACGAGTTGATCGCCCTTTTTGTGAGCTTTCCAGTGATACTTTAAATAGTCAGGCGGGACGATTATATCACTATCCGAGAAAATAACTATTTTACCCTCCGCTTCGTCTATTCCTCGGTTCCGTGCATAAGAAACTCCCATATTGTCTTTTATTTGTACCGTTTTAAGTCGAAATGGCGATGACTTACATCGTATATGATCTACCGTTCCGTCTGTAGACCCGTCGTCTACGACAATGACTTCAAACCGGTCCTTCGGGAAGGTTTGAGCTGCAAAAGAGGCAAGAGCATAATCAAGATAGTCCTTGCGGTTGTAACATGTGATTACCACACTTACATCAATCAATTACTTCACCCCTATCAGAAAAGTGAATTGTATATTTTCTGTTGAGACGCCAACTGTTTTTTTAAATTAAAGCGTTCTTCAATCATTTCTCGAGCTCGAACCGCGAATATGTTGCAAAGATTTGAATCTTCTCTTAATTTCGCTAAAGCGTAGGCTAAAGCATGAGGATTATTTTCCGGCACAAGCAGCCCATTGTAATTGTTATTTATCAGTTCAGGAATACCGGCGTGGTTTGTCGATACACTTGGGAGTCCTGTAGCCATGGCCTCTTTAAGTGCGTTTGGAATTCCTTCGATATTTCCGTTCACAGTAGCACTTGGATGACAGAAAAGATGAGCTCTATGCAATTCTTCGTGCAGATCCTTGTTATTTACATCAAACCGGAAAACCACCTTATCTTCGAGGTCATATTTATGGATAAGAGCTTGAATTTTTTTATACTCTTCACGATCTATATGGTTCCTTGGGGTAGAACTGATCAACCGTAATTCCAGCTTTTCGAACTCCTTATTCAATCTGTGAAAAGCGTCCACCAAGTCGGGTAATCCTTTTTTAGGAGATGTTTTACCGACGAAGCATATTCGAAATTTCCCATTTGTATCAAACTCCCGTTCTTTAAAGGAAAACTGATCGACATCTATGCCTCCATACAAAACTTTTATTTTCTTGTTTGGAAGCCCTAGGTCTTCTAACATAGGTATGAAAGCTCTGCAAACGGGTAAGAAGAGTTTCCCTTCAGTTGCAAGAAGCTTATATTCTTTCTGAAACTTCTCACGGACAGCAGGGTCATTCGAACCGTCCCCACCCCGAAAATGGGTGATTAAAGGCAAATCATACCTTTTCGCAAAAGGTACTGCCTGCGCCCCCAATCCACCAAATTGTGCGTGAATCAGAGCGATTGGATATTTTTTCCGCATGCGTTTCAGATCTTTGGAGGGATCTTTTCTTGGAAAAAATCGTTTAAAAGGCAAATCTTTTAGAAAGTATCCGCCGTTAACCACAGGCAGATATCCTTTAATCCCAACAATCTGGTTATACATATAGTAGTTTGAAACATGGCTTGTGATCAGATGCAGGACATACCTCTTCAATTTCGTTCCCACCTCCCCGATGGATTGCCTTACTTACAACATACGGTTACTTAAGAGCTAAAGTGTTCCGCTCATGCTGAAATTTGACCCAATAGTTTAAAAAATGAACTTTTAACGGATAAAATCAAAAAAAATCTACAATAAAACGGCAATTTACAATAAAATTGACCATAACAACTTTATAAGAAGCCTAAGTGTTGTAATTCGAATAAAGATGAAACACAATAATCCTCAAGGTAGTCAGTTTCTATTACAACATCTCTGTAAAGGCCATCTGTTCGCTTGACACAAACCGTTGTCCAACCCAAACGTTTTGCTGCAATAAAGTCTTTTTGGGGATTATCGCCAATATACACACATGCGGAAGGATGAATCCCAAGCCCTTCGGTCATTTTGATATAGGGTATCGGACAAGGTTTCCAACACTCCCTACCAAGCTCATCTGAGTATACAATATGATCTAAATATGGAAGTATCCCCAAAGATTTCACTTTCTGCTGTTGAGCAGCTAAAAAACCATCTGTTAATAATCCTATTTTCGCTTTAGACGAGGCATATCGCAAGGCCCAAAGAGCATCCGGATATAACTTGATCTGTGGTAGATGTTCACGATAGACCGTTAGCATTTGATGAATGATGCCATAGTCATATTCTACTTGTAATACATGTAAAGTTTTATCAAAAATGTTTCCTTTGTGGCCTTGATAGAAAAGTTGTTCCGCTTGTTCAAAAAAACCTTGAAGGTTCAAATTTACTCGAACCCAGTGGTCTACTTCATGAAAGCCACTAATTACGTACTCATTCTCACAATAGAGCGTATCATCCAAATCAAAAACTATAGCTTGCTTCATAGAAGCCCGTCCAGATTAACAAAAAAAGCATCATCATAACGCAACATGACAAGTCCATCCTGCCAATCATCCATATTCGTCCAATCCAAGGGCTTCTCTAAAAGCCATTGAATAATGGTTTTAGGATAATTAGCGCCAGCAGCAAATGAAAGAGGGACGCCCCCTCCAAAACGCAGGTTTATTTCAATAAATACGATCTGGTCTGCACTTGTCACAAAGCACTGCAAAGTAATGCATCCTATAGCGCCAGGAAGAGATTCCGCTACTTTCTTGGCAGTAGTCATTATGTCTCTGTCTTTGACCGTCATCCCTTTACTAACTTCTCCCGCTCTTGTTTCCATACGTAAACGCGGCACGGCAGCACGTGCTTTTCCTTGAAAATCCATCAAGACGTCAACTGTATATTCTCGGCCAACAATGTATTCCTGCACGATCGGGTTGGGAACATATTTCAGAAAAAATTCCAACTCCTCAGCGTTATTAATTTTCGTTACTCCCACACTGCTGCTTCCGTTGGTCGGTTTTAACAATACAGGGTAGCATGCATTCACATTAAACATAACATCAAAATTATTCCATATTCTGGGGGTATTTACTTGAATACTTTTTCAATATTAAAAATACTATTTTCACCATGACCAAGTAAGATCAGCTTTTTAGGATTGAAATCAGAAATTTGCCTGCAAATCTCAGAACCAATTGAACCTCCAGCACCAGTTACTAAAATCACCTTACCTTTTAAAAACCCAGCAATTTCATTCGAATTATATTTTATCGGTTCCCTCCCTAATATATCTTTTATGCTTATTTCTAGTAGGTTGTCATAATTAGGTTGAAAATCTTTGTTTATTTTGAGATTCATAGTTGCACATCCCGTCATTTATTACTTCATGCTCTTACCGTTACAGACTTTTTTTATACAATCAATCACCCGATCTTGATCTTCTTTCGAAAGATTGGAACCTGAGGGCAGACCTTCGTTAAACAGTTGATCAGAAATACTCTTATCCTGACTATGTTGAAAGTATCTACAGTTTTTAAATAGAGGCTGCAAATGCATAGGTTTCCAGACAGGACGTGCTTCTATGTTTTCTTTGGCTAATGTTTCTATTATTTCTGACGATGATACCCCAGTACGTAATGGATTAACCGTTAGCGCTGTAAGCCAACGAGTAGATCGACTGTTCGCAAGTTCAGGCATAAACAAGATACCATCCAAGAGGGAAAGGGCTGAATAATAACGTTGAAAGATTGACCTTCGTGCAGATATTCGATTATCCAGTACTTCTAATTGGCCTCTCCCAATAGCAGCTAAGACATTGCTTAATCGGTAATTGTACCCAATTTCACTATGCTGATAATACACGGCAGGATCACGTGATTGGGCTGCCCAGAAACGCATCTTCTTCAAGGCATCCATATCATTAGAAACAAGCATGCCTCCACCTGAGGTGGTAATGATCTTATTACCGTTAAAAGAATAGACTCCATATTTCCCGAAAGTTCCACTAGCTTTTCCATGGTATGTTGCCCCTAGTGATTCCGCTGCATCTTCAACGACTGGAACGTCATATAGATCGCAAATCTTCAATATGGATAGCATCTCTGCACTCTGCCCAAACAAATTAACGACGATAACCGCTTTGGGCAACTTTCCTATCCTTTCATAATGAGTAAATGCTCGTTCTAAGGCTGTTGGCGACATATTCCATGATTCTAATTCAGAGTCTATAAATACAGGTAAAGCCCCTTCATATAATATTGGATTAGCGCTGGCAACAAACGTGAATGTGGAACAGAAAACGATGTCCCCTTGACCTATACCTAAAAACCGTAATGCTAAGTGGAGTGCACTCGTTCCGGAGTTTACTGCCAAAGCTCCATTCATACCAACATACACTGCCATTTCCTCCTCAAAAGCTTCTACATGAGGTCCGAGTCATCTTGTTGCGCTTCTACCCTTACGATAACTTAATCTAAGCTAGCAGGATGATCAGATTTTATAATATATTCATACTGAGAGAATATTACATGGACAAACACAATACTTTATTAAAATAAATAAGAGATGCTTCCTTCTAGATGACGGGTTACAGGGTGTATATAGTATTCCACAAAAAAAGATTTTGTAATTAGATAATAACCCGCTTGGTATTACCCAGCGGGTTTATTCATTAACGACCTTATTTTCATCTGGTAACTCATCAGCCAAATGGGTTGCTGAAATCATTGACTCGACATGTTTTTCCAGAACTCGTTTTTCCTGTTCCTTGATCTGCCTATTTTGAAAAGCCGCATAATAAACAGGGGTTGCAAATGTTGCCCGCCACAGCTCCTTTTCTCCAGCATCCTGGAATGTAATCCGCAAATCGCGGAAATTAACCTCGATTAGCCAAGGATGCTGCTGTTCATCCAATGCGATGTCCAATCCCAAGTCGGCAATATGGGGGAGTTCTTTGTCAAGCGTTTTTGCTATTCGTATTGCAAGCTTTGCGACTTTTCTTTCGATTATAGATCCATTCCAACCCCAATTATGAAATAGTTCTGATGCTTTTAGTGATTTTCCGCCGCAATGAAGATTGGTGACAATAGCCCCTTTTTTTGCCACTTTTCCAACCATTCCGGTATAATGCCAGCGACCTTTACCGTCCTTCTGCACCGATACTCGGAAATCAACCGATCTTCCTTGGTACTTCATCAGTGAAATTCCCTGCTGCACTAAATATTCTCGTTTCGTTCTTCTGACGATTTTGATAATCTGTTTAATCCCAACTTTTTGCCACTTGGTCCGACCGAGTAGGTTGATTCCGGCAACTGTTTTATCTTCTTTTTTTCGAATGCGAATGATTCCACTTCCGACCGATGCTGATCTTGGTTTAAGAAACAGACAGGTGTTTTGTTCCAAAAGATCTCTCACCGAATCATGTGTAACTGATTCTGTGGCCGGAAGATGGGGGAGAAGCTTATTGTTTTTGACTAAAATTTGATGGATGTCTAGCTTTGAAACGACGTTATGTTCGTTGAAAATGATTTTTCCCATCTGTTTCAAACGCTGTATCCATTTTTTTATATGGGCGTGGTTCGTTCTCGTTCGGTTTATAATCACAGGAGGAAGCGCCCTATGCAATAGAGCCGACTCTGTACCATTCCAGCTCCGGACGGTACCCTTTTTCCAATCGATATCAAACAATGAAAAAAAAATAATTTCTTCACCTGTCTTACGGGCGGCTTCCAGATAAAAGGCTGGCTTTTCAAAGCTATGTTTTTGTTTGATTAATCGGCTTAGCAGAGAGGAGGAATACAGTATTCCGATCATCATTTTTCCTCCGATCACAATGGGGATATTTGTTATAGAAAAAGCTTACACGTTTCCATAAAGCTTGGAAATATATATCCATTGTTCCAGCATTCCTTCGTCGAGTGAAACGACTGGATGATACCCAAGTTCCGCTTGGGAAAGTGTAATGTCGGCACCCGTTGCAAACGGATCGCCTGGCTGTTTAGACAAGTAAATGATCTGCAATTGTTTTCCGGACAGGCGTTCGATTTTTTGAATCACGTCATTAACCGACGCTGTCTGGACTCCGCCGATATTAAATACTGTTCCGTGCTTGTTATAGTTCATAGCGCTAATATTGGCTTCCACCACATCACTTACATAAGTAAAGTCACGTGTTTGTTCACCGTTCCCATACAGTGTTAAAGGCTGATCGAACAAAGCAGCCTTCATGAATCGATGAAATCCCATATCAGGTCGCTGTCTTGGCCCGAATACGGTGAAATATCGCAATGCCGTGTAGGGTAGCCCGTACTGTTTATGGTAAAGAGAACAGAGCTGCTCTCCGGCCAATTTCGTCAACCCATATGGAGAAATCGGCCTGGTGGGTGATTGTTCAGAACTGTATCGACCGGAACCGCCACCGTAGACGGAGGAAGAAGAAGCGTAAACTAGTTTTTTTAATCTTGAAGCTTTTTTACACGCTTCGAGAATTTTTTGCGTCAATAGAACGTTAGCTTGCAAATATTCACCAAAAGACGTCCCCCAACTGTTTCGCACACCTGCTAATCCTGCAAGGTGAAAAACGACATCTGCATCATCGATAAGATGCTCCAAATCGGTATTTAATAAATCAGCGGGCTGCCAAGTAAAATCAGGGTATCCGAGGATTTGCATCAAATTGTTTTCTTTGATGAACCGATCGGGAGTTAGCCCCAGATGGTCAATTCCTTTGACGCGATGACCCTGTTTCAGCAAAGCTTCACTTAAATGCGAACCGATAAATCCTGCCGCCCCAGTAATCACAATGTTCATGTCGTTTCCCCCCTTGCAATCCCCACGTAATGCCAACCATAACGACGCATTTCCTGCGGGTCGAGAAAGTTTCGGGCATCGAATAAATAAGCAGAGGCGGTTTTTTCCACCCATTCTTGCCAAGGAAGAGTGGAAAATAGGAGCCATGGCGTCGTTAACAAGATAGCATGAACTCCGCTCGCAGCCTCATCTCTGTCTGTGACTACATTTATTATCTGCTTACCTCGAGCATCGAATCCTTGTGTCCAATGAATTTGCTCAAGTGTTGTGAGGGTTGGATCCATCACTCTTATCTCTTTAACCCCTATATCGATCAAATGCTCAATCAGCCGAATGCCTGGAGATTCACGTTGATCATCGGTATCTTCTTTGAAGGTGACCCCGAGTACGAGTACCCGTTTGCCTTTCAAAGAAAGCAGTGACTTTATTTTTTTGATAAACCAACTGATTTGCGTATCATTGATATGTTTCACTTGCTTGAGCAGACTTAAATTTAAATTATTATGCTTCGCGAGATGAAGCAGCTCATCAACATCTTTGGGAAAACAGGATCCACCGTATCCAATGCCGACATGCAAATGATGGGGGGAAATGCGTGGGTCCAATCCCATTCCCGCTGCAACTCCATCAATATCCGCGCCCACCTGATCAGCTAAACGGGCGATTTCATTGATAAATGAGATTTTGGTTGCTAAAAATCCGTTAGAAGCATATTTAATCATCTCTGCAGTTTCATACTTACAGATGAAATACGACGTATGCAGTGGGGCATACAGTTGTTTTACCTTCTTAATCGCTGCATCATCATCCCCGCCGATTACCGTTCTAGATGGATGAAACGAGTCGTGAAGTGCTTCGCCCTCACGTAAAAATTCAGGATTGGAGATGACCGCAATCGGGTATTTATTCGTGTCAATTTTCTCAGCCAATTGCTCCTTCATCCAACGATTCGTTCCGATAGGCACAGTGCTTTTGGTAACGACAATTTTAGGTTCATTGATATGCTCGGCAATCACGTTTATCACTTGTTGTAAATAGCTTAAATCGGCACTTCCGTTTGAGGTTGTAGGGGTACCGACCGAAATCATTAAGATATCGCTTTTTATGATCGCGGATCGGCTATCCGATGTAAAAACAATCCGCCCGTTTTTCAGCTGTTTCTGGAGTAATTGATCTAAACCAGGTTCACTAAATGGCAACACACCATTGTTTAGCTTCTCAACTTTGACGGCATCGATATCGTAACCGATAACTTCATGACCGAGATCGGCCAATACGAGCGCCGTTGTTGTACCGACATATCCCGAACCAATGACAGTGATCCTCAAAGTTTGCTTACTCCTTTCTACTATCTTCATACGCTTAATGGGAATTTCAGGATCCCACGGCTGGACTTTCCGATCCCCTTTGACCATAAAAATCGCTGACTTCCCAAAATCAATCGCAATTCGTCCCTGTTCGTTCGCTAACTTCTGCGCCAATATAACGGCATTGACTCCTGCAGAAATAAAGACAATATCGCAGTCCACCGATTCCATTTTGCGCAACACTTTTGGAATCTCTTGATAACGATCCATCCGAATCGACTTGACTATTTCAATATTGAATGCATCGTATCTTTTGTCGACAAGTTTTTTGAAGTCTTTGGCCCAACGGGAAATGATTACCGCTTTTTTTCCTTTCAGCATTTCCCAAAATTCTTTGTGCTCGACCATGTGACGATTGACGAACGTGTGGCAAAGTTTATTTGGATGAATGTTGAACTTTTTAAAACAAGCATCCGTCAGTGGACGCAAATATTGCTGTTGAGCCAATATTTCCTTGTCTTTGTAATACGGAATACCGACAATATCAGCTTGTTTGATCGACGCAATCAATTGGTCGCGAAGCTTAATATTTGGCAATCGAGCTCCTTTCCAGTTGGTGCTGCTTGACAGTATTGCCCAGCGGGTAGAAAGTGTTTTGCCAATCGGCCACACTTTGTATTGGGTTAGGCAAATATTTTCCCCATCTCCGACACGGACGACAGAAAGCGGCTTCTTCTCCTCCAAGGCCTTTCCGATTTCATTAATTACTTTCAACGTTGTTAACCATTTTTTTTGCTTCTGATTGTCCATAGGTTTCCCCTCGCTGTTCCAAATCTGTTTTTCACAGATCATCTTCTAATCAGCCTGCCTACTTTAAGCCGGCCCCTAACCCATTTGAATTTTGGTTTGTACAGGTTTCCCCAACGTCTTAATGCTGATTTATACAAAAATCTTGTAACGAGGGCGTATTTATATCGGTTCCCGATTCTCGAATTATTTTTGTTATGCTTCAAGCGGTTATATACGGCTCGGTTCACCGATTTAAAGGAATAGCGTCCCGCTAGCTTAAGCAAAATTTGTCTGTCTTCGGCATAACGCCCCTTTTTCGGGACTTTTGTCGACCATCCTCCAACATTGCGAAGTGCTTCTGTCCGATAAAAACGAGGATATACCATGGAATGAAAAGTGATAAAATCATATTTACCGTGGATTTGACGCTTTCTTTTCGTTTTTAAATATTTGATCTTACCCTTGGGCTTTGCCTTCCACACTTTGTCGTTTCCATAAACGACAGCAACCTTTCTGCCCGATTTTATCATCTGATTCAGGCAGGTTTGGAGTGTAGACGGCTCATACCAATCATCCGCATCAAGCTGTGAGAAGTATCTTGTTTTCACTAATGACAAGGCATAATCCAAGGCGAAACAAACGCCTCTGTTCCTTCTTATCTTCACATAACGAATTCTTGAATCTTTTAAAAAGCGTCTAACTACAAATTTCGTATGGTCGCTCGAACCGTCATCAATAATGAGCAGCCTCCATCGTCGATTGGTTTGCCTTAATACGCTGTTAATTCCTCGGGTTATATATCTCGCACGGTTATAGGTGGGAATAACCACGGTAATCAAAGGAGGAAGGACACCTGTTTTCTTTCTTGTGACAGGGCTTATCGTTTTGATTTTAACCATTATCTTCGTCCCTTTCTGATTAAATTGCGATAAATGGTTTCCAATTTTCTTACTTGTTTCGCTGAATTAAAATAACGTTCTACTTTTTCGCGTCCTTTTTCCCCCATTTTAAGTCGCAATAATGGATTGTTAATCAAATATTGGATTTTTTTCGCCAATTTCCTAACGTTTTTTTCAGGCACCAATAGACCGTTGTTTCCATCGCTAACCAACTCGGGAATACCGCCGTGACGTGTAGAAACGACAGGAAGACCCGTCGCCATCGCTTCTTTGATTGCGTTTGGAATACCTTCATGGTTTCCATCCTTAGTCGTAATGCTAGGCAGGCAAAAGATGTCCGCTTGGTTTAAAAACCCTGCCATTTGGCTGTGCGCAACAAGTCCTTTCATTTGAACATGTTTCTTCAGTTTTAATGCTGAAATAAGACGCTTTAGTTTATTCCGTTCTTCTCCATCACCTATAAGGATGAGTCGGCTTGATGGATATCGATCATGTACCTTCTTGAAGGCCTTTAATAAATAGCTGAAGCCTTTCTTTTCGTGCAGGCGTCCGACTGAAATGATGGTTAAATGGTTTGTTTTGTTCTCGCGTTGCTTATATGGAAATTGGTGCAGATTAATTCCGCTGTACATAATTTTAATTTTGTTGCGAGGACATCCCCATCTGAGCAGTTGCCGTTTCATTTGACGGGATGGAACTGTGAACTTGTCACCAACTTTGAATAGAATGGACAGTCTTCGATGATAAGATTTTCGCGTGTTTCTCTTCATTGGCAAATCAAATCCGTGGAATGAGGTAAGTAGGGGAATACGAAGCCGCTGCTTCACTTGCAGCAGATGAACTCCCGCATTTCCAAAACGGGCGTGGATGAGTCCGATCTTTTTTTTAGCAAACTTTCGCGCAATTTTCATTGGCCCGCTAGGCAAACGTTTAATTCTTCGGAAAGGAAAACGTCTCAAATTCATTTTTTTGTGGGTAAACACGATCGGTTTGAAATTCTTAATGTTTTTTAATTCTTCATAAATAAACGTTTCAGACGGAGGAAGATAACGTAGGCGGACAAAAGCAATTTTTTTCAAAATAGCCCCTCCCATTCTCGATTGCGTAGTTTTTTAGAAAAATGGCGGTAAACATATGCGACTTTTTTCTTATCCTGTCTGATCAAATTCTTAAGTTGTATGGCGCTCATTTGCATGTATTTTTTTTTGCGCAGTATCCGTTCAAAAATATGTGGAAATAAAAAGTCGATGCAGACAAGTTGTTTGACTGCAGAGGGAAGAGGGTGGATGTGTTCATACGTTTTTAGCATGCTGCGGAATGTTTTACCGGAAAAGGGGTGTTTTTTTATATACATGCTGAAAATGCGCAGCAAATCTTTGGAAGGAAGATCATAACGGATGTCTTCAAAATCAATCAGTACCCCAGTATTTCCTCTAAAAATTAGGTTCAAATGATGAAAATCGCCATGTACTAAGCCTTTGGCATAGACATGACCATCCCTATAGTCTTGATAGCGGCTTCTTTTCAGTGCATTCAGTGCTTTGTCAGCCATCTTGTTAAAAAAGGGGATGTAATGGCAGATGATTTCATCTTGCGATTTTTCGGATGCTTTGTGAGCGTCGTACCAGCGCTTTATTGTCTTCATGCGGTTTTTATATTCTTTTTTCCAATGAAGATGCGAATAGACCTTTACATCGGGAGGGAAATTCAGTTTTCTGGAAGCAGCATGCATTCGGGCAATCACTTGAACAAG
This sequence comes from Paenibacillaceae bacterium, assembly GCA_040904685.1. Classification (GTDB taxonomy): domain Bacteria; phylum Bacillota; class Bacilli; order Paenibacillales; family NBRC-103111; genus Paenibacillus_AC. The sequence continues at coordinate 103,514 of JBBDSZ010000007.1, read as the reverse complement.
CAATTTGAGGTCATCGTGATTACGCAAATGGTTATATTCACCGTCAACCCATTCATATAAAACGTAGGGAACCTGATTATAGATTATAAACAGGTCACCTTTTACTGTTGGTATTGGCTCTGCCAAATTCACGCCTTTTTCGGCAAGCAATTGCTCCGATTTGGCAATAAAAAGTTGACGTTTTGGCGTAACAAAAAGGCTTTTAAGAGCTTTTATTTTGCCATCCTCTGTGATAATGCGAGTAATGAAGCTAGAACCTTTTATGTGTTTGACCACGTCCCAGGTCTTGATTTTGAATCCGAAATCATGCTCTACCTGCCTTATCAGCCCCTCCATTTCGTTCATGCTCCTTTCTTCCCCGTCTGCTCTCCCTATCAAGTTATGCAAAATCATTCAAAAAGCTTGGGCAATCATGCTCTTTTCCCTTAAACCATCCTAGAATGAACGTTAGTCTATACATCTTGTTGCAAACCATCATAGATTAAAGATAAACCATAAAAACGTTAAGGGAGGAGTAGCTTCTGAACCATATTGCTGTGATTCGTTCTATTTTTTTGCCGATCAGTGAAACTTTTATTTACGGCGAGATCAGTCAAATGAAAGGCTATCAGCCCTATGTTTTTTGTAGAAAACGAAAGAATAAAAGCGTTTTTCACCATAATAAAGTCATCATAGACCCTGGGTATCACCAATTGGACCAAATGCTGCAGAAACGTTTTTTTAAACTGATTCATGCCCGATTCGGAACGTCAGGCATCAGAATGATGCCATTGAAAGAAAAGTGGAGGATTCCGCTTGTTACTTCCTTTCACGGTTGCGACTTGCCAGGCACCACAAGAATGAAAAAATATAAAAAATCATTGCAACGTCTGTTTTCTATTGGAGAATGCTTTACAGTACCCTGCCAAGCCATGAAAAATGAATTAATCAAACATGGTTGCCCGGTAGATAAGATTGCTGTCCAATACAGTGGAATCAATCTCAATCAATTTATCTACAAAGAACGACATTTTCCTGCAAATGGCTCGGTCAGGATTGTATATGTCGGCAGACTGGTTGAAAAAAAGGGAGCTGAGATACTGATAAAAGCTTTTCAGCGCGTCCATCAGGTCTTTCCGCAAACCCGGCTCAGCTTGATCGGAGACGGTGTATTGAAATATAAATTGAAACAGTTGAGCAAAAATCTGCACATTGAAAATGTTGTTGATTTTACGGGTGCTCTTGCACATCATGAGGTATCAAAACATTTGGAACAAGCAGATGTTTTTTGCCTTCCAAGCTTGAAGGATCGAGGAGGAAACCAGGAAGGTATTCCGAATGCGCTCAAAGAAGCGATGGCTTGCGGACTTCCTGTCGTATCAACCTTTCATTCTGGAATCCCGGAATTGATCGAAGATGGTCGAACCGGACATTTGGTCGCGGAAAATGACGTTGACGGGCTAGCGGGGAAACTGATCGATTTAATCGGACAGCCGGAAACATGGCGAAGACTTGGGATCCATGCCAGAATCAAAATCGAGGCAGACTTTGATCGGCAGGTACAAACAGCCAAATTGGAACGACTGTTTGATCAAGTGCTCAAAACACATGAAAGAAAGGAAAGCGAGAAACCTCTTTTCAGCGTCATTATTCCAACGTATAATCGTGAACGGTTTGTTGGCAAAGCCATAAAAAGCGTGCTGCAGCAAACCTGCACAGATTATGAATTAATCGTTGTTGACGATGGTTCGACGGATCACACCTCAAGAATAGTCAAATCGTTCGGTGCACAAGTCCGCTACGTGTATCAAAAAAACCGTGGGTCATCTGAAGCCAGAAATACCGGGATTCGTTTAGCAAAAGGAAAATATATCGCGTTTTTGGACTCGGATGATCAATTTCTTCCTGATAAGTTGAATAGAAACAAAATGTTTTTGAAATCCCATCCGAATTGCCGGTTTTTGTATAGTTGGTATTACGATCTTAAACGGAAAGGGAAAAGAAGTCTTGTTCGCAATATTAAAGGATTTATGGACATAAACAAATTTCGGTTTCATCTATATAAACGAAAATTCACCATTCGAACATCGACTGTTGTCATTGACCAAAGTTGTTTTAAAAATACTGGGCTTTTCAACCTAAATTATCCTTATTCCCAAGATTGGGATATGTGGCTTCGTTTAGCATGTCATTACCATGGATACTGCCAAAAAGCGCCATTGGCTGTATACCGCAGGCATATTCGCAAGCAAATTCCGGCAGGTAACCGTCACTTAAACATCAGAAGAACCGCCTATAAATTATATCAATGGAATAGAGCCACTTTACATCGGCTGCATAAGAAATACGGAGCTTGAAGGGGGACCGTACATGAAACAAAATAATCCGACTATCCTTCATCATAAATTTTCATTGGAGGATGGCCATGTAACAGCGCAAATTACGGGAATCGACGGATACCGCGGAGTCATGATGACGCACAGCTCAAAGGAAAACCGCACCCACTCCCCGTTTAGATCCGTTTTCTCCCTAAAAGAAATTCAACAAAATCAAAAGATTTTGAAACAAGCAAATGTTGTTGGCATTCATATTCACCACGGATCTCTAGCTCCTAAATTCCAGTTTCTCAAAGAAAAATACGGAATCCCTCTATTTATTGGGTTTCGCGGCAAGGATGCGACCGCCTACCCCAAGAAAAAAGAAAATCTAAAGCTGTTGAAAAAGCTGTTTAAGACCGGCGACCTGTTTTTCCCGGTATGTAAACACCTTGAACAAGAAATTATTCAATTGGGATGTCCGAAAGAAAAAATTCGCGTATTGTACGGAGGCGTTGACGTAGATCGATTTGAATGCAGACCCCGCAAACGGGATCATCGAGATAAAATTCACTTTTTGGCGATCGGACGTTTCGTCGAGAAAAAAGGATTTGCCGACCTGATTCGTGCTTTTGCAGTTGTAAAGAAGCGGCACTTAAGGGTTAAATTAATATTAATTGGCAAAGGACCGTGTATAGCGGAGTATCGCAAATTAATCAGAAATCTTCAGCTCGCCGGCAGTGTCCAAATCATTCTTTGGGTCGATTACCGGAAAATTCAGAACAATTATTACAGCTCCCATATTTTTTGCGCCCCAAGCCGTACTGATCGTGAAGGAAATCAGGAGGGAATTCCGAATACGCTAAAAGAGGCGATGGCTACGGGAATGCCCGTTATAGCAACGACCCACGCAGGAATACCGGAACTGGTCGAAACTAAGGTATCAGGACTCCTAGTACCTGAGAGATCGGTTTATAAGCTAGCAAAAGCGATGAATTGGTTAGCTGAACATCCTGAAAAGTGGGAGGAGCTTGGACAAAATGCACGAAAAAAGGTGGAAACAGATTTTAACTTGGGGCTGCAATTAAAAAAACAAAAGAATTATTATGACGAAGTAATTTTGAAATGAATGGACTAAAGGCCGTGACTTTCTAGGTAAGGAGAGAGTCACGGCCTTTCAAAGTCTCAGCTTATTTTTTTGCGATAAACGCCATGTACTCCAGAACATGCTGCCTCAAATCTTCACGTTGGAGGGACAACGCCAATGTTGCTTTCACAAATCCAAGAAGATCGCCCACATCATGCCATATCCCACTAATTTCGCATGCATGTACAGCCTCTTGTTCCGAAAGCTTCGAGATCGCGTCTGTTAATTGAATTTCTTGGCCAACGCCTGGCTCTTGATGCGCCAAAATCTCGAATATAGCAGGTGTCAAGATGTATCTGCCGATCATCGCTAGATTGGTTGGCGCATCCTCAGGCTTCGGTTTTTCCACAAGCGCAGTTATTCGGTATAACTTATCGTTCAAAAGCTCTGCATCGATGATCCCGTAGCTTGAAACTTCATTGCGATTCACAGGCTGCACACCGATAATGGAAGTTTTATAGCGGTCATAATAATCTATCATTTGCTTTAAACAGGGGGGATCAGCCTCGAAAAATGTATCTCCGAGTAAAACGGCAAACGGCTCATCATGAATAAATTTTCTTGCACACCAAATGGCATGGCCTAAGCCACTGGGTTCTTTTTGGCGAATATAATGGATATCAATCATCTGCGAAGGCTTCAGCACTTTGTTAAGCAGCTCAAGCTTTCCTTTTTGCTGCAAATGGTACTCGAGTTCAAAGGCGTTATCAAAATGATCTTCGATGGAGCGTTTGCCTCTACCGGTTACAATGATAAGGTCTTCAATGCCCGACTCGACCGCCTCCTCGACAATGAATTGAATCGTTGGCTTGTCAATAATAGGCAGCATCTCTTTTGGCATAGCTTTTGTTGCTGGTAAAAACCTTGTTCCTAAACCCGCCGCTGGAATTATTGCTTTGCGAACTTTCATAGGTTCATCATCCTTCTATTACGTTCCGATTTGTTGTGCGTGTTCCCTAAAAACATCCAATCCTATTAATTTCTCGGCAAACCTCACCTTCTTTCCTCTTTATTATATGAAAAGCCTATTATACCCGACACGATGTTTGTCTTATTTTAGATAACCATTTTTTAAGCTACCCGTACCAAGGTTTTCGCCTTTTATGTCATGTTGTATCCGAAATTGGGTTAAAAACACAATCAATTACTGGCGATTTTCATATGATGATTTTATAAAAGGAGGTGTGACAATGGAAAAAGTGGTAATCAGACAGCAAGAAAGTCGCCCGGTTTTAACTTTATGGAGCGATGCAAATTTTATGGGCAAGTTTTTGCGTTTTCGAGGTAATTTAGGTGTGCGTAGTTTGATAGTTTTTAATTTTAATGATGTCTTGTCTAGCTTTAGATTTACGGGTAATTCAGCGAGTACTCTAGTATTATTCCGAGATGTTAATTACAAGGGAAGTCGGCGTGTTTTCAGGGGACCCATTAATGTGAATTTTCTCAGTAATTTTAATGACGTTACCTCGTCCTTCATCATCTCTCGTAATCGGCTATCCAGCAGTGACATAAATCGTATTCAAAATCGCGGTACTGCTCCAAACAATTTTGGCGAAGTGATCAATAGCGGCGGAGTATTGGTATTACGGAAAGCAGGAAGTAAGAAGTAGGGATTTTTCGCTTAAATGAGTTGTTCACGATCGAAAAATTTACTAAACCTCTAAACGTGGTCATTCAGCTATGACCACGATAGAGGTTTTTTTGCGAGATATGATTTCACGAAAAGCATGAAACTTCAACTTGTGGTATGCATAAGATGAACATGGCATAACGTTGCAGCTACTCAGCTATACTTAGGAAGCAAGGTTTCTGGCGGATACTTAAAGGAGGTTGCGGATGGAGCGGGAAATAACAGCTAACATCAACCATATCATGAATTCACAACGGCAAATGGCTAAAATTCTGGAGTCCGAAAGGTACATTGTCGATCACATCGCGAAAATAATGAATGATATTCCCGATCGCGACCCATCATTTAACCAAGTTGAGGCTATTGTCAAAAATACAGGTGAAGTAACAAAAACGATTTCTTCCTATCTCGTGAGCTTGGCTGACTTAGAAGAGGCAATTGCGATTAACTTAATGGCTGTCATGAAGGAACTCCAAATAAAAGACGAGGGTGAATAACATTTGAACCGTGAAGATGCTTATCTATCGATTTTGGAAGCTGCGGGTAAAATGCAGTTTAACGTTTCACTCATATTGGAAGCCAAATCACTGGAAGCGGAGAAGGCGAGAAATTGGCTTTGCAATCATCTTTCCAGCGCCTACTTTAGCAACCATGAATTACAATTGATGCAGGTGATCGATATTCATCAGCAGATCATTGCGGTAATAGAGGGGTTAACCAGGCTGGAGAATGGACTAGGGAAAAATTTAAAAGCTGTACTTGGGTCATCCGGGAATGGAGAAAACGGCGGTCTCGACGAGGGAAGTGGTCATTACAGCATGAGTGGCTTTTCATGATGAGTGTTCTTCATCGTCAAAATGAGCTTAAACTAGACATTTTACGGTCACTCGCGAGAAGCCAACGGGCTCTGGCTGAAATAGTAGAGATCATTGCTCCCGTTATGGCTGCATCCGTACATGGGACCTCGTCTGCTCATCAGGCTGGATCGGATCATTTGGCCCAACAGATTTTGGCTCACATGGGAAGCTTAAGCGAATACCAACACGCCCTTGCTCAGAAATTGAGCGGAATCGAGATACGTCAGGTGAAAAAAGGGAGGCCGTGTCAGCCTTGGCTTGCTCCGTCTCCCTATTTTTTACGAAGTGCAAAATCAAGCTAAGAGCTCTTGAATTCGAAAGAGGGTGGCTGCCATTTGCCCACGTGAAACAGGCTCCTTCGGATGAAAGGATCCATCCTCATAGCCCTTTAGAATGTGATTCTCAGATAAAGCGGTAATAGCGGAACAAGACCATCTGTCGATAGAAACGTCAGTGAATGGAGTACTCGTAGATGGGCTTACCGGAAGCTGAAGTACTCGCGAGAGCAAGACCATTCCATAAGCGACCATAAAAAGGGATGCCGAGTACCAGCTGGGTGGATGGGATTTGGGTTAGAGCAGATTGGATCGATTGCTCAACAAATGGCAGGCTGGCTACAGGGCCGGCTTCCGTATCTCCTGGGTAGTGCTCATCATAAGCCATGAGCATGATATAATCGCAAAGCGTTGCGAGTGCTTTTAAAGGATAAGCGTCTTCAAAGCCGGAGGTGTAACCATAGGGATTGGCAGGTTTGCAATGCACCATGGGTCGCATCCACACTTTGAATGAGCTCCGGTGTTTTACCGTAATATACATAAGACATATTATATGTATTTGTTTTGGCTTCGACAGTGGGGGTGTTATTCATATACGGGTGAGGTGAAACGGAAGCTATCATTCCAATAATCAAGGTGCAGACTATGATAAAAGGGAATTTTCGTATGTCCATGATTTTCCTCCTAAGCGTTTTCTAATCTCTTCATCATGCGAAAAATTTGTCCATATATCAAACGCCAAATAATGGAAGCCCAACATTAGGCAACTCTATTTTTTTGCATTTGCTGAGGATATGCTATATTTAAAGGAGTAAATGGCTATACTCTAGTAGAGGAGAGGTGATGGGAGTGTCTTTATTCGTTCGTAGAGAAAGCTTTAGACAGTACTTGAGTAAATTTCCAATTACATCGCTTATTCTTGCAATCAATGCAGTCTATTTCGGACTCTTACATCTTTTTCCAGGCACAAGTCAAGGGGATACGATTCGAAAATGGGGAGCTTATGCTTATTCAGCTATCCAAGATGGGGAATATTACCGTTTTGTAACACCCATTTTTATGCAAATCGGAATTTCACATTTCATCTTTAATGTATTTTCGATTTTTATGTTTGTTTCGGTGTTGGAGCATTTGATTGGACGCTTCCGATTTATCTTAATTTATATGGGGGCAGGAATTGTTGGATATGTAACGACTTACTTATTCTCATCCAGCGGCTTAGGATTGGGTGCTTCGGGAGCTATTTTTGGAGTGCTTGGCGCATTTCTCTATTTAAGCCAAAAAAAATCCGGATTATTAGACAATGACTCAAGAAAAACGATTATTCCTATCCTTATTCTGAATTTGCTCTACACCTTCATCGATCCACAAATTAGTATAACAGGTCATCTTGGAGGTTTAGTTGGAGGATACATGTTGTCTATGTTGCTTAGAATTGAAAAGCATCGTGCGTGATAATCGGGTTTTGAGTACTTGCCATACAAAAAAACATCCTTAACTATACTTACAACAGTTGAGGATGTTAGGTTTGTAGATGTTATTTAATCTTCATGTTACTACTGTGTCCCGGAGAAAGCTTGGCATTAGGGTCAATATAAACTTTGGCGTTATTAATTGCTGTTGGAGCTTCACCGAAGCCAACGGCAATCAGCTTAAGCTTGCCGGGATAAGTTGCAACATCACCGGCTGCGAATATACCAGGAATGCTTGTCTCCATTCGAGAATCAACAATGATGGAGCCGTTGTCGATCTCAAAGCCCCATTCCGATATCGGACCTAGTGAAGAGATGAAACCGAAATTAATGACAACCGCATCAACGTCCAAGTCTAATTTCTCACCGTTCTTGCAATCCTCAAGTGTTACCTTTTCGATAAATTCTTGACCGTGAAGGTGTGTAATTTCTTTTGGCGTTAGGATTTGTATGGTCGATTTCATTAAGTTTTCGACACTATGTTCATGTGCGCGGAATTTATCGCGACGGTGAGTGAGGATAACTTTTTCAGCAATCGGCTCAAGCATTAAAGCCCAATCTACTGCAGAATCGCCACCACCGCTGATTAAAACCTTTTTATTGGCGAAAATTTGCAGATCATTTACGAAGTAATATAAATTCTTTTTTTCATATTGTGCAGCTTCAGGCAATTCCAAGCGACGCGGCTGGAAAGCGCCAACACCAGCAGTAATAATGATAGCACGACAATGATGTACAGCTACATCGGTGACTACCTCAAACAACCGTTCTTCCTTTTTAGTCACTTGAAGAACCGTCTCTTCAAGGCAGATCGTAGTTGGAAAATGCTTCATCTGCTCCGCTAAGTTATTGACCAGCTCTTGCGCTGTCACCTTAGGGAATCCAGCAACATCATAGATGTCCTTTTCCGGGTAAAGAGCAGCAAGCTGACCGCCTAATTGCGGCATACACTCAATGATTTTTACAGAAGCTTGTCTCATACCGCCGTAAAATGCTGCGAACATTCCAGCTGGTCCGGCACCGATAATAAGGATATCCGAAATTTCTAATGATTGTTGATTTTCTGACACTGTTGAAACACACCTCCGTTACATGATTACCGATTTCGTTATATATTATAAGCTTCTCAAGGCAGGAAAGAAACCCCTTGCCGACAAATAGTTTTAATAAAGTATGAAAAATATAAGAAAATTGTCGATATCTATGATTTTGGCGGCTTAACAGGATCATAAAGGATTAAACGCAGGTATTTCAAGGGAAATAAAACTTGCTATTTTAGCTTGGAAATTATATCATTTCATATGATTGATTAAAGTATGTCCATTTTGCGAAGTTTGGGTAATAAAAGATAAGCCTCAGGCTCAAACTAACAGAGGCACAAATAATTTTGGTGTGTTTGGTGTGTTTTGTGTAATAATTCACAAAGCAATAAGCACAACCAAATATTTTATGGGATGGAAGGGACTAGACATGAGTAGAATACCAAGAATTGTTATTCTGGGCGCAGGATACGGCGGTATTGTCACTGCGATCAGACTGCAGAAACATTTAAATTATAACGAAGCAGATGTAACGCTGGTAAATAAACATGATTACCATTACATTACAACGCATCTTCATATGCCTGCAGCAGGAACAGACAACCCAGAGAATTCACGCGTTAACATTTCAAAGCTGATTGATGAATTTAAAGTCGACTTTGTGAAATCAACTGTGATGCAAATTAAACCGATTGAGAAGAAAATCATTCTAGAAGACAGCACATTGTCTTATGACTATTTGGTCGTTGGACTTGGCGGGGAACCTGAAACATTTGGCATTCCCGGTTTACTGGAGCACGCCATGAACATTCGCAGCATCAACAGTGTTCGTTTAATCCGTGAGCATATTGAATATCAATTCGCAAAATTTAAAGGCGAGCCAGATCGTACGGAGCTATTGACATTTGTTGTTGGTGGTGCTGGATTTACGGGAATTGAGTTCGCTGGTGAGCTTGCAGATCGCATTCCTAACTTGTGCAAAAAATATGATGTGGATCAGAAGCTTGTGAAAATTTATAACGTTGAAGCAGCTCCGAATGCTATGCCTGGTTTCGATCCGGAATTAGTCGAGTATGCAATGAACGTATTGACTGATAAAGGGGTAGCTTTCAAATTAGGTGTGGCCATCAAAGAATGTACAGCTAATGGTGTTGAACTGGCAAATGGAGAATTTATTGAATCCACTACTATAATATGGACAGGTGGGATTCGTGGTAATCATATGCTGGATCAAGCTGGATTTGCTACGATGCGTGGTAGAGTAAAGGTGGATGCATACCTGCGGACGCCAGAGTATGAAAATGTGTATGTGGTTGGCGATTGTTCGATAGTCATGAGCCCTGAAGGCAAGCCTTATCCACCATCCGGTCAAATTTCGACTCAGCAAGGTGAGACTTGTGCGTATAATTTAATTGCTGTCATCCGTAATACGCCACCTAAAGAATTTAAGTATATCAACAAAGGTACGGTTGCTTCTTTAGGTAGACGTGAGGCTATCGGTACAGTTGGGATGCGTAAAGTAAAAGGAAATAAAGCGGCTTTATTGAAGAAATTTATAGATGTACGTTATTTGTACATGATTGGCGGAATCCCATTAGTTATTAGAAAAGGACGTTTCTAGGACGATGAGACATTGCAGCGTACAAGTGCGAGGGCTTTTGACCCGCGAGGAACTCGACCGTTATAATGCCTTGATTGAAGTGGGGCATTATCTTGAATCACAGAATCGGTATGATTTGGTGTATCCGGTACAAAAGGAAATCGACTTGATGATTATGCCTGCAATCGAACGGCTTAAGGAAAAGGGTCGGCAGCGTGACCGCGATACTGCGGAATACTTAAGCCGGCAGAATGAGCTTTTGGACGAGGATGAAGACGAAGACGATAAGTAAAATTGGGAAACGTGCTATAGTTTGCACGTTTTTTTGATGTATAGGCTGCGAACATCTCGGGGCCAATCGTAGCCAACTTAGAGCGCTTACTGCCACCCTTACGCGGAAAAGGATGAACTCAATAAATACTGTCTAAATAACTTATCAAAGCCCAACCGAGTCAACTCAGAGCACTAACTGCCACCCATACGCTGAAAAACCCTCTAACAGCTCGTTACTTTAACAAACTTCATCCCATACACTGTTTTTCAGCGTATCGAAGCAGATCCTAGCCACCACGGGGCACTAGCTGTCACTGATTCTGTATTGAATCTGGCAAAATGGGTTTACAAAATGTATAAGTATTCACAGTGTTACGTTAATCGACAGTCTCATTTTCAGTATTGCACGCCGCAGATAAGGTCTTGGATCTCAGATCCTTCTTGTTATTCATTAATTCCGTCCATATTTTTTAAAAAACTAACTTTTAAATAGGTAAGAAGAAAGTTAAGGTGCAGAAGTGCACCTCATTTCGTGGAATGGGCTCGGATCGGTGGAATAAGGTGCAGAAGTGCACCTCATTTCGTGGAATGAGCCCAGATCGGTGGAATAAGGTGCAGAAGTGTACCTCATTTCGTGGAATGGACCCAGATCGGTGGAATAAGGTGTAGAAGTGCACCTCATTTCGTGGAATGAGCCCAGATCGGTGGAATAAGGTGCAGGAAATTCCCGGTACAAAACAAAAACCGCTCTATCTTACCTGATTCACATTCAAATCAAGCGATTGAGCGCTTTTTTACTTTCTCACGCGGCTGAGATTAAACCTCAAGCATGGTTTGCAGCTTAGCTAAGTCGAGTCTATTCCCCACGTAGAAGTCGCCGAAATCGCCGTATTGCGCGCTTACGCGATCAAACCGCATTTCGTGGACAAGCTTCTTGAAGGTGAGCGCATCGTCAGCGAATAATGTAACGCCCCATTCCCAATCATCCAAGCCTATGGAGCCTGTAATGATCTGTTTAACGCGACCCGCATAGTTGCGACCAATCATGCCGTGACTACGCATCATTGTCCGACGCTCGTCCATGCTGAGCATATACCAATTATCTGCACCATCACGACGTTTGTTCATTGGGTAGAAGCAGATGTGGTTGTTTTTAGGCAGGATAGGCTTAAGACGGGCAACAATGTCTGGATCTTCCAGAGGGTCGACACCGGGCTTGGCCATATAGTTGCTTAATTCCACCACAGAAACATACGAATATGCGGGGATGGTGTGTTGAGCGAATGTGGTTTTGTTAAATGCTGTTTCCAACTCATTAAGCTCTTCCAATGATTCTCTTAAATGCATAAAGATAAGATCAGCTTTTTGTCCGACTATGCTGTATATAACTGAACTGCCCTGTTTATTGGTTTCAACTACATGCCATTGCTCTAAGAATAGTAGAAGCTCTTGCATAGCTTTCCCTCGTTCTTCCACAGAAACATATTTCCACGAAGCCCAATTGATTGTGCGGAAATCATGTAATGCATACCAGCCTTCTAACGTTTGAACGGTATCGCTCATTTTTTTCTCACTCCTATTCAAATTCACTACATTCATTGTAGCCAATAAAAGGGCAAAGGGCAAACCGCCGACTTGCCTTTACAAGTGGAATTGCGATGGGCTAAAATGAGAAGAGAAGGGGATGACATCGTGATCATTAGTTTTTTGCAATTTTTTGTAGCGACGCTTTTGGCGTTTTGTATTTTTTTAGGGCTGGGCTTCATTATCAATATGATGCTCAAAACAACTTGGCTTCCGGTGTATGTATATTTCATCATAGTTATCATCATCGTCTATTCATTCTGGGACGCAGGAACCTTTATGAATTACTTGAAAGGGACTTCCTTTTCAGATGTTGTGCTATTTATCGGCGGATTAGCTGGAGCTATTCTAAGTGGCTATTTAATTAAAACCTTACGTGACAAAGGCTATAAAATGTATTAAACCCAAAGAGTGGAGTCGTTAATATGCGTATTACGAATTTGCACCATTTTACCGAGAATCACCGCTTCTGTGTTTATCGTGATTTTGCGCTCAGCGGCTTGAATTACCGCATGCTCTCTACTATATATCAGCCGATGATCGGCGCTTTTGCTGTGGGCTTGTATACGACACTCTATCAACAACTGCCTAGTGAAATGAGCGGGTTTTCAACGCTAGAGCAGCAGCGCAAATTATTTTTCTCCTTGGAGCTGGAGCATGGCGAGCGAGGACGCAAATTTCTTGTCGAACAATCGTCCAAGCTTGAGGCAGTTGGGTTATTGCAAACAATGCGCCGTTTTATTGAAGCCAATGATGATTATATTTATGAATATCAATTATCGGAGCCTTTGGGACCGGAGGAATTTTTTAAAAACCAGCATTTAACGTTATTGCTTCGCGATAAAGTGGGCAAGCATATGGTCTTGTTTCTACGCGAAGAGTTGATTGCACAAGAGCCAATTGAGATACGAAAAACGAATAGCGAGAATTTATCTGTACCTTTCTATGAGCTATTCAAGCTGAATACGCAAGTAATTGATTATGAATTGGAACAGGCTTTATACCAAACCGCAACCTCGCGCCAAATGGATGTTAAACTAGATGTGACTACAAAAGGATTTACATATGAAGACATTATTATGCGGTTTCCCCGTGGATCTCGGAATCGTGAATATGTGGAAAATATTCGTTATCGTCCAGATCAGCTAGCGGGTGTCAATATTGTAGCCAAGAAATATCAATTGACTTTGCAGGATATTTGTAGATTGCTAGATGAGGACACCGTATTTGATGATGAAGGCAAGTTGCAAATTGATTTATTGCAATATAAAGCGAATTTGATTTTTCGTCAGGTGAAGCAGCGTGATGAGAAGGTAGAGCGACAATTGCATAAAGTTGAAAATGACATTCGTAGAGATAAGGATGACTTGCAGGAGGAAAAATCGGTCGAGATGGCATTCTATCTCGATGCGCCGCAAATTTTCCAAGGGCAATGCGATGTGCATCAATATAATATGATGCTGCGGAATGAGCCGTATACTTTGGTGCTTAAACGCTTTTTCCCCCAAGGATCTGTGCCAAGCGGAATTATCGATATTTTTGAAAAAATTGATTTAAACTATAAGCTGACTGAAGAAGTCATTAATGTACTGATCCATTTTATCCATGCCGATCGCCGCTCTTGGACCAAAGCCTCGATTGAAGCTGTTGCCTCGGATCTACTGGGTAAAGGAATTATTACGTATGAGTTAGCCGTGGAATATGTACGAGACAAAGCGAAGTATCGAGAGCAAGCTGCGAAGAAAGCAGCAGGCACTGGCAGCAACGAGCGCAATTCGTACAATAAAACACGTAATTATAATACAACAAAACAGAAGCCCAAAATCGCAATCATTGCAGACGCTCCCAAAACGACTCCACTCAGTGATGAGAAAAGAGCAGAATTGCTGCGAATGGCACGAATGTTAGATGGGGATATTGAATAGGGGGACTGCAAGTGGATTCTTTATCAGATCTATTGAAAAAAACGCCATTAAAGGCTGCTCTACAGGAGCAAGCAATTGCCAAAAGCAAGCAAATCCTTGCAAATCCTTTAATTATTAAATGGCGCAAGGAATATCCTTTTGTGCAGGAGCAAGATTTAAAGCTGAATATGAACCGTTTCTATCAATATGTCTTAGAGTTTAACAATTGCAAGAATTGCCCGGGCTTGGATTTATGTCCAAATGATTATAAAGGACATTACTCTAGTCTAACTGCTGATCATTTCGAGGGCGCTACGGAAATCAATGATCAAAAGGTTTCTTGCAAATTATATGTAGCTAAACAAACACAAGATGCCATTCGCAGCCGAATTCATAGCTTTTATGTCGATGACCGTGCCTTATCTGAAGGATATTCGATGAAAGAGATTTTGGGCAAGGATGAAGAACGTGCAGAAGCTGTGTCCCAAGTCGGACAGTATATTCTCAAAACCAAAAAAGAGGGTCTACCCAAAACTGGGCTTTATATCGTCGGGAACTTCGGCACGGGGAAAACGTTCTTGATGTGTTACATGCTGCATGAATTGGCGAAGATAGGCTTGACGGGTGCGATCATCTACATGCCTGATTTTTCTGAGGATTTGAAAGCGATGTTCGCAGAACCACAGAAATTAAAAGAAACGATTGATTTGTTGAAAGAAACGGATTTGTTGATTTTTGATGATATTGGAGCAGAGAATATGAATCCGTGGCTGCGTGATCATGTGCTGGGTACCATACTTAATTATCGAATGAATCGCAAGCCGACTTTTTTCACTTCAAATTATGAGCTGAACGCGTTGGAGAAGCATTTTAGCTTTACGAGCAAAGATGGCGAGGAAGAATTCAAGGGACAGCGGATAATGGATCGGATTCGTCCGTTTGTCGAGGTTGTGCACGTAAAGGGCTTCAATAAAAGAGGCAGCAAAAAGGTCTGATGTACACTGTTAACGGGCAACATGATACTTAATTGTTGCCTATTAACAGTATAAATGCACCAGACCTTTAATGTAAAATTGGCAGTCGAGGATATTTATTGCAGTAGAGTAATTATAGTTGCAACGATACCCATGAGAAATAAAAATCCGAACATACCTGCAAAGCCGATTGCTGTATCCATAAAATCATTTCTTGGTTCTTCCATCAGATGCTCTTCCGGGTGGTTAAGTTCGCTCATGGTGACCCTCCTTCGAGTTTTTTTTAAAAAACTAACTTCGCAAGCGTATGCTGAGTTTTTAATCATATAACTGTAGTATACCCAACTTAAATTCTTTCGTAAAGTATTCTGCAGACTACAATGCTAATTAGACTCTAAGATAATGGGGTTTTGCAACACAATGTTCAATTTTACTTGTTATGAAAACAGCTTGGTCTGTGGTATACTATCCTGTAAACGAATAAAGGAGGATACTCAATGGCAATTGTAAATGTGTCTGACCAATCTTTTAAAGCCGAAGTTGAAACGACAGGTACGGTGCTAGTTGATTTCTGGGCGCCTTGGTGTGGTCCTTGTAAGATGATTGCCCCAATTCTTGAAGAGCTTGATAAAGAATCAACCAACCTCAAAATCGCTAAATTGAATGTAGATGACAATCCAGAATCCGCTTCACGATTTGGTGTGATGAGCATCCCAACTTTGATCGTGTTTAAAGATGGTCAACCCGTTGATAAGATTGTGGGCTTTCAATCGAAAGATGCTTTGAAAAACGTAGTAGCACGACACCAGTAATTTTTACATTCTATACATGCCCAGTGAGAAGTCGCTTTTTCCGCATAGCAGAAAAGGGGCTTTTTGCTTTTTAATTATCGAAATGATTGTAACAGGAGAGAATGAGGATGAGTGAGAATTATCGTGAGGCGATTAAACAGAAGCTAGCGCTGCTGCCGGATCAGCCGGGCTGTTATATTATGAAGAGTGCAGAAGGCACGATTATTTACGTGGGCAAAGCGAAAGTGTTGAAAAATCGTGTGCGTTCTTATTTTACAGGCGGACATAATATAAAAACGCAGCTTCTGGTGAATGAGATTGCGGATTTTGAATATATCGTGACGGGCAACAATGTCGAAGCGCTTATTCTCGAATGTAATCTGATCAAGAAGTATCTTCCGCGATACAATGTGCTGCTTAAAGATGATAAAACCTTTCCTTATATTAAAATAACCCACGAACAACACCCGCGTCTTGAAATTACCCGTAAGGTGTATAAAGATAAGGGGAAATACTTTGGTCCTTATCCCAACGCCTATGCCGCTCAAGAAACCAAGAAATTGCTGGATCGCTTATATCCCTTGCGCAAGTGTCGCACTCTACCAGATAAGGTTTGTTTATATTATCATCTTGGACAATGCGTGGCGCCCTGTGAATTTGAGGTTGAGCCAAGTCAATATGATAAAATGATTCAAGAGATTACGAGGTTTCTTGGAGGCGGGCATGAGCAGATTAGAACTGAGCTGGAGAAAAGAATGCTGGAAGCTTCTGAGGAATTGAACTTTGAGCGAGCTAAGGAGCTGCGGGATCAAATATTATCGATAGATGCGGTGATGCAGAAGCAGAAGGTTAATTCAGCGGATATTATGGATCGGGATATTTTCGGGTATGCTGTGGATAAGGGCTGGATGTGTGTACACATTCTCTATATGCGCCAAGGCAAAATGATCGCTCGCCATGCATCTGTTTTCCCCTATTTCGGGGAAGATTATGAGGATTTCATCTCCTATGTGACCCAATACTATAGTGAGAATCCAGCTTTGCCCAAGGAAGTTTTCTTACCCGAGCAGCAGGGGAAAATGGATGCTCCAAAACTAGAAATTATAGAAGGCGATGAGCTCAAAACGGAGCTTAATTTTGCACTTGAATCTTGGTTGAAGGTGAAGGTATTCGAGCCGAAGCGGGGCACCAAAAAACAGTTAGTTGATATGGCGATTCAAAATGCGCAGGTGGCGTTAAGTGAGAAATTCAGTCTGATTGACCGCGATGAGTCGAGAACAACCAAAGCCGTTGAGAATTTAGCGACTTGGTTAGGCATACCTGCCATTAGCCGCATTGAGGCATTCGACAACTCGAATATCCAGGGAAGCGATCCGGTTTCAGCAATGGTTGTTTTCATTGATGGGAAGCCAGCACGTAAGGAATACCGCAAGTACAAGGTGAAAACGGTAGTCGGTCCGGATGATTATGGGACAATGCGAGAGGTGATTCGCCGTCGCTATGAACGGATGCTTAAAGAAAACCAACCCTATCCCGACCTGATTGTGATCGATGGTGGCAAGGGACAAATTTCCGCTGCACAGGACGTGCTTGAGAATGAGTTGGGATTATACATCCCTGTATGCGGCTTAGTGAAGGATGTTAAGCATAAGACGGCTCAATTGATGAGTGGAGATCCGCCTGAGGTCGTTCCTTTACCGCGCGATAGCCAGGAGTTTTATTTATTGCAACGTATTCAAGACGAGGTGCATCGCTTCGCCATCACCTTTCATCGCGAGACACGAGCGAAATCAATGGTTGCCTCCAAGCTCGATAATATTCCTGGGATCGGCGAGAAACGCAGAAAGCAATTACTGAAGCATTTTGGTTCCTTGAAAAGGATTAAAGAAGCTGCAACTGAGGATTTCCAAGCCGTGGGTATTGGCAGCAAGCTTGCGCAAACGATATTAACTGCTCTTCAAGATCAAGCAGCACCAATGAATGAACTATAAACGAAAGAGCTATCCAGTAGTCGGTAGACCTCACGGATAGCTCTTTAAACTTTATAGACAGAAGGTACGAAGGATAATGACAAGCAAGATAAACAATACGAGGATAACTCCAGTTGAAGTAAAAGGATGAATAGCGGAAGCTATGGGTTCTACACATGCCGACATGGGAACCCCCCCTTTCTGGACCAATGGGTCAGCTGCACTCTGTATCTTATGTTAGCAATGCACGACCGATTGTGTATATACCCATTCCATTAAAAAACTTCAAAGGCACCCACTTATATGAAAATAAGTATCCGATATTTATGAATAGGTAAAGCAATAAGCCCAAGCATCAAGGCTATAAAAGCTAGAAAGTAAGGCGAAATCCCCATGCGTAATTGCCCTGCTGCGACAGGACCGATAAAAGCGCCAATGGAATAAGCGATGGAGAGTAAGGAGAAAATGCGTCCATAATGCCCACTTCCGGTTAGTCCTGCTAATAGAGTAGCAATAGCTGGGTAAATAACTCCTTTGCTCATCCCGATCATAAATAACGCTACGGATAGTGGGATCGGCCAATGCACGGCCATTCCAAAGAAAATGATCGCTAATGCCAAACAACCGAAAATGATCCGTAAAAAAGCAGCAAACCGATTCAAAAAGAACATACTCAGCGTCAAAAGCGCACCCAAGCTAATAAGTGTAAATAATATTCCAGATGTCATAATCGAGTTTTGGGTTGCTTGCATGAGTGGCAATTCAAAAAACAATATCCCTTGTGAGCAGGATAATGCTAAGGGAATACCGAAAAATAACCAAGGGACAGAACCCTTCTCTTGCAATTCGTTGGCTTCTACTTGTGATTGAAAGCTTGGGGTTTTCGCTATGTTTAGTAAGTATGGCGTCTCTTTAATACCGATGATAGCTAGTAGACCCGTTCCAAGCAAGCCCCAGCCGAGTATGGTAAATGACATGGAGAAGCCTAGCTTCGCGACTAGAATGGCACCTGCTGCAGGTGAAACAACGGAAGCAAGTGTATGAACCAAGCCATTTCCCGCCATAAGCTCTCCTTGATGTGTGCGGTCTTTAGCTAATTTAGCTAACCAAGCTAGACAGGACGGGGATAAGAAGGCTAGCACAAATCCACTGATCGAACGAAGGAAGAGCAGTTGCCAGGGGTTTGTGATATGGGATTGAATGATTAGGATAATGCCAGCAAGAATAAGGCTGATGACAATAAATCGCTTGCTTCCGTAGCGGTCAACGGCGTATCCGGCGATTAGGTTGCCCGGTATATGGGTAATCGAATACATACCGAGAATAAAGCCGATAAAAGAAGGAGCAGCACCTAATGAAAGTGCGAATGGGGATAGAATGGGATATTGCGCATGCAGATCAAAGAAGGCAATGAACATAAATAAATACAACCAAATTGCCGTTTTCATTTCTTACCGCCCTTCATAGCTCTTTATAAACGTTACGCGGCTTGTCTTAAGTTTATGCTAAAGAATGGAGGCAAGATGATGGATCCTGTTGTACAAATAGCACTTGTTTTAATCGGACTGATGGTTTTTCTTCGCATTCGTCACTCGATACGTAAATCGCGAATGGGCGATAAAGCGGAGCGCATTAGTGCTAAGCTTGAAGAACTGCGTAAAAAAAGGGATGAAGAATAGGGTTAGAGTATGATAAGCTACATAACAGATAGGATCGAAATGAAGGATGGGGGATTGACGAATGGATCAGTGGTCAGCTTTTGTACAGGATAAGTGGTTGTTAATCGTTATTGCGATTGTTGTATTATTCTTGGTGATGAAATTAGTAAAAACGTTTGTGAAATGGATTATTGTGCTCGGTGTAATTGCCTTGATGCTATACTATGGGTCGACATATGCTGGTGGGCTCAGTGGATTGAAAACAACCCTAGGCAATGCAGTAGCATCAGAAGCTAAACAGCAAATCACGAACGCGATTGTTGGAGAAGGCAAAGATGCAGATTATGTGAAACACACAGATGGCTCTATTACTATTCATACCAAGAATATTAAGTTGGATGTGAAGTCGGGCTCTAAGGATGCAGAAGTTACTTTTTTGGGTCAATCGTACAAGGTGTCCATCGATAAAACCATTCAGAAGTTTATAGATGAAGCTAAACAAAACCAGTAGGTGAAGGTAGATGGAATCATTGTTTTCTTATAATTTAATGTCTATTCTATTGCTTGCCCTTTTATTAGGCTCAGTGATTCAAGGTGCACGAAAAGGAGCTACCAGCTCCGCTAGACAGCTGATTTTGCTTGTACTAGAAGGTATCGTAACGGTGCTTGTTCTCTACCTGGCTTGGAAATGGATGATTTGGAGTTCCCCCCGTCTAAGCAATTGGCTGATCTTACGAAATATAGAAATTCCCAGTACGGTGCTTAATTGGTTCCAGCAAATCTATTACACCTTCGTCACAGCACTGCGCGACTTTTCGCTTATGCGCTCGGCGATTTTATTTTTAATCGGATATGGAATTTTGAAGAATGTCTTGATGTGGTTGGTTTATTCGGGAATGGCCAGCTGGGCGTTTGTGAAAAACCAACGCGGACACCTTAAAGAGAAGAATGGGTTAAGTATGCTGATAGGCGGCTTAATTGGTTCTTTAATTGGAGTTGGACGCGCGATGATGCTGATCGCGCTGCTTTTTACTTATGCGGCCTTGTTTCCACACACCCCATTTTCGCAATATGTGGAAGGCTCGCAGCTTTATCAAAAGGGTGCTGAAGAAATTATTCGACCGTTTACGGGGGAATTCCTTGCCAATCAACTGCCCGTGTTTACGCATGCGGTTGAGTCGGAATTCAAGCTTATTTTACAACGCAAATACGAGGTTCTGGATGCAGATATTCCGGCTAATATCGCCGATGCTGCCAAAGAGATCACAGCAAAGGCAACAACAGATGAAGCAAAGGCCAGAGCGTTATATACATGGGTCGGCACACGGATTACGTATGATTGGGATAAAGCGAATCAGTATGAGCAAAAGCGAATTTGGCATGAGCAAACGCCAGAAAACACCTTTGCAACGAAAAAAGGGGTCTGTATCGATTACTCGCGTTTATATGCAGTAATGGCTAGGTCGGTTGGACTCGAAGTGAAAGTCGTTACAGGGCGTGGCTATAATGGTCAAGGCAGCTTTGGCTCGCATGCTTGGAATGAGGTTTTTCTCGCTGAGCAAAAGAAGTATGTTCCGCTTGATTCTACTTGGGTATCCAGTGGAGGGGACTGGTTCAATCCACCCCAATTCAACGAAACGCACATTCGGGAGGACGCATAGAGTCTAAGCACAATTTATGCTACACTTGTAGAATGATTGGAGTTGGTAACCATGAAGAAGCACCAAGCCATAACGGAAGAGCAACAGAAAAAAGAATGGCAGAAACGCCGCCATTTTTCGATACGGATCAATATGTTCTTTTTCTTTACCTTTCTTTTATTCTCGATTCTGATTGTACAGCTGGCGCGATTGCAGTTTGTTCAAGGTAAAGCTTTTTCCGAGGACGAAAAACGCACAAGAAATAAAGACATTATCATTGCACCGATACGCGGCAATATCTATGATATCAATGGGGCGCCCATAGCCTATACCATATCTGCACAATCGCTTTTTTATCGGGTTCAGCAAACCAGTAAGAAGCGCGATGTTGTAGCAGCAGAGCGCATTGCTTTAGCCAAGCAGTTGGAGAAGATTTTTATTGATAATGGGGATAAGAAAATTTCGCAGCCAACTGCAAATGAAATTATCAAGTCGATGGATGTAGGGATTGACATCGAAGGGAATCAAACAAAGGATGCCAGCTCGATCAGTATTACTTTCGTGCCGCGCCGGATTAAGACCAATTTAACAAAGGCTGAAATTGCCTATATTTCCGAGCATCGCGATGAATTAAAAGGTGTGGAAATCTCGGAAGAGAGCACGCGATTTTATGATACAGACAATTTGGATAAGGCTAATAACGGCAAGGGAAGCTTTATTGCTCCACAGTTAGTTGGTTATATGAGGTCTTACAATACTTCTAGCAGCTTGAATTTTTATAAAGATAAGGAAGGGTATTTAAATGAGGAGTATGTTGGTTACGATGGTTTGGAATTGCTCTATCAAGATGACTTGCGCGGCAAACCGGGGAGCAAAAGCTATCCGATTAATGCGAAGGAGCAAATTATTGGACAGGTAAAGATTACACCTCCGGAGAAAGGGCATAATTTGATTCTTACGATCGACAAAAATGTTCAGGTTGCTGCTCAGAAGGCGGTATCAAATCAACTGGAGTTGTTAAAAAATAGCACCGATAAGTGGTATTCGCTGGGTAAGCAAGCTGTTGCTGGCTATGCCGTGGCCATAGAGGTCGATACAGGCCGAGTGATGGCGATGGTCAGTATGCCGGATTATGATCCCAACCTGTGGATTGGCGGCATGCCTCAATCCGTCTTAGACCAAATCCGATACAGCTATACGAATGGAACCATTCGCGAACGTTATGCTAATTTTCTTGATGATACTATTCGAGGCAAGCACCCGAGTTCCCTAGTTCCTCCAGGATCAACCTTAAAGCCTCTGACTATTTTAATGGGATTGAATGAAAAATTAATTACACCTTATTCAACATATCAGGATCCAGGTACTTTTTATTATGGAAAAGATAATAACGCACATGTCGGAAATTCGGATGGACATAAATATGGATTGCTAACGCCAGCTTCCGCCATTGGTTTTTCCGCAAATACTTTTATGGCGGCGATGGTAGGAGCACCGTTGTACAATAGGTATGGTGGTGAGAAGGCGGTAAGTGTTTGGGATAGCTATATGACCCAATTTGGTCTTGGCATAAAAACGGGCAGCAATCTACCTTATGAAAGTGAAGGGTTAAAGGAGTATATAAATAATAAGACACTTTCTACGCAAACAGCGCTGGTTCAAGGGAGCTTTGGACAATCAGCGAGGTATACAACCCTGCAGCTTGCGCAATACACGATGATGCTTGCGAACCATGGTAAGCGGTATAGACCGCAATTCGTCGATTCGATCAAAACCTATGATGGTCAACTGATTCAAAAGATTGAGCCCGAAATATTAGATCAAGTCAAATTTCCAGCAGAATACTGGAAAGTACTAGAGGATGGAATGAGCAAGGTAAATTATACCGGCTTTGAAGACGTGCCGAATGTTGCAACGTACCAAGTCAATCGTAAAACGGGAACATCTGAGGTAAGCATAGCGGGGAAAACCATCGATAATGCAGTGTTTATCGCTTATGCACCTGCGGATCATCCCAAGCTTGCTGTTGCGATTGTTGTTCCTGAAGGTGGTTTTGGGAGATATGGAGCTAGCCCGATTGCCAGAGGGATCTTTGATGCTTATGACCAAAGCTTTGGTCTGAATGGTGTACCAAAAGGTAAATAAGAAAGGATTGAATTGGTTTATGTGCGGCATTGCAGGGATGATGAATTATGAGCAACAGGTGCCGAATCCGTTCATATTGAAGAGGATGACGGATATCATAGAGCATCGTGGTCCGAATGATAGCGGTTTTTGGAGCGAAGCAGGTATTGGACTCGGCTTTCGCAGATTATCGATTATTGATCTTAAAGAGGGACATCAGCCTTTGAGTAATGAGGATGATACGGTTTGGATTGTATTTAACGGTGAGATTTATAATTATAAAGTGTTGCGTGAAATGCTGCAAAGCAAGGGCCATATCTTTAAAACACAAACGGATACCGAGGTTATTGTTCATTTATATGAAGAATATGGCGAGTTGTGTGTGCAGCATTTGCGCGGGATGTTTGGTTTCGTGATATGGGATCGCAAAAAATGCGAGTTGTTTGGTGCTAGGGATCATTTCGGGATCAAGCCTTTTTATTATCATGCCTCGGCAACTCAATTTGTGTTTGCTTCTGAGATTAAAGCTATTCTTGCGGCTGACATCGTGGAACGTAAGATTAAACCGGAAAGTATGCTTAACTATTTAACCTTTCAATATGTACCTGAACCGGATACGATGTTTCAAGGGATCCAAAAGCTCCCCCCTGCCCACTATGTAAAGGTGACGGCTAATGGGAAAATGACGCTGCATAAATATTGGGATCCGATGTTCGAGCCCGTGGAACGTCCGTTTAACGATTATGTGGAACAAATTCGTGAGACCTTGAAGGACTCCGTTAAACTGCATATGGTTAGTGATGTGGATCGCGGCTGCTTCTTGTCGAGCGGCATTGATTCAACGGCGATTGCTGCGCATATGCGCCAAATTGAAGCGATTCGTACCTTCTCCGTTGGCTTCGAAGGCGCGAATAATGAGACGCCGATTGCACGCGAATCTGCTGCGACACTGGGTACCCAGCATTATGAGAAGGTGATCACACAGCATGATTTCTTTGCCGCTGTGCCCAAGGCGATTTGGCACCAGGATGAGCCAGTGGCAGACCCTTCAGCCATTGCGTTATATCATGTCGCTCAGCTTGCTCGCGAGCATGTGACAGTTGTGCTGTCTGGTGAAGGCGCTGACGAGTTATTCGGTGGTTATCGTATTTACGGCGAACCGAATTCATTGAAGCCTATATCTTGGCTCCCTTTACCGTTGAAGCGGCTGCTGCATCGATTGACCTTAAGTTTACCAAGCGGCGTTAAAGGACGGAACTATGTGTTGCGGGGAACAACACCATTAGAGGAACGTTTTCTCGGTAATGCGAAGGTGTTCGGCGAAGGCATGAAGTCGGAAATTCTTAGCAAAGATGCTGAATTGCTGCGAACCTATAAAAATCCGCAACAAATTGCTGCCGATTACTATAACAAAACCAAGCATTTGGATCCGGTCACAAGAATGCAATATATCGATATGAATTTATGGCTGCCTGGCGATATTCTGATGAAGGCAGATAAAATGACCATGGCGCATTCTTTGGAACTTCGTGTACCATTTTTAGACAAGGAACTGTTCGAGGTCGCTCGCCATATTCCGACCAAATACCGCTTAGCACAAGGCACAACCAAATATGTGTTCCGTAAGGCGATGGAGGGTATTATTCCTGATCCCATTTTGAATCGTCCGAAGCTGGGCTTTCCAGTTCCTTTACGCGATTGGCTTAAAGGCCCGCAAGGGGCTTTAATCTTGGAACAAATCCTCGAATCAGGGATTGCTGAATATGTGAATTTGCAGGAAGTCGCGCGAATGGTCGCCAAGCATCGCAACGGACAAGGTGATTACGCGAGACGACTCTGGGTCATCTACGTATTTGCCCTCTGGCATGTTACTTATATGCAGGAGCAAACCACATTTTCTTTCGCCGCACAGTAGTGATGGATGGACAGCGGAATTCGGCATACTGGCATAAGAAAACAGACAGGGGTGGCGAGTGTGATAACAAGCAATACAGGGAAATACAAATTAGTCGCCTTGGATATGGACGGTACAGTTTTGAATGATGAGCAGCAAATATCT
This sequence comes from Paenibacillaceae bacterium, assembly GCA_040904685.1. Classification (GTDB taxonomy): domain Bacteria; phylum Bacillota; class Bacilli; order Paenibacillales; family NBRC-103111; genus Paenibacillus_AC. Next base: position 78,222 of record JBBDSZ010000007.1, on the reverse strand, counting down.
GAAGCTAACCGTCAGGCTATACATGCTGCTACAGAGGCCGGGGTTATCGTTATGTTCTCCACAGGGCGCGGTATTCATAGCGCGAAACCTTTTATTGATGAACTGCAGCTGCAGTCACCGATTATTACGACTAATGGAAGCGAGGTTTGGAAGGCACCTGGCGTATTACATAAACGTCACCAGATGGAAGCCAAATGGATTCAGCAAATGCATCAAATCGCGATTGAGCACGATTCATGGTACTGGGCATATGCGATCGAAGGGGTTTACAATCGTGATAACTGGCCTGGAGATATGGACACCATTGACTGGTTGAAATTCGGTTTCTACACGGAGAATATAGAGAAGCTTGCTGCAATCCGCCAAGAACTTGAATCCTGGGATGTATTCGAAATCACCAATTCCCATCCATGCAACTTAGAGATGAATCCGGTCGGAGTCAATAAAGCAAGTGGACTTTTTGACGTATGCCATTTATTGGGGATCGATATGTCCGAAGTCATTGCAATGGGAGACAGCTTGAATGATATCGCGATGATTCGTGCTGCAGGGCTTGGTGTAGCCATGGGCAATGCGCAGGATGAATTAAAGCGGGCAGCAAACGTAATTACTGCAAGCAATGTTGAGGATGGCGTAGCACGAATTATCGAGCAATATGTTCTGAATCAGACCAACTAAAAGGAGACAATACACATGGTGAAGGTAACCGTTTGGAATGAATTTATTCATGAAAAGGAAGATAAGGTGGTTGCATCCCTATATCCACGAGGAATTCACCATGCTATTGCTGACGGCATTCGGAAGGATGGCGTTGAAGTGGGAACAGCTACGTTGGAAGAGCCTGAGCATGGTTTAACGGAAGAGGTATTGAATAACACCGATGTTTTAATCTGGTGGGGGCATAAAGGACATGATCGAGTAGAGGAATATATCGTACAGAGAGTGCACGAGCGTGTGCTTAAAGGGATGGGATTGATTGTCTTGCATTCCGCGCACTTTTCGAAAATTTTTAAAAGCCTAATGGGTACTTCCTGTGATTTGAAATGGCGAGAAGCTGGTGAGAAAGAACGTCTCTGGGTAGTTGATCCCGCGCATCCAATTGCAGAAGGCTTAGGTGCTTATATCGAGCTTGAGCATGAGGAGATGTATGGCGAGCATTTTGATATCCCGACGCCAGATGAACTTGTTTTTGTCAGTTGGTTTGCGGGTGGAGAAATTTTTCGCAGCGGTTGTACCTATCATCGTGGCCAAGGCAAGGTCTTCTACTTCCGTCCCGGACACGAAACTTATCCAACCTATCATAATCAAGAGGTATTACGTGTCATTTCCAATGCTGTGCAATGGGCTGCTCCGAAGCATGGTGCTGCACCGGTTTATGGCAACTCTCAACCAATAGAACAAATATAAGCTCCGGTTTAGCTGTAAGGAAGAAGGGCTGTAAGTGTCTAAGGATTCACTTGTTAAAGGTACAATTATTCTTGCAGTAGCGGCACTGGTTGCACGAGTTTTGGGGATCGTGCAGCGGGTGCCGTTGCAGCATATGCTTCATGATGATGGTATGGGAACCTTTGGGATTGCCTATAACATCTACAGTATTATGCTTATTGTCGCGACAGCGGGTATTCCATCAGCGATTAGTAAGCTTGTTTCTGAGCGTGTAGAGCTTGGGCGGTTGGATGAAGCGAATCGTTACTATCGCGCAGCGATTTATTTTGCCATTTTTGCCGGTGTGTTAATGACTGCAATCGTTTATTTCTCTGCTTCAAGCTATGCGGTCTATGTCAAGGATGAGCATGCAGCTTTATCAATACGTGCCTTAGCACCCGCTTTGCTGTTCTTTCCGCTTATTGCCATCATGCGTGGTTACTTTCAAGGAAGGCGTTCCATGATCGCCAATGGAATTTCACAAATCGTCGAGCAGTTCGCCCGCTTGCTTACCGCAATTGGTTTAGCCTATTTGTTGCTTTATCGGTTGGACTGGGGAAAGGCATGGGCAGTAGCTGGCGCTTCATTCGGCGGAGTTATGGGCAGCATAGGCGCACTAGCTGTAATGATTTATGCTTATATGAAGCTTCGTCGCACAGATATCCATATGGGCTTAAGAAATAATACTTCTAAAGGCGGTACAACCCCGCATAGTTATAAACAAATCTACAAACAAATTTTCATGATTTCTGTGCCGATTGTTTTATACTCGATTTTGGTTCCGCTGATTTATTTTATCGATAGCACCTTTTTTAAACGGGTGTTGGTAGATCAAATGAGCTCATCGGCAGCTCAAGATTTATTAGGGGTATTAACGGCTCGAGCGCAATCTTTAGCAGGCATACCGATTATTCTGGCTATTGCTTTAAGTCAATCTATCGTCCCGATTGTGGCTTCTGCTTTTGCTCGCAATGACTTGGATGAGGTCAAATCGCAGGCTGCAAAAGCTTTGCGCATCTCTGTGCTTTCCGGTTTGCCGATTATTCTTTTTATTGTACTGGCAGCGCAGTCCTTAAATGAGATGCTGTTCACCGGAGATAGCGGTACGGGTGTGATTGTTGCTTTAACGACTTCGACCTTTTTCCAAATCTTAATGCAGACCTCTGGTGCTATACTCATGGGTCTCGGACGTATGCGTGTGCTGATTATCCATGTATCTATAGGGATCCTTTTCAAAATTACAGGTGTTTATTTGCTGGCGGATTGGTTAGGAATCTATGGATTTGTTGCTTCCACAGGAATATGCTTTGCAGTGATGACTTTGCTTAACCTGAGGGTGCTCCGCAAGCTAACAGGTTTAAGAATTTTCACTTTACGGAACTGGTTGGGCTTAATGCTCAGCACTGCCTTCATTTGTCTAGTTGGGATACTGCTGCAAAATTATGGTGTGTTATATATCAATTGGTTTCCCTCTAGAGTGAACCATTTTATCATTGCATCCATGATTGGTTTGGTGGTGCTAGCACTTTACCTCCTATTATTAGCTATAACTCGAGTCGTAACGAAGGATGATATTGCGGCTTTCCCAGCCCCTCTGCGCAAGCTGATTCGCCGTGTCGAAACAAGGTTCGCTAGAAATGAACAATAGGTGCTATTTCAGTAGAAAACAAACAATGCTATGATTAACGTGCGGGTACAATGAGAGCTTAAAATCCTATTATACGAGGAGAGATATGATGAATAAGAGATTGAAGATTATTGTCAGCGGTCTGCTATGTTTATTACTGGTAGGTTTAGCGGGCTGTACGGTCGCTGGAACGAAACTCGATGATGCTTTGAACAACGCGGTGAAGATGAAAAGCTATGAAGGCGATGGAAGTCTTAGTCTTGAATTTACAGATGATGGGGTAGCCAAGCCGATGAAATTAGGTAATGTTGCGTTTTCCAGCTTAGGAAAAATAAACTTGATGATTACGAGTATGAAGCAAGCCGAGCCCAATACGTTATCGCTTGCAGGCAACATTTCCATGATGAATCGTACAATTCCGTTCTCCTTACAGCTTAATAAAGCGCAGCTTGTGATTTTAATAGACAATAATCCGCATCCAATTGTGTTTGAATTGGATAAGCTGATTGGCGGATCTATTAAATTAGATGGTATCGATATTTCACCGATTTTCAGTGATCCGAATAAATTATTATCGATGTTATCACCTTTTGTGATTAGCAAGCTTCCCGATTTGCAGAATCTTAGCGTAAGTTCAGTTAATGAAAAGATCAATAATGAAAACGTAGATTTGCAAAAGCTCCATACGGAATTAAATAGTGCCGATGCCATCGCATTCGTAAAAAGCTTGCTTAGTAAAATACTAGCAGATCCACCAGGGATAAAAGCGTTAGTTTCACAGCTTTACAATGCCTTTTTCGAACCGACAGAGGTGAAAGAAGGAGGATTTGATATCAACGCATTATTTATTAATGGTGCTTCGAACAAGCTGGTAGAGCTTTTACAAAATCTATCAACTAGCTTAGACGATGCCACTGCCACAGAGGGAGGATTATCCTCGTTCTTGAATGATAAAACATCGATAAAAACAGACTTATACTTAGATGGCTCAACACAATTACGCAAAATTGGTTTGGACTTAAATTTGGGTGGAATAATTAAAGCTTCTGGCAGCTTTTCTCTCTGGAAAATTAATCAGACTGTAACTGCAGACCCTGCTGTAAATGTAAGTAAGGATGCTTCCCAATGGGCGCATTTACTAAAATCCATGAATAGCAACTCGGATGCTTATCAACTGCTTATGAACGATTTGCATGTGCTGAATAAGGAAATAAAAATGATTGTACCACCCTTTGATAAAAGTGGAAAGGTAGCCGTGGGTAGCGCCTACATCAGCAAAACCAATCGGACGATGGTTCCGGTTCGTTATATCTCAGAAACATTAGACTCCGAAGTGGGTTGGGATGCAGTGAAAAAACAGGTTACCATTACCGATATTATGACGGGTAAAACCATCGTGTTGACTTTGAACAGTACAAAAGCAACCATTGATGGCAAGCCAGCAACACTGGATTCTCCAGCAGTCTCAGTGAATGACTCCACATATGTTCCTGTTGGGTTTATCGCTGAAGCATTAACCGGTGCCAAGCCCGACTGGGATCAAGCATCCAGAACGGTTTCGATTAGTAAAAAATAATGGATAGCAGTTCCAAACGTTATATAATCCTCGCTCTGTTATAGAGCGGGGATTATTAGCGATATTCAGTAATCTACCTGCAATAATACAGTTGGATTGAACGAATTTAGCGATAATCAGCGATCTACCTGCAATAATACAGTTTGTTTTCCCAAAAAGGCTTGGAATGAGCGATTTTTAGGACTTTCTTCAAAATCTGACTGCACATTTGCAGGTAGATCGCTCAAGAACACACTCTTTAGCAAATGAAACTGTATTTTTGCAGTTACATCTTACGCCCGCCCCCTCCGTAAACGGTAAAAAGCTCTGAGATTGTAGGGATCTCTTGCAGATAGCGAAATTATTTACTATTGACTTTACTTTTAAGGCGTAAGCGGAGGGCAGACCATGTTTCGTCAATGGCTACGTTGCTGACAAGTCGATATTCTGTGGTGTCTTGCACTGTTTTCCAAATAGTATCGCGGTTAACATCGGTTTTTATTTTGGAGGTTTGCTTGGGGTAACAGATCCAGAACACAGCATCCGCATTTAACTTATTAATAACCTGGGGGAGCCAATCTACTAATTCTTGCGCATTTCGTATAAAAAGACTTCTCGGCTAATGCTTTATCCATTTGACTCACTCCCAGACTTTTGTATCTCAATAATAGGATACCTTAAGGTATAGTGTCAAACATTTGATTTATCGCTTTTTGTGGTATAATTAACAAAATGATTTCGGAAATCAAGGAGGTTGCTGGATGGAAACAATAAGCTCGGCAGATAAGTTTAATGAACAAATTGCGAGTGAAAGTACAACTGTAGCTGTGTTTAAAGCGAGTTGGTGTAGGGATTGTCATTTTATAGAACCATTTATGCCTGATTTGGAAAAGCAATATGCGGAGAAGCTAACTTTCGTACATATCGATCGTGATGAGCTGCCTGATTTGTGTGCAGATTATCATGTTCTCGGGATCCCCAGCTTTATTGTTTTTCATCATGGGAAAGAATTGACTCGATTTGTAAGCAAGCTGAGAAAGACACGTGAGGAAATTGAGCAGTTTCTGGATCGTTCTTTAGAAGTAATGGAAGCTATGAAATCCAAAGGGTAATGAATGAAACTGATTCGTTTCTGTGAAGGGACGTGTCGGTTTTTGTGTTTTGTCACATTTACGAATGGATTTGAGCAGCGATTATCGATATAATTGGACTAATCACATCTTCAATACCATTCGTTTTCTATAGAGTAGGAGTTTTTATGCGCATCTTATTGAATCGACTTGCATGGATTACATGTATCGGCATGTTTCTTGTTGTAATTATGGGGACTTTGGTTACTAAAACGGGCTCAAGAGCTGGTTGCGGCAAAGATTGGCCGCTTTGCAATGGCAAATTTATCCCCGATTATACGCTATCATCGATAATCGAATATAGCCACCGTTTTGTCACAGGCATCGAAGGCCTTTTGGTATTGGGCGTGTTTATGCTTGTCTATAAAAAATTTAGACAGCGAGATGCTTTTATTTATGCTTCATCTGCATTATTTTTTACGATTGTCCAAGCTGCTCTGGGCGCCTTTGCCGTGGTTTGGCCGCAATCCGCACCTGTATTAGCGCTGCATTTTGGCATCTCTCTGCTTGCATTTGTAAGTACTTTACTGCTTTCACTAGTTTTGCAGAACAAAAAGCTTACGGTGGGCGATCGTATTACTGACTTAAGTCAAAAAGCTCTTTCCAATGGATTTCGCAGTTTGGTTTGGTTTACCTGGTGCTACTGTTATGTTGTTGTGTATGTTGGTGCCTTTGTGCGACATACAAAGTCATCTGGTGGTTGTGTGGGCTGGCCTTTATGTAATGGTGAGCTAGTGCCCGAAATCACTGGGGCTCAAGGTATTGTCTTTATTCATCGTTTAACGGCGCTGATTCTGTTCATTGTCATTGCCGTGATTGCCTATCGTGTAAAAGACATCAAGCAAGGTGATCTCATTCGTTCTGTTTCCCTTTGGTGCTTTTACTTAGTTTTGCTGCAAGTGCTAAGCGGCGCATTTGTTACCTATTCACTTCATACCGATTGGTATTTAACCGCAGGGATGATCCATGCTTTATTTATTACATTTTTGTTCGGGGCTCTAAGTTATTTGGCAATATTGGTGCGAAAGAAATGATGCAATGAGGGAAGTTAGTTTAAAAAGGGGCTCGAAGCATGTTAAGGCATTTGTTCGGAGAAGCAGAACGGCAGGATAGTGGGTTGATCCTCAAAACAAATCAAATCCTTCGGCGGTACCTCAATGCTCTGCATGCCTTGGAATCTAAAGGACGATCTGATGCAACAAAGCTGCGGCGTTGGGAAATCTGGGTGCATAGCTTTATGACAGCTGTAGATGAGCTTGAGCAGGGTGTGTACAGCAGTTGCAATTATAGTGAACGCGTGCAAAAATGTAATGTCGAAGAGATGAAACACGACGAACAAACCGAGTATCGGAGATATCTCTACTATTACAAAAATAGCTTCATTCGGGTGTTCGCCATTTTAGATAAACTGGGATTTTTTCTCAATGAACGGCTGCATTTGAATACCGAGAAGATCAAACCTCGATTCTCTTACTTTACAGTGCTGCGGCAAATGCACGATCGTCATATTCAATCTGGCCTAGAACAGCAATTGTATAACCTCAAGCTGACATACAGTGAACCGCTAAATAAACTGCGTGATTACCGAAATGTCGAGATTCATTCGATTAATTATGAAGCAGCGGATGATTTGTTTCATTCGGCAACTATTGGTGCTTATAGCTGGAATCAAATTGAAAATTTACCGGGAAATAATCAGACTTTGCAGGAATGCTTTGAAATGGTATGTCAGACGATTATCGCCATTTTTAATGCGCCGTGTTTTACCGATGGACGAGGTTAGTTCGACTATAGATCAATTAGAGGTGCGTATGGGACAGGATCGGAAGGTAGCCCTCATCACAGGTAGCGCAAAAGGCTTAGGCAAAATAACTGCACTCACATTAGCCGATCAAGGCTGTGATATTGTGATCAATTATCGGAAAAGTGAAGAAGCAGCGCAAGAGTTGCAGAGAACCATTGCGCATAAAGGTGGTCGCTGTATGATCTATAAAGCAGATATTGCCGAGCTTGCTGAATTGCGTCAAATGTTCGCAATGGTTGAACGTGAATGGGGCGGCATCGATATTCTGATTAACAATGCAGGACCTTTTGTGCGGGAACGCCGCTTGTTCATGGACTACGAATCAGATGAAATCCGTTACCTCATGAACGGTAACCTAATTAGTGTTATGGAGCTGGATCATTTGGTGTTGCCCTATATGCGTCATAAAAAGTGGGGGCGGATCATTCACTTTGGGTTTGGTCAAGCTGCTGAAGCCAGAGGATGGCCGCATCGTGCGGTGTATGCAACTGCGAAGGTTGGTCTTGTATCTTTCACGAAAACATTAGCCGTGGAAGAAGCAGGCCAAGGGATTACCGTGAATATGATCTGTCCTGGGGACATTTATGGATTGAATAAAGAAAGGTTAATAGCCGAAGTCAAGCACGAGATAGATAAAGAATCATTAAGGGGAAGACCGGGAACGGGTGAGGATATAGCGCGAGTGATTGCTTTTTTATGCTTAGATCAGTCTGATTTTATTACGGGCAACATCATGGATATCTCAGGTGGATTAGATCCAATCCGCGCCATAATCGGAACTCAAGTAAAATAAAGAAAAAAGAGCCCTGATCAACAGGACTCTTCGTAATTAAAATACTTGTATAACCTCCATAACACCTTCAACCTCTTCAAGCAATGCGCGCTCAATTCCGGCTTTCAAAGTTATAGTTGAACTTGGGCAACTGCCGCAAGCACCCATTAATTTTAATTTGATAATGCCGTCTTCGACATCTACAAGCTCTACGTCACCGCCGTCACGTTGTAAAAACGGGCGTAATTTATCGAGCACATCCAGTACTTCTTCGTACATGTTGTCGTTTTGGACTAATTCGGTCATTTGCTACAACTCCCTTCGTTATCTTCTTATTATATTACAAATCGCTGCAAATTAAAATGGCATTCACTAATTAAAAGTAAGGTGGTTCAAACGATGAGACCCATTATCGAATTTTGTACAAATAATATGCATCATGGCACAGAGCGACTCATGAAAAAATTAGAACAAAAACCCGATTATGATGTTATTGAATATGGCTGTCTTGGTAATTGTGGCGAATGTTATATAACGCCTTATGCCTTGGTCAATGGTGAGGTGGTTGCTTCAGCAACAGTGGAGCAATTGGAGATCGAGATCCAAGTCAAAATTAAAGAAAGCGAAGATATGTTTAATCTCTTATCTAAGGAGTAGCAGCACCAAAGTATTTTATCCAAAATGCCGCTTTGACATCCACAAAACGCCGCTCTTTAAAGCCCGCGGCACCTTCCCCAGCATAACCGTTCGCTTCCCCATCACCCCAAAGCCTGATTTCTTACCTAAGGAACCCAGAACACCTTTTAACTTGATTTGACCTAAACGCGGCGTTTCACCACTCCACTCGGCATGAATCACTTCAACTACCTGCTTAGCTTGCCCTTGCGCTGCTTGCGCGCTTGGAGAGAAAGGCAGACTTGCACAGTCGCCAACCACAAACACTTCTGGAAAAGTGGGAATTTGATGAAGCTCGTTAATAAGCACACGGCCTTGACCATCCTTGAGCACATTTAACTTTTGCACAACAGGGCTTGGCTGGATACCTGCTGTCCAAATCGTGACATCCGTATAGACCAAATCGATTCCATTATGAATAATACCAGGTTCGATTTGGGTTAAGACAGCATTTCCCATCATTTCGATATCGTGCTCCGTAAACCATGTGCGAACAAAGCTTTGCAGCTTTTCCGGAAATACCGAAAGAATGCTCGGGCCACGATCAATGATGCGGAGGTTCAGATCACTGCGGCTTTCGCATAATTCGGCTGCCATTTCCACACCGCTTAATCCGCCGCCTACAATCGTAACTTGTCCATAAGGCTTCACATCATTGACCATTTGATAGGTGCTTCTCGTTGCAGAAAACGATTGAATGGTATTCGAATATTGCTCCGCCCCAGGAATATCATGAAATTTATCGACACAGCCTAAGGCAATAATCAATGTATGATACTCCATGGACTCCATGTCAGCAAAATCAACCCGCTTGTTAGCCAAGTCTACGCAAATTACTTCTCCAAAAACAACATGCAGTCTATCGTCAGATGGGTAGTGAACACGAACATCAACATCAGATATGGTTCCAGAGGCCAGGGCATAATACTCTGTTTTTAACCCTTGGAAAGGCATCCTGTCTATAAGCACAATCTCAACATCATCGGGTATGTTTTTTTTGTCAATCAAATGTTGAGCAATGGTTATACCGCCATAGCCACCTCCAAGAATCACAAGCTTTTTCATCATCGTGCCTACATCCCTTATATTTAGAATAAGCTTACTTTTCTCCCCATTGAAAGGGTGTTGTATCAAAGAATAAATTTGGATTAACGGGTTTATTCCCAATCCAGAAAGTGAAATGCAGATGTGGACCTGTCGAGAATCCAGTCGTGCCCACCCATCCGATGACATCACCTTTTTTAACAATATCGCCTGTTTTAACTAAAAGCTTGGAAAGATGAGCATATTGTGAAAATAAATTCATGCCATGATCCAGATAAATACTATTACCAGTTAAATATAAGGGTTCAGCCAGTACAATTATACCGTCATTAGTCGCATGTACTTCGGTACCTGTTGGTGCTGCTAAATCAATGGCTGTGTGACTGCCGTCATATTTGCCGTTGACATATCTAGTATATCCATAGGGCGTCGATAATCTCCCCTGTACAGGAATCATAAAAGAATCCGTACTGGCAAAAGTCGGATCAGATTTACTGCGGGCTAGGTTTATTTTGACCTGATCTGCATGAATTCGTTTCGTATCCTGCTTCATCGCTGCTTGTTCTTTGGTAACAGTGAGCCGGTCGGTTTCAAAGCTTTTACTTTTAACCTGAAGAGTTTGCCCCTCAATCGTATAATGACCCGGCTTGGTATCCATTGGGATCGGTAAATAAGTGAAATAGCCGCTGTCAAAAGGAAGCAAAGGATATGTTTTGTCCAACCATTTAATCTCTGTTGCTGATTTCGTCCTTACCAGTATTGCGTCACCCTGATAAGTGACAGCAGGAAGCAGCGAAACATCAGCTTTCATCACTGTGTCCGCTTGCTCTGCATATAAAGCTGCTTCTGATTTCAGCATCAATTCGAGCTTCGCAGCATCTAATTTTGCCTGTTCATCCGCAGCGCTAAAGACTGTAGTCCATGCCATAAGAAGTAAGAATAATAATTCCATTCCATCGCCGCCTGTCTACTAATAGACTTTGATCTCATTATAGAAGGTATCACGTTCTACGGGAATACGGCCTGCACCTTTAATTAGCCAAACCAACTCTTCACGAGTTAGGGCATCGGGTGTGAGTGCGCCTGCGGCGTGACTTATTCTTTCATTAACGATCGTTCCGTGAGCATCCGATGCCCCAAAGGTCATGGCAAGCTGAGTCAGTTGAGTTCCAATATTAATAAAATAAGCCTTAATATGCTGGAAATTGTCCAACATTAAGCGGCTGATCGCAATCGCACGCAGATCGTCAAAAGCAGAATTGCGTCTTTTGATGCCCGCAGTTGCATGAATGGGTTGTAAGGCTAAAGGAATGAATACTTGGAAGCCGTTTGTTTCGTCCTGAAGCTCGCGCAAATAAATCATATGCTGCACACGCTCTTGCAGGGTCTCTACAGGCGAGCCATAAAGCATCGTTGTATGCGTTTTTAAGCCTAACTTGTGTGCGGTACGATGGACTTCCAGATACTGCTCTACATTAGCCTTGTCCACATGCATCTTATCCCGATAACGATCGGATAAAATCTCAGCTCCGCCACCAGTCAGTGTTTTTAGTCCTACACCTATGAGTGTTTGCAGCACTTCTTTAAAACTCAATCCACTAATCCGTGAGAAGAACTCAATTTCAGCAGCGGTATACGCCTTTAAAGTAACGTCAGGGAAGCGCTCGTGCAAGGCACGAATTGAATCCACATAATATTGAAACGGTACGTGAGGGTTATGCCCACCGACAATATGGAATTCACGCACGCCGGGGTGGAAATTCTTCTCCACATAGGCAATCATTTCTGGACCGCTTAGCGTGTAAGAACCTTCTTCACCTTCATCTTTACGAAAATTACAGAAAGAGCAATGCGCTTCACATACATTAGTAAAGTACAAGCTCATATTTTCGATAAAATAAACCTTTTTCCCGTTCTTGCGTAAATTTACCTTGTTAGCTAACTGACCAATGGTCAATATATCGTCCGATTCGTACAGAAACACTCCGTCTTCTAAGGTAAGACGTTGTTCGTGTTCGATCTTGTCGGCGATTTCTTGCATGCGACGATCGGTTGAATTTAATACTATGCTCATGAATGCTGCCTCCTGTACTATGAAAAGGATACTTATTTTCTAATGATCAAGCCATACATCTTACCTATTATAAACCTATGCTGTAAACGGGGCAAGATAGAGTTCGATAAATTTGTCACACGAAACTTGGCAAAAAGCAAAAGAAAGGAGTATAATTTAGAGTGGGGTTCTCCCATTAGCTCATGTAAAAAAGTGAAAATAAAGTTTGGCGTTATTAGCGAAAAAGATGGTTATGATAGCGAAATTATTTTCTTAATCTTTGAAGTCCATGACTAGGAGGTCATTATCATGATTATAATAAGTGAATCCGCAACAGATCAAATAAAAACTTTGCTTGCCACAGAGGAAACCCCGAACATGTTTCTTCGTCTCAGCGTAAAAGCTGGTGGCTGCAGTGGTTTTTCGTACGGCATGGGATTTGACAACGAACAAAGTGAGCAAGACAAAGTGATGGAATTTCACGGACTTAAAGTCGTGGTTGATAGTGAAAGCCACAAATTTCTAGACGGCGTTCAAATCGACTTTAAAGACTCCGGCATGGGCGGCGGCTTCACCATCGAAAACCCTAACGCAGTGGCTTCTTGCGGGTGCGGGCAGTCGTTCAAAGCAAGAGATGAAGAGGGCTTAGTCGAGAAATGTGACGACAAGGTTGAGGTTTAATCAGTGAATTAAAATAGGAGATCATCTTTCTTGAACAGGGAGTTGATCTCTTTTTTGCGATGCGATTCATTAGCCTTTTTCTGATTAGTGTGATCATGATATAATAGTTTTAAGGGGAATTATGTGGGAGTGCTTATTAAAGTTATTGGATATGTAGAAATAATCGTAGGCATTATAATAGGAGTAGTACAAGGGAATTTTATTGGGAATATGGTTTCAGGTGGATTTAATTTTAGTGTTGCTTTGAGTTGGTGGGTAAGCTCGATTATCATAGGGGTTTTGTTTATCGGCTTGGCTGAGATTATCAATTTGTTGGACGCCATACATAAGAAAAAATAAAAGCATATTGCAAATTCGCAAACAAACAAAAAGTTTAGGAGATAAACGTAATGGAGCAAAAAGCAAAAGAAATTGCCGAATGGATGTTGAACGAAGTGAAGTCGGCAGGCATTTTACATCAAACGACAGTTATTGAACATATCATCAATAACTATGGCGAAGATTTTATCTATGTGAACGAGAATGGTAATAAATCGATTGCGAAGGATGTCAAAAAAGCTTTTAAAAAGCTGCATGGTGGCAGAGCGGCTTGGGAGCGAGACGGATTTTTCTGGGGATGGCATTAATTTTGCGAAAGGAGTCATGCTATTATGATAAGCTTGGTTACTAAGATTATCGGATTAGGCTTTGTTGCATTTATTATTTATACCTTAGTGAATCGTAAGAAAGGGAAGAATACCAAAATCATCCCGATCAATCGAAAGCGGTCTGTACTAAACTCCAAACAAGCCTGCTCCTATTGTAAAAGAAAAGTCAATCAGCTTTCCTTCTATTCCGATCGTCAAGGTAAAGTGATTGGGGTATGTAAGGTTTGCAAGCCACAGGCAGAACGACAAGCGCTAAGTCGTCTATAAGTAAGCTCTATATGCAGTAAAGGCTAAATAATGACACACTTTCGGCATATTTTAAAAGAATAAATAAATAGACCTCCTTTTATTCGGACGAACGTGTTAAAATAGATATACATGTGCATAAAAGTATCGATTCGGAAGGTGATGGAATGGCGCTTTGTAGCGTAGAAGGCTGTGAAAAGGATGCTAAATCTAAAGGGTTTTGCGCGACTCATTATCAAAAGCAACGAAATGCGGGAAATAAACCAAAAGTAAAAATATTTAATGTAAAAAAATGTAATGCTGCAGGCTGCGAGATGGATGCCTTACGTCTAGGCTTTTGTCAGAAGCATTTGAAGGAATGGAATTTTGAGTAAAGGATGAGGCGGATGAACTTGTTTGAAGATTCAGACCAAGCTTTCAAAAAAACGTTTAATGCAACCAGTAATGAAGAAATTCTTACTGTTGCCGAAGCTGGGCAATTGTTAGGTCTATCCAAGGACCAAATGAAATTATTCGTTGATAAAAAAGGACTGACTAAGATTAAAGTAGCGCGCAGCGTGTTCCGCTATCTTTTATTAAAGGAAGAAATTGATAATTTATTAAAATAATGTGCCAGCTTAATAACGATACGCCGTTCACCATTTGGGTGCGCGGTTTATTTGTTTTTCTTTGCAGATAGCTGCATTTCGTTGTATATTGGAACTAATCGTTTTTAGGAGGCCTTTAGATGGATAAGCTGAAATGGAATATTCTTGATTTACTTAAAGAAGATGCAAGAAGGAGTGTAGAATTGCTGGCGACTATGCTCGGCGAAGACCGAGCGGCTGTCGAAACGGCCATAGCTGAACTAGAAGCAGATAAAGTTATTGTGAAATATGCGACTGTCGTGAATTGGGGCAAGGTCGATGATGATAAAGTAACCGCATTAATTGAAGTGCAAATAACACCAGAACGTGGAACGGGCTTTGACGCCATTGCGGAACGTATTTATTTATTTCCCGAAGTAAAATCGGTATATTTAATGTCAGGCGCTTATGATTTACTTGTTGAAATAGAAGGTTCTACACTTAAACAGGTAGCTTCTTTCGTTTCGAGTAAATTGTCGTCTTTAGATCGAGTACTCTCTACAAAAACACATTTTATTCTAAAAAAATACAAACAGGACGGGGTTATTTTCGAAGATCATGAAGATGATCAACGACTGCTGATCTCGCCATAAAAAGGACGAGTTGCGATGCTAAACACAAAATCGATGCAGGACTATCTTTCTCCAAAGGTACGGGAAATCCCGTCTTCGGGCATTCGGAAATTTTTTGATCTGGTAAGCGGCAGCAAGGATATCATTTCTTTAGGGGTCGGCGAGCCGGATTTTGGTACGCCTTGGCATGTGCGGGAAGCTACCGTATATTCTTTGGAACGCGGAAGAACCAAGTACACCTCCAATGCAGGTGATATTGAACTGCGTGAAGAGATTGCCGCCTATTTGCACCATAGCTTTAAAACGACCTATGAGCCGCAGAATGAGATTATTGTTACGGTTGGAGGCAGCGAAGCTATTGATCTAGCTTTGCGAGCATTAATCGTGCAAGGTGATGAAATTTTAATTCCGGAGCCTTGTTATATTTCATATTCTCCCATCACATCTTTAAGTGGCGGGGTACCAGTTGGAATAGAAACCTTCGCCCATAATAATTTCAAATTGACGGCTGATGCTTTGCTTGCGAAGATCACACCTCGTTCCAAAATATTGATCTTATGCTACCCTAGTAATCCAACTGGTGGCGTTATGACTTATGAAGATTGGCTGCCAATAGCGAAAATTGTCGAAGAAAATGACTTAATTGTGATCTCGGATGAGATTTATGCAGAATTAAGCTACAGTCACAAACATGTCAGTTTTGCTGCAATTCCAGGAATGAAGGATCGGACAATTCTTGTCAGCGGCTTTTCTAAAGCTTTTGCAATGACAGGCTGGCGGATGGGTTACGCTTGCGGGCACCCCGATTTGATAGCTGCAATGCTGAAGATTCATCAATATACCGTTATGTGCGCACCTGTTATGGGGCAGGTTGCTGCACTCGAGGCATTGAAGAATGGACTGGGCGAGAAAGACCGGATGGTCGAGTCCTACAACCAACGGCGCCGCTTGGTCGTTAAAGGCTTTAGGGAAATTGGCTTGGAATGTCATGAACCGCAAGGGGCATTCTACGCATTTCCGTCGATTGCTTCGACCGGATTAAGCTCGGAGGCATTTGCAACAAAATTGTTAACTGAGGCCAAAGTGGCAGCCGTTCCGGGTAATGTTTTTGGTCTAGGCGGAGAAGGATTCATTCGTTGCTCTTATGCAACTTCTGTTCAACAATTAAACGAGGCCTTGGAACGAATCGGTGATTTTGTCAGAAAACAAAATAAGGTATAATTTACTATTTTCTTTTCTAGCAATAAATGATACATTAGTAGTACGTGCTGTGAAATTTGTCAGAATTCCAGATTAAAGGGGGGGTATAAATGGGTTTAGCTAAAAAACTTAAAGTCGGATCATGTCGTGAATTTCATACGAATCGAGAACAAGACTTAGGTTCACATTGGTTTAACCGTCGAACGAAATTCGCAACCCCGGATCAAATCTTGGAAGATGAAATTTATTTTTTGCGTAGACGTATGGAACAAATGTATAGTCAAGAGCAATCGCTAACTTCAGAATTTGTAATCGAATTGAGTAATTTGTTGGATCATAAGATAAATGAATATATGAGTAAAGTGTCCCGGAACCGTTAATTCGGTTCTTTTTTCTTGCCACTTTAGATTTGAAAGGAAGACGAAGAAATAATGAATAGTTTGAAATGGATGCTTACACTGCTTATATGCTTGGTGGTATTAAGTGGCTGTGGTGGTCCTAAAGCGGATGTGCCGATTTTTATGATGGGGGAGAGTGGTATGCCTTCAGAGATTTCGCAGCAGTTGGAGGAATCACTAACTAAGCGGGTTGGAGAAATACCAACGATTAGCTTAAACAGCAGCCCTATTTTCTCTATGGAAAAAATGATAGTTGAACTTGCAGCCGGCGGGAATGGAATTATGATTCTTTCGAAAGATCAGTTTCAATCAGTAGCTCAGCAAGGAGCGGGGATCAGCTTGGATTCGCTTTTTGAGCCGAAGGACTATCCAGAAGGAGTAGTCGAAGTATTGACAGATGCTGATAAGCCGGATGGTCCGAAGGAAAAGCATTTGTTAGGGATTCCCATTAGTCAAACAAGTTGGATGAAAGACGCGGGCTATAACGGTAAAGAAATGATTGCCTTTATTCTCCCGCGTGCCCCCAATATAGATGCGGCAAAACAAGTGTTGAAAGTAATCGCTGCGAAATAACATTCCCGACAATTAAGGATTGTAACTTCCACATTTTTCGCCTATACTTTGATGAGAGATTGTATACGCTTGACGTAATTGAATAGCTTTGATTGCTTTTAGGTGCTATGAAAACGAAAGTTTTTATGGTTAAAAGGGAAGTCGGTGCAAATCCGACACGGTCCCGCCACTGTAAAATGGGGATAACCTCAACACGCCACTGTTCACAAGAATGGGAAGGCGAGGATATCTGTAACCCATAAGTCAGGAGACCTGCCTAAAAGTATAGCTTACGGAGTCCTTCGTGGAAAAGGATGTGGCTAATCGGAAAGAAGATTATGCATATAATGAAATCTTCCCAGATTGCTATAACCCTCTACCTAATCGGGTAATGGACAACAAGTTGTATCATGTTGCTCATTACCTGTACAAACGGATAGAGGGTTTTTCTTTGGAGTGAAATGAATTCGGATATTCAATGTACGACTTGCCTTCTCAGAAGAAAACATTTGAAGGAGAGATCAACATGAAAAAGCAAAAAAATGTATGGAAACACGGGTTTGTTATGTTGCTTGCACTTCTATTGGCGTTTAGTATTACAGGTTGTACTTCGAGTAATAAGGATGAAGTGGCTACTGTAGCACCAAGTACGGCTGTGAGCATAGCGCCTACAGCAGAAGCAACAGCTTTGCCAACTCCAGAGGCAACGGCAGCTAATGAACCAATGGCTAGTTCAGAAACGATTTATCCTTTGAAAATTAAAGATGGTACTGGGGTAGAATTAGTATTTGATAAAGCGCCTTTACGTGTGACTACGATAGCAGCAAGTGAAACAGAAGCTGTATTTGCCATTGGTGCCGGAGATAAAGTATTTGGCGTGGATGAGTATAGCAACTATCCAGAAGCTACAAATGCTAAACCCAAGGTAGGCGACATGAATACGGATTTGGAAGCATTGCTAGCAACAAAGCCGGATGTTGTTTTTGCGAATACAGGCTTACAGAAGAAAGTCATCGATAAGCTGCGAGCTTTGAAAATTAAAGTTTATGCAACAGATCCAAAGACAATTGATCAAGTTATCACTAAGATCGAAAACGTTGGTATCATAATGAATTTACAAGACAATGCGAAAAAAGTAACGAATACGATGCTTGCAGAGAAGAAATTGGTTATAGATGCATTGAAGAATGCTCCGAAGAAAAAAGTTTACTTGGAGTTTGATCCAGGCTGGACCGTAGGCGATGGCGAATTTTTGAGTGAAGTGATTACATTAGCAGGTGGGGTTAATGCGGTTGCGGGTATAAATGGTTGGTTTGCTGTTGATCCAGAAGCGATTATCAAAGCAAATCCCGATGTCATTCTATATTCGGATATTTCCTATGGGGAAGAATCGAACTATGATATTATTGTAAAACGTGCAGGCTGGAATAAGATTACGGCGATTAAAAATAAGCAAGTGTTGGCATTGAAGACAGATCCACTTGTTCGTGTAGGTCCACGTATTACTAAGGGGTTAATCGATATGGCAAAAGCGGTGCATCCGGATTTGGTGAAATAAAATGAAACGGAAATTAGTCCTTTATATTGGAGCAGCTTCGCTGCTCCTCTTTTTTTCTATTTTGATCTCTTTATCCTTAGGTTCGGCGCATATTCCGGTGACGGATGTGTGGTGGATTCTTTTACATAAGCTACCGTTTATGGATCATCTGATGACAGTGAATTGGGATGAAGCGGATGAGCAGATCATCATGCAGGTTCGCTTACCACGAGTGATTCTAGCGATTGTTGTAGGTGCTTCGTTGGCGGTTGCGGGAACAGGCTTTCAAGGGATTCTGAGAAATCCATTGGCTGATCCTTATACATTGGGCGTTTCTTCAGGCGCTTCTGTAGGGGCAGCTGTCATGATTCAATTTGGCTTGGTAGAAGTTCTCGGGCAATGGACCGTACCCTTGGTTGCTTTTGTAACGGGGATTGTTACGCTGGTTTTCGTGTTTTATCTGTCTCGCATTGGCGGAAAAATGTCGATGGAAACGATGATTCTTGCGGGTGTAGTTGTGGATGCTTTTTTGGGTTCGTTTGTGCAGTTCATGGTTTCCCTCTCAAACGATGTGGTCAATCCTATCTTGTATTGGTTGATGGGAAGCATTTCGATGAAAGGCTGGGTTTATTCGGAAATTTTATCACCATACTTGCTTTTAGGCTTCGTGGTTATGTTAAGCTATGGCAGAGCTTTGGATTTATTTGCTTTAGGTGAAAGACAGGCTTCCCATCTAGGGGTCTCTGTGGAACGAACCAAAATTATTGTGCTGGTGATCTCGACTTTATTGACTGCTGCGGCTGTCTCAGTTTCTGGTGTCATAGGCTTTGTTGGGTTGGTTGTGCCGCATCTAGTTCGGTTGATCGTGGGACCGGATTACCGGATTATTATTCCGATTGCTACTATTGGCGGTGGGATTTATGTGCTATGGGCAGATACTTTGGCTAGAGTGCTTCTCAGTCCGCGCGAGATTCAATTGGGCATTCTTACGGCTTTTATCGGTGCTCCGTTTTTTGCGTATCTTTTACGTAAGCAGATGATTAAACAAAAAGGATGAAGTTGTAATGGAGCGTGCTGAGAGTCAAGTGATGATTCATGTGGAAAATTTGAGTAAGAGCTTTGGTGCTGAGTGTATTTTGAGTCATATAGACTTTTCGGTTGCCCAAGGGGCATTTTTTGGCATTATTGGACCAAATGGGAGTGGGAAATCCACTTTGCTGCAAACCATTTCAGGTATCGAGCCTGCAAGCGAAGGGCAAGTATGGTTGGAAGGTAAGGAAGTGAGTGCCTATTCCAATAAAGAACTGGCTCGTTGGATGACTGTGCTCCTACAGGATGCATTGCCTCCGGTGCGTTTCTCCGTGCGCGAGGTTGTGGAGATGGGCAGATATCCTTTTCAAAGCTGGCTTGGAGATGAGAAAGAGGATAGCCGCCATTTGATTGATTCGATTATGAGCAGGCTTAATATGACTGAATTCGCGGATCGTCATGTTGAACAATTAAGCGGCGGAGAGCGGCAGCGTGTGGCTCTGGCGAAATCCATGGCGCAGCAGCCGCGTTTGCTCTTATTGGATGAACCGACTACCTATCTCGACATTGGTTATCAAATTCAAATGATGGATTATATTCGTGACTGGCAACAGGAAGCCGATCTAACTATTGTCGCAGTGCTTCATGATTTGAATTTGGCAGCACAATACTGTGATCAGCTGCTGGTGCTGCACGGAGGCGAAGTTTTGGGCATTGGCACCCCGCAGGAGATTCTGACAAGCGAGCTTATTGAACACGTGTATGGTACAAAGCCGATTATCATGAAGCATCCCGTTAGCGGCGTGCCGCAGATTTTTCTGCAGCCGAACAAATAAAAATGTGAATAGGGAGTGAAAGAAGTATGGATGCAATAGAAAACTACAAGAAACGGATAAAGCCGCTTCATGAAGCAGCCATTTTAGAGGCAGCTTTGCATTTGGATCAATTGACGAAGCCGCTGGGAAGTCTGGGCAAGCTTGAAGTCATTGCGAAGCAAGTAGCAGGAATTACAGGAGAGAAAATCCCGGATTTGTCACGCAAAGCTGTTATTGTGATGGCGGGTGATCATGGCGTTTGCGCGGAAGGGATTAGTGCCTTTCCAGCAGAAGTGACACCGCAGATGGTGATGAATTTTCTCCATGGTGGAGCGGCAGTAAATGTACTTGCCCGACATGCAGGAGCGGATGTGGTCTGCGTGGATATTGGTGTAAATGCGGATTTGGCTCATCCGCAATTGATCTCGCGCAAGGTGCGCAAAGGGACGAACAACATTGCGCACGGCCCTGCCATGACTCGAGAGGAAGCCCTGCAAGCGATAGCTGTGGGCTGGGAGCTCGTAGAGGAGTTGTTTGGCAAAGGCGTGCGATTGTTTGCCACTGGCGAAATGGGCATCGGCAATACAACCTCGAGCGCGGCTATGTTAATTGTACTGGCAGGTATTGATGTGCAACAAGCGGTTGGACGAGGGACGGGCATAGACGAAATGCGCTGGCTTCATAAGCAAGAGGTGGTTATCCGAGCCATAGCTGTGAATCAAGCGGACGCCAGTGATCCTTTGGATGTTTTGTCCAAGCTGGGCGGTCTGGAAATTGCCGGCTTGGTGGGTGTGATTCTTGGAGCAGCGGCACATGGCTGCCCCGTTATTATTGATGGGTTTATCTCGTCAGCAGCGGCTTTAGTAGCTAGCCGAATGGCACCATTATGCGTAGACTATTTACTAGGCTCGCATTTGTCACTAGAGCAAGGGCATGCAGCAATGCTGGAGTCGATTGGTTTAGCACCGATGCTGCAAATGGATATGCGATTAGGTGAAGGAACCGGTGCAGTGCTTGCGTTCCATTTTGTCGATGCCGCCTTAAAAATCATGAGTGAAATGGCTACTTTTACAAGCGCAGGAGTTTCGAACGCATAGGAGGTATTCAGTAGTGTTGATCCTTGTTACGGGTGGAGCCAGAAGCGGAAAAAGTAAATTTGCTGAAAAATACACGATGCATCTCGGTCGGAAAGCTGTTTACATAGCGACTGCTCAAATCTACGATGAAGAAATGAAGCAACGAATGGAATTACACCAACACAGACGTGATACTTCGGGTTATGATTGGACAACTGTCTTGGAGCCATATGAGTTGGTTTCAATACTGCACAAGCTGAATGAACAAGAGACGGCTCCGATTGTACTCGTCGATTGTTTGACTTTATGGCTGACCAATTGGCTGTTAAAATGGCTGGAAGAGCAAACGATAGAACATGAATTGCCCCGTCTACTGCTGCACTTAGAAGATTTGCTGGAACAATTGAAGATGGCATTAGCGGATTATCGCGGTACGGTAATCATGGTAACTAACGAGGTGGGAGGCGGGATTGTACCCGAATATCCATTGGGGCGTGTGTATCGCGATTGGGCGGGGATGATGAATCAACAGCTAGCGAGTCTCTGCGATCAAGTTTTTCTAGTTACGACAGGCATTCCGATAGAGCTGAAACGAAATGCATTTCATTTTTAAGGCTAGTTAACTAGTTAAAAGGTGGCTTACATAAGTTATGCTATTTTATTCCTTGCAGGAAATCACCCTCATGCTTATTGCTGCAATTATCATCGATTGGCTGATTGGTGACCCCAATTGGCCGACTCACCCTGTGATTTATATGGGAAGACTAATTCGCCGGTTAGAAAAACGTTTGCGTTCAAACGAGCTTCCTCTAGATTCAGCAAAGACCATTAAATCATTAAAGATACGCGGATTCCTATTATGTTTTTTGACGATTGGTATTTGTTATGGCTTAATGTGGGCAATACTAGTAATCTGTAATTTTATCCATCCTTGGCTGGGGTATGCGGTGAATACGTGGTTCATATCAACGACCATCGCGATAAAAGGTTTAAAGGATGCAGGTTTGCTCGTCTACAGGCCCTTACAGAAAGCTAATTTGACTGAAGCGCGTACTTACGTGGGTTATATTGTAGGCCGAGACACGATCGCGTTAAGTGAGCCAGAAGTCGTACGGGCAACTGTAGAAACCATAGCGGAAAATATCGTTGATGCCGTTGTTTCACCCTTAGTATACGCTTTACTTGGTGGGGCTCCCCTGGCTTTGCTGTATCGGGCGAGCAATACCTTAGATTCAATGGTAGGTTATAAGAATGACACCTATCTACATTTTGGTAGGGCATCTGCACGGTGGGATGATCTGCTCAATTGGATTCCAGCACGGATTACCGGACTTTTACTCGTAGTTTCGATAGCTGCCGATTCAACGATGTCTACAAGGCATTCGTGGAAAGCCATTCGTGTGTTTGCACATTTACACCCCAGTCCAAATAGCGGTATCCCGGAATCTGCCGTTGCGGGAGCTTTAGGTGTCGAATTAGGCGGCCGGAACTTCTATGCAGGTGTTCCTAATGATCGTGCACGCATGGGTTGGTCTTTGCGAGTGTTGTCGCCTGCTGATATTGTGTCTACAATTAAATTGTTATATCGTGTGAGTTATTTAAGTGTGGGAGGTTTGGCATGCACGCTTTTCGTGCTTTGGTTATAAGCTGGCTGTTAGCTTGCGTTGCGGCATTTCAATTTCTCACTCGCTTTCCGCTCCCAGTGAAAATAGACTATACCGATAAGTTATTTCGGAGAAGTGTAGTCTTTTATCCATTTGTTGGTGCAGTAATCGGATTAATGATTACTTTAGCGGGAGCGTGCTTACGTGATTGGCTGCCAAGCTTTCCGGCTTCAGTCATCCTATTGTGCTTATGGATCGCAATAACAGGAGCTTTGCATTTAGACGGCTTAATGGATACAGCCGATGGAGTTCTCAGTCATCGATCGCGTGAGCAGATGTTAGAGATTATGAAGGATAGCCGTGTCGGTGCGATGGGGGTTATCGTTGGTGTGCTGTATATGCTGCTCAAGCTTTCTTTTATTATGGAATTGGTGGATGGGTCTTGGCGGTATGCTGCGGTATTCCTGTTTTGTACCCCAATTTGGAGTCGGTGGTTTATGGGTGTTGCGATTGTGCGTTGGCCATATGCTAGAGAAGGCTCAAACGGGTTAGGTGCGTTTTTTCGTAATGTTCGGCTGCGGCATATTGTCGGTTCTTCCATAATTGCGTTTTCGTTTACTTTAGGTGCATTGTGGATTTTTGGCTTTGGTGGGCTAGAGCTTTTTCTCTATTCTATTGGATTTCCGATTGTTAGTGGATTTTTGGGTTGGTGCATCGCACATTATTTAACGGGCAAATTGGGCGGTTTAACGGGAGACACGTACGGCGCACTCAACGAGCTATTGGAAATGCTTTTATTATTTGGTGCTTTAATGTTGTGGAATTGATTGCTTTAGAGAGGAGGGAGATCATGCTGGAGCGTTATGGGCATGGTGGTGATGTTTGGACTGCGGCAGAGGTGTATGGTAGACCAAAGGAAGGTTTTATAGATTATAGCTCAAACATGAATCCTTGGGGACCGCCAGCTATTGTTAAGGAATTGCTCCAAAACAGCTGGCATCATATATCGCGTTATCCCGACCCTGCGGTAAGAGAGCTGCGGCAAAAGCTGGCAGAAGCTTATCGAATTCCTGCCAACTCGATACTCGTAGGTAATGGAGCAGCAGAGCTGATTGATTTGGCAATTCGTTTTCTACAGCCGAGCTTAACAGGTTTGGTTCGCCCGTCATTTTCGGAATATGAGGAAGCTGTGGATAAAATAGAGGGCGAGGTTTTGGGCATTCCTGTTCATATAGAGCATGGTTTTGAGCTTCAGTCTGAAGCGGTAGAGCTAGCGTTAAATCGAGCAGATGTATTGTTTCTCGGGCATCCGAATAACCCCACAGGGAAGCTGGTTCCTAACCCTGTACTTGAACAAATTATTGCAGCAGGGAAGCCGCTTATTTTGGATGAGGCTTTCATAGACTTTGTACCTGAAGAAGAGCAAATAAGCTTGATTCGACAAGCTGCTGAAGCAAAGAATATATATGTTATTCGCTCGATGACCAAGTTTTATGCCATTCCTGGCATTCGTTTGGGTTTTATGGTGGCTCATCCGGAGACGATTGTCCGCTTGAAGAAGCTGCAGACGCAATGGAGTGTTAATTATATTGCTCAATTGATTGGAACGGCTGTTTTGGATGATCATGCTTATGCTGTCAAAACCAAACGGTGGTTGATTGAGGAGCGGGAATGGCTAACAAGCCAGTTAAAGAAAATACACCTGCAAGTTTACTCGAGTGATACGAATTTCATATTATGTGCCATCCCGAATGAAAGTGGCTTGAATGTAAAAATACTGCAAGAACGATTAGGTCAACGTGGCATCCTTATTCGGGATGCCTCCTTATTCAAAGGCTTGGATGAAAAATACTTCCGCATTGCTATACGATTAAGAGCGGATAATGAGCAACTCATTACCGAACTGCAGCTAGCATTGGGAACTGGGGAACCTGCTGATACAGAGTTACATTCAACAGCTTCGACTATTTCAGCCACAATAATGATCCAAGGCACCTCATCTGATGTAGGCAAAAGTATGATTTCAGCAGCGTTATGCCGAATTTTCCTTCAGGATGGCTGGCGGGTAGCCCCCTTCAAATCACAAAATATGTCGCTCAACTCCTATGTTACTCCAGATGGTAAAGAGATTGGACGTGCGCAGGGAATGCAAGCAGACGCCAGCCGTACAGCGGCTACTACAGATATGAACCCGATTCTGCTTAAGCCTAAAGGGGATATGACCTCACAGGTTATTGTGCATGGGAAGCCCTATCGCGATTTGGACTTTCGCACCTATCGTGAAGCTTATAATGAAGAGGTGGAATCCATTGTTAGGGAAGCCTTGCTGCGTTTAAGAGGGCAATACGAGATTGTCGTGATCGAAGGTGCGGGGAGTCCTGCAGAGGTGAATTTAAAGGATCACGATATCGTCAATATGCGCTTAGCCGGATGGGCGGATGCGCCGGTTCTTCTCGTAGCTGATATAGATCGTGGCGGTGTTTTTGCTTCTATAGTCGGCACATTAGAAATTTTATTGCCCGAGGAACGGGCGCGGGTTTGCGGCTTTATCATTAACAAATTTCGTGGGGATGTTTCCTTGCTAAAGCCCGGTTTGGATTGGTTGGAGGCAAAAACGGGCAAGCCGGTGATTGGCGTTATCCCCTTTCTATCTAATATCCAGCTGGAAGATGAAGACTCAGCTTCACTTGACAACAAAATACGTCAACAAACGAACCCGGAATCGACAAATGATAAATTAACGATCAACGTCATTCGTCTTCCGCGTATTTCCAACTTTACAGACTTTGATCCCTTACTAGAAGAGCTGGATGTGACGTTAAGGTATGTTTCTAACCCGATGGACTGGGGAAATCCCGATGCAGTGATTCTACCTGGAAGTAAGAATACAGTGGATGATTTACTCTTTCTGCATGAAACTGGCTTGGCGGCTTCCATCCTCATGTTTGTCGACAACGGCGGCAGCTTGATCGGTATTTGCGGAGGTTATCAGATGATGGGCGAGCGTTTGCTGGATCCTCTTCAAGTAGAATCGAATAAACATGAGGTTATGGGCTTAGGCTTACTGCCCACGCAAACGACATTTGCAGCAGAGAAGAAAACTGAGCGTGTGCAGGGCGTAAGCTTATCCTTCCTTGAGGAGAAACAGCTTCCAATCGAAGGTTACGAAATTCATATGGGTCAAACTCGCTTTACAGCTAAGGTTAAACATCCCTTCCAAATCCGTTTAATGCGTCAAATGGAAGTTGAGAGCGAACCGAATGATACCTACCATCCAGACGGTGTGATTTCACAAGACGGTAAGCTATGGGGAACCTACATTCACGGTATTTTACATAATGATGATTTTAGACGAAGCTGGTTAAATCAATTGCGTTTAGTTAAAGGCTGGCAAGCGGTAGAAGGTTCATTAAAATTCCAAGAGCGACGTGAGTGGGCGTTTGATCGTTTGGCGGAGCATGTGCGAAACCATTTGGATCTGACGAAAATATATGAGATGATATCGTTAGCTAAAAGGAGGCAATTGAAATGAACATTTATACACGAACAGGTGATGAGGGACAAACGGGCATTATTGGAGGCCGGGTCGATAAGGACGATATCCGTGTCGAAGCCTATGGAACCGTAGATGAGCTTAATTGCTTTGTGGGTCAAGTCATAAGCCTGCTTTCTGATGCTAAATATGATGATTTACACGATGATTTATTACAAATTCAGCATGAGCTTTTTGATTGTGGCCATGATCTGGCCTTAGCTAAAACAGGATTATACCCATTTAAGGTAATTGCCGAGATGGTCGATCATTTAGAAACATGGATCGATAAATATGATGCCGAAACAGAGGATTTGCAACGGTTTATTTTACCGGGAGGTAGTATGCTATCCTCGACTTTGCATGTTTGTCGTACCGTATGTCGACGTGCGGAGCGGATCGTGGTGACTCTAGCTCGTACGCAGGAAATAAATCCGCAAGTGCGCCGTTATTTGAATCGCTTGTCGGATTTATTCTTCACTGTTGCTCGAATAGGTAACCTCCGTGAAGGCATTGCGGATGTTGAATATGAACGCAGCGCTGCCGTGTTCCGGACGAAAAAGAAATGAACTATTACGAGCCCTTGGTTTATCAGATTCCCGCTGAGGAAGATGGCTGGATCTTGAAAACCATTTTGCAAAAACGGATGTTTATTTCTCGCAGCTTGTTGTCACGTTTAAAGCAAACTGAGCAAGGCATTATGCTCAATGGTGAGCGTGTTTATATCAGTGTTCGGGTCACGGTGGGTGATCGCGTGGAAGTACGGATGGAAGAAGAGACATCGACGGATATTGTCCCGCAGCACATTCCCCTGAACATCATTCACGAGGATGAACATCTGCTAATTCTGAATAAGCCAACAGGCATTATTGTGCACCCGACGCATGGACACTATATGAACACTCTGGCCAACGGAGTCGTCTATTATTGGCAGCAAAGTGGGCAAAATGTCCGCTTTCGTCCCATTCATCGCTTGGATCAAGAGACTTCAGGTGTGTTGGCGATTGCTAAGAATCCGTACGTGCATCAGTGGGTTTCGGAGCAGATGATTGCGCAACAGACGAAGAAAGAATATATGGCAATTGTTTATGGAGTCGTCGAAACCGATCGAGGAACTATTGATGCTCCAATTGATCGCGATCCGGAAAGTCCTCATTTACGAATCGTTTTGGAAACAGGCTATCCTTCGGTCACACATTATGAAGTGGTTCAACGCTATAAGGCTGTCACCCAAGTTCGCTTATGGCTGGATACGGGACGAACCCATCAAATTCGAGTGCATATGCGCTCGATTGGACATCCATTAATCGGTGACAAGCTATATTTTACTGATGTGACTGGGTCGGAATTGATCCCTGCTGATCCTTCCATTACAATGGAAAGACATGCACTGCATGCAGAGAAGCTTGGATTTATTCACCCGGGTACAAAGCAATGGATCGAATATACAGCTCTATTACCTGAGGATATGTTAGATTTTCTCGCTAAACAATTAAAATTGGATAAGGAATGAATGCATACATGAGTCTGCAATTATATGGTTATTCCAAGTGCGGCACCTGCCGCAACGCTTTAAAATCACTACGCGCTAAAGGTTATGAGTTGCAAATGATTGAGTTATTTGAAAGTCCTCCTTCCGCAAGGCAATTAAAAGTGTGGATGGAAGCAAGCGGGCTGCCGATTGAAAAGTTTTTTAATATTTCTGGCGAAGTGTATAAAGACATGCAACTGAAGGATAAGCTTCCTTCCATGTCTGAGGATGAGAAGCTTGCTTTGCTTGCATCCAACGGGAGGTTAATCAAACGACCGATTGCTTTTGATGAGAATAAAGTAACTGTTGGCTATAAAGAAGCCGAATATGCGGAGGTTTGGGGGAAATAACGATTGGCTGAGAAACGAGAACCACAAAAGAAGAATAACCCGTGGTGGTTTATTGGGGCGGCAGGTATATTTCTCTTAACCAAAATTAAGCTGCTATTACCGCTTCTTAAACTGGGTACTGCTGGGGGTACATTGCTGAGTATGGCCGTTTCAGTTTGGGCTTTCGCGCTAATTGCACCGTTCCAAATAGCACTTGGGCTTATTGTCATGATCTTTATTCATGAGATGGGGCATGTAATTGCCTCTAAACAAAAAGGGTTGCCGACAAGTGCGCCGATTTTCATTCCCTTCTTGGGAGCAATGATCAATCTGAAACGTAATCCCCGGGATGCGGAAACGGAAGCTTATATTGCCTTGGGTGGTCCCCTATTAGGTACAGTTGGCGCTTTAGGTGCTTTTTTGATAGGCTGGTACTGGGAGATGCCGTTGTTTATTTATATTTCGTGGATTGGTTTTTTTCTAAATCTCATTAACTTGATACCGATTCACCCATTGGATGGGGGGCGGATTTCTGTTGCTGTCAGCCGGTGGTTATGGCTCTTTGGATTAACGGGCGGGCTAGTGATTATTCTATACCTTCATGCCTTTGTTATGCTGTTTTTCTGGGCATTATTTGCCTGGGATCTTTATAAGAAATATGTGCGCAAACAAATGGATTCAAAGCCAAGTGTGGCTTGGGGAACCTTTGAGGTGGATATGGAGCCTATTGTAGCTCAAGGTTTTTTCATTCCGGGAACCGAGCATCGGCGTGAACTGGCTTTTCACACCTATTCCGATCTCGAGGATGGTCAGCAAAAAATATTAATTATTTGGGACGAAATGGGTCTGCGTGGCTTGCTTAAATTACCTGAGCAAAGCTTGATCAAAAGCGTTTATACCGCGCAGATTGAGCGGGTAGCCAAAGAGAATAAACCCTATTTGCTTATCCGCTGTCAAGTGGATTATTATCCGCATGTGAATGATGTCTATTATGCGGTTGCTTCGAGTGTGAGATGGAAGTTTGGTATAACGTATGCGTCACTTGCGGTATTTTTAGGTTATATGATGTTTATCGCATCCCATATGAAGCTGCTGCATTAAAAGAATAGGGGGAAGCGGAATTAATGATGGAAAAAGACAATAAGGTTTTAATTGTTGATGGCATGGCTCTATTATTTCGCGCATTTTATGCGACATCGTATGGCGGATATATTAGAAAAACGAAGTCGGGTATCCCAACGAATGCAATCTATGGCTTCATTCAATATTTTTTCGACGCGATTCACACCTTTTATCCTACACATATTGTCTGTTGTTGGGATATGGGGAGCAAAACCTTTAGAACAGATTTATACAATCTATATAAAGCAAATCGTGTAGAAGCACCGCTGGAGCTCATTCCCCAGTTTGAATTAGTAAAAGAAGTTGTCAGCGCAATGGGTGTAATCAATATTGGGATCGTTGGATTTGAAGCCGACGATTGCATTGGTACTCTAGCGAATCAGTTTGGTGTGAACTCCGAAGTGTTTATTCTAACGGGTGATCACGATATGCTGCAGCTGGTGACTGAGCGCGTCAAAGTGATTATTATGAAGCAAGGCAAATTGAACTATGCTGTATATGATGCTGAAGCCTTGCTCGCGGAAAAACAATTGTTTCCCCAACAATTGATCGATTTGAAGGGGTTTATGGGTGATACAAGCGACAATTACCCAGGAGTCAAAGGAATCGGCCCCAAAACGGCTTTAAAGCTTCTCATTGATTATCAATCGATTGAAGGTGTTTTAGAAAACTTGCATAATCTGCCGAAGGGTGTCAAGAGTAAAATTGAAGCTGATTTGGAGATGTTGCATCTATCAAGGGATTTAGCTAGAATTCGGATCAACGTCCCGATCGCATGTAACTTGATAGAATGTATATGGGAGCTACGTCGCGATTCTGCGATTAGTAAGTTCGAGGAGTTAGAATTAGGAGGAATTGTTAAGCTGTTAGAAGGATCAAAAGCGATAACTCAGGATCTTTTCTCTTTATAAAAAATGACATAATTTGAGCAATATAGTATGATATAAATCATCGTTAATATCTTGTATAATAGCAATATTGTTCAAAAAATAAAAGAGGTGTTTACTATGGATAAGAAGTTGCGTTGGGGTGTTATAGGTGCAGCCGGAATCAATCAATCTGTTTTACCCGCCATCCAAGCTTCAACAACCGGTAGTGTAATGGCCATAGCAAGCAGAGATTTGGTAAAAGCGCAAAATGCTGCGAAAAAATTCAATATTCCTACTGCATATGGAAGCTATGAAGAACTTTTGTTGGACAACCAGATTGATGCCGTGTATATTCCATTACCGAACCATTTACATAAAGAATGGACGATTCGCGCTGCAGAAGCTGGGAAACATGTGCTTTGTGAAAAGCCAATTGCTTTGAACGCGGGGGAAGCCCAGAAAATGGTAGATGCCTGCGCCAAAGCTAATGTTAAGCTAGCGGAAGCTTTTATGTATCGCCATAACCCGCGTTTAGATCGGATAAAAGAGATTATTGCTTCAGGTGAAATTGGACAAATTCGTGCTTTGCACGGTGCGTTTACTTTTAACAATGCGCAGGATAAGAATAACGTGAGATACCGCGCGGAATGGGGCGGGGGCTCGGTCTATGATGTCGGCTGTTATCCCCTTAGCTTAGCACGTCTAATAATGGGAAGTGAGCCAATTGCGGTTACTGCGCATGCTTTCTTTTCACAGGAGCATGATGGAGTGGATATGATGTGTTCCGGATTGATTGAATTCTCCGATCAGGTTGCTATGACATTTGATTGCGGAATGTGGGCGGATTCTAGACAAACCTTTGAAATTCTCGGTACTGAGGGGCGGATAGAAATGACGCAAGCCTATTTACCAGATGCGAACAATGCTGATTTCATTGTTATTGCCAAAGGTGAACGAAGAGAAGAAAAAGCCGTATTTCAAAATCCATATACGCTGCAAGCGGATAATTTTGCTCGCAGTATATTCGGAGAACAGCCGTTACGTTTTGATTCCCAAGATGCGATTCTGAATATGCGTTTGATTGACACCGTTTTGAAATCGGCCAAAGAAAAAACAAGAATTTCATTAGCGCCTTCAGGTAAATAAAGATAGATCGTTTTATATAAGACACACAAAAAAAGGAGTTCTGCACAAGCACAAGTACAGCTCTTTTTTTTGTGTCAGTACGGTGCCATCCATTCAGATTAGATCAATCCGTGACATTTGTCATACTACCGACTGTGACGTTTATGACTGTGGTAAATCAGTTACATTCTCTATAATAAAAACAGGAATACTATTGCTGATCCACTCACTTCATATTACGATAGCGTCACACCTAGGAGGCATACATGAAATGAAACAAGACAACAACATAGCCAAATTGAAAGCGAATATAACCCCCTTCGAAAATAGTGATAAAAAATCCAGTGTCAAACAACTTCTTAACACACTGGTGCCTCTCGTACTGTTCTGGTTTGCTGCCTATCTAAGCCTTTCTATCTCGTACTGGCTTACTATACCCATAGCGATTGTGACATCGGGTTTTGTCATTCGCACATTTATTATTTGTCATGACTGCTGTCACGGATCATTCTTCAAAAGCCGATTGGCGAATGAAATTGTCGGAACGATCACCGGGGTTCTTTCACTTATACCGTTTCAGCAGTGGAAGATGACCCACAACATACATCATGCAACAAGCAGCAACCTTGATAAGCGAGGGACTGGGGATGTCTGGATTCTAACTGTGGATGAATATAGGGAAGCACCCTTGTTGCGCCGAATTGCTTATCGTATATACCGAAATCCTCTTATTATGTTTGGCTTGGGACCGATCTTAATATTCATTATTCAATATCGGTTTAACCGTAAAGGGGCGAACCGCAAGGAACGTATGAACACCTACTTGACCAACATATCCATTGTTTCATTGTATGGTTCGTTGATTTGGGCAATTGGCTGGCAGGATTTTCTTTTGGTTCAGGGTTTGGTTTACTTTGTATCCGGTTCACTTGGCATTTGGCTATTTTATGTACAGCATCAATTTGAGGATTCCTATTTTGAGAAAGAAGAGGAATGGAGTTATGTGAAGGCTGCTGTAGAGGGCAGTTCGTATTACAAGCTTCCGAGAATTTTGCAATGGATTACCGGTAATATCGGTTTTCACCATGTTCATCATTTGAGCCCCCGTGTGCCTAACTATAATTTGGAGAAAGCCCATAATGCTTCGTTGCCCCTCCAGAAGGCTACGACTATTACACTTGGTACAAGCTTGAAGTCGCTAGGTTTCAGGTTATGGGATGAGCAAAATAAAACGTTTGTCAGCTTTAAAAAGGTAAGACATCTGTTAAATCAACCTGTTGCTACAAAAGACAAAATTCAAGACAGTCTAAAAATAAACACTGCCGCAAAAATCGAGAATCGCATATAATAAATATGGGCGCAAAGATATTGGAGGGGAGTCCATGCGGAAGTGGTATCAAATTTTTCATAAAAATACGGGGATTATTCCCTATTTATGGGTCGTTCTGTACATTCTCCCTTTTTATTTTATTTACCGGTCATCCTCTCCTTATGAGATAGTGATCGGGTGTTTTATGATTATTGCATTTTTTATTTGTTATGTGCTTTCCTTGATCTCCAAAGGGTGGCCAATGTATGTCTGGATAAGTATACAAATTTTAGTTTCCATTGTGATGAGCTTATTATTTGGCTATGTGTATTTTGCAATATTCTTAGCTTTTTTTATTGGAAATATTAAGAATCGTACCGGATTTATTACGTTATATACCATACACCTTTTTACCACGATCGTCACAATCAACTTCTTATTCATCTCCCAGAATGCTGTCATTATTCGACAGCTTCCATTTGTCCTTATCAGTCTTATTGCCGTTATTCTTCTTCCGGTGACCAATTACAACCGAAACAAAAGCGACAAGCTGCAGGAGCAGTTAGAGGATGCGAACAAACGGATTTCCGAATTGGTTAAGCTGGAAGAGCGACAAAGAATTGCCAGGGACTTGCACGATACGCTTGGACAGAAGCTCTCTTTAATTGGCTTGAAGAGCGATTTGGCCGTCAAATTAATCAGTAAAAACCCCATTCAGGCTCAAACAGAAATGAATGATGTTCGGATTACTGCCAGAAGCGCGTTGAAGGAAATTCGCAAGATGGTTACGCAAATGCGCGGCACGCGAGTCGAAGATGAGATTTTTCGAATCAAGCAGATTCTCAAGGCTGCTAATATTGATTTCACCTTAGAGGGAGACCCCATACTGACCGACACCTCTTTGTTGAACGAGAACGTAGTGAGTATGTGCCTCAAGGAAGCCATAACAAATGTAGTGAGACACAGCAAAGCTTCTGCTTGTTTCATCAAGATTGAGCCATCGCTTGCTGGCTTAATGATCACGGTGCAGGATAATGGAATCGGCATGGGGGACACAGCCTCTTGCTTAAGAGGAAATGGACTTCGGGGGATGAAAGAGCGGCTTGAATTTGTAAACGGATGTCTTGACGTCCAATCTGACAATGGAACGATGATCATCATTAAAGTTCCGAATGTCTTGAAGCAAAAAGAACAGGAGACTGAGGTATGATCCGAATCGTGATTGCCGAAGATCAACGGTTGCTGCTTGGCGCACTTGCTTCCCTGCTTGATCTCGAAGAGGATATGGAGGTTGTCGGGAGAGCGAACAATGGTGAGGAAGCCGTGAAATTGGTGAAGCTTCTTAGGCCAGATCTTTGCATTATGGATATTGAAATGCCAATGAAGAGCGGATTGGATGCGGCTGAGGAATTAAAGGGCT
Organism: Paenibacillaceae bacterium; assembly: GCA_040904685.1. GTDB lineage: Bacteria > Bacillota > Bacilli > Paenibacillales > NBRC-103111 > Paenibacillus_AC. The sequence goes on along the minus strand of JBBDSZ010000007.1, from coordinate 43,917 downwards.
TCGGGTGCAAGGTGATGATTCTAACCACTTTTGCCCGTATTGGTTATTTTGAACGTGCGCTTAAAGCAGATGTACATGGCTATTTACTAAAGGATAGTCCCAGCGAGGAATTAGCCGACTCTATTCGCAGCCTCATGTCAGGCCGCCGTATTTATGCATCGGAGCTGGTGGATGAGGGCTATAGCGAAGAAAATCCATTAACGCTGAGGGAGAAGGAAGTGCTGGGACTTATCGCCAACGGTAAAAGCACGAAGGATATCGCCAGTCAGATGGATATTACAACTGGGACTGTCCGTAATTACATTTCAGTCATTCTGGATAAGCTGCAAGTCAGCAACCGGATCGAAGCCATCACTCGTTTCAAGGAGAAGGGATGGTTTAAATAAGCCGAATCATCGAATATTGGAATTTATTATTTTACTACTGAATATCAGCAGCCAGAGTACTGAGGGGTCCCTGTAGTCATTACTACAGCCTATGCAGCCGAGGAGATTTAGTGATCCCATGGTTTGTAACATAAATGTAATCTACTTTACATCAAATATTAATCCTTTGTGTCTATACTTAATTTATCCTCTTCATACATATTTGAATTCCAATTGAAAGGAGGAGGGAATTGATATGGGACAAAGCTATCTAATTGGGTTTTTGGGCATTATCGTTTTTGTGGGCGGAGTAATGATTGTCTTTTCCAGTTTGAATAAGCCTTCTCGGAAGCTATTAAATTTAACTCGCAAATTAGCAGATCATGAAGTTACGAATGAAAAAGCAGATCAATTGATTGGCTTACTGATGTCGATTAAAACCATGCCCCAAAAGACGGCCTATTGGGAATCCATTAAAACGGCTTATCGACTTGTGGAACAAAGTGATCATGTGGACAATGATTTAAAGCAGAAGCTACGGACGCTGCTGCAGGGATTGAGTATTGATCAATTTCAAGGCAATCAAAAAATCTCATAACTCACTATCAAAGCGGTGACGAATCTGTTGCTGCTATTTTTTTTGTCAAAAAAGAGTTATAGTAACAAGATGTTAAGCTATGGATTAATGGAGGAGTACCGATGAAAACCGAAGTGAACGTACATAAGATGGGGTTGAAGATGAGTAATATCGTCTGGGATAACTTTCGTTGGGAGTTTGCAGCAGCGATCTTCATCAGTTTATTTAGTGTAGTATTAGGCCATTTTTTTATCCCGCTTGCACTTCGTCATGGGGCCTCTAATGTAGATGTTGGAATTCTAACAGCAGCACCAGCCATTGGCTTATTACTGGCACCCTTTTGGGCAAGTATGATCGAAAAAGGCAATGCTAAACTCTATATGTTTTATCCAAATTTATTCGGACGAATGCTCATTATTTTACCCCTCATTTATCCAGTGCCATGGGTTTTTGTTGCTACATCCTTGGTTTATCATCTATTGATGGGTATTCAAGCACCTGCGTATGCGAGTATCATGACTCGGATCTATCCGGGAGAGCTGCGGGGGCGATTGATGGGTAATGTACGCGTGGTGATGGGTGCATTGATGATTCCATTGGCATACCTAATTGGGCGTTGGATTGATAGCTCTGGAGGTGGTGGGCCTCTAATAATTGCGGCAGTTACGGGAGTCATTTCTATTGTCTTATTTACGATGGTGAAAGAAGTAGAAATCGATAAACCTATAGTTCTACCGTCTAAACGATCATCCTTATTCGAACAACTGAAACTCATAAAGGAAAATCATAAGCTGGCTTTATTTTTAGCAGCCACTACAGTAGCGGGCTTCGGAAATCTACTAGCAAGCCCGATTTACCAAATCATCCAGATTCAGAAATTAGAATTGACCAACATCCAAATTGGCTATGCTCGAATGGTCTATTTTTTCTGTCTGTTAGTGGCTTATTTAATCATGGGCTGGGTTATTGATCGTTACTCTCCCAAGCATGCAATGTTCTTTGGAATAGCTGCCTATGGTATACCTCCTATCCTCTATGGAGTGCTCGGGAATTATGCAGCAGTTATTGTAGCAGGCGGCTTTCTGGGTATTGGTGATGCCATCTGGGATATTGGCTGTATGGCTTATGTTTTTAAATTAGCGCCAGGTCGTGAGGCTGTTGTCTTTGGTTTACATTTAATGTTGTTTGGTATTCGTGGAAGCATTGCTCCTATGTTAAGCACAAGTTTATTCCATTTCATTTCCTTGTCGTTATTGATGGGCATTGCTGCACTTTGCTGCTTGGTAGGCTGTTTATTGTTATTGCGTGAGGAAAAAACAAAATCTCTATTAGGTGTAGATATGTCATAATAAATAGGCTGTTGTTGTTCTGCGTGAACAAGATCAAAAAAAGGCTGATATGTATCAGCCTTTTTTTGTGTTAAGGAGTCATTCTAACAAAGATACTATTCGTAATAATCTCGGGAAGCTCCGATTTCTGCAGCTGATATGTAGCGGGGCTAATGCTGCCATTGGCAAGCCGCGAATCCAATTGCATCGTTAATTCAGCCACCTGTAAATCGATAATATGCTGAACGGGGACTTGATTATTCTCTGCTATATCTGCTAAAGAGCTGCCTGTGTATAAAGCTTCATATAATTCTTCATCGGATGCTAAACCCAACATTTGTGTAATAGGATCTGTTGGGGATTTATTCATATCTGCGGTTAGTGTGTTTTCATTTGCTTTATCATGGTTGCCTGATTTATCAATGGAAATGGAGAGCGTATGAGCGCTTGCATCATTTCCAAACATCCCTGCGCTGATGGTGATCGCAATTGCCATGGTGCCGACAATAATGATTCGTTTCGGGTTCATATCGAGCTTCCTCTTTTCTATGAATGACTTTAGCCAAGCCTTCAACTTACTACGAAAGAATTTGCTAATCGTTCCATATAATATAACTTATCCAATTCGACTTACTATTTATACTAATGCATGGATCTTAATAGAACCTTAAAAGAATCATAAATTAAGATGAAGTTGATCGACAAAAAGGAAGCCTCTGACCGTATTCAGGTCAGAAGCCAAGTTCAAGCCATTAATCTATGGTCTCTTCATGTGTTGTCCCCTGATCACCTGGATAATCACGGTCGATGCCTTCATGCAATTCACGATTCTCATAGGAGAAGGGGGTGGGTGGACGCTGGTCTTGACGCCACGGAGTGCTCTTCCCTAACGTTTCATTCGTAATGGTTGAACCATAAGGTCCCTCAGGGAATTCTTCTGCAGTTAAATCGTTACGTCGGGATTCCACTGTGGCTAAATCCACGTCGGGCTGACGATTTTCCTTCTTAAACCATGCCATTGAACACCTCCTGCTGTAAACACATTGTCTCCAAAGAGCAATATATTTATGTGGATGATGCCAAATTAGAGGTCTGTAAAATGAACCTCTCCAATGATTTGCTCCAGAAATTCAATCAATTCTGTAGCTTCTTCTTCATCCAACTTAAAGATATGCTCAATAAAGCCCTCCATGGCTAAATCATCCGCTCCGATAATCGCCGTTTTGCCCATTTGAATATCGGTTACAAGTTTTTTACCGTAGAAACGGTTGGAGGAAGTAATCGCTAAATCGAAGCGTTTCATACTATTTCCAATAAAGCTAACAAAGCGAGTTTTCGTATCTTCAGTAGTATCATATAAAAAATCAAGCTCTTGGTTTGACATCTGTCCACTCCCGTTTCACTATAAAAGTACAATTCAGTCGACCTTATCATATCATAATAAAAAATGATTGCCTATAAGACAAGTTTGTGTTATAATTAACCTAATTTCAGGGAAATCAGGGAGAAGCACTCCTTCTGCGTACTTTACGCGGGAGGAGTGCTTTTTACATTCCTGAATAAAAGAATTGGAGGATGAGAGGATGAATTTAATTTTTTTGAACAGCTTGGAAAGAAGAGTGGAGGAGAATCGGGTAAAGACGGCTCAGGTTTCGATTTGCGAGCAGCAAGGTGCTTGGCATGTGTTATGGAATGAAGCTAGAGAGGACGGCAAGCTTGAGCAATCCAGTTGGTTTGAAGGCACACAATGGGATGTCATGCTTCAGGTTTTTCGTGAACGTCTACAAGAAAAAATTAAAGAGGGATATATTCCATTACTCGATGGCTATGGTGAAGCGGAACGATTGGTTTCCTACAGAAGTAGAGAAACGCAAATGTTGTATCATTACAGCGAGTTGCATCGCAAGGAGGAGGTTTATAACCTATTGCGGTTATGGCGTAAAGAAGAGGCAAGTAAAGATGGTCGAGCGGCATATATTGTGGCTTCTAATCGAATTCTCGATATGATTAGTGCATTCTTACCACACACTTTAGAAGAACTGAAACAAATCCCTGGCTTAGGCGAGAGCAGAACACGGACTTATGGCGATGCTATTCTTGCAATAACCAAAGATTTTCAACGGGAAACCGAATTCCCGTTGCACTGGGTCAATGAAAGAATCAATATGCAGCAATTCGAAATTTGGTTATCGGAGCAAAGCCGCATACGTCAAGAAACAGAAGAAGCTAAGCTGGCAGGAAAACGCAAGCTATTAGAAGCAATTGCACAAGGAGGGGATCTATCTTCTTTAGAGAAGCTACTGTTAATGAAGCGTCGTGATATATTGTTGGCGGTAGAGGAATTAGCTAAGGAAGGCTACGATGTAGATACATTAATCGAGACTGAGCTAGGCTCGATTGATCATGAAGAACAGCGGCAAGTTCAGGTATTGTTTGCGGAACTGGGCGATAAGTATTTGAAGCCTGTTTTATTCAAGCTTTACAATGAGCAGCAGCTTAAGGAGAAGGATGTTAACAAAACCTACGAATGGATGCGTTTAATTCGCCTGAAGCATCGCAAGCAAAATGCAGTGTAAGTTTCCATTATGAAGAAGAGGCACTCCCATTAGTTAATAGCTACTTAAGGGGGTGCCTAATAATTAACTGGCATAAGTGAAACAGATAATAAATCGTTGCTTGGGTATTCAAGATCGATTATGCTTAATCATACAAAGGAGTTGAATCAAATTGTCAGATGAAATAAAATTACTGATTAACGCTGTAATTAAGAATCAGGAACTAGCACGAGCAAAGCAAGACGCTTTTGAAAATGAGGTGTTAAATTTTAGAAAAGAGACGATGGATTTTAGAAATGAGACTGCAGAATTTAGAAATGAAATGAATAAACGAAATCATCATTTTGAAGAACGCTTTGATCATATTGACAGTGAACTACGAAGTATAAAAAGGCATGTTGCAGTAAACGAAAGAGAAATGGATTCACTCATTACCAGAGTGGAAAAAATAGAACAAAACACAAATCATTGAGTAGCCTCACTTATAACCATTCCTTTCTCCGGAAGTACCATAACATACTTGCCCCAAGTGCCAGCATACCACCCATGACAATATATTCACCGCCAGGAAGATCTCGCCCCGGAAGCTTATCGAAGTTCATTCCATATAAGCCTGTAATAAAGGTTAGTGGCATGAATATGGTCGTGAGTGCAGTAAACACGCGCATGATTTCATTCGCACGGTTAGCTAGACTAGATTGATAAGCTTCACGTAAGTTAGCCATTAAATCGCGATAAGTATCAAAGGCTTCTGTAATCTTCACAGCATTTTCATAGATATCCCCAAAATATTTCTGCAGCTGGTCGTGAATGAGCTTTAAATCTCGTTTATGCAAGGTCGAGACAAGATCCTTTTGCGGCACGAGTACCTTTTTCAACCATAAGATTTCGCTGCGTAGTCCAATAATTTCGTTTAGATGTGATTTTTTTGTATGCATCAAGATATCTTCCTCAAGCTTTTCCAGCTTGGTTTCAATTCGGTCTCCAACTGAAAAGTAATTATCAATAACAAGATCCACGATATGGTATAAAAAACGGTCAGGCGTATTGACTTCTTCCTCAAGAAGAATGGGCTTTAAAGCACGCATTTCGTTTATTCTATGTTTGGTAACTGTAATAATGAAATATTTCCCTAAAAACATATTCAACGAACGTAAAAAAAACTCTTCATCATCAAAGCGAATACTATTGATAACGATAAAGTAATGTCCATCATAAATTTCGATTTTGGGACGCTGCTCTTCTTCGCTCAAGCAATCCTCAACAGCCAAGTCATGGAGATGGAAAAGAGGCTGCAGCTCTTCTAAATCATCTATAGCTGCGTCAATCCAATAATAGCCATTTGCAGGCTGGGTAAGTGTATTGTTCACATCATCGATTATGGAGAATTGACCGTGCTCAACTAAACGTATTTTCATTTGTTTTCACTCCTTTGGATAATCAAGCTTTGAGAGCGAAAACAGCCGATACGATTCACTTAGGCGTGAGCGGGCAGGCAAGTGCACCGACTGTTTTCAGGGAATATGTTCTTATCTTTTTACTGGATATACCACTCGTTCGATCTCCGTCCATAGAGTTGCACCCCTTTACTTAGTCAGAATACTTGTATAGTATAACCTGCCACCACGCATTCATCAAGATAGGACAATGCCAATTTTTTTGATAAAGGGTGTACATTTTATGAAAAATAGGTATAATAATGATTATTAAGCTTCGATCTGTTCTGCCCAATTAAATAGTATTGAATTTCTTATCTAGAGTAGGTGGAGGGACTAGCCCGATGACACCCGGCAACCGACAAATCTTGGAAACAAGATATGAACGGTGCTAATTCTTGCAGAAGCCACGGAGCTTCTGAGAGATGAGAAAGGACATTGTTATATTGCTATGGCCTTTCTCTCTTTGAGAAAGGTCATTTTCGTTTGTATATTACGCAAAGGAGTGAGTCAAGATGCCAATTAAAATTCCTGATCATTTACCCGCCAAAGAGATATTAAATCAAGAAAATGTATTCGTCATGGATGAAAGTGAAGCATTTATGCAGGATATTCGCCCTCTGCGGGTGATTATTCTCAATCTAATGCCAACGAAAGAGACTACAGAAACGCAAATCCTGCGTCTGTTGGCCAATTCGCCGCTTCAAGTTGAGTTTGTGTTGCTGCATCCGAAAACACACACATCAAAGAATACTTCTGCGGAGCATTTGCAAACCTTCTATAAAACCTTTGATGATATTAAGCATGAACGTTTTGATGGAATGATTATTACAGGAGCACCTGTCGAGCAAATGGAGTTTACGGAAGTAACATATTGGGAAGAATTGCAGAGGATTATGGACTGGAGCAAGGAATATGTAACTTCCACTCTCCACATATGTTGGGCTGCACAAGCTGGCTTGAATCATCATTTTGGCGTACCGAAGTATCCGTTGAACGAAAAAATGTTTGGCGTCTTTCCCCATACCATTAATAATAAAAACGTTAAACTGTTAAGAGGCTTTGACGAGGTTTTCAATGTTCCACAATCCAGACATACCGAAGTGCGTCGCGAGGATATTGTGGGTAAGGAGGATATTGAAATTTTATCTGAATCGCAAGAAGCAGGCGTTTATATTGCAGCTACTAAAGATGGCAGTCAGATATTTGTGACTGGTCATTCGGAATACGATCCCTTGACGTTAAAATGGGAATATGATCGGGATGCCGATAGGGGGATTAATGTTGCTATACCACGCAACTATTATCCCAATGATGATCCAACGCAAATGCCTGTTACCCAATGGCGAGCCCATGCGAACCTGCTTTTCTCCAATTGGCTTAATTATTATGTTTATCAAAAAACACCATACAATTGGCATATATAAATTAGCTTTATTAATGGAGAGGAGTTCGTCATTACTATGAATATTGAAAGCCGTTTAGCCCAAATTGGCTCTGTGTCTGAGCCTGTTACCGGTGCTGTAAGCTTCCCGATTTATCAATCGACTGCGTTTCGGCATCCGCGTTTAGGACAGAGCACAGGCTTTGATTACTCACGAACAAAAAGTCCAACAAGAACCATCCTAGAGCAAGCGATTGCTGATTTAGAAAACGGGGACGCTGGCTTTGCCAGCAGCTCAGGCATGGCATCTTTGCAAACGATTTTTGCGCTTTTTAGTCAGGGGGATCATTTGCTAGTTTCGCTTGACCTTTATGGGGGAACCTATCGTTTGCTCGAGAAGGTGATGTCTCGTTTTGGCGTGACAGCCTCCTATGTAGATACGAATGACTTAGACGGGTTAGAAGTAAAACGTCAATCCAATACCAAAGCAGTCTTAATTGAGACGCCGACTAATCCATTAATGATGATCACCGATCTAGCTCAGGTGTGTACATGGGCAAAGCAGCACGGTCTTATTACAATTGTTGATAACACCTTACTCACCCCATTCTTTCAGCGACCGATTGAATTAGGTTCAGATATCGTTATTCACAGTGCGACTAAGTATTTGGGTGGACATAACGATGTTCTGGCAGGGCTGATTGTGACCAAAGGTAAAGAGCTTTCCGAGCAAATTGCTTTTCTTCATAATACCATGGGCGCAGTTCTTGGACCTCAGGATAGCTGGTTGATGATGAGAGGAATGAAAACATTAGCCCTTCGTATGGAAAGACATCAATATAACGCAACGCGGGTTGCAGAATTCTTAGCTTCGCACTCGATGGTACAGCAAGTGTATTATCCGGGATTAAGGAGCCATCCGAACTATGAAACGCAACAACGGCAATCATCAGGGAACACAGGGATTTTATCCTTTAAAATGAAGGACCCCCGTATGATCGAACCGATCTTATGTAATATTCGTTTAGTTGCTTTTGCAGAAAGCTTGGGCGGAGTGGAGTCTTTAATGACTTATCCAGCTGTACAAACGCATGCAGACATTCCTTTGGAAATCCGTAATCAGATTGGAGTGGATGATCGTTTACTGCGCTTCTCGGTAGGCATTGAGCACATTGATGATATTATTGCCGATTTGGTTAATGCTTTTGAAGCTGCACACAATGTATGATACGATAAGAGTTAATTGAACTAATTATTGATAGGGAGTGATCGCTTTGCCGGCTATTAACCAAATATTGAAAAAACCCTTAGCAGGAGAAAGAATAAATGTGGAGGAATGTATCACTTTATTCGAATCGGATGAGGTTGAGAAAATAGGGGATACGGCTAATAAAATCATGCTTAAGTGGCATCCGGATCCGATAACTACCTTCGTAATTGGACGTAATATCAATTATACGAATATTTGTGATGTGTATTGTAAATTTTGTGCTTTCTATCGTGCGCCCGGCTCTAAGGAAGGATATGTTCTGCCAGATGAGCTTATTTTTCAGAAAATTCAAGAAACCATTGATGTTGGCGGTACAGAGATTCTAATGCAAGGCGGGGTAAATCCAGATTTGTCTTTTTCTTATTACACAAACTTACTGCGTGAAATTAAAAAACGTTTTAACGTTCAAATGCATTCGCTCTCCCCGGCAGAGATAATGAAAATTAAGGAAAACTCAGGCGGTATGTCCTTAGAGGAAACTCTACAGGAGTTGCATGATGCTGGATTGGATTCACTTCCAGGCGGTGGTGCGGAAATTCTGGATGATCGAACACGCAGGCGAATTAGTCGTTTGAAGGGAAGTTGGCGTGATTGGATGGATGTCATGCAAACAGGACACAAGATTGGTATGCATTCAACGGGTACGATGGTCATTGGTTTAGGAGAATCTTACGAAGAAAGGGCTTTGCACTTTGAACGAATACGTACAGCTCAGGATGAATGTATGGAACGTAAATATAATTCGCCAGGCTTCATAGCCTTTATACCATGGACATTCCAACCGGACAACACGAACATGAAGGGTGTTAAAATCACAGCAGAGGAGTACCTTAAGACGCTAGCGATAAGCCGGATTATGTTAGATAACATACCGAATTTTCAATCCTCATGGGTGACGATGGGGCCTGAGGTTGGTAAGCTATCCCTTCAATATGGCAGTAATGATTTCGGTAGTACGATGTTGGAAGAGAACGTTGTATCAGCAGCAGGTACTACACATAAAGTGAATATTGAACTCATCTTACAATTGATCCGTGAAGCAGGGAAAATCCCAGCTCAGCGTAATACTAAATATGAGATTTTGCGAACCTTTGGAGCAACGGATAAAGTAGCGAAGGATTTTATTCTGCAAAATTAATCGTGGATATAATGCAAGCAATACCAATTGGAAACCATACATCTATTAAAGCTCATGGTTATTTCACGAGCTTTTTTGATTTCTTAGCAAATCTTTCAATTGGAATGACTTCGAAGAAAGATCCTAATCAGCGCTCACCTGCAAAAGTACGCCTAGAGTAGAATAAATTGGAGGTTATAATGAGTTATATTCAGAATGATTGGGATGGTTTGTTAGCAACGGAGTTTGCAAAGCCTTACTATATAAAGCTTATGCAAGAATTAAAACAAGCCTATCACACGGAACTCATTTATCCGAGTGAAGATGATTTGTTTTTAGCGCTTAATTTAACATCCTATGCGGATACTAAAGCTGTAATTCTTGGTCAAGATCCATATCATGGTACGAATCAGGCACACGGCTTGAGCTTTTCGGTTAAACCCGGTGTTCAGATTCCTCCGTCACTGCACAATATCTATAAAGAGTTGTATTCAGATATGGGATGCTCGCTTCCCGAGCATGGTTGTTTACTATCGTGGGCAGAGCAAGGCGTACTTCTATTGAATGCTGTCTTATCCGTGCGTGCTGGGCAAGCCAACTCGCATAAAAAAATCGGCTGGCAGCGTTTCACTAACCGAATCATTAGCTTATTAAATGAACGTGATACACCTGTGGTGTTTATATTGTGGGGAAGTGATGCGGCTCAGAAATTAGAGCTGATTACGAATAAACAGCACCATGTGATACAATCCGTGCATCCAAGCCCACTTTCGTCCTATCGCGGTTTTTTTGGCAGTAAGCCATTTTCAAGGACAAATCAATTTTTAATAGACCAAGGAAAAACGCCAATCAATTGGCAGATTTAAGTCCATTTTGCTGCCCAAAGCTTCATTTCAAGGAGGATTTGATGAAGATCCTCGCCTTTAGGAGTTAATTTATACTGTACAGTTACGGGAACGGTAGCAAATGCTTCCCGTTCTAAGACGCCCTGAACCTCAAGATGCCGTAAGGTATCTGTTAATGCCTTCGGGCTAACTCCATTAATTTGACGCTGCAGCTCCCCGAATCGTTTAATCCCATCGAACAACTCTCTCAGCACGTAAAACGACCACTTACCGCCAATTACATTTAAGGTTTTTTCTATGCGACAATTAATGACCTTGGGGGTTTTTGGGATGTAATTGTTAATATTGTTTTCTTTTAAACTCATTCCTATTTCCTCCTCGTAAGTAAGGCAAATCTTTCTATTCTGTATTATACAATATTAAGCTACTATATATAAAGTAATTAGGTTTAAATATTGTAATTATATAAAGAATATTTCACTACTATCATTTTTTTTTGCTAGCGTATAAGATGGCAACAGAGGTGATAAATGGGAGTGATGCGATTTTGGGTAAAAAACGCAACTAAATTTATGCTTACAATTCAGACTTGCTTAAACAAGCTCAGCATATGCTTACGATGCCAGTTTTGCTAAGCAAAACTCTAAGGAGGAAAAAGGATGCAATATCGGCGATTGGGAAGAACCGGATTAAAGGTGAGTGAGATTGGGTTGGGGAGTTGGCTGACATATGGGGGCTCCGTGCAGGCTGCGCAATCCGAGGCTGTAATCGATAAGGCGTATGAGTTGGGTGTGAATTTCTTTGATACAGCCAACGCTTATTATCGTGGGGCTGCTGAAGAAATTATGGCTAAGGCGCTGAAGAAATATCGTCGTGATTCTTATGTACTGGCTACGAAAGTGTTTTTTCCGATGGAGGAAGGTCCGAATGATCGCGGTTTATCTAGAAAGCATATTATGGAGCAATGCGATGCAAGCTTAAAACGGATGAACGTAGACTATATCGATTTGTATCAGTGCCATCGGTACGATGAGGAAACACCGCTTGATGAAACCCTGCGTGCTTTAGATGATTTGGTTTCGCAAGGAAAAATTCTTTATGCAGGTGTTAGCGAGTGGAGTGCAGTGCAGATACAGGATGCGATTCGCACGGCGAAGGAGCTCGATTTGGATCCGATTGCATCTAATCAGCCGCAATACCATATGCTACACCGCAAGATAGAAGAGGATGTTGTGCCTATATCTGAAAAGCTGGGTGTAGGGCAAGTTGTATGGTCACCTCTTGCACAAGGCGTACTTACAGGTAAATATAAGGTGGGAGCAGCGGTTCCTGAAGGCTCAAGAGCAACTGATGCTAAATCCAATATGTTCATGGAGTGGTTGTTGAAGGAAGAGCAGCTGCGCAAGGTTGAACTATTGCAGGAGATCGCGGGTGCGAAGAATATCACTATGGCCCAGCTCGCATTAGCATGGATTTTAAGATTGCCGAATATCTCCAGCTGTATTGTGGGAGCTTCCCGACCTGATCAAATCGAAGATAATTTAAAGGCATCCGGTGTCAAATTCAGCGATGATGAACTGAATGTAATTGAAGCCATATTAATCGCATAATACGAATTTTTCCACGTATTACCATCTGCAGCCCACCTCGAAAATGAGGAAGGCTGCCTTTTTTATTGCCAAATTGTTGTTTGTATATATGTATTCCCCTAACCATATACTTTATAAGAATCGTTGCAAGCTACACGATAGGTAAGGGAAGGAGTGAGATCGATTGGACACATTGAAGCTGACATTTATGGAGTCGACAGATGATGTTGTGCGGTTGAATGACGATATTCATGCGCGTATGCAGCCACTTTTACATAAAGTGAAAATTAGCTATGAAGTTTTCCCACGATTTTCAGTGATTCAATGCATGAATAGTCTGACCCAAAGCTGGAAGTATTCTGAAAAAATTGAAATTAGCGAAATTCTGGCACAGGCTCTGGCTGACTTTATTATTATTCAAAGGGAACGCGATTTATTGCGCAGCTTGATTAGACATGATTTTTCTTATCAGAATGAGCCTGAGATCCTAAAAATCATTCAGTTTAGCAATCAAATGCTAAATAATGTTGATGATTCATTATATGTAGCTGATCATGGGCGTAATCGCAGAGCTCCAGCTATTAGTGGAGAAATCAAGCAATTCTTCAAAAGAAATAATGACCTGAACCTTGAAGGTTTCATAAAGTTTCGCTTAAAGGAATATAAGGAAGAGCTTCGTGAGGTCGTTGAATATGCAGTTGATGAGTTTATTATGGATAAACAATATCAAGAGTTTATTTCTTTACTTAAATATTTTGTATTTATCCAGGAAGCAAAAATTCCTGTTGTACATTTAATGCATAAGGGAGGACATGAATTTGTTTTATTCAACGAGCAAATGAAGCCCTTGGATATAAAAGCGACGGAAGACACCTTTAAAATTGAAATATTGGATCAGGAGTTTAATTTTGAGGATCTAGTGGTGAGCACACTAATCTCGATAGCCCCGCAAGAAATTCATATTCATACACGTGAGCCGGGGGTACAGGTGATCCAAACGATCATGCAAATTTTCGAAAATAGGGTGCAACTCTGTGAGTACTGCTGGCAGTGTAAACCGACTCTCGGTGAAAGGATGATCCAAAACCAACACTACACTTGACCGATGCGGCTGAGGTTATTATAATAGAAAACAAGCAAATAGTTATTGTACGGCAACGATCAAAGACATGAATGTCTGTTAAACGGTACAGAGAGAGGAGACTTGGCTGTAATCTCCTTCCGAGCTTAATCGTCATTTACCCCTTTGTAGCTGCGAATTTGAACCATGCACCTTGTTGCATGCAAGTAGGACTCGCCGACTCATTCCCGATAAAGAATGCCTGAGGATTCGTTAAATGCAGCGAATCGAAGTAGGGTGGAACCACGAGCTGAACGCACTCGTCCCTTGAGGAGAGAGGCGTTTTTTTGCGTTCAAAAACAAATAGAAGGATGGGATAATCATGGCAATCCAAGTCACTTTTCCAGATGGGGCTACGCGTGAGTATGAGCAAGGTACAACCATTGACCAAGTGGCTGAATCCATTAGCTCTGGCTTAAGAAAGAACGCAGTAGCAGGTAAATTAAACGGCAAGGTTATGGACTTGAGCACGAAGCTAGAAGAAGATGCCAAGATTGAAATTGTAACCTTGGACAACGCAGCGGGACTTGAAGTATACCGTCATAGCACAGCCCATTTAATGGCACAAGCGATCAAACGGATTTATGGCATTACGGAAGTGAAGCTGGGAATTGGCCCAGTTATAGAAGATGGCTTCTATTATGATATCGATATCGCAAATCCATTAACTCCCGAGGATTTATTTCGGATTGAGAAGGAAATGGAACGGATTGCTCAGGAAAATTTATCTATTACCCGTAGAGTCGTTAGTCGTGAGGAAGCTTTGCGGATTTTCGGCGAATTAGAGGATCCTTATAAATTAGAGCTGATTCGTGATTTACCTGAGGACGCTGAGCTGACCATTTATGATCAAGGTGAGTTCTTTGATCTATGTCGCGGACCGCATTTGCCTTCAACCGGTCGGATTAAAGCCTTTAAATTGTTAAGTGTGGCGGGCGCTTACTGGCGCGGAAATTCAAACAATAAAATGCTGCAACGTATTTACGGTACTGCGTTTCCCAAGAAGGCTCAATTGGATGAGCATCTGCATCTTCTGGAGGAAGCTAAAAAGCGCGATCACCGTAAATTAGGTAAAGAATTGAAATTGTTTATGTTTTCGGAGGAAGCTCCGGGAATGCCTTTCTACTTGCCCAATGGAACAACGATTCGTAATGAGCTGGAGTCGTTCGCGCGCAAGCTGCAAATTGAACGTGAGTACAATGAAGTGCGCACCCCTTTCATCATGAATCAAAGACTTTGGGAGCAATCTGGACATTGGGATCATTATCATGACAACATGTATTTCACTGAAGTGGATGATAACAAATTTGCACTTAAGCCGATGAACTGTCCAGGTCATATGTTGATCTACAAGAATGATCTGCATTCATACCGTGAGCTGCCGATCCGTATTGCTGAGTTTGGTCAAGTGCATCGCCATGAATTCTCAGGAGCTTTGAACGGGATGATGCGGGTAAGAACATTCTGTCAGGATGATGCTCATTTATTCGTGCTTCCAGCTCAAATCGAAACGGAAATCAGTCAAGTTATCTCTTTGATTGATCTGATTTATCAGGTGTTTGGCTTTTCTTATCGGGTTGAGCTTTCCACTCGACCAGAGGATTCAATGGGAGATCCATTGCTTTGGGATCAAGCGGAGCAAGCGTTGAAGAATGTGCTGGAGAGCAAGGGGATTGAATATCGTCTTAATGAAGGCGACGGTGCGTTCTACGGACCGAAGATCGATTTCCACATTCTTGATGCTCTGAAGAGGAGCTGGCAGTGCGGCACGATCCAATTGGATTTCCAAATGCCGGAGAAATTTGATTTGAACTATGTCGGTGAAGATAATCAGAAACACCGTCCAGTCGTTATTCATCGTGCTGTATATGGATCGATTGACCGATTTATCGGAATTCTTACCGAGCATTTTGCCGGAGCTTTCCCAACATGGCTTTCACCTGTTCAAGCGAAGGTCATTCCCGTTTCTACTGCGTTCGAAGGCTATGTAGCTGAAGTAACAGAGAAGCTGCTAGCAGCTGGAATTCGTGTAGAAGCAGATCAACGTAATGAGAAGCTGGGTTACAAAATTCGTGAAGCACAGCTTGAGAAAATTCCGTTTATGCTGGTAGTCGGTGAAAATGAAGTGAATGCAGGCTCATTCTCCGTGCGCAGACGAGGAACTGGCGATTTGGGCAATCACAGCATTGAAGCAACAATTGCCTTGATCCAAGAAGAAATTCGTTCGAAGCAGATGGATGGAAATTAATTTGTTCCTGCATAAGTAACAAAGGCATAGGGCATCCTCTTTAGTATAAGGAGAGGTTTCAATCCAATGTTACCCTTGACGGTTAGCCGTTCAAAAAGGCTGCTCCTGTTAAAAATAGTTACTATAGTGACATTTTGTATGAATATAGATATGAGCGAGAAGGTTTTTTCAGCATCTGAACCGCATGCCATAGCCGAAGGTCAATCCATAAAGAATGCACCGCCACAGCCTATAACCCAGAAGCCTAAAGTCAAGCCCAAGCCGATAAGCTTCCTGAGCAATTATGAATCAGTGGAGGTGATGGCAACTGGTTATACAGCAGGTATTGAATCTACAGGTAAAAGCTCAGGTCATCCACAATACGGCGTCACCTTTTCTGGAGTCAAAGTAAGAAAAGGGTTGGTTTCTACAATTGCAGCGGACATCAAGGTCTTTCCATTAGGGACGCTGCTGTATATTCCAGGGTATGGCTATGGTTTGGTTGCAGATACGGGTAGCGCTATTAAAGGCAATAAAATCGATTTATTCTATCAGAATAAAAAAGAGGTTTACGCCAAGTGGGGTAAAAAGAAGGTCAACGTCTATGTGCTAAAACGCGGCGATGGCAGGGTTACAGAAGCTATGTTAGATCATCTCAACGAGATGAAGGCATTCGCCCAGCAACCACCCACGATAAGAATTGAATTCTAATGAAAGTTTTTAACTATAAGGTTCTTGGCTTTTATGCCGAGAGCCTTAATTTTTTTGAAAAATTGACTCCGTCTAGAGGCGGAGTAAA
The DNA here is from genome assembly GCA_040904685.1 of Paenibacillaceae bacterium. Lineage (GTDB taxonomy): Bacteria > Bacillota > Bacilli > Paenibacillales > NBRC-103111 > Paenibacillus_AC. The sequence goes on along the minus strand of JBBDSZ010000007.1, from coordinate 27,305 downwards.
CATTCCATCCGATGGCTCTATTCCAGAACAGTAAAATAGCTTAAACTAGATATGCAGAGTATAAGGGAGGGAATCCAAATGAACAGTTTTTTCAATAAACTAATACTAGGATTAGGTATGATTGCGATAGGTGTGTTGTATTTATTAGGCCAATTAAATCTGCTTACATTTGATCTAGGTTTTATACTATCTACGTATTGGCCTGTTTTCATTATATTTTTTGGCTTGAAGGGGTTAGTCATATCGAGAAGTAGTGGGGGAGGGTTCTTCATTTGGAGTATTTTTATGATCTTTCTAGGTGCTTATTTTTTACTGAATAATTTAGGGGTAGATTCATTTAATTATGATAATATGTATAAATTTATTGTGCCCGTATTATTAATCCTATTCGGTTTAAATATTCTCTTTAAAGGCAGCAGTTCAAATAGAATTCGAGAAGAGCTTAAAAACGAGCGGCGGAGAGAACGAGAGACTAGACGGCAAGACCATCGTGAAATGAAGGAGCAAATTCGTAACAGAAATAGAATCTTGAAGGATCAATCATTAGCTGATTATCAGGCAACTTCTATCCCTCCCACAGAAGATATATCGGAGCTTCCGCCCATTTCGCCTCCTGAATGGGAGGATGACAAGTTTCGAGCAGAAACACAGAAATTCACTGAGGAAGCGTACAGAAAGGCAGATCATAATTGGAAAGGGTCGAATTATAGTCATTATAAGCAACATGACAAAGTAAACCGTTCCAGCTTCATTGGAGATATATATTTTGGGCAAGAGAGTTGGGAATTGTCACCACTTAATATTTCGCTATTTATTGGCGATACCATTATTGACTTGACTAAAGCGAGTATACCAGACGGTGAAACCAGTATTCATGTATCCTCCTTTATCGGTAATTTAAAGATATTTATTCCCAATGATATGCAAATAGAAGTGAGTGTAACTGCATCTGCTTTTATATCCGATATGAAGGTTTTAGATCGATATGAAAGTGGGCTTTTTAAAAATTTGCATGCTCAAACGCGTGATTATGTTGACGGGGATAAAAAAATCCGGATTATAGTCAGTACCTTTATTGGCGATGTTATCGTTAAACGTGTCGGTTAGGCGGGGATAGAAGAATGATGAACCGGATAGAAAATATGAAGTGGCGCTTACCGATCTTTTTTCTAATCTCTACCTGTATTACGATTGGAGTTGGGATACAAGGCAAAGTATACATTAATAATCATTATGATTTACCGAAAATTCCCATGTGGTTTACTCTAATCATTATCCTAGCTTTAATCAGTCTGTTTATTGGCTATTTAACCGCTTTAATGTTTCAACGCAAGCTGGATGTGTTGCATTTAGCAATTAAACAAGTGGCAAAAGGAAATTTAAGCTCGCGAATTGAAGTCGTAGGATTGGATAGCTTTGATATCGTCTATGAGGATTTTAATGAAATGACGGATTGGGTGGAAGGTAAAATGCGATTGCTGCAGCGTCTTGGTGAAGAAAGCGTTATGCAGCAATCGCATTCGAATGAGGCGGCCGTGCTGGAGGAACGTAAAAGGCTAGCGCGTGATTTGCATGATACGGTGAGTCAACAGCTGTTTGCCATCCATATGTCTTCAGCCTCCTTGCAAAAAATGCTAATAAGTCGGCCGGATGCTGTTGACGGCGTGGTGGAGCAGCTTGTCACGATGTCGCAGCATGCGCAAAAGCAAATGCGTGGCCTTATTGCGCAACTTCGTCCATTAGAGTTAGAGGATAAGTCGCTAGCAGATGCATTGGATCAATGGTTTCCTGTTTACTGCATGCAAAATGGACTGCAAGGAAAGCTGGATATCCAGATACACTCCTCATTTTCAGAAGCCTTGGAGCATCAGCTGTTTTTAATTATCCAGGAAGGGATGGCTAATGTAGTGAAACACGCTAAAGCCATTCATGTTACCTTAGCCCTATATGAAACGGATCATCAATATGTGCTGCAAATTACGGATGATGGAAAAGGCTTTGATCTGCCAAGCACGCAGCCGACCTCATATGGCTTAGCAACAATGAAGGAACGTGCTCAGAAGCTTGGCGGCAGCGGTGAAATCATCAGTCGCAGCGGCTCAGGCACTAGAGTGAAAATAAGCATTCCTAAATTCACATAGTTGTAAAGGAGCGGTAATAAATGGCGACAGGAACTGCAATTAAAGTGATGATTGTAGATGATCATGATATGGTTCGACTTGGACTGAAGACGTTTTTAATGCTGGAGCCCAAGTTTAAGGTGATCGGTGAAGCCAGCAATGGCTTGGAGGCGGTTGAATCTATAGAAAAACGTGCGCTGGCGGAAGCAAATCGACAGTCTGATTCAGCTTTGCATGATGACGAGCAAATGCCTGATGTCATCCTCATGGATTTAATGATGCCGATTATGGATGGAGTCGAAGCAACAGCCAAGATCATCATGCAATATCCCAAGTTGAAAATCATTGTCTTGACCAGCTTTTTGGAGGAGGATAAGGTCGTAAAAGCTGTAGAGGCTGGTGCAGTTAGTTATGTGCTGAAAACGATATCCTCAGATCAGTTGATTCATGTGATACAAGGTGCTCATTATGGCATGCCTGTGATGAACGCAGAGGTTTCACAAGCTTTAACTCGCGGTTTACGGCAACGCACCTTGCAGGGTGAAGATGAAAGCTTTACGCTGCGTGAAAAAGAAGTACTGCTATTAATTGCAGATGGAAAAGCCAATAAAGAGATAGCGGAAGAATTGCATATTAGCATAAAAACCGTGAAAACGCATGTCAGTAATTTATTGATGAAGTGTGAATTAGAGGATCGAACTCAGTTGGCAATTTATGCCCACCGTAAGGGGTGGATTGAATAGATAGTATAAAATAAAGCATTCGAGTCTATCCTAAACGGTAAAAAGACAAGGGGTGGCGTGTTGATTCCCATACTATCTAAACTGGAAAACCATGTTGAGGAATTTATCAATCTGAATCATTACTTTGGAGAATATGCTTTTACTTTAGGCGGTAATTGGGATTATGATCATGGCTTTTTTGATCGTTTTTTAGATGAAGCTCATATGGTTTGGCTGCGAATTCCCTTTGATGTAACCAGTGGAACAATGGACGGTATTTCTGATGCATCTGATGCTGTGGTAAAGCTTGGAACACCATTTGTATTGAAGCATATCTACAACGATGGCTTGGATTCAGAAGCCGTTCCCAATGTTTATGGTGCGTTAATCAATCAATTTCAAGAGCCTATTGAGAAGGATGCTAAGATAGAAGCACACTGGGTGGAGCAGGCTAAACAAATTTTACAAGAGGTTGAACATAAATTTCGTCATTGAGAAATATTTCTTTAGGTCCATTTAAACTATTCTTAAGGTTCATTTAAGGTTGTGGGTGCAATATATATGTAGGCAAGCAATCTTATACCTATTTATTTGGAGGAGGAACACCAGATGGAAGACAACAAAAAAGATTTTGACGAATTTTTGAAAAATGATGAGCCAAAGGAATCAGAAGTTAAGCAGGAAAAACCTTCTTATTACTATTCTTATGGTCCTTATAAATCTTCTGAAATAGAAGAACGGAACATTGAGAGTCAAGCAACCAACCCTGCATCAGATGAAAGCGAAGAAGTTGAAATGACTGTACCTAGTCCACTGCGTTCGATCCATACTTACGAGAGTACTGAAGACAACCCACCTAATAAGACAGCCACAGCCGCCAAAGAACCTCATAGACGTGCGAGCGGTAAAAGCTTTTTCGCAGGCTTCTTAGCATCAGCAGTTGTGCTTGCTAGTCTAATGGTTGTTTCGGACAAAATGAATCTTTTTACGGGTGATCAAGTTACAGTTAACGTTGGAAAAGCCATTTCTGCAAATGCAAGCAGTGATGGAGCCGAAGTGAAGACAGTAGCAGCGAGCTCGGCCATTGATGTGGTTCGCCCCAATAATATTGCGCAAATTGTTGAGAATTCAAGCCCTGCTGTTGTAAAAATTGAAACCCTGGTCAAGCCAAGAACACGACAAAGTCAAAGCGGAGGTTCATTATTTGACGATCCAATCTTCCGTCAGTTTTTTGGCGGTGATGACGGTTCTAGCAATCAACAAACGCAGCCGCAGCGAGACTCATCGGACAGTAAAGCCTTGCAGCCTTTGGGTATGGGGTCAGGATTTATTTTTGAGAAATCAGGGTATATCTTAACCAATGAGCACGTAATTGATGGCTCGGATGAAATTCAAGTGACTGTACAAGGGTATGATAAACCATTTACAGCCAAGCTGCTTGGTAACAGCTACGATCTCGATTTGGCCGTTTTGAAAATCGTAGGCACGAAGGATTTCAACATTTTGCCGCTTGGTAATGTTGAGAATACAAGTGTAGGCGATTGGGTTATAGCAATTGGCAATCCCTACGGTTTCGAGCATACCGTAACTGTCGGTGTACTTAGCGCTAAAGAGCGTCCGATTGATATTCCGGATACACAAGGTACACGTAACTACAAGCATTTATTACAAACGGATGCTTCAATTAACCCAGGCAACTCGGGTGGTCCATTATTGAATATAAACGGTGAAGTAATTGGGATTAACACAGCTGTTAGCTCGCAGGCACAAGGCATTGGTTTTGCAATTCCGACCAGTACGATTCAAGGTGTGTTGGAGAGCTTGATTAAGAATATAACTATTCCTAAAGAACCAGCTCCTTATATTGGAGTGAGCGTTGGGAATGTGCCTCAATCGTATGTCAAAGAATTGCAGTTAGAGAATACAGATGGCGCATATGTCGACCAAGTTCCAATGGGAGGACCAGCCTTTAAAGCTGGAATTAAAACTTATGACGTCATTCTTGCTGTAAATGGAACAAAGGTTAAAACAAGAGACGAATTGATTGCCAAGATTCAAACATTTAAGGTTGGTGAAAAAGTAACTTTAAACATTGTTCGCGATGGCAAGAAAATGGATGTTATTGTAACCATTGGCGATAAGAACAAGGACGCAAGCATACAAAAACAGTAATTTATTTACCGATTTGGTAAGAGGCAGACATGCGAGTGATCGTGATGCTCTGCTTCTTTTTTGTTGGGTGCTTGTTTCTGCTACAATAGTGGAAAGGATGGTGAATTGCATGCGTGAAAAAATAATAGTAATCGATGATGATGAGAAAATAACATCCATGCTGCGTCGCAGCTTGTCTTTTGAAGGATATACAGTTGCCACAGCGGCGAATGGACAAGATGGGCTTAAAGGCATTTTTGATAACGAACCGCAGCTGGTTATTCTCGATGTCATGATGCCTTTTTTAGATGGCTGGGAGGTGTGTCGGCGGATTCGTGCATCGGGTACGGATATTCCGATTCTCATGCTCACAGCTAAAGATGAGGTTAGTGATCGGGTCAAAGGTTTGGATCTAGGCGCGGATGATTATTTGGTTAAGCCGTTTGCGTTAGAAGAGTTGCTTGCTAGAGTACGCGTACTTTTACGCCGCAGAGCAGAACGCCCTGAGCAAAAGACGAATCAAATTACCTATGAGGATGTCGTGATGGATTTTGATACCCGTGAAGTGTTTCGCAGTGGCAAGTTAATTGAGCTTACAACCAAGGAGTTTGAATTATTTCATTTGTTCCTCCAAAATCCCAAACGTGTATTGTCACGTGATCTCATGATGGAAAAGATTTGGGGCTATGATTTCAGCGGAGAATCGAATGTGTTGGAGGTTTACATAGCGTTAATTCGCCAGAAAACAGAGGAATTCGGCGGGAAGAGGCTGATCCAGACCGTGCGGGGTGCAGGCTACGTACTGAGAGGAGAAAATTAACATGTCTATCCGATTGCGGCTAACCATCTGGTACTCTTCCATTTTGACACTGACACTAATCGTATCTGGGGTAGTCGTATATATTTACTTATCGCACTATTTAATCGCGAATCAGAAAGAACATATGCAGCAGTATGCAGACGAGGTTATCCCGAAGTTGTCGGTATATCCATGGAATGTATTGGGTGAAGAAGAATACGTATTTGATTTTCAGCCCTTGGATCAATTCCAATACCCAGGCTTTTTCGTCCAAATTGTGAATAAGGATTTAAAGGTAGAATATCCATACAAAAGACGAGCTTCATTCCCTATCCCAGACTTGGATTCAGCTGCGGAGCAAAAAACGTATTACAAAACAGAGCATCTCGGATCGAACACACTATTAGTTTATAATAAACCTTTTTATATCGCATTGAATAAATCGGCCAAAGGACAATTTTTTGGTTATGTACAAATAGCGGTTAAAGTGAATGATATCAATAAAGTTCTGAATAATTTATTATATGTCCTAGCATTGCTCGCCATTTTGATTATCTTTGCAGCAACCTCCTTAGGCTGGTTTCTGGCGCGTAAAGCCTTGAAACCGATCGATCATATTATTGCCTCTACAGCGCAAATTGAAAAGGGTGCTGATTTAGCCAAGCGGATTGAATATACAGGCCCTCAGGATGAGATTGGTCGATTAACGAATACGATCAATAGTATGTTAGCACGGATTCAAATTACGTATTCAGAATTAGAAGAAACGAATATAGCCCAGCGACGTTTCGTTTCCGATGCCTCGCATGAATTACGAACCCCTTTAACAACTATTAGAGGAAATGTTGACCTGTTACAGAAAATGTGGCGACAAATCGAATCACAGTCTAGTGAAATTGTCGATGGGGTGAAGAATCAGCTTGTGGAAGATCCGTTTAGCAATCGGGAGAAGCTTAACATCTCCATCGAGGCCATGATGGATATTGCATCCGAAGCAGCAAGAATGAGTCGCTTGGTGAATGACTTGTTGTCATTGGCCCGCGCAGATTCCGGTTATACCCTGCAAAAAACACCAATCATGCTGCTGCCTCTTGTTGAAGATGTGGTGCGCAAAGCACAGCAACTGCCAAGAAGCGCCGAATGGCGCATAGCTGATTTAAGCGCATTGTATCAAGTTCAGGTCTGTGGCGATGCCGATTATCTGCAGCAATTGTTATTCATTTTTATTGAAAATGCCTTCAAATATACACCAAGCGGTTTTGTGGAGATTGTCGCGGTTCGTGCACAGGATCAAATTGGCATTCGGATTCAAGACAGCGGTTTGGGGATGGATAAAGATGATGTACCGCGCATTTTTGACCGTTTCTATCGGGTGGACCCTTCGCGCGGTCAGACTGCGGGTACAGGTTTAGGTCTATCTATAGCCCAATGGATTATCGATGAGCACCAGGGCTCGATTGAAGTCATGACACGTAAAGGTGACGGCAGCACCTTCATCATTTGGCTGCCGATCTACAAACCGTTTCTGTTGCAAACATTTTAAAGTGCTATTTCGGCCATTGGTATAGGTGTGATTGTTCTCATGGACTATCCTTTAATTCACATGGTTCCGGGCTTTTTAATGCTGATCCGGTGCAAGAAAAGAACGGTAATATCCTTGCCCCTCAAATCGGTCATAGGTCCATTGCTTCCTTCTGCAACTAACCCTATAATATAAAGAGTACGTACTTGACTAAAAATGGGGTTTTTATATGGAAGTTGTGAAAATATCACCGCGAGGCTATTGTTATGGGGTTGTAGACGCCATGGCGTTGGCTATGCAAACTGCCAGAAATTTGAACTTACCTAGACCAATTTATATCCTGGGCATGATTGTGCATAATGCACACGTGACCGATTATTTTGAAAAAGAAGGCATCATCACTTTAGATGGGGAGAACCGCCTCGAAATATTGGATCAAATCACTTCAGGCACCGTGATTTTTACTGCGCATGGTGTTTCCCCTGAAGTACGCCGCAGAGCAAGAGACAAGCGATTAACCGTTGTTGATGCTACGTGCCCGGACGTGACGCGTACACACGATCTGATTCGTGAAAAAGTTAGTGAGGGCTATGTGATCATTTATATCGGTAAAAAAGCGCATCCTGAGCCAGAAGGTGCTGTAGGGATTGCTCCGGGGCATGTACATCTCATTGAGAGAATTGAAGAGGTGGAACAATTAGAAATAACCACAGATCGAATTATTATTACCAATCAAACAACAATGAGTCAATGGGACATTAAGCATATTATGAATCGTCTAATTGAACGTTTTCCTACAGCAGAAATTCATAATGAAATTTGTCTAGCTACGCAGATTCGTCAGGAGGCTGTTGCAGAACAAGCCAAAGAAACAGAATTGGTTATTGTCGTTGGCGATCCACGCAGCAATAATTCCAATCGATTGGCACAGGTTTCTGAAGAGATCGCCGGAGTTAAAGCATATCGTATCGCAGACATTAGTGAGCTTGAATTACACTGGCTGAAGGGCTTGCACAAGGTCGGGGTCACTTCTGGTGCCTCAACACCAACGCCGATCACGAAGGAAGTCATTACTTTTTTAGAGCAATATGACGAGCATAATCCTGTTACATGGGAAATACAAAGAACTGTGAATATGAATAAACTAATTCCGCTTGCAAAGGAAAGAGTTTAGATCATGCTTACAAAGAAAGCTTTGCAAAGGAAACCCCTAAGGAGCGAATAACATTTGAAATCAGTAATAAAATCTCGTGTTTCAGGCATCATGCGATGGTTTAAGCTTAAATACAATCATCTCCTTCGTGCCAAAGGGGGACCTGCCATTGTGGCTAAAGGTTTTTCAATTGGCCTATTTGTAGAAATGTTCACCTTACCTACCTTTGGTCTTGCTGCTATCCTTATCTTGCCATTGGTTTATTTCTTGAGAGCCAGTCTTTCTGGTGCTTTGATTGGATTCATATTCGGGAAAATAATTTATATACCTTTCGCATTTTTAAATAAGAGAATTGGTCATTGGGTATTGCCGAAGCATTTTGCACAACAAATTCATTTTTACCCGCAATGGCTCTCAAATATCGTTAAGGATGGTCTATATTTAATTGTCGGTGGGATTATTATGGGAGCGATCCTTGGTCTTCTAGCGTATTTTCCGGTAAAATGGATTTTAGAGATCTATGCATCAAGACGTAAAGAAAAACGCAAAAGACGTAAAGCTGATCTTGCTTCATTACCCAAACCGGATCAGGATGCTTTTAAATAATATTAGGCTACTGTAGGAGAAACACGCTTGTCCTTAGCTATTGTTTACGAAGCTAATTTTGCTTAGGCAAAACGCGAGGGACTACGTAGTTTTTTTTCTTTGTCCGAAATGTGAACGAAAATTGACGGCTATGTTAGAATACTTCACACAACTTAAAAAAATAGCTTACATAAGTATTGACTCGTTTGAGATCCAGGATTTATAATATGACAAAGATTGATTATATAAAACTTGAACAATAATCGCCGATATTACGATTAATGTTCGGAAATAGGAGGAATTTTAGATGTCAGTTGCGAATGTATTGCGTCTAATTATGGAAAAAAACATTGAATGGGTAGATTTTCGCTTTACAGATATAGGAGGGATTTCCCATCACATCTCTATTCCAGCAGTTGAGGTAGATGCCGATACTTTTGAAAATGGTGTCGCATTTGACGGCTCATCCATCCATGGGTTTAAAGGTATTGAAGAATCTGACATGGTTATGATTCCAGATACAGAATCCGTTTATGAAGATGCGTTTACATCCCACCCAACGTTGATCGTTTATTGTAATGTATATACACCAGCTGGAGAACGTTATGATCGTGATCCTCGAGGGATTGCTGAAAAAGCGGAAGAATATTTACAAACTACAGGCATTGGAACTGCGGCCTACTTCGCTCCTGAATCCGAATTTTTCATTTTTGATAACGTACAATTCGAGAATAAAATGAATAAATCTTCCTTCGAAGTCGATTCAGAAGAAGCAGCCTGGAATACCGGGCGTAAAGAAGAAGGCGGAAATCTTGGCTTTAAAATTGGCGTTAAAGGTGGTTACTTCCCAGTAGCGCCAGTGGATACTCAACAAGATATTCGCAGCGAAATGTGTCGTTTGATGATGGAAGCCGGTCTTCGTATTGAACGTCATCATCATGAAGTGGCAACAGCTGGACAAGGCGAAATTAACTTTCGTTTTGACACATTGACTAAAACGGCTGATAACTTGATGAAATATAAATACATTATTCAAAATGTTGCAAAACAATATGGTAAAGTTGCTACTTTCATGCCGAAGCCGCTATTTGGCGACAACGGGAGTGGGATGCACGTTCACCAAAGTATTTTCAATGGCGATTCACCGCTTTTCTATGAAAAAGGTGCATATGCTAACCTAAGTGAAATGGCGATCCATTATATCGGTGGTATCCTCCACCATGCTCCAGCGCTTATTGCTATTACAAACCCAAGCACCAATTCATTCAAGCGTTTGGTACCTGGTTATGAAGCGCCGGTTAACCTTGTTTTTGCTAAAGGTAATCGTTCTGCAGCTGTTCGTATTCCAATTGCTGCTGTAACACCTAAAGGCTGTCGTATCGAATTCCGTACTCCGGATTCAACGGCTAATCCATACCTTGCTTTCGCCGCTATGCTATTGGCTGGTCTTGACGGCATTAAGAACAAAATCGATCCACGCGCATTGGGCTATGGTCCACATGACAAAAATATTTATGAATTGTCTGATGAAGAAAAAGCAGGTATTCGCAGTGTCCCTGGAACATTGGACGAAGCTTTGGATGCATTGGCAGCAGATTATCAATTCTTGCTACAAGGCAATGTATTTACTCAAGATTTCATCGATAACTATATTGACTTGAAGCGTGCTGATGCAAAAGCCATAGCAATCCGTATTCACCCATACGAGTATGAATTGTACTTCGGTTGTTAATTTCTAACCACATGCCATTATATTTTTAATAGTAAAACCCCTCTTCATAAGCTACTGGCTTATGAACAGGGGTTTTTTAGTGAATCGGTAAACTTATCCCCCTCAACTGCATAAGTATTAAGAAGGCAGGAGCAGTCGAAGGGAGGATACGATGGATATTTTTGGAAAAATTTCAAAGCATAGAGCAGAAAAGGATAGACTTGCTTGGATGGGAACCTTTGCCGAGTATATTGAGAAAATTCGCCAAAATCCGGAGCTTGCTATGACGGCACATTCTCGCGTTTATGAAATGATTGCAACACAAGGCAAAGCTGAGGAATCAGGACAAATTAAATATAATTTTTTTGAGCAGGATATATTTGGATTGGATAAAACTGTGGAGAAGCTAGTGGAGGAATATTTTCATTCCGCAGCTCGTCGCTTGGAGGTACGAAAACGGATTTTATTATTGATGGGACCTGTAAGTGGCGGTAAATCTACGATTGTAACTTTGCTTAAACGCGGGCTTGAGCAATTCTCTCGAACGGATAAAGGCGCCGTTTATGCGATTAAAGGCTGCCCGATGCATGAGGAACCCCTTCATCTCATTCCCCTGGAGCTGCGTCCAGAAATCGAAGCGGAGCTAGGCGTAAAAATTGAAGGAACGCTTTGCCCGTCTTGTCAGATGCGTTTGAAAACGGAATACGATCAGCGTATTGAGAATGTCTTGATTGAGCGAGTGCTGTTGTCTGAAGAAAGCCGAATAGGTATTGGCACATTCAGTCCTTCCGATCCGAAGTCCCAGGATATTGCTGACTTGACTGGCAGTATTGATTTCTCAACGATTACTGAATACGGTTCAGAGTCCGATCCTCGTGCCTACCGGTTTGATGGGGAGTTAAACAAAGCCAATCGAGGGATTATGGAATTTCAAGAAATGCTGAAATGTGATGAAAAGTTTTTATGGAATCTACTTTCTTTAACTCAGGAAGGTAACTTTAAGGCAGGGAGATTTGCGCTTATATCGGCGGATGAAATCATTCTGGCCCATACCAATGAGTCTGAATACAAATCATTCATTAGCAACAAGAAGAATGAAGCTTTACAGTCGCGAATGATTGTTTTACCCGTTCCTTATAATTTGAAAGTATCTGAAGAGGAGAAGATATACCGAAAGCTGATCCATCAGAGCGATATGAAGCATATTCATATTGCGCCGCATGCTTTACGAGCCGCGGCTATTTTTACTATACTTACGCGATTGAAGGAAACGAAAAAACAAGGGATTGATCTTGTGAAGAAGATGAGAATGTATGACGGAGAGGCTATTGAGGGCTATAAGGAAGCGGACTTAAAAGAAATGCAAAATGAATTTGTTGAGGAGGGAATGTCCGGTATTGATCCGCGTTATGTCATTAATCGTATTTCTAGTGCTTTGATTAAGCGCGATGTTCAATGTATTAATGCGTTAGATGTACTGAGGGCTATTAAGGATGGGTTGGATCAGAATGCCTCATTAACACGTGATGAGCGCGAGCGTTATCTTAACTTTATCTCTACAGCACGTAAAGAATATGATGACCTGGCGAAAAAGGAAATTCAAAAAGCATTTGTTTATTCTTATGAGGAGTCTGCGCGCACGCTTTTCGAAAATTACTTAGATAATATTGAATCCTACTGCAATTGGACAAAAATGAAGGATCCGCTTACGGGTGAAACGGTTGATCCGGACGAACGGTTAATGCGTTCGATAGAGGAGCAGATCGGGATTTCAGAGAATGCGAAGAAATCATTTCGCGAGGAAATCTTGATCCGAATGTCGTCTTATGCACGTAAAGGGAGGAAGTTTGATTTCAGTACACACGAACGACTTCGGGAAGCCATTGAGAAGAAGCTCTTCAGTGACTTGAAGGATGTTGTGAAGATCACCGCCTCAACGAAGACACCAGATGAAATGCAGTTGAAGCGGATTAATGAGGTCGGAAAACGTTTAATTGAGGATAATGGCTATTGTCCCGTATGTGCAAATGAATTATTGAAATATGTGGGCAGCTTGTTGAACAGGTAGTGCTTTATCGAATGGTGGTGCTCGCTAAAAAACAGATCTTGAGATTGAAAAAGCAGACGGGCAACAGAATGTCTGCTTTTTTGGTTCAAGATGAGTATCGTTACGGAAGCAAAAAGCAGACCAATTTAGAATGCTTCATCATGCATCTATGACGGGGGGAAGCTATCATTACAGAGATGTGATAATCTGCTCTCTTGACTCACTTCACTGAGGATAATCCCAACCAACGATTTAAACGCATGATCGTAAAACGATTGCGGACAAACATCGCATTTTTCAAGGACTCTGTCACTAATTCGGGCTTCACTCCTAGCTGTTCGGAAGTAATAGGACCGCCTGCATGAGCAAGCCATTGTGAGAATTGAATGGGTGAAGGTACTTGTTCTGCAATATGTAGAATGTCCGCCCATTGCTCCAATAATTTATGTTTAAATATAGCTGGATCCACGGTAAGATTAGCATCTTGTTGAGGAAAATTTTCGATGATGACTTGCTCGGCAATTGCACCATATGCAGCTTTAATGGCTGCGCGATCACCTGATTCATTAGGCGCTTGTGCAGCCGTTAGTAAGGCTGTTACTTGATTGGTATCGATAGCTTTAAGAGAATCAAACAAAGCGGCCATAAGCACGCTTGCCACACCAACCTTCGCTCCATGCAGCAGCGCTTTGCGTTCTTCTTGAATAAAACGCATTTCCCAATAATGCGAGAGATGATGCTCCCCGCCAGAAGCAGGACGTGAATTTCCTACCATTAGCATCGAGATTCCCGACAAAATAAGACCTCTCATCAAGCCTCCAATGCCTTCTTCTGTACGTCCACGGATTCCATCGAGATGATCGATACACAACTGCAGACCAACTCTAGTCATATCTGCGGCTAATTCACAGATGTGCTCGTTATGCAGAACATGGCCTAATTGCCAATCTGCAAGCGAAGTATATTTGCCCAGCATGTCGCCAAATCCTGCTGCAACCATGGCTTGTGGAGCTAGACATAACACATCGAGATCTGCAAAAATCGCTTCAGGTGCACAAGCGGGTATCGTTTGTTTAAAGCCTTGAATAAGCAAAGGTGCGCCAACAGAAGAAAAGCCATCTACGGAAGGTGCGGTAGGTACGGATATAAAAATCCGGTTTGCAGCAAAGCAAGTAAATCGCACGATATCGTGGATGGTGCCCGAGCCAATGGCTAAGATAGCTTGTACGCGCGGCTGGAGCTTCAGCATAACCTGAACAATGGCTTGTTCATCAGCTGCTAATTCGCCGCGTTCATTGCCTGCAAGCACACATAGTGAGGCATGGATACCTGCCGATTCAAGCTGCTTCACAACAACAGCTCCTGCTGCTTTATAAGTAAATTCGTCCGCAACCAATAAAACATCCTGCAGGCCGGTTTGATTTAAGTATTGAGGAATTTGCGAAAGAGCTCCACGCTCTATAAGTACTTTTTTTACGGAAATGCTATGTTTATTGCCACAGCTACAGCTAAAATCGCGATTCAACCATTCGTCAATCTGATATAAGTCAGTCATATTATAGTTTCTCCTCAGTAAATCATGATATAATTTACCTTACCATAGGACTCCCATTAGTGATAGTGAATTCTTTAATTCTGCAGAAGGAGGCAGGTCGTGCCAATCCAAAGTGAAACAGAGCTTTATGAACCAATCAAAATGTTCATGGAAAAACAAGGCTATATCGTGCGCAGTGAAGTCAAGCATTGTGATATTGTCGCCATGCGTGGTGATGAGCCGTTTGTCATTATAGAATTGAAGAAAACGTTTAACCTCCCTTTGGTTATTCAAGGAATGGACCGCTTGCAGAATACAGACCAGGTCTACCTAGCTACAGAGCAGAAAGTAAAAGGTAATGCTCCGTATAATCTTCATTGGAGTGATATAGAGCGCTTGTGTAAAATGCTTGGTTTGGGATTGATAACGGTCAAATTCTATAAAACCAAGAAGCCATTTGTGGAAGTGTTATGTGAGCCAGCAGCTTATGTGCCAAGAAAAAGCGCGAAACGAACTTTAGCCATTATGAATGAATTTAGAGAGCGCAGCGGGGATTATAATGTTGGAGGCAGCAGCAAACGTAAGCTCGTTACAGCCTACCGGGAGAAAGCATTACAGTGTGCAACACTGATGAAGCTTCACGGACCCTTAACGACAAAACAATTAAGAGAAATGACGGGGAATTCCAAAGTGACAGGCTTGCTCCAAAAAAACTTTTACCTTTGGTTTCAACGCTTGCAACGCGGCACTTATGGGCTTACAGCACAAGGAGAAGCCGATTTACTTGCTTTTTCACATGTGACCTATGAGCCTGCTAGTGCTTTATGAATCCAAATAGCTGACAGCGAGCCTTCTCCCATCGCAACACTAACCTGTTCTGCGTGTATGCCGACATCACCTGCTGCCCAAACATTGGCAACCGAAGTCATCTTACTGCGTGGATCAGTTATAATGTGCTTGTTGTCCATGCACTTAATGCCTAACTGTTCTGCAAGCTGTGTTCTGACTTCATTGCCGCCAAAAGCGATAAAACCTCGTTCCGCTTCAATAAATAGTCCTTTTTGCAGTTGAACCCCCTGGAAGTGACCTGCTGTATTACTCCTTATTCCTTTCATGATTTCTGCGTAGTATGAGATCCCTTTTTCCGCTAATTTATGCAGGGTTGCTTCTTTTACAACTTGCATTTCATGATTAATGTAGACTAAATCCTGCGTATAAGGGTATAAGACTAAAGCCATTTCAGCACCTGTTTCACCTGATCCCATTACAATTGTCCGCTTATCTCGAATCTCATAACCATCACAATCCGGACATACATAAACGGTTAAACCTAAGCAAGGTATCAATTCGGGAAAAGCCGGAAAGCGGTCTAATACCCCTGTTGCTAGTAAAAGAGTTCGACTCTCATAATGCACACTGGATAATTTGAGCATGAAATCAAATCCAAGCTCGCTTTTCCTAACCTGAGTGACAGTATCTTCTATAAAATCAATTCCATAGCTTTCTGCATGAACCCTGCCAAGCTTGCGCAGCTTCTCCCCAGAGATACCCTCTGGCCAACCCAGCAAGTTATGATAGCTTTGACACAGCGTGGATCGACCATGCCCTGAATCGACTACTAACACCTTATGCTGGTATCGCCCTAACTGAATGGCTGCTTGTAAACCTGCAATGCCCCCGCCAATAATAATACAATCATATAACAAAAAAACCACCAGCTTCCATTAAGCTCTTAAGCCTAGTGTAACCGATAGCAATAAAGTACATGCGGACTATGCTGCTTTTCTTAAAAGAAAAGCCAAGCTAAATTGGATGACTGAGAATATCACCAGCATCCACGGTAGCATACTCCCTTGTAAGCTTCCAGCAAATAGTAATAGAAAGCTAACTGAAACACACGACCTGCGTTAACAAAAATTTCGCGTACCACGATGGATTCAACTCGAAATTGCCCTTTTGGCTGCAGTCTGCCGATAAGTCCATAGTACATGGAGGTCAGTGAGTTTCCTTGTAAAGGGTTAAATAAGGAATAGACAACCATGAACCCAATTACTGTCCAGAGTTGAATACTCCATAGCAACAAGATAGAACCCATTGTAAAACCAATAGCCGAGTATATAAAATAACGCACACGTCGTGATTCCTTCGCATTCCGAGAAATATAATAACCGCTAGCCATTGTAACGCCTGAGAATAAGATGCCTAAATAACCAACCCATTCTTCCTTGGAAAGTACCTGAAATAATAAGATATTGGGTAAAAACAACATACTGCCCTGCAGCATGCCTAAGCTCGTGAAGCTGAAAAGTGATTTCAACCACCCCCGGTTTTTGCGCATGAGCAGCCAGGTGAATTTTAAATAGTAGACCTTTCGTTGTGCGGGTAGAGCTTTGATCTTCAAGCTAACTAATCCAGCTGCAAGAAACATAAAGAAGGAAAGGGTGAAAATAATAATATAGCCTTGTAGATCAACGCTGCGACTGATGATAAATCCAGCTAATGCCGGTCCAACTAATCCTGCACCAGTAAACATAATCATATTGATGGCCAGAAATCGAATGCGGTTAGCGCTCGTCGAGACATCATACATTAAGGTCAGATAACCCGTCCAATAAAAACAGCCCGCTGTACCACCAAACAGAGCAAATAAGACATAATAATCAACTATTTTCTCTTGTGCCAGAATAACGGCTAAATAGAATAATACAAAAAGCAGCAGCCCAATCCGATAGGTATACATCCGGTCTTTCTTTTTCGCTAGCCATCCGCCTACTATTAAAGCCAATGGTGCGATAAGCCAGGTTAGAATGCTATAGATCCCGTTGACCATTAAACTATGCGTTAATCGCCATAAGTATAAATTCAAGAAAACTCCGGACATAGAAGCGCCGAATTGAAAGAAGCTATGAATCATTAAGGATACCTTGGCATCACGTGAAAGCTTTTTATCTTCAGGTATTGGAGAGAGCCAATGTCCAAGCAAGCCTTTAGGACTTATTTTCATAGTACTTAGCCTTCTTTCGCAGCACCGGAATGGAATCTCTTAGTTGCTTCCGTGTTCTATTATAACGCTGACTTGGTTTAGTTGGAAGACTAATTTACCAGATCACGATGCCTATAATTTGGATGGCGGCAGTTCCACAACTTTGGTTTTTAATGGAGCTATCATTAACAAGCCATCAGATGGTCGAATGTGAGCTTTGCCGACGCACTTTTTATTTTTTAAATAATGTTCACAATTTAGCATGTTCTATTTGACTTTAGTTGGTTATAATAGACTTATACGTAGGAGGTGCTTTTATGTCGATTACCTTTTGGATTACCATCATTGTACTTATTGCCTTTATTGTTGCGATCCTAACTTCTTCCTATAATGAGGACAAAACAAGCGGACTATAGAATAAACACCTTTAAATACCGTACTAAGCTTTCTTGTCTTTGTATGGTATTTTTTTGTGCGCAATAAAAGAGCTATACTTTGTAACCATTCAAGCTGCTTTTTTAACTCTTCATGCTAAAAAAGCGACATTTCATGCCTGCTTTAGTCCGGTTGCAACTAATAAGATTATAATTATATTTAGCGCTTTCATTTAATCTGACGAAAGAGAATTCGGATGCAAACCAAGCGCACGCTGAAAACGCTGAAGATGGAGGGAGATCAGATGCAAGTCATCTTTATGGGGTTGCCCGGCGCAGGCAAAGGGACACAAGCTGAACGCATTGTCGAGAAGTTTGGTATTTCTCATATATCAACCGGGAATATATTCCGTGCTGCTATGGCGGAAGGTACTCCTCTTGGCTGTAAGGCAAAGGAGTATGTTGATAGGGGGCAACTTGTTCCAGATGATGTGACAATTGACATTGTTCATGAACGTTTGGGTTGTCCGGATACAGAAAAAGGATTTTTGCTTGACGGATTTCCCAGAACAGTTTGCCAAGCCAAGGAATTGGAGAAAGTTTTGAAAGAAATGGGACGGGAGATTGAGGTTGTAATTCACCTAAACGTTGTAAGTGAAAATTTGTTGGTACGTCTTACAGGTCGGCGGATCTGTCGTTCCTGTGGGTCTACATGTCATATGATTTTCAATCCTCCAATAGAAGAAGGAAAATGTGGGAAATGTGACGGAGAATTGTATCAGAGAGAGGACGATACAATGGAGATGGTTGCAACTCGTTTGGGTGTAAACATTCAACAGCAAGAACCATTGCTACAGTACTATGAAACGAAGGGTATGCTGCACACTGTTGATGGGGAAGCCGGAATTGATGGAGTATTTAAAGAAATTTCAGGCATCCTCCAAGGTTTACATTAATCATACAAGAAAGAATTTAAGTATACGAGGAGGGCTTGAAATCATAAATCTATTCAATATTATCAAAAGAATGAATTTATATAGTGTAAAAAGCAAGTTAATTATACTCCTTGTCACCTCGATCATGATCTCCACGTTCAGTATAGGGTGGTTTAGTTTCTCATCTGCTAAGAAGGCACTAACAGAGTCTGGAATGAATGATTTATCCAATATTGTGAATAATTCTTATAACATGGCGATTGCTCTGAACGAAGTCGTAAAATCAGGGGGAATCACGAAAGATGAGGCTCAAGAGCGGATGCGGTCTCTTCTCGTTGGGCCCAAAAGCTCTGAGAATACACGTGATCTATCTAAAAACACAATTAAAGTGGGTCGTACAGGTTATATTTTTGCTCAAGATACAAAAGGCATTTTAACCATGCATCCTAAGCTGGAAGGAAAAAGTATTTGGGATGTGCAAGGTGGAGTGGGAAAGCTAATTGCTGAGACAAAAAATGGGGTTACCCGTTATGCCTGGGAAAACCCAGGAGAATCTAAGGCGCGTTATAAAATTACCATGTTGAAGTATTTTGAACCATGGGATTGGATTATTGCCGTAGGCTCCTATGAAGAAGAGTTTTATAGTGCAGCAAATCAGATCAAAACCCGATTGTATGAAACGCTGGCTATAGAATTGGTTATTAGTTTGATGCTTGCCTGGTTTATGGGAAATTTTTTGACGAAACCGCTTATTTCGATCGAAAACGTAATGAAACAGTTGGGGCAGGGTAATTTGAAAGGTAGATTAGATTTTAGCAAACGTCGAGATGAATACGGCTTGTTAGCCCATCACTTTAACCAATCACTTGATAATTTATCTGAATTCATTCGTAAGGTATTCGATATGTCTATTCAGGTGGCTGCATCGTCGGAAGAACTAACCACAAGCGCTGAACAAACAACCAAATCAACAGAACAAATTGCCTCAGCAATTGAACAAGTGGCAAGTGGTGCAGAGACTCAAACGACAGGAGCTAAAGAAAGTGCAAGGGCCATGGAGGAAATGTCTATTGGGCTTCAACGTATTGCCGAAAATTGTTCGATAGTATCTGAAGCATCCGCTGATTCGATGAAACAAGCGGAAGAAGGCGGGAAAACGATCCAAAAGAATGTACAGCAAATGAATTCAATTAATAGATCCGTTCATGATTCTGATTCGACAATTAACCAGTTATATGACCGATCCCAAGAAATTGAAAAGATTTTGGACGTAATCACGAATATTGCCAAGCAGACCAATCTATTGGCGTTGAACGCAGCGATTGAATCAGCAAGGGCAGGAGAACACGGACGTGGATTTGCGGTTGTAGCTGATGAAGTACGGAAGTTGGCTGGACAATCTTCAGCGTCCACCGAGCAAATTACTAACTTAATTAAAGAAATCCAGAACGATACGGAGCGTTCAGTAGAGGTAATGGGACAAGTAAAGAGGGAAGTACAAACAGGTATTGAAGTGGCCTATGAAACCGAACAAAATTTTTTACGGATCTTGGAACGAATAAAACAGATTGCAGATCAGATTCAAGAAGTGTCCGCAGCTGCACAGCAAATATCGGCAGGTTCACAAGAGGTTACGGCTTCTATTTCAAGCATTGCTCAAGTTTCGCAAGAGACATCCGCTAGTACACAAAATGTTGCTGCTTCTGTTGAGGAGCAATTGGCGTTAATGCAGGGAATGACTTCTACTTCTGCTATTCTTTCCAAAATGGCGGAAGAATTACAAGCGATTATTGGGAAGTTTAAGGTTTAATCCAATAGTAGCCGGTAATAGATCGCTGAGCGAGTAGCTCAAGGGCGATCTATTACTGTTTATGAAAAGAAAAGGATGGGAACAATTAAATTCGTAAATGAAATTGTGAGCGTCAGTTCGCTAGAAACTACTGTGAACATGACCAAAACTATTTCATGAAGGGGGGAGTATATTGGAAAGTTTGACATTGTTGCTTGTTGAACGTATGGGTATGCTGCTCATCTTAACGTTTATTCTAACTCAATTTCCATTATTTCGCCAATTGTTCGATCAGGAGTTCTCTCTAAAGCGTGCAATATATTCATCTATATTATTCGGATTATTTGGAATTTTGGGCACTTATGCGGGAATTGTTGTTCAGGAGGACTTTACGATTACCTCCTCTTTCTGGCTTTCTCCCCTTCAAAACCATGAGGCGATTGCTCATTCCGCATTAGTGGGTGTAGTCATCGGGGGACTTACAGGCGGACTTAGCGTTGGACTTGGAGCAGGAATCCTGACTGGTTTACATCTCTATTACATCGGAGGCTATGCGGGTTTTGCGAGCGGATTAGCCGCTCCGATTATAGGTCTTCTAACGGGTTTGGTTACCAGACTGTTCTTGCGGGATAGAGTGGTCCCACTGGCGATTGCCTTTTTCTGTGGTGTGTTTGCACCTGTTGTTCTCATGGGGTCAATTCTGATTTTTGTTAGACAGCAGGAAGCTGCCATTTTGTTAGTCAATACCATTGCTATGCCGATGATGATGACGAACAGTATTTCTATTGCCATCTTTATGATGATGCTCAAGATAGCAAAGTCTGAGGAGGAACGCACGGCAGCCTATGAGACACAGCGGGCGATGCACATTGCAGAACTGGCCCTGCCACATTTGAAGCAGGGACTTACCTATAAGACCGCGGAAGCAACTGCGAAAATGTTGGCAAGGGAGCTGAAGGCGGCAGCTGTGGCTTTGACTGATACTGAACAAATTCTTGCCTTTGTTGGCATTGGTACACCGAGTCACGAGCCTGGTGAGCGAATACAAACAGAGCTATCACTCCAAGCCATTGCGTCCGGTGAAGTTCAAATTGCGTATAGCTCAGATAAAATACGGCTGAATGATACTGCTGAACTAGATGCCGCGATTATTGTTCCGTTCAGTCAAGCGGGGAAGGTTGCCGGTTTAATTAAATTGTACTTTAAAAACCCCCAGCAAATTCGCAAGGTGGAGGTTGAACTTGCCAAAGGCTTGGGGAAGCTCATTTCCTATCAGCTCAATGTAGCTGCGAATGAGGGAATGGCCGCCCTTTTGAAGGAAGCGGAGCTTCGCATGCTGCAGGCGCAAATTAATCCTCATTTCCTGTTTAATACGTTAAACTCCATTAATTCATTGATTCGTGTTGATCCTGATCTTGCCAGGCATATCACGATTCAGTTGGGCACCTATATGCGGCTTAATTTGAAGCTGACTTCTGCGCAGCTCATTCCAATCCAGCAAGAGATGGACCATTTCAACACGTATTTAGAAATCATGAAGATCCGATTTTCCGATCAATTCAGTGTGTACTGCGAGATGGATCCAGAGGCGGGGGTTGCATTGATTCCCCCGGCAACGTTTCAGCCTTTGGTGGAGAACAGCATCGAGCATGGCCTTAAAGTGCGTACAAACGGTGGGTGGGTGCGGCTTCAATTATTGCGGGAAAAGAATAAGGTGCAGATTTGTATTGAAGATAATGGTCCGGGAATTCCGGAGGAACTTCTAAATGTGTTGGGACAAAAGCCGTTAATTAGCAACGGTGGCAACGGGATTGGCGTATTTAATGTGAATCAAAGGCTAATTAATCTGTTTGGCAACGAATCGAAAATGAGGATAGAGAACAAAATAGACGGAGGAAGCATTATATCGTTTACGATTCCATTTCATCTTGAAACGAAGATTTCAAAGGAACATGAGGGAGGGGAGAATACATGAGGAAAATCAACGTTATGATTGCAGAGGACGAGCGTTTGGCCAGGGAAGAACTGACTTATTTATTGGAGCAGGAAGAAGATATTGTGCTTTTACCGAGCGTAGTAAACGGCAGGGAATTGTTGGAACTGGTGAAACAGCAGGAGCCGCATGTCATCTTTCTTGATATCCAAATGCCAGAAATGGATGGCATTCAAGCAGCAAGAATGCTGAGGTCTCACATGAAAGGAATGATTATCGTATTTACTACCGCTCACGAGGATTATGCGATAGAAGCCTTTGAATTAAACGCGGTAGATTATTTATTGAAGCCATATAGCTATCTAAGACTTAAAGAAACTCTCGATAGAATTCGCCAGAAAATGGCGGAGCAAACAGAGGTGCTTTTAAACGAAAGTTCATCTTCTGCATCAAAGCTGAACAAGCTTCTGATAGACGATGGAGAGAGACTTGTTGTCATTGATCCGGAAACAATTTTATATGCAGTGCGGGAGGAGAAGGTCATCCACCTGCATACAACGAACAATCAAATCTTTGCATCCAAATATACGTTGAACGAGCTAGAGGAAAAGCTAAAGAGCTTTTCTTTTTTTCGTCCGCACCGCAGCTATTTGATTAACCTGAATCAGATCGATGAGTTGGTACCCTGGTTTAATGGAGCGTATAATTTGATTTTAAAGGATGGGAAGCGAACCCAAATCCCTGTTTCCCGAGTTTCTGCTAAAGAGCTGTTTAGGCTGCTTAATCGAAATTAAAGGTTACTCCGATTGTCTATCTAGGTAGGGACTGACTATGCTTATCAGCTTTAGACAAATATTCATTCAAACCTGTTTTTCTGCACTTCATGCCAATAAAATAACTATTCACGCCGATTTTAATTCATTAAAACGAAAAAGTATTATACTAAGTGAGATTGAAGCGCTTTCATTTTATTGGCTGGAGGGGAAACTAGAATGCAAACTAACCAACAAAGCTATTCCGATGTAGTACAGTCCGACAAGTTTAAAGCGTTAATGGCTAGCAAGAAAAGATTTTTAAGACCATGGATTGTATTTTTTTTGGTCTTCTACTTTTCTTTACCGGTGCTGACTTCCTATTCCACGGTACTAAACCACAATGCGTTCGGCTTCATATCTTGGGCATGGATTTTCGCGTTTGCACAATTTATTATGACGTGGGCTCTTAGTATGATTTACTCTCGTCAATCAGTAAAATTTGATCGGATGATAGAGGAAATCAAAAAGGAAAGAAAAGGGGAAAGAGAATGAATACAACAGCGTTTATTTTGTTTTGTGCCATTGTTGCCCTAACCTTGATTATTACGTTCTATGCTGCAAAAAGAACACACAATGCGAATGAATTTTACACCGCTGGTGGGGGATTGAAGGGCTGGCAGAACGGGCTTGCTATCGCTGGAGATTATATGTCCGCTGCATCGTTTCTTGGGATTGCCGGGTCTATCGCTTTAGCAGGATTTGATGGTTTTTTCTATAGCATTGGATTTCTTGTGGCTTATCTAGTCGTGCTTTATTTGGTGGCCGAGCCTCTGCGAAACTTGGGGAAATACACCATGGCGGACATGATTGCCGCTCGTTTTAACAGCAAAAAAGTACGCGGAGTAGCTGCGTTGAACACGATTGCAATTTCCACCTTCTATATGATTGCTCAGCTAGTCGGCGCAGGTTCATTGATCAAGTTACTGCTTGGATTGGATACGACTACTTCAGTTTTAATCGTCGGAGTTCTGATGACTGTTTACGTCGTTTTTGGCGGGATGGCAGCGACAAGCTGGGTACAGATGACAAAGGCTGTACTGTTGATGGGAGGAACCTTCATCATCTCGATGATTGTTTTTGCCAAGTTTGACTTTAGTATTATGGCAATGTTCGAACATATGAGGACGGCGACTCCGCTTAAAGAAGCGTTTTTGAATCCCGGAAATAAGTATAAAGTTCCACTCGATACGATTTCGCTGAATATGGCGCTTGTGTTAGGTACAGCCGGATTGCCGCATATTTTGACTCGTTTTTTCACAGTCAAGGACGCACCTACGGCACGAAGCTCGGTTGTTTACGCCACATGGATTATTGGGATTTTTTATGTGATGACCGTCTTTCTTGGCTTTGGCGCTGCGGCTTTTGTCGGTGCGAAGGATATCACTGCGATAGACCCTGGAGGGAACATGGCAGCTCCGTTACTAGCGAAAGTATTGGGGGGAGATTTTCTGTTTGCCTTCATCTCGGCTGTGGCTTTCGCTACCATTCTCGCGGTCGTGACAGGTTTAGTGCTTTCCGCTGCCTCTGCTTTTGCACATGACTTCTATAATCATATCGTTCGTAAGGGGAAAGCAACTGAAAAAGAACAGATGAAAGCTGCGCGTTGGGCCTCAGTCGGTGTAGCCGTGTTTTCGATCGTGTTATCCTTGTTCGCTATGAAGCTGAATGTGGCCTTTCTAGTTGCCCTTGCCTTCGCAGTGGCAGCAAGTGCGAATCTTCCGGTCATTCTCTTCACTGTCTACTGGAAGAGATTTAACACCACAGGTGCTGTGGTGGGAATGCTGGCGGGTCTGTTCGGTGCGTTGATTCTTGTCGCTATTGGCCCAAGTGTATGGAATCCAATAGAAGGGAAAGCGATATTCGTAGGGCATCCGTTGTTCTCATTAGCTAACCCAGGAATTATTTCGATTCCTTTGGGCTTCCTCGGAGCTATTATTGGTACCTTGCTTTCCTCTGAGAAAGATAATGCCAAATTCGATGAGATTTTGGTAAAGTCCAATACAGGGCTGTGAATTAATCAATAAGTGGTTTATTAGGAGGACTACAGGTATGGAACAATTAAAAAATGAATGCATGGAAGCGGTAAGTCTAAATCCGAATATGAAAAATTATGTGGAGGCTCGCAAAAATTTTAGCTGGGAGGAAGTGGAGAAAAGCTTTTCCTGGTATGAGACAGGCAAAGTCAATATGGCCTATGAAGCTATTGATCGGCATGCAAGTTCATCCAAAAAAGACAAAACTGCCTTATACTATAGCGATGATCGAAGAGATGAAGCCTATACATTTGGGCAAATGAAAAACAAATCCAACCAATTTGGCAATGTACTTCGTAAGCTAGGCATTGGTAAAGGCGAACGCGTATTCATTTTCATGCCGCGTACTCCAGAGTTATATTTCGCTCTTCTCGGCATTATTAAGGTTGGCGCCGTCGTAGGTCCTTTATTCGAAGCATTCATGGAAACCGCCGTGAAGGATCGCTTGGAAGACAGCGAAGCGGTGGCTATCATAACTACACCATCGCAGCTTTCCCGCATACCGGTGAAGGATCTGCCGTATTTAAAGCATGTCATTCTAGTTGGACATGATCTTGAGCTCGAAGAGGGCCAGGTTGATTTCTACAAAGAAATGGCTGAAGCCTCCGAAGAGCTTGATATCGAATGGGTGAATCGTGAGGATGGGCTCATCCTTCATTACACATCCGGCTCCACTGGAAAGCCAAAAGGTGTATTTCATGTGCATAACGCCATGATTCAGCATTACTATACAGGGAAAGTTGTGCTTGATCTGCAGGAGAATGATGTTTATTGGTGTACTGCGGATCCGGGCTGGGTTACCGGTACATCCTATGGGATTTTCGCACCTTGGTTGAATGGAACAACTAATGTCATTCGTGGCGGACGGTTCAGTCCGAAGGATTGGTACCAAACGATTCAAAAGTACGGCGTAACTGTTTGGTACAGCGCTCCAACCGCATTCCGCATGCTAATGGGTGCAGGAGATGAACTTGTCAAACAATTCGACCTGTCTTCGCTCAGGCACGTGATGAGCGTTGGTGAGCCTCTGAATCCGGAGGTTGTTCGTTGGGGCTTAAAGGTATACAAACAACGCATTCACGACACATGGTGGATGACGGAAACAGGCGGACAGCTCATTTGCAATTATCCATGTATGCCAATCAAGCCAGGTTCGATGGGAAAACCGATTCCTGGCGTTGAGGCAGCGATCATAGACGATGACGGCAACATTTTGCCGCCATATCGTATGGGGAATCTGGCGATTAAAACTTCATGGCCGTCAATGATGCACAAAATCTGGAATAATCCTGGGAAGTATGAAGAGTATTTCCAGCTGCAGGGATGGTATGTATCCGGAGACTCCGCTTACTGTGATGATGAAGGCTACTTTTGGTTCGAAGGCCGTGTTGACGATGTAATCAATACATCTGGCGAGCGAGTAGGACCATTCGAGGTTGAGAGCAAGCTAGTCGAGCATCCAGCTATTGTAGAAGCCGGGGTTATTGGTAAGCCGGATCTGATGCGTGGTGAAATTATTAAAGCCTTCATCGTTCTGCACGAAGGATTTGCGCCTTCGGAAGATCTGAAAGCGGATATCGCCAAGTTTGTCAAAGAAGGGTTATCCGCTCACGCAGTACCTCGCGAAATGGAGTTCAAGGATAAACTGCCAAAGACGCGAAGCGGTAAAATCATGCGTCGTGTCCTAAAGGCATGGGAACTTAAATTGCCAGTCGGCGACTTATCGACGATTGAGGACTAATCCGCACACACTTTTTTGATAGAGGGCAGATTAACTGTGTGATGCTGTGGAAACGGAGCTTCGTATGCTACTGGAGCAAATAAATCCGTTGCCGTTACATTTGTAACGGCTCAGGTTGTTGAGTAAGCCCTGTTTTATTGGACTTACTTTTATTAAAATGATGAATTATATGGACGGAATGAATGAATAACACGAAGAATCTGAGATCCAAGACCTTATCGGCAGCGTGCAATGCTGAAAATCAGCATTACAGAGTCAAAGAAACCTCGAAATGAGTGTGCAATGCTGAAAATCAGCATTACGGAGTCAAAGTAACCTCGAAATGAGCGTGCAATGCTGAAAATCAGCATTACAGAGT
>JBBDSZ010000006.1:0-12313 GCA_040904685.1 Paenibacillaceae bacterium | reverse complement strand
AAGTGAAGATGAAAATCCGTGAGATGACCTCACGGAAAAGTCCACTTCCGATGGACAGGCTGGGGGGGCTATTTCTCATTAGCTGACACGCCTAGTGTATTTCAAGGACTGGATGAGTGGATTCGGAGACGACTTCGGATGTGTCTCTGGAAACAATGGAAGAAACCCAAGACCAAAGTTAAAAGGCTCTTATCCTTAGGAGTTCCTAAAGACAAAGCCTTTCAATGGGGGAATACTCGTAAGGGGTATTGGCGTACTGCTTGTAGTCCGATTCTGCACAGCACCTTGGATAACCAATATTGGAAATCCAACGGATTAAAGAGTCTAACGGACAGATACAAATACTTGCGGAATATTTCATGAACCGCCGTATACCGAACGGTACGTACGGTGGTGTGAGAGGACGGGAGTTAATCACTCCCTCCTACTCGATTACGGGAAGCTAATAAGAACTACCCCCATAAAACGAGAGTGATAAGAGAATAATTGTTAATAGGATTAAATTTCAAAGACTATCCAGACTTACGTGTCTTTCAGTTGGAGGTTTTATCACCATGAGCACCATTCGGCAAAAATTGAAATGGATTCTATTATCAAGTTTACTGCTAGGCTGTATCGGTTTTGGTATATTCTATGGATTTATCACGTCACTGGTCAAAGCTGAACCTATTCGCTCTAATGCTGAAATCCAGAAGGCTGTTGAAGATAATAAAATCACGGGTTATGTTTATTTCAATAATAAAACCGAGGTTGGTAGACTTGGGTCTGGTGAAGAACGCATGCTTACGGTTTTGAGTGAAATTCCACAGCAGATGATTGACGCTACGATCTCCATAGAAGATAAAAGCTTTTATACTCATCACGGAATGGATGTTAAAGGAACGGTTCGGGCGATTACTCAGCAGATCACTAATGAAAATACACAAACGGGCGGAAGTACGATTACACAGCAGCTGTCGCGCAGAGTATTTTTAAGCATGGATCAAACCTATGAAAGAAAAGCTGCAGAAATTTTGTTAGCTATGCGAATGGAAAGAGTGCTGTCCAAGGACCAAATCCTTTTGGCCTATTTAACAAAAATATATTTTGGAAAAGGCTCTGATGGTCAGAATCTCTATGGAATTAAATCCGCCGCTAAAGGAATATTTAATGCAGACGATTTGCATAAGTTGGACATTGCCCAAGTCGCCTATTTGGCAGGACTTCCTCAGCAGCCGATTGCATATTCCGCATTTGACAGTAAAGGAAAATTAAATGCTGCCGGCTTAGCAGAAGCGACCAAACGGCAAAAACTCGTGCTCCAAAGAATGCTCGAAGAAAAGAAAATTTCGCAAGAAGAATACACGAATGCTATAGATTATGATATAAAAGCTTCACTAGCTCCAATCCATAAGAAAACGACGCAATCTAACCCCTTTTTAATGATGGAGGTGGAACGAAGTGCTACTGAATTGTTATTAAAAGCTGACCAACCGAACATAGAGAAGAGCAATACTGACTATCAAAAAAGGTGGGATGAAGCTAGAGAGCAGCTTTTAAACAAGGGCTATCGCGTGTATACAACGATCGATCCAGTTATTTATAATGGGATGAAAGGTATCGCCGCTAACAAAAAATATTATGTAGACAATGATCCTGTAAAAGGTGTTGAACAAATCGGGTCTATCATGATTAATAACAAAACTGGGGCTATCCTAGGCATGATCGAGGGTCGGGATTTTCAAGTGGAACAAATGAATCATGCTACGCAAATGGTGAGACAGCCCGGATCGGCGATGAAACCCATTGCCGCCTTTTTGCCGGCATTAGAAGCAGGAATCATTCAACCAGCCAGTATTATTGACGATGTCCCAATGGTATTGGAGAATGGATCAGGGGTTCATTTGCCGGAGAATTGGGACGGTAAATTCCACGGATTAATTACAGCTAGAGAAGCCTTAAAGTGGTCTTATAATATTCCAGCCTTGAAGCTATTCAATGATAAGGTAGGGATTCCAGAGGCATGGAATTTTGTCAAGAAGCTAGGGATTACCACGATAACCGCTCAGGATGATCAAGCCAAAACAGGGGTGATCGGAGGGCTGACCTATGGCGTTTCGGTCGAGGAGCTTACGAATGCGTACTCTTCAATTGGTAACCAAGGAACCTATAACGATTCCTATCTCATAGCCAAAATCGAAAATGCCATGGGTGAAGTGATCTACGAACACCATGTTGAAGCAAAGACTGTATTTTCCAAACAAACCGCTTTTTTGATGACGGATATGATGAAAAGTGTGGTTAGCGGGGGTACAGCTGCAGATTTGAAGGATTCTTTCAAACATTATAATGAAGTTCCTATTGTCGGCAAAACAGGTTCTACTCAGAACGATGCCGATGCTTGGTTTATTGGCTACACACCTGATATAACGGTTGGTGTATGGGCGGGATATGATCAGCCGATTAATAAATTATCTAAAAGCGGCACAGCGAGGGCCAAGAAAATATGGGCGCATATTATGGATCTCTCTTATGAAAAGAAACCAAATCTTTTTCCGACTAAAGAATTTGTCATGCCGGAGGACATTGTCACGCAGACCGTTTCCCGATATTCCGGAAAGCTTCCAACACCAGAAATTCAAAGTCGAGGAGATGTAGTAACCGACCTATTTAATCTAAGATATATTCCTACGGAAACTGATCATAACGCAGGTTTGACCAAATATGTGTCATTTAACGGAAAAAGTTATCTGGCTCAACCCGAAACTCCCACGGATATGGTGTCTGAAAAGTTTATGGTAAGAAGAGAAAAGCCGATTTCTGAAATCATGAATGAGATTCAAGCGAATTTGAAGCGAGTTCCGGAAGAGGAAAGAAAATCCCTATCTCATTACGTTCCAATTGATGCGGATTTAGATGAACCGGTTGAAATAGATCCAAGGAAAGATGATGGTAATGCTCCAAATCCACCTGTTGGATTAAGTGCTGATAGCGCCAACGGAAACACGGTCGTGACCTTTTCATTGAACAACGAGCAAGATGTGGTAGGTTACAGGCTTTACGGCTCCAATGACGGGAATTCATTTGCTTTTATTCAAGGAAAACCGGTTACCTCACAAGCGGATGCCCAATTTACAGTCAGTGCTGCACAAGATGATTTTTATATGTATGCCATTACTGCCGTAGATGTAGCCGGTCATGAATCGGGCAAGAGCAATATCCAATTTAATGATAAAAAATCCATAGACCAGTGGTTCTCAAAGTTTTTCAAAAAGAGACATCGGTAGGGTTTATGAAACCATAGACGGTTTAAGTCTATGGTTTTTTTGCTCCATATACAAATTGTTCGATGAGCGAAAATTTTTCTTGCGTTAGTGAACCTGAGTTGTCGAGGTAAAGTGTTTCCGCTGAATTAATATGCCCAATTGCTGACGGTGTTGCTTGTCCATAAGTTGACGGATATAATGACCATGACGTTACTTCTTTTGAAAGGAGAAAGACGCCTCTTTTTTTATGTGCTACTGGACCAACAGTAGCACTAGAGACGTCTTCCAAACAACATGGTCAGTATATCAAAATATTCACTAGATTTGAAGA
Organism: Paenibacillaceae bacterium; assembly: GCA_040904685.1. Classification (GTDB taxonomy): domain Bacteria; phylum Bacillota; class Bacilli; order Paenibacillales; family NBRC-103111; genus Paenibacillus_AC. The sequence goes on along the minus strand of JBBDSZ010000006.1, from coordinate 8,737 downwards.
TAGATCATATAGACATTTTTTGTTAGGAGTGCGGAGTATAGTCCTTGTCCTTGTTGCGGTGGAATGTTAACTGTAGTAGGGAGTCGAAAAAGGGTTTGGTATCAAAGCTCAGGAGAAAGAGCCAACCTCATCATTCGTAGACTGTTTAGACAGTTATCGGGACGGTTAAATTACTTGAGTGTCCGATTATACACTAATTTGTTTACATAATATATATTACGTTATGGACTTTGCCGAGTTATTGGGTCGTTGACATAATTATCGTGTCGTCCCCGAGAATTATGGGACGCGTCCCTGGGAGTTATAGGTCGTTCCCGATATACATATTATTTCCGAGAAATCGATGATGCAAACATGAAACAGCACACCTCTGAACAATACGAGGTAAGGGGAATACTTGATGTCTGATTACAAGAACTATCTGGTCGTTTGAGGCGCTCATACACAAATTGAAATTGGAGCAGGCATTGGTGTTTATGATATAATTATCTCAGAATAATTGGAGGTGACATTATGCGGTGGGAAGAAGTAAGAGATCGGTTTCCAGATGAATGGGTGGTTCTCGAAGCGACAAAGGCGCATTCTGATGAGGGGCAGCGATACATAGAGGAAGTGGTAGTAATAGATCGCTTTTAGTTCCTCTATGGATGCAATGAATAGGTATTCTGAATTACATCGTGAAGAACCTCAACGTGAGTTTTGCTTTTTTCATACTTCTAGAGAAAACCTTATTGCTCGTGAAAGATATACTGGGATTCGAGGTCCAAGATGAAGTTAAATTTAAGGTTTGGGTTACCATTTGTTAGCGTAGAACTTATTTTCCGAGGTAAATCAATGTCATTAGATAAGGTGTTATTAGATACAGGATCGGCCAGCACAATATTTAATGCAAACCGGTTGGATACCATTGGTGTTATGCCTGAAGGAGACGCTGTTGTTGATGCTATACGGGGCGTTGGTGGTTTAGAGTACGTATACACTAAACAACTCAATCAACTGCAGTTAGATCAATCTTTCCTGGTGAACTTCCAAGTTGAAATTGGTAACATGGACTATGGAATTGATTTGGATGGTATTATTGGTTTTGATTTCATCACTGCTGCGGAACTTGTAATTGATACAAAGCAATTAATTGTATATGCTGCAAGAAACAATAAAAGTCTGCTTTTGCCTGATCAACAGGACTGAAGCAGACTTTTCTCTTATTATTAGATTTATCTTACTCTGAAGTTGAACGTTTTGAATTTATAATAGCTAGGAATAATAAACAGGGACGATATGATAACAGCAGGGATCATTCAAGATGCAAGGCATTATGCGGAATTATTTCTGAAAGAACTAAAATTAAGAGGAGTAGATTACATCTGACGACGCTTCCTTCTATAATCTAGCGTTTTCGATCAATTGAACGATATTGTTGACGGCGACATTGATGACCGCTTCGCCTTTATCAAGCGTGGCCAAATTTCACGATTCTATCAATGCTGATATAGGTGAAATAGAGTACTTTCATGCCCAATTCGTCATGATGTTTTCTCGTTGCATAATTCATCGCGTCCCGATTACCTATATGCTCATTCCCTGCTTGAACAAGCTCATCACGATCTCCACCAGCAAATTCGTCATGGTTTCCAACAAGAGACTGATCGTTCCCACATAGGCGTTGGTTGACCAAACCTGCCCGTAAGCGACTGGGGCAGCACAATGGCAATAGTCGAGTTGGGCTTCCACCATTTTGGAGACCCCATACGACAGGTCATTGTCAGAACGGGAAATGATCTCCGTGATTTTCTATGGGGCGCCGAGCGGAAGTAGTGCTACCAGATGTCTCTATAGTACATTTCTGGCTTCTTCGGATATCATACGGTCGTATTGCATGATTATCATTCCTCCTTATGATGTTCGAAATATTAAGTATATGGGAGAGAAGGCCGGAATTGAAGAGAAGCGGCCGTCCAATTCGTGTCGTCGACTGTATGCAAGAAAAAGGCATTCCGTGACAGGTTGAAAAAGCCGTATAATGAATCTGTATTTGATGTGATAGGAGGGCATGGAGAATGATGGATACCAAATGGAATATAAATGTACGTATCGTAACTGAAACCGGTATTATAGAGCACGGTTCGGTTCGGGTGGAGTATGGACGAATTGTGACTGTGATGGAAGGAACGGCAGTTAATACTGAGAGTATTGAAGTTCTTGACGGGAGAGGGAGACTACTTATACCTGGGATGATAGACGTCCATATCCACGGGGCTAATGGTTTTGACATGATGGATGGCACGTTCCGCAGCATTGAGGAGGTATCTGCAAAGTGCGCCGAAACTGGGTGTACTTCATTTTTGGCCACGTCGGTCAGTTCCAAGCTAGAGGATTTGTTGATTATGATCAACAATGTAAAAGAAGTCTTGGGCAGTGAGCCCGGAGCGGCCATTGTCGGCATACACGCCGAGGGACCTTATTTGAACGCCAAACGCAAAGGAATGCAGAACGAGGCTTTTCTTCGGCATCCGGACTTAGCGGAAATGGAGCGGATTGTGGAACAAGCTGGTTCTCTGCTCAAAATGGTTACCGTAGCTCCAGAGCTGCCGGGAGGAATGGAGCTTGTCTCCTACTTGCGTGAACATGGGATTATTGCGGCTATCGCGCATTCGGATGCCACTTATGAAGAGGCATTGGAAGCGTTTCGTTTGGGTGCCAGCCATATCACACACTGCTTTAACGGCATGCGCTCCATTCATCACCGCGACCCAGGCCTTATTGTCGCCGCTTTCGAGCAGCCGAATGTTAGTGTGCAAGCGATTGTGGACAACGTACACCTACATCCTGCGATCATTCGCTTGATGCACCGAATCAAGGGGCCGGATGGGATGGTACTGGTCACAGATGCTCTTCAAGCCATGGGATTGGGGGACGGTGAATATCGATTCGGTGGGCATCAGGTGAAAGTTTCAGGAGGTGTCGCGCGATTGAAAGACGGAACACTTGCTTCCAGCACGGTCACCATGAATGAAGCATTGAAGAATACGGTGGAGCTGGGAATCTCTCTGGTGGATGCGGTTGCGATGGCTAGCCGAACGCCGGCTGATCTTCTGGGACTTGAGAACAAAGGCAGAATTACCCCTGGAGCGGATGCAGACCTGGTGTTGCTCGACGATCAGTATCGAGTTGTGTGGACCATGATTGGAGGTAAGATTTTTCGTAGTGCGAGTTTAAATAAAGGTGATTAAATTGATAAAAAACATGATGGCGACATTATATCAGTAGGCCAAGTTTAGCAAACCCAAGGCTGCAGGAATGCTCAATTCGCAATGTATTTCTTTGTTTACATAACTCAAGATGCTGAAATAACTGTTTAGCTCAGCTAATTGGAACCCCGGCCATTGTTAAGTCAAACATATACCTAATATTAATATATTGCCAATCTTTTGTAAGTTATTCGCTATTGAAAGCATGTCGTAAGAATAATTAAATAATTTGGAGTAAACATTATAACTGATACATAAATCATGGAGGTGATTGAAAATGAACAAACAACGTGCAATAGAGATTTCTAATTCACCTGTTATGGCTAATGTAACTTATGATGGAGTTTCGATCTATATCCAGCATGTGGACGAAATGAATGATACAGCTAGAATCTATCCATTAAATCAACCAGAGAAGGAACAAGAGATTTCTTTAAACAGCTTAAAAGAAGATTAAGTTCTTAACAGGCTATCTTATGGTGGCCTGTTTTTTGTTTTTCACTATTTACTTCATTACATGATCTGGCTTTATTCTGATTCGAGGTGTTGAATGTTATGTCCTATATTTGTAGTGTTTGCAATGGAATTGAGTCTTTGGTAACTAACTGCCCTGAATGTAATCATCTTGCCCAAGATCAAGGGAAACTTAGTGATTATTACGGTCCCTATTCTCCTTATCGACCCATTGATGAGTTGAAAGCAACAAATGGTTTTGAGGATTTGATCCAACACAGCTGTATACATTTGGCCTATTGTTCAAATTGCATCTACTCATTCCCCGTTTCCATTCAAGAGCAAATGTAAAAGGAAGTAAGGGACTGTCCGTCAGGGTAACGAGTTCACTTGTGAGGTGCAAAATCATATTTGACAGCTTATATACCCAGTAAATTGACGCAAAATAAAACAATTTTTTATTAAATAAATGGTATAATTGTCATCTCTTTTGTCATAAGAAAGGATTCTAAATGATTAACCTTAATTTGCGGTGAAAATGGAAAATAAAACCTATATTATGATACAATTAAGTAAGTTTTAGTAAGGAATTTTACTGTTGTCAATCTAAATGTTGAAGAATAATTAGAAATTAATTACGATTTACGAAGCTAGTTATCATAAACATGTGACATAATCATGCAACATAATTAAGTTGTGTAGGTATGTTTGTGTCACAAAAAATAAACGAATATATAATGTGACTTATTTATGTCATTAATGTATGCATGTTTGTGTCACTGGACAGTTATCAGACTAAACTCGGCAAGTTATTGGTACGCCTCCCTTTTAATTTGTTTACATAATATATAGTATAGTTGGGCGTTTCGCGACTTAGGGGTAAGGTCACATAATTATGATGACGGCAGTGGAGGTTATTACGACGTCACTGGGGATTATGATGACGGCTTGATAATATGCCGTTGGTGACATTATATGATCGAACTAAAGGGATAGCAAGCAATATTATATGACTTTCATAGGAAGAAGGAAAACAAAATTAACTATGAAACGTTGCATTGCCTTGGTGTCGAGTCTATAAAAATCATATCGCTTAAAATACATACTTGGCCATCTTCCGGATAGAGGGACCCTTGATTTTGATCAGGGAAAAGCTAAAATCCATATATTCTGTGACAATCAGCCTTACTAAATGATATTTTGATCTGTGTGCTCCTTTAGTTTATAAAGCGCTTTGAGATGCTTGGTTGCTCCTAACAAAAGTATGGATGCTTTTTCGTACGTATTTGCAATGTTAGAACAATAAATAATCTGATTTTGTGCTCTAAAATTGTATTCTAGAGTAGAATCATCTCAGGGAGGGAATGTCGTCCTTAGATGGGATTTTCAATTGCTGTTTACGGGGATTGAGTCATTACTGTGCTTATTCATGGTGTACTCAAATACCTCGGAGGAAGTACCACATAGTAAAGTGTGTAATTACGGGAGAATCGGCTTTATTCCCCCGCTTCTTCATTAAAGATAGAGATGCAAAGCTTTTCAGTAGAGTATTCCGTCAATCTTTGGACATTAGATAGTTCGGTTGTGTTGCAAATATCAAAAAAGCCATATCTATCTATCTTCACTTTATTGGTAAAACTATGCAGCCAATCCGAACAATTTATTGATCCATTCAACATCGGAAGAAGCAGTTCGATTTCAACCTGCTTCTTCCGTAACAAAAATTCATAGGTAGTAACCTATTTCCTTAAATCACATATCTTATTCTAATACATTATGAAGGAGCTCGGAATTAACATATAATTTTGAGCCTGTATGAGGAGGAATGAGCCAAAATAACATGGAAAACTCGTTTGTGAAACAGAAATCTGCATATCAAATAAAACGAGAGTGTCGAGTTTTTAAAAAAAGTATGATCAGACTAATTTAATCGGCACGAGCAGCTTCGAACCATTCCTGAATCGTGAAGATTTGTTTGTTTTTCTTAACCAATTTAAACCAAGCGTCTGCATGCTGACACATGGCGATCAATGTCGTACGGATTGTCCAATGGCGGGAACTTCTGCCTTTAGAATCTTCAAGTTTGTAATCAATTTTTTGACGTTTGTTGCATCGTTCCACAGCGGTACGCTTGGCATATCGGATACGCCACTCTTTACTATCCCGGCGAACGCAGGGAAAGAGCCGAGGGTTATCCGATGTGGACGTATAAAAAGTTCTTCCGTATGCAGATGGTGAGCATGGAGTCACACAGGTCCAGTTGCCGCATTTCGCAGGGCAACGCCATTTCCGGCGATGCGTCTTAGCAAGCTTACCCCAATGAACCATCTTTCGACCGATGGGACATATAGGCACACCGTCCTTTCCAATGGTAAAATCATCTTGTACCAGCTTGCTCCAACGCCTGACATTCAGATCGATGATGCTGCTAACATCATCGTGTTCAAGCAGGGTATAGATGGGGAGAGAGTCGTGGGCGGAATCCAGAATCGCCTCTCCAATGTTCCATTGCGGATACCAGTGATGTAATTCCTGGTATCCGCATATCCAAGACACGGAGTTATGCTGACTGGCACGAAAGAAGCGTAAATAGATGGGTAAATCATAAGGGCTGTCTGCAGCGCAAAACACATAGAGCGTGCGGCCAAAGTAATACTTTTCCCGGTAGCTGTCCCAGCCCCAGTTGGCATCGGGATCAGAAAACTGTCGTTTACAGCCACACTTCCAATTGCCGCTTTTACGGCAATCGTACAGGAACTTACCGAAGGAACGAGCGCCTGTTTCTACGGGGGTTCCATCGCCAATGATGCTTAGTGCGCGGGTGTCACCAAGTAACCCTTTGCTTGCGGAGGGAAGGACAAATTGGTTTTGAAAGAGCGCCTGAAGCAAGTCGAATTCTTTGGAAGCATAATGGGATTTGGGGGCTCGAAGCACACGAGCGACCAACTTCTCGGTAACCTTGGGATTTTTCGGATCTAATTTTTCATTCTTCTTCCCTTTTTTTCGGGGTTTCCGTAGTGATCGTTTGTTGCGACCCGTTTTATGGGGGCGATCTGAGAGCCAAAGACGGCGAATGAAATCGTAGAAGGTGCCTACCCCTGGTGTATCATCTTTGGGAAAACCACTGAGAATGGCATAGACAGGAGTGGTTCGTAAGAGATAGACCCAATTGTCGATGCTTGTCCCATGTAGCCTATGCATCAGGAGCAAGCTGCGCAGCATATCCGTGGGATCACGAGGTTTACGGCCCTTGGTCTTTGCAGAATAGCTGTCTTTCATCAAAGAGGATGTTTGCGATAAATCGATGGCCGAAACCCAATGAATCAGATCAGCGTAAAATTTTTGCAGAAAATCGCTTGTGTACTCCTTTCTCAAATGCTCGACAGTAAAACAAACGTACGTGGAATGTGAACGTGCAACAAGAAGCAAGCAAATCACCCAATTCTGTTTAAGATAGGCGTATAAAAATGCCTTCCTTGCGATTATTAAGGTGATTTTGAAATGTCAAGAGAAATTTTTCGTTCTCCCCAATTTTTGAGGTGAAACGAAAAAGGACCCTAGCCGTGAGGCCAGAGTCCATAAGGGTTTAGTAATTCCGAGAATCTTAATTATGTGAATGAGGTGAATTTATGGGAGTTGTAAAGGCACGAAATCAGGATGTTACCCTTTTGGCAAGATTGCTTCGAGCTGAAGCTGAAGGCGAAGGCGAATTAGGAATGTTGCTTGTCGGAAATGTAGGCATAAATCGAATAAGGGCAAATTGTTCTGACTTTAAAGGACTCCGTACGATTCCACAAATGGTATATCAAGAACATGCTTTCGAAGCGGTTCAGCATAGTTACTTTTATCAAAAAGCAAGGGAAAGAGAAAAACGCTTAGCTCAAAAGGTTATTAATGGGGAGAGAAACTGGCCTGCAAAATTTAGTTTGTGGTATTTTAGACCTGAAGGAGACTGCCCTTCAGAGTGGTATGGTCAACCATTAGTCGCTCGATATAAGCTCCATTGTTTTTATCAACCCACGGGGGAAACCTGTGAAAATATCTACAATACGTATTAAAGATAAAAATACATGATCATGAATTTGGAATCCGCCACGAGTCGTTTGTAGGTTTCAAAAAGGGGCGGATGCATTTGTCGATTTCGGGTCCAAATTCATGGACCCATCTCATGATCGTCGTATGGGAAATCCTTAATCCTCGCTCACTCATCATTTCTACTATATCTCGATAGCTTAAGAATTCAAAAACAATTAGCTAGCGTGAATGATCTGAAAATTCAACTAGAGTTTCTAATGGCCAGTAATGAGGAAGTTATTGAATCTGCTGATGCGTTCCTGGCTAAGTACGAATATTTAAATGATATCGACTTATCTGAAGAAGAAAGTGAGGATGTCGTATTCGCTTTTACAAGCTCTCTGGTCAAAACAGTGGGGATGGGTTTTGGGACACAATGTTTTTCGCGATGGATGCCATGGATGACCCTAAACGAGCAGGAGAGTAAACACTTCAACAGCTTGGAGATACCGCAATTAATATATATAATGTTGTAGAGGGCTCAATCAAAGACCCACAAGGAACGTATGAGAAAGCGGCACAAAGCGTTGAGAATTTCGGGAACTTATCAGCTGAGGAACAAGCTACTATTGCAAGCCGAGGCATTTGCCCAGAACGGGGATCAACCGATTATTGCGGATTTGAACCTCGTTAGCGCCCAAGAAGCCGCCCGTTCATTAGCAGAAAAACACCGGTGCCGAGCCATAGCGTATGAGTTAGACGTTGCCAATGCGCGCTCCGTTGAAACATTCATGCAAAAAGTAATTCAAAAATGGGGCAGTATTGACGTCATTATTAATAATGCGGGCTTACAACATATTGATCCCGTAGAGCATTTTCCGGTTCAAAATGGGATTTACTGCTGAATGTGATGTTAAAAGGACCATTTTTGTTAACTAAATTTGGCATTCCCCAGATGAAAAAGCAACAATATGGTAAAATTATTAACATTTCCTCCGTGCATGGTAAATTGGCCTCACCCT
>JBBDSZ010000005.1:0-12422 GCA_040904685.1 Paenibacillaceae bacterium | reverse complement strand
TTTTAATACATATCGTTCGGAAAGTCTAGTTAATTTTATTCACGCTGTAGTGTTACTTACAAATGAAGGGATTTCGACTTATTTAGCGAATTTTTTACTAAGGTTCATTATTATAAGGAGATAGGTACATATGAATATTGAAAACTTTAATAAATTGACTCAGCCTGACATCGATAGTATTACAGAAGAATATTATGTAAGGAATGGCAGCGGGGATATCCTATTCGCTCCACTTTCGAATAAAGAAACGGTAATTATCAAAACCAAGGATATACTATTTCTTCAGGGTGAGAAAGACATTGTATTCATTAGAACGTTACATGAAAATTATTCATGCAAGTTTCAATCCTATGATGTTTTTGAAATGCTTAAAAGAAATTATTCAGACTTTAGATTTGTAGATAATAACTTGATGGCTAACATCTTAAACATTGTTGCTTATGACTCGTATCTGAATAAAATATATTTTACAGCGGATATATCCATTATAACAGTGAGTCCATTCATGAAATATCTGAAAAATAGTCTTTCGGATATTTCGGATTTGACCATCAAAGAAACAAATGAACGAAGATGTAATGTAATTCCACTTAATGGAATCTAATAATGAGTGCTCAATGAGCCACTAAGTTAATGTTTGAAAGATTCTGTTGTACATTTAAATATTTTGTTCTATAATGTGCTTGTTACAGTTGCATTTAAAGACGAAATAATGTGATGTGAGAGTCAGTACAACTGTGCTAAAGGAGTGATATTGAATGAGTACAGCAAACCGCGGAGTTAACATTGGACCTCCCCGTTTTAAGATAGCCGTTCATTCGATCGTCTGGTTAGCTAAAAGCGGCAGCATATTATCGAGTGCCATGATAGCAGATCAAGTAGATTCGCACGCAACCTTTATGCGTAGAGTGATGCAAGCGTTAGCGGCCGCAGGTATTGTTCAGTCAAAGGGCGGTCGAGACGGCGGGTATATTTTACAGAAACCTGCGGATCAGATTACGTTAGGTGAGATCTACACTGCAGTCAGTACGGAGTCCGCGGAGCCCGAGTTTGACGTTAACTGTGGAGAAGCCGGTGAACAATTAGACGTGGAATTAGAGAAAATTCTCTATGAAGCCGAACAACGAACGATTGATCACTTACGGCAATACACGATTGCAAATGTAATGAATCGTGTGGAATTTTTCATGATTTAACTATTTTCAGCAAGTACTAGTCAATCGATTACAAATCGATTATAATGTGCTTAATTGAGTTGCAGTTACGGCTGCTTTTTAATTTTTAGGTTTAATGTGCACAAATAAAGCGGAGAGGTAAGGGGATGAAGATAACTGTTTTTGGGTCAACTAGCCGTTTCGGAATTGAGTTAATCAAATAATCGATTGTCTTCACATTTAACAAAAAAGGAGAGATAATAATGGATATTTTAGCAATCGTTTTGCAAAGTTTACTGGCTCTTGCGTTTTTGATGGCAGGTATGGGTAAAATAACAGGTTCCAAGATGCATGTTGAAGGCTTTAAACAATGGGGTTTGCCGCAATGGTTCCGAGTTGTAACGGGGATCGTTGAATTCGTCGCTGCTGCTGCATTAATTATCGGCTTTTGGGAGCCGAGTTGGGCAGCCGCGGGGGCGCTATTGCTTGGTGTGACGGCTATTGGCGGTATTCTAACTCATCTTCGTGTTAAGGATTCACTCAAACAAACGTTCCCGATCATACTTCTCGGTATTCTATCTTTCATTTTATTCTTTATCCGTTTTTCCAATTTATCGGATTTTCCAGGGTTTAATTAATGGACACAAATCGTAACGAAAACGCTGATTTTGAATTCGGAATATACTCCTTAGGGGAATTAATTCCCAACCCTTCTGGACAAACTATAAGTGCAAGCAAACGGATTGAAGAAATTATAACCGCCGCTAAGCTGGCAGACGAAGCAGGTCTGGATTTATTCGGAATAGGTGAACATCATCGTTTGGATTTCGTAACGTCTTCTTATGCCATGATTCTAGCAGCGATCACTCAAGCTACAAAGCAGATTCGGCTAACAAGCACATTATCGGTGATTAGCACAGCTGATCCGGTTCGGGTCAGCAGGGGTAACACCTGAAACCATTATCTTCTAGGGTTGCCGGTGATATATATAAGTTGAACGAATTATTTTTAATATGAGCTGAGTGTGAAATACCGGCAGGTTCCCTTTTAAAAAACGATCAGTCTCTTACGTGAGTACGGAAAATATCGTTTTTAGCAAAATACAGACGCTCTGACAAGAGAAGCATATCCATCGAATTTCTTAAACTACCTGCAATTCTACATGTAGATTCGGCAAAAATGCTCTTTTTTTACAATCTACCTGCAAAAATACAGTGAGATTCGTTAAATCCACTGATTTCTTGTTATTGGGTCCAAACAAACTGTAGTTTTGCAGGTAAAGTGATTAAACGCAGCTGAGGGATGAAATCTACCTGTAGTTTTGCAGTTGCCTTACAAGATGATCCTTCTGATTTCTGGGCAGATTGCTTAACCACAACAAACGTTTCACATCGTACACAAACTAATGTTTTCCATAATCCATCTATTCCCACGTCATGCCCACTCAGCAGGTGCTATTTTGTAGGTTGAGATCAGATCTGGTTAGTCCATAGTATTCAGTTCAACTTATATAGCATGCAGATCGTACGGTGTACTCTATTTCATTAACATCGTGGCTCTATCTAATAAATTAACTCAATGGCTCAGATTCACTGAAATATTCAAAAAACGTTCAGATCCTCGTTAAACGAGTACCTGAACGTTTTTTTATTATGCAAATTATTCTGTTTTTAAGAAAAGCCAAAGTTTAGCAGTTGATAAAACAGGTAACATAAAAACCAAGCTGCATATTCTCGAGATTAAAGATCTTTTTCTCATTGGTACACCTCCTCTCAAATTAGCCCATAATCTATTCTTGTGAATATTCAATATGGTCTCGATTATATGATAAATATATAATCAATAGGGATAACCCCGCTAATGTCACCACTACTACAGGCAATAAAGTCAAGTATTTTGAAATAAGATAAGATGAAAAAGCAATAAAAGAAATAACAATCGAAATAATCGTGGTATATAAAAATAATCTATCTTTTGTTTTTTTTGTTCGAAATGAAAACCCAAAACCTCCATTAAAAATTTTGATGTATATTGAAATGGTAACTGCTATAACGGCTGATAGAGTTTGTACGATGTAAGCTTTTTCTGAAAATGCATTATTTAGATCATTAAAGTCCAGCACTTTTAAATAGATACTTATGAATACAATAGGTGTTTGCAGAGCCCCATAAAAAACAAATCCGGCAATGACAATAATGGTAGAGTACATAAATTTTCTTTTAAATACTCGTGTTATCAACCAAATTACAAAGGGTATTATTAGTACAGGTAGCGGGACTACTTCATACACTTTATATAGGGTAAGGAAATAAGATGCAAAAGTTATTATGAATACTGTAATAAGAATTTCTTTCTTATAATATTGTAGACGAAACCTGTACACGGATAATATGAGCATTAGCATTGCAAAGTATTCGAAAGAAGAAAAAAGCATATATAATAAAAAGTCTAGCATACAATCGCCCCGATCTTTATTTTATAGCTTTCGGCTTATGTATTAAATCAATAGATTGCGCAAAGATAGCAAAGATGACAAGTGTCCCCATCCATAAGCTGGCAACGCAAGCGAGTAATGAGACCGCTTTTTTGAAGTAAAAGTGTGTCTTGCCTTTTTTGTGATGGAATGGAGCAAATATGGCATTTAGTAGAAAGCTAACTAAAGCCAAAAACGGAGCATATTCACTGAAATAATAATTGAAAACTTGAATAAGCAATAATACGGTAGCGGTTACAAGAAAGCAGAGATCCGTTGATTCAAAGTGGTGACCACCATTCCAAATTCTCGCTATTGCAAATACAAGTGTACCCCAGAATAACTCTCTTTCAATATGTAATGTTAGGCCGACTATTAGCAATAATACAAATAATGAGAAATAGATAAGTAAAACCTTAATTCTATTCTCCAAATTTTTATAATCCAGTCCGTTTTTTTGGTGCTGCAATTTCTTCTCATCGTTTAAACTATCATATAATGTTTTTGAAATAACGATCGCTAGCTTATGGAGCAAATTGAATATCTCCTTTGATTTCGAATGTGTAATAAATGTATTACTTTATATATTACATGATTTTGGGTCAAATGTGTTGTGTTTAGCTTAAAAAACTTTTGCTTGATAGGTCAGAGTAAAAAGATATGACTTTTCGTCACTAATAGTATGCAAAATCTAGTTGTCAATTTTGTTAGTCCTCCGGTCTGGAAAGCCATGATGTTTACTGTAGAGTAACTCTATAATACCATGAATATAGGGGAACTTCACCGTTTTACCAAGTAAATGTTAGCAGGTGATTATTATATATCGATTTGGTGTCATTCTATTTTTTATCCCCATCTTGACATTGAAAACTAGTAATGTTATAAAAATAGATGTTGGCACTCGATAGCCAAGAGTGCTAATATGAAATAGCCACACATTACATGCATCTTTTTAGATTGAAAGGGGAAATACCAGTGAAAAAGCAACAGTTTAAAGCAGAATCCAAAAGATTGTTAGAAATGATGATCAATTCCATCTATACGCAAAAAGAAATATTCCTCAGAGAGCTTCTTTCCAATTCAAGTGACGCTATTGATAAAATGTACTACAAAGCGTTAACTGATGAAAATTTGGTTTTTGACCAAGACAGCTATTTCATCAAAGTTATTGCTGATAAAGAAGCCAGAACACTAACAATCCGCGACACGGGTATTGGGATGACCAAGGAAGAGCTTGAGACAAATCTTGGTGTTATAGCGAAGAGTGGATCACTAGCATTCAAGAAAGAGAATGAATCGAAAGACGGACATGATATCATCGGTCAATTCGGTGTTGGTTTCTATTCCGCATTCATGGTATCGGATGTGGTTACGGTCATTAGTAAACCATTAGGCAGCGATGAAGCTTACAAATGGGAGTCTACGGGCGCAGACGGGTATACAATCGAGCCGGTTAAGAAGGAATCGGTAGGTACGGAGATTATTTTAACGATAAAAGCGAATACAGAGGATGAGAAATATGATGAGTGGCTCGAGGAGTATCGCCTAAAGGCAATCGTCAAGAAATATTCCGATTTCATTAAATATCCGATCAAGATGGATACAACTAGTAAAAGACCCAAAGAAGGCAGCGACAATGAATTCGAGGACTATACGGAAGAGCAGACGGTAAACAGCAGGGTTCCGATTTGGAGAAAGAATAAAAAGGAGCTTACTACCGAAGATTACGAGCAATTTTATGCTGACAAGCATTATGGCTATGACAAGCCGATCAAGCATATTCATCTAAGCGTCGATGGTGCTGTGAGATATGATTCTATCCTGTTCATCCCGGAGAACATCCCTTTTGACTTCTATTCCAAGGAATATGAGAAGGGACTAGAGCTGTATGCCAATGGTGTGTTGATCATGAATAAATGTGCTGACCTGCTCCCTGATTATTATAGCTTTGTTAAAGGGATGGTTGATTCAGAGGATTTATCGCTTAACATTTCAAGAGAGATGCTGCAGCATGATCGCCAATTAAAGCTGATTGCTAAGAACATTAAGAGTAAAATAAAAAGCCAACTGCTAAGCTTGTTGAAGGACGAAAGAGAGAAGTACGAGCAATTCTACAAATCCTTTGGCCGCCAATTAAAATACGGTATTTATAGTGATTACGGCAGCCATAAAGAAGAATTGCAGGATTTAGTGCTGTTCTACTCCTCCAAAGCGAAGAAGCTGATCACTTTAGATGAATATGTATCCAACATGCCAGAGGATCAAAAATACATCTATTACGCTTCTGGAGAAACGAACGAGCGAATTGACAAGCTGCCACAGACAGAGATGGTATCCGATAAAGGCTACGAAATCTTATACTTCACTGATGACATAGATGAGTTTGCGATCAAGATGATCATGCAATACAAAGAGAAAGAATTCAAATCCGTATCAAGTGGTGATTTGGGGATTGAAGCAGATGAAAGCCAGAAAACCACGGAGTCCGAAGAAAACGAAAATAAAGAATTGTTCGAATATATGCAAACCTTATTGACGGATAAAGTGAAAAAGGTAAGAGCATCGAAAAGACTAAGAACCCACCCCGTCTGCTTCTCTACGGATGGTGAAGTTACGATCGAGATGGAGAAAATCTTGAAATCCATGCCGAATAACCAAAATGTGAAAGCGGACAAGGTGTTGGAAATCAACGTCAATCATGCGGTGTTCCAGTCCTTAAAGCATGCGTTTGAGAAGGATAAAGAGAAGCTCAATCTCTATACAAACCTGTTGTACAGTCAGGCGTTACTGATTGAGGGCTTGCCGATCCAGGATCCAGTTGAGTTTACAAACGATATTTGCAAAATCATGGTGTAAAATCATGGTGTAAAATAGTAAAGATCGCATTCGCAAAGCCGTTTTGGCTAAGTGAAATGCGATCTTTTTTCAAATATAAGAAAGTATAATTAAATACATTCACCATATAGTAAGAATAGAATCCTTCTTGTGTATGAACGACTGAGCTTCTACTAAAGATTGGGTTGCTCATTCAAGCCCAGTTAATACTTACGAAGTGAGTTTTATATCGAAAACGCTTAGGAGGTTGTAGAGCATGTCAAATGTGGTGGACGTAAACTTAGATCAGAATGAAATTGAGCTAAAGCTGGAAAACGCAGCTGGCGTACAAAAAATTGAATACGGTAAAATCGCTCGCTTGAAATTTTCACAGGAATCCGTAAAGAAATGGTTTCGCCTTAAACAATTTCGAGTTATCGAAGTGCACGTCAAAGGAAAGGAACTTCCATTTATCATTTCGGGTGAAAAAGTTAAATCACTAGACCAAATGGAGCGTTACCTCCGTCAAATGGCAGACAAACATAATGTGACGATTGAAACCTAAGTGTGGATACCAAGAAACCGATCCTGATAGTAGGATCGGTTTCTTGGTGTAAATATCAGATGGTCCTTCAACGACCTGTCATTGAAGGGTCCGTATACTGCTCTCTGATTTTTAAGATCCCGGGTAAAACATCGAAGAATAGAGTCACTAAGACGGGATCAAAATGATGCCCACTCTCTTGGGTGAAATAATCGAGAATATCTTCCAATGCCCAGGCTTTCTTATAAACACGTTCAGTGTTCAGGGCATCGAATACATCTGCCAAAGCTGCGATTCTTCCGTAAATATGAATATCCTCGCCTGCCAAACCGTTCGGATAGCCTTTACCATTAAATTTCTCGTGATGCTGATAGGCAATTATTGCGGCAGTTTTGAAAATGTCGCGATTCGAATGGTTTAACATAGCGTACCCATAGTGGGTGTGATTTTTAATGATTTCAAATTCTTCTGGTGTCAGCTTACCCGGCTTGTTTAAGATAGCATCGGGTATGGCAACCTTGCCGACATCATGCATGGACGAAGCCAATCGAATCAATTCAGCCTCTTCCTCGGGAAGTCCATACTTGAGAGCTAGCAGTTTGGAGTATTCCGCAACACGTTTGACGTGATTTCCGGTTTCTTTGGAGCGAGTCTCGGCAATTTCCCCCAAGGTAAAAATGATTTCCATCTGTGTATGCTCAACCTCTTCATTGAGGTAAATGTTATCAAAGGCAACGGTCACATTTGTGCAATAGATTTCTATCAGATAACGATCCCATTCATTAAGCCTCTTAGCGCCTTCAAAGTATATGACATTCTCTCTGCCTGTTTTACTCTGGAAATAACAAGTGAAATGATTCTCATAAAATTCACCTTTTTTCTCATGAAAGGACTTCTCAATACACTTGAAGATGTGGGAAGGCAGCTTATCCTCCACACGTTCATTCTCATAGAACGAATAGTCGCCAGATGCTGCGAGAATATAAATTTCTTCCTGCCCTTTGGCCACGGCGTAACTATTGCAATGAACAGCATTCTTATTTAAATTCAAGATTGATGTTAATTGAGTTAAAACACCTGAAGCAAAATTCTGCATAGACATCACTTCGAATAAGTCTGCTGAGGAATTGATGATTTTCTCAAGCCCGATTTTATTGTTTTCAATCACCATAATATCGCGATACGAGCGTAAGGCTGACATCATCGTTGTAAAAAGCTTTTGTGAGGTTAATTCTGTTTTTTCTTTGTAATCATTAATGTCATAGTTGGTAATGACCGTTCTCTCTGGTGCTTGACCGGGTTGACCTGTACGCAAGATAATTCGAACCCATTTATACTTTAATTCATCACGAATGTATTTGACAATTTTCAAGCCAGAATCATCTTGATCCATGACAACATCCAACAGAATAATCGCGACATCCGGATGCTCTTTAATCACGCGAAATGCCTCAGCCTCAGAGTAAGCACTTATGAAATCAAGCTGCTTGCCATCGAATTCGAAGTCACTTAAGACCATGCGTGTTAAATGATGGACTTCCTGTTCATCATCCACGATAATGACCTTCCACTTCTCTTTTTCATATGTATTACTATCTGTAGGATTTAGTTCCTCATCGGCAAAAATAATGAAATCGTCATTCTGTTCACTAACCATTGTGTCATCCCTCTTTTATTGGAATTTGAATTATAAATAGGGTGCCGAATCCAACCGTGCTTTCGCAACGAATGGTTCCTGCTAGCGATTGGGTTACAAGGTTATAAACAATATGCATCCCGAGCCCCGTCCCACCACCAACGCGATTTGTAGTAAAGAAAGGATTGAATATTTGTTCAACGACTTCTTTGGGCATACCCTTACCATCATCGGAGTATTGAATGGTTAGATTATGAAGGTGTTGAGTAAGCTCTATCTTAATTGATCCTGCATCCTCGTTGCTATAGGCATGAATGATTGAGTTCATCACTAGATTCGTCACTACTTGTGAGATAGCCCCAGGATCATTGAATAGCTGAATATCATCATCACCAAGAATGGTCACATGATGCTTTGTCTTCTTTAAATTGGGTTGAAGGCTTACAAGCACTTCTTGGATATAAGGTTTAATTTTGAATTTCCTTTTCGTTTGAGAGGAACGATCGACGGCTACCTGTTTAAAGCTTTTGATTAACTCAGAAGCACGCTGCAGATTCGTTTGAATCATACCTGTTGTCTCACGAACCATCTTGAGGTATTCATCCAGATCGGATTTTTTCATTTTATTCTCTAAGAATAAAGCTTGAAAATCCTTGGATTTTTCATCCATGTAAGAAACGGCAGTTACTCCAATACCGATTGGGGTATTAATTTCGTGGGAAACTCCAGCTACTAAGTTCCCTAAGGCAACCATTTTTTCAGATTCGACTAGCTGCTTTTGCGTTTGTTTAATGGTATTCATCGCATGCTCTAATTCATTGTAACGACCATCCAGATCGGATACCATATCGTTGAAGGCAGAGGCGACCTCTGTGATTTCATAGCTAGCATCTAGCTCGATTTGTTTATAAGTTAAACCTTTTCTGACCGAAGTGGCTGCTTCGCGGATCTTCAGCAGAGGTGTGATGAGTAATTTGCGGATAATGTAGCCAAGGGCAATTAATAAAAGAATGGTAGTGGCAAGTCCAACTGCGATAATAATTTGGATACGATTGCTAATTAACTCGGCGCTATCCGAAGTATTGATCAGTAGCTCAATAGCCCCAATCGTAACCCCATCTTCTTTAAGTGGAGCAGTTAAACGATCTTTGGGAATCCCGTCATCCTCATTGCGCATATGAGAAACGAGTGGATTATCAAGCTTAATGATAGCCATCAATTCGGCAGGAGATGGCGTGCCAATGCGATCCCGCTCGGTGGAGGCAAGAATGGTTTCTTTACCGTATAAAGTAAGCTGCAGCACATGGGGGTCCTTATATTGGATATAATCAAAAATTTGCTGAACGTCTTTAATGTCATGAGATTCCTCGTATCTCCCATTTATGGCAGTGGTCATTCCATCGAGCTGACTAACGTAGGTTTCTTCAACGGATTTCCGCAAAGAATAAGTATCAAACCAAACAATAACGGATGTCATCAAGACGGTGACGATTGAGACAAAGATAAGGATTTTGAGGTGAAGGCTAAATTTTTGAAACACAGCATTTCTCCTTAGGGCTTGCTTTAGCAAGCCAGCATCGTAAGCATCAATATTTATTTAACTTCAAATTCAATGGTTTTCGTTACATCATAGGGCGTGTGGTCGTTATTATGTAAGGATAATTTTAAAATGTGGTGACCGACAGTCAAACCTGGGAACACCTTGTGACCTTCTTTAACAGTAATTTTCTCGCCATCGTCTAGATACATGTGGATATGACCTTCACCTGGTTCTCTTGCCTTACTATAATGCTCAGCAGAAATTTTCATGTCTGTAGTGACATCTACCATAAGCTCGTTTCCGTTGACCTCTGTTTTAACCTCCATAGTCGGTTTTTGATCCGTATCCATGACCATAGTGGAATGATCTATTTCCTTTGTTTTGCTGCCGCATGCCGTCAGAATTAGACAACAAGCTACGATTAAATACAATGCTTTCATCTTTACACCTCGATTTATGGAGTAACTATATATATGTTTATGTCGGTTTTTGAGGCGGGATTTGTGAGGAATTTTACATTTCCTTATCGAATTTTGCAAACTAAACCCCTTGTAAAATAGAGGGATATTAAGGCGTTTGTAGAATATGTCTTACGAGTCAGATTCACCCAAAATTGTAGGGGGATTGAAAGTGGAAGGAAGCATTAGGAGCATTGCTAGCCAGTAGAACAGCCTGTTGCTGCTGAATAATCCTTATTAATATATCATATACGTAAAGCGATAGCCCCCGAATGGAGGGAATCGCTTTTTTGTGTTTTGATAATAAGGTTATAGATAAATTCTGAAAGGTCTAGCTTATACAATTACTTTAAAATGAACAATGGCGCTGTATAACATTTTATTCTTGAGCGGGTTGAAGACCACATTGTGGCTAATGGAGAATACAGTTAGCAGCAAAGCCTTGTTATTGTCGATTTGTTCATTAATTTTCTTTTCAAGTGTATTTAAATCATAAGCTTCGAAAAACTCGATTTTATTCTCCATTTTATCTAAAAAAATACTCATGGTATTTACTCCTCTTTATTCGTTAGTGTCTACCAAATCAATAATCTCCCTTAGATCCGTAATGTTTAGGCATTCTGCAATTTTCTCTATATGGTTAAAGTTGATATTTTGCCTTTTACCTGTAGATAGCTCGCTTAGCGTAGCATGTCGGATATCAGATAACCGAGAAAGTTCCCTTATGGAAATGTGATTTTTTTTTGTTAATGCGCGTATATGTATGACGATTTTTTTGGTCATAATTTCACTTTCCATTTCAATTTAATATTTTCTTTACGCAAAAGCGTACCATAAGCTATAATAAATAGTGGTACTCATATTAGTACCGTTTGTGGAATATGACTGATTTTCCTACGTGGTTAACCGATGCTATAAAAAAACATTTAGAAAAGGAGAATTCAGTTTCTACAATTGGAAGAATCTTGGAGTCGATTGGAGGGTTTGGAAAAGGAATAGATGTATAAACAAGGAATGAAGGATGGGGTGCAGTTGATGTTATCGTTGCTAAGGTAAGCTTCAAGTCAAATACATGTAGATTACCATTTTTTTGAAAATACGAATAAAGTTTGATATAATTACACTAAATTGTCCGCTAATAATGTAAAAAGCGGATATCGAGGTGGATGATGTGATCCAAAAGGAAGAATTAATCAAAGAGTTTAAAGAGCATTACGGTGTTATGCGGACATCAGAGCTAGGTTCAATAGGACTCAATAGTCGGCAGATCAAGCATTATATCGATGAAAATGTGCTCTCAAAAATCAAAACAGGTATTTATGAGCTAAGTAATCATTCAGTTCCTGATGAAATTAGGATTGCAAAGCTATTTCCAACAGCGGTGCTCTATCTTGAAAGTGCGCTGCTTCATTACGGTTACACGGACCGAATACCTGCTAATTGGCAGATTGCTGTGGATAGGGATATTTCCAAACCACAGTTTAAGATGGCCTATCTAGCAGTTACACCATTTTATATAGATAAGAAATATATAGAAATTGGAGTAACTACATTCGAAGTGGATGGGACGAAGGTCCGTATTTATGATAGGGATCGAACGATTTGTGATGTTCTTCGATATGCTAACAAACTAGAAAAAGAAGTCTTTAATCATGCTATTCAGAGATACGTCAGGGATAATAACCGAAACATTAATAATTTAATGAAATATGCAAAGATACTTAGAGTAACCGAGAAAGTGAAGATGTATGTAGCCCAGCGGTGTAATGTCAAGGAGTGATTTTTGACGAATTGGGAATTTCT
>JBBDSZ010000004.1:0-60220 GCA_040904685.1 Paenibacillaceae bacterium | reverse complement strand
GTGCCTTGTTAAGGGCAGTCAGCCAAGAGCGGCAAGAGATAATTTATCACAGGTTGCAACCCAATGTCAAGCAACTTTCTGAAATAAATCTCTATCGAAGTATTTAGAAGATACGCAGCCGCATTTAAAGTTGGTTTACTCTCTCTCAGAAGACTAATCGGGATACTTTGAAAATTGTATATTCTGGTGTAGTCGTAAATCCTCTATTCATAAACCCTTTAATGGTATACACGGTTTCTTGCATATTTGGAGATCTCTTTCGAAGAAGCTAATCGAGTATACATCCGAAATACGATCCTATACCTTGCTTCAATTGCCACCTTAGCCTTACTGTCCACACGCTGATCATTTAGATCAAATAGCATTTCATCCAGTTCTTTACGAAGTACATAATCAAGCTCCTTGCATTCACGTTCATTGAATAAGAAACCAATCATTTTCCCAATGCCTCCATTAACGTATTCTCAAACCTTGAACGCTATTGGTATGTGCATATTGTGAAAAAATTATGTCTTTTCCATTAGATTATTTCATTAAAGCATAGGTTACCGTACTTTCAATAATAGCAGCCAAAAGCATAAGTACAGCAATCAAAGCCACCATTGGAATAAGCAGCCTTATAAAAGTACGAAGCTTAAGTTGATATCGCTCTCTACGTTCAAGATTAAATAAACTCCCAAAGCTCTCCAGCATGATAAAACCTAAACGGATACCCACAGCACAAGCTAGAATAAATGCTGGAATTTCCAAGATCCCATGAGGCAATACGCCCAACAAAAGATGGAACATGGTTTCACCTTTATCACGATTAGCTGCTACATACCCCAACATTAAACCGTTGCTCACTAGAAAATATAGCGGAACCAGACCCAAAAACAAACCAAACAGAATTGCCATAATGGAAGCAAGTAAGTTATTCATTAATATCCGTGAAAATAATTCCCATTGCTGATGATTCGATTGTTTAATTTGATCTGCTATTCCTTGCATCTGCTTTATTTGAGCATGAATCAATTTATCAAAAGCACCCGAATCTGTATACCCAAGAATTAAACCTAACACAAAAACAAGTGTAGCCGCGATCACATAATGCTTCATAGGCTGGAATTGTTGGATCCATCCTCGTATTTTCAATGTATTTACCCCCAAGCATTTATCGGATTTAAAACCTTTTTAGCATGAAATAATAGAACACTGCATAGATTGTACAAAAAAGCGATACAAGCCTATACATCCATATGGTCTTGATACCGCAATTCTCTCTAGGAGGCTAAAATGTGAATTTCTTCTACGTAATCAACGGCAAAAAATTAAAGAAAGCTCTCATCATCTCCGCCGCGATTATATTTGCAGCTGGAATCGTATATGCGGAAAAAAGGAATGTTTCTGTATTTTCACCCGAACAACCTTCTGCTATCTATAATGTGCAAACAGATAAAAAGGTTATTGCCTTAACCTTTGACATCAGCTGGGGCGAAAAGCGAGCAGAGCCAATTCTCAAGATACTCGAAGATAAAGACGTAAAGAATGTAACTTTTTTTCTTTCATCCCCTTGGAGTAAAACACACCCGGAGATCGTCGCCAGAATTGTCAAGGATGGCTATGAGATTGCTTCACATGGCCACAAACACGTTAACTATAGTACTCTGAGTGATGAGGAAATTCGCAAACAAATCCAAATTTCACATCAAGTCTTATCTGAGATGACAGGCAAGACTCCAAACTTAATCCGGATGCCCAATGGTGATTTTAATAAAAAAGTACTGAAAATCGCCCAAGAAGAAAAGTATACCGTTATTCAATGGGATACCGATTCATTGGATTGGATGAACAAAGGTACAGACAATATCATACAGCGTGTGATCTCTAAAGCCCACCCTGGTGATATTGTACTCATGCATGCTAGTGATTCCTGTAAACAGACTCATGAAGCACTACCTGCTATCATCGATCAACTACGCACGAAGGGCTATGAATTTGTTACTGTCACCGAGATGCTGCAACAAACACAGATTTCCAAAGAGCCTATAGCCTAATTTAATAAGTAAAAGCCAAACATCCTCTTGAAAGGGATGCAAGGCTTTTTTTCATTGCTTAGTGCGAATAATTCGATGTAGCTGCAAAATTTGCCAAGCGTTGCAAACGATCAAGGGGGTTAACATAAAAAAGTAAGAAGGTGGACTATTCAATTTCAAAGCTGGCACTGCTTCCAGAATGGTTACAACAAACATAAAGAATAAAGTGGGAATAAACCCGCTCGGTTTGGTAAGCTTCATTTTCCAATAAGAAACAGCTAGGGCAATAACGAATAGTAGCGAAGGTAAGCCTAGAAAGTGAACCCAGCTCTCCCCTGCCTTAGCAAAAGCATGATGACTCAAGTAAGTTAAATCGAAAAAAGCAACCGCAATCAAAATCAACTGCATCCATTCCCAAATCCGCTGGTTCTTAATAAAGCCAATGGCAATGTATCTTACAATAAGATATGAAAAAAAGCCCATCTGACTAAGTACGCTAAATGTAGCGCCGCCTAATAAGATAAAAGTAAATGTTTGAAAATCATACCCCATCTTTGTTACATCGAAAAAAGTAAATTCGTTATTCGTACTAATCAATAAAATCCCTGCAATCAACCCAGAAAGCATACCCCAAACTAACGTGCTGCAGAACAACCAAAACCATTTACGGATCGTCAACCTTGTTTCCCCTCCAAGTAATCATCTCTTCCCATGTTTAAGTCCAAATCAAATTTGGAGCCGCCCACAGACTAGATAATTGTATCAACCTTCGCTGCAAAAAGCGAATAATTGGAGCATAAAAGACCTTGTTCTGTATCATACTAAAAATAATACTTTATTTGAAAGGAAGCATACTTCAATGAGAATGATAATTTTTCGTTCTTTTACGCTCATCTTTGTACTCAC
This sequence comes from Paenibacillaceae bacterium, assembly GCA_040904685.1. Taxonomy (GTDB): domain Bacteria; phylum Bacillota; class Bacilli; order Paenibacillales; family NBRC-103111; genus Paenibacillus_AC. The sequence goes on along the minus strand of JBBDSZ010000004.1, from coordinate 57,299 downwards.
TTCCCTTACTGCTTGCGGTTCGGATAAAACCTCATCACAGGGGCAACAAGGGCAAGGCTATAAAGACACTAAATCGATGGTCATAGATGTATTAAAATCTACAGAAGGTCAAAAAGCCATTATGGATGCTGGAAAAGAAAGTAAAGATAAATCGACCAAACTGCTAGCAACGGGAGAAGGTCAACAAATTCAATTAGCCGTTAAAGAAATTTTAACTGAAGATACTGGTAAAAAAATGCTTGAAAAAACCATGACGGATCCCAAATTTGCAGGTAAATTTGCCGAGGCCATTCAAAGCAACCTTAAACAAATTCACAAAGATCTAATGAAGGATCCACAATACCAGAAATCGATGCTTGAAGTCATGAACAATCCTGAATTCCAGAAAATATTGACCACTACAATGAAAAATACTGTATATCGTCAACAAATGATGAACGTGATTCAGGAATCAATGCAAAGTCCTTTGTTTAAAATGCAATTAATGGAGTTGCTAAAAAAGGTCGTTGAAGAGGGTATCACGCCTAAGGTAGAAACACTCAAAAGTTCCGAAAGCGGTGGAAAGTCGGGTGGTGATAGCGGCGGAAAGTCAGGTGGTGATAGCGGTGGTGAAGGCGGAGGCGGAGGCGACGATTCTGGAAGTGAATCAAGCCCCGATAAGAATAAGGATAAAAAGGATGAATAGGATACCGAATCATAACCAAAAGAAAAGGACGAACAGAGCACTTGTCCACTCTGTCTGTCCTTTTTTATATACATCTATATCCTTATCCCAATTTAGCAATAATTCTTTCTGCCATCTCAAGATATAGAATCCCTGTTGGTGTGTCTGCTTTGTATACGGAAGGAGCATATTCTTCTTCTGTCGGAAGATTGTCTGGTGCACCTAGAGGGATTTGCGCTAAGAGCTCTGTTTTTAATTGCTCGGCTAATTTACCGCCTCCGCCTCTTCCGAATACATAATCTTTTTCACCGTCTTTGTCCAAGTAATAAGACATATTCTCCACCACACCAAGAATTTCATGATTGGTTTGTAAGGCCATCGCACCCGCTCGTGCCGCTACGAATGCAGCAGTTGCATGAGGTGTTGTCACAATGATCTCCTTGCTCTGCGGAATCATTTGGTGGACATCCAAGGCGATGTCTCCTGTTCCCGGAGGTAAATCCAATAAGACATAATCAAGCTCGCCCCAGGTTACTTCAGCAAAGAAATTACGAAGCATTTTTCCTAACATAGGTCCACGCCAAATGATTGGAGCATTGTCCTCTACGAAAAAGCCCATCGAGATCACCTTTACACCAAATCGCTCGATTGGCGTAATTTTGTTCTCCACCATTTCAGGACGATTTTCTATACCCATCATATCTGGAATACTAAATCCATAGATGTCTGCATCGATTATGCCTACTTTTTTACCTTTTCTAGCTAAAGCGACAGCTAAGTTAACGGTCACAGTTGATTTTCCTACTCCACCCTTACCACTTGCTACAGCAATGAACTCTACGTTTGCCTCCGACGACAAAATAGAAGTCGGACCATCTGTGCGAATTTGTGACTGTGGCTGGGTTTGTTGCTTTTGTCCATGCTCACTCCCATTATTAGAAAGGTCAGATTTCTCATGATCTGAGATTGCTCGGAAACGAATATGAACCTCTCCCCGAAAGCCAAGGTGTTTAATAGCCCCAGTTACATCCTGCTTATATTGCGATTTAAGCAATTCATCATCTGCACTAAGAACGACTGTAAGCGCCACTCTTTCATCCTTGATCAATATATCACGAATAAAATTCAGTTCTACTAGTGGTTTTTTGAATTCCGGATCGTACACATGTTTAACAGCTTCTAAAACTTGTTCTTTGGTTATCATAATCGCACCTCGTTGTTTATCATAATGATCTTTCGATTAGTATATCATAGATTTACAAAGAACCCACTTTTTCGCCTGAGCAATATCTTAAAATTCCTTGATAAATTGAAGCAGCAATCTTTTGCTGGTAAGTTTGGTCTGCCATTAGTTTCGCTTCCTCAGGATTCGATAAAAAACCTACCTCCACAAGAGCGCTAGGCATTTTTAAACTTTTTAATAAATAAAGTGTTTTTGCCGACTTGGCTACGCGCTCTGTATTAAGCAAATTATCTTTTAATTCGTTCTGAATCAAGGTCGCTAAGATTGGATTATCTGAATTACTTAATGAATAGAAGGTTTGCGCTCCACTGTAGCGGGAAGACGGTATGCTATTCAGATGCACACTCACAAACAAATCCGATTTGTATTGATTTACAAATTGAACTCGTTGTATTAAATCCTCCGTTTTTCTACGACTGTAGCCCTTTGTATGATCATCAGCTAAATCTTTATCCTCTTCTCGCGTCATTACGACTACCGCCCCAGCTTGTTGCAAATAATCTCGCAAGTAAAGCGTGATGCCCAAATTGATATTCTTTTCCACCAAACCATCTTTGCTCTTTGCCCCGCCATCAACGCCACCATGACCCGCATCTAAAGCAATTACTTTACCTGATAAGGGCATAGTCCAGTATGTCCATGTTTTGGTTGCGGGCAATTCATACGTGAGAATAAAAATGATCATCAGCGCCAGCCATAGTGATAATACAATTTTTAGACCGCCTTGAAAGGTCATCCACACGATAACTCTTTTTCTAATTTTGTGCATTAAAAATCCACCTTTGCTCCACTAGATTTTTTAAAATCTATATGGTGAAAGATGGACAAATATACCCAAAACTTAAATTTCCGATGATCTAAGTTGTTCTGTAATGCCTTCGATTAGCACTTGTGCAACTTCTGGACGGGTGAACTCTTTAGGAGGACATTTACCATCCCGCAATAATGTGCGAACTTTTGTACCTGAAAGATGGAGATGATCACTCGAATCATGTGGACATGTTTTGCTTGAAGCCATGTTTCCACATTTGGTACAGAAAAAGCTATGTTCAAAGAACAATGGCGTGATCCCCAGCTCTTCCGCAGTGAAATCACTAAAGATTTTTTGTGAATCGTACGTCCCATAGTAGTCGCCCACCCCCGCATGATCTCTACCAACAATAAAATGGGTGCAGCCATAATTTTTGCGAACCATTGCATGGAATATTGCTTCACGGGGACCTGCATAGCGCATTGCCGCAGGGAAAACCCCCAAAAACACACGATCTTTTGGATAATAATTTTCTAAAAGCACGAGGTAGCTACGCATACGTACATCAGCAGAGATATCGTCTGATTTGGTTTCCCCTACAAGTGGATTTAGAAATAGCCCATCCACAATTTCCATGGCACTCTTCTGAATATACTCATGAGCACGATGAACTGGATTTCTTGTTTGGAAGCCAACAACCGTTCTCCAGCCTTTCTCGCTGAAGGTGGCTCTAGTCTGAATGGGATCAAAGTAGAAATCTTCGAATTTCGTAGGTTTCGGCCGATTCAAAACTTGTAGGCAACCGCCAATGTAAGTAGTAGGTCTAGACAAGAGCTTCAGCACACCAGGATGAGCTTCATCATGGGTTCTAAAAACTTGTAACGCTTCTTTTTGTTGGTCAACCTGATAGATGCTTTGTACATCCATCACTGCATAAATCACATTATCTGAATCACCAACTAGGGCAATTTGTTGATTTAATGTAAAGGTTTTTAAGGTTTCATCATCTACGGCTAATGTAATTGGAATACTCCAGACTATTCCATTAACCAATCTCATCGTATCGACAACTGAATGATAGTCTTCTTCTCGCATAAATCCAGTCAATGGAGAAAATGCACCTACAGCAATCAAATCGATGTCAGAAATTGTCCATGTATTCACAGGAACTTTAACTAAAGCTGCTGCTTGTTCCAAAAGGATCTGTCTTGCATTACCGGTGATAAGCCGATTCACAAGTTCTCCCCCATGCGCTTGTATGGTTTGTGTCATCTAATACCCCTCCGTATTTCGTAGGTTATGTTAAATTTACTTATGAAGTCCACATTCTGTTTTTTCTGTACCTGCCCAGCGTCCCGCTCTTGGATCTTCTCCTGGCATAACTGGTTTCGTGCAATATTCACAACCAATACTCGGATAATTCTGATCGTGAAGTGGATTATAAATTAATTTGTGTTCACGAATATAACTCCAAACATCCTCTGACGTCCAGCTAGCTAATGGATTAAATTTAATCAGACCAAATTTCACATCATATTCTACTTTTTTGGAGTTAGCTCTGGTTGGTGCTTGATCACGTCGAATCCCCGTAATCCATGCATCGTATTTACCCAAAACCTCAGTCAGCGGATCTACCTTACGAATGCCGCAGCATTGATTAGAATTAGATTTCCATAGTTCTTCCCCATACTGGAGAGCTTGTTCTTCTGGAGTCAACTTAGGTTGAACTCTTACAAACTTTTTCCCATAATGAGCTTCTAAACAATCACGTGTTTCGTAGGTTTCTTTGAAATGAAAATCCGTATCCAAGTAGAAAATATCAGATTTGGGTGAGATTTTTTGCAACATATCTACTAATACGACATCTTCTGCACCAAAGCTGCACGCCAGTGTTAGATTAGGAAACCTCTCCACAGCCCACGTAATCAAACATTCTGCTGATTCGTTCTCAAATTGTTCTGCACCTGCAGTAACCAAAGCCTCTTTTTCGAATAAGTTCATGGTATTAACCTCCTAGTGTTTTGCATCGTATGCTTAATCCGAGTTTTGTGATAGAAAAACTTTTTTCTTAGTCAAATTTTTTTCAAGGATAAACGGCTACGCCGTCTTTTAAGACGGCAGCGTTTGTCCAGAATTATAAGATCAGTATAAGTGGTGAAACTTATACTTTCTTATAATTTAAAAAAAGAACCTTTCCCGCTTGAGTGCAGAAAAGGTTCCGTAGTCGTACGAGTAGGAATTAACGTTTAGAGAATTGCGGTGCACGACGTGCTGCTTTCAAACCATACTTCTTGCGTTCTTTCATCCGCGGATCCCGAGTTAGGAATCCTGCCTTTTTTAAAGAACCTCGGTATTCAGCATCTACTTTCAATAAAGCACGGGAAATACCATGACGGATTGCACCCGCTTGACCTGTTGTTCCACCACCATGAGCAATAACCACAATATCGTATTTACCGATGGTTTCAGTTAAGTTCAATGGTTGTTTAACAATAAGCTTTAAAGTTTCCAAACAAAAATAATCATCTAATTCACGTTTGTTAATTACGATTCGTCCTTCACCCGGTATAAGGCGCACACGTGCTACCGAATGTTTACGACGACCCGTTCCATAGTATTGCACTTGAGCCATGAAACTGTCCTCCTTCTAATTATACGTGTAGTTCCCAAACTTCAGGTTGTTGTGCTTGGTGCGGATGCTCCGTACCTGCATAAACTTTTAACTTTGTTTTCATGCTATCCCCAAGACGAGTCTTAGGCAACATACCATGTATAGCGAATTCAAGCACGCGCTCAGGCTTTGTTTTAAGCATATCCTGTGCAGACGTAATCTTCAAACCACCTTGAAACATAGAATGCTTATAGTACATTTTATTTTGTAGTTTCTTGCCAGTTAAGTGAACCTTCTCGGCATTAATGATAATTACGAAATCTCCTGTATCAACATGAGGCGTAAATTGCGGTTTATGCTTTCCGCGAATAATTGCTGCCGCCTCGCTTGCCAATCGACCTAGAGTTTTTCCTTCAGCATCAATAATGTACCATTTGCGCTCAACTTCATTCGGTTTAGCCATATATGTGGTACGCATTTGTTAATCCTCCTAAACGATCATAAAATAGCCGTTATTGTTATCTTATAACTCGGGGCTGTGGGTAGCCAGTTATAAAGACCGAATACTATCATACTATATTCTCGAATACATTTCAATAGCTAACTTCCCACAAAGTTAAACCATGTGCTGTAGCAGTAGGCCCTGCCTTCTGACGATCCTCCGACAGCAAAATCTTCAGCATATCCTCACCACTTCGTTTTCCTTGCCCAATCTGCAGCAGCGTCCCTACGATGATTCGCACCATATTGTAGAGGAAGCCGTTACCAGTAATATAAATATGGACCACACCTGCTTGACCATCTCCGTCAGTCGGCTCTGCAATAAATTCTAAAGTTGCTTCATAAATGGTCCGCACGTGTGATCCTACCGGTGTTCTTGCTGAACAAAAGGCAGAAAAATTGTGTTCACCTACTAGATAGGCTAAGCCTTTTTGCATTTCGCTTAAATCTAACCGCGTTGGGTGGTGAAAACGAGTATAACGATAAAAGACATCTGGTATTTTGCTGCGTTGTATCGTATATCGATAGGTTTTACGCTTAGCGTGATGTCTTGCATGAAATTCCAGAGGAGCTTCGCTTGCTTTATGAACAACGATATCTTGTGGAAGCCTCGTGTTGACGGCAAAGCACCAGCGATCAATTGGAATGATACATTCCGTTAAAAAATTAATCACTTGTGCTTTTGCATGTACACCAGCATCGGTTCTACCCGAAGATATCACCTTAACACGCTCATTGGTTAGTTCAAATATAGCTTTCTCTAACTCTTGTTGAATTGTATGATCACGCGGTTGTACTTGAAAGCCGCAATAAGCGGTTCCATCATAACTTACAACCATTCTAATATTACGTACAATACTCACATAAACACCTACTGCCTAAACATAAATTATGCTGTTAAAGCAGTCAAAGATAAACGGTATGCCGTCCTTCCGTTGGAAGGCGGCTGACGTTTGCCCAGAAATGTAAGAGCATGATAAAGTAAACCTTATACGTTCTTACATTATAAAAAAGTGCTGTACCCGAACCCTAAGATTCGGTTCGCCCTTCTTTAACCGCTTTTTATGCACGGTCTACAAGCTCCAAATATACCATAGGGGCTGAATCTCCACGACGAGGTCCTAGCTTCAGGATCCGTGTGTACCCACCAGCGCGTTCTGCATAGCGGGGTGCTAATTCAGAAAATAGCTTTTGGATGGCATCTTGATCCTCAGTGACTTGCTCACGACGTACAAAAGCAGCAGCCTGACGACGTGCATGCAAATCGCCACGTTTAGCTAATGTAATTAGCTTTTCTGCTATTGAACGCAATTCTTTCGCTTTAGCCTCTGTAGTTTGAATACGCTCTTGTATGAATAAGTCAGTAACCAAATCGCGAAATAATGCTTTGCGACCGCTGGAATCACGACCTAGCTTTTTATAAATTGCCATGATGTTTCCTCCTTTACTTTAATCTTCGGCGCGCAATCCCAAGCCCAATTCTTCCAGCTTCTCTTGAACTTCTTCCAAAGATTTACGACCGAGGTTACGTACCTTCATCATATCTTCTTCCGTTTTCGTAATTAGCTCTTGAACAGTATTGATTCCAGCACGTTTCAGACAGTTATAGGAACGTACAGAAAGATCCAATTCTTCAATTGTCATTTCCAATACTTTTTCCTTCTTGTCTTCTTCTTTTTCAACCATGATTTCCGCATCTTTCGCCTCATCCGTTAATCCAACGAATAAGTTCAAGTGCTCAGTCAGAATTTTAGCTCCAAGGCTAACAGATTCTTCAGGGCGAATGCTTCCATCCGTCCATACCTCAAGTGTCAATTTATCATAATTGGTAACTTGACCTACACGTGTATTCTCAACACTGTAGTTTACACGAGTAATTGGTGTATAGATGGAATCGATTGGAATGACTCCAATCGGTTGATCTTCACGTTTGTTCTTATCGGATTGTACATAACCGCGACCTCTGCTTGCAAAAATACGCATATGCAAACGAGCGTCTGGAGAAAGTGTAGCTATGTGAAGCTCAGGATTGAGGATTTCAACATCACTGTCTGCACGAATGTCGCCAGCTGTGATTCTACCGTCGCCTTCTGCATCAATCTCTAACACTTTTTCTTCGTCTGAATGAATTTTTAACGAAAGCCCTTTGAGATTCAGGATGATTTCTGTTACATCCTCCATAACGCCAGGTACAGTTGAAAACTCATGCAATACGCCATCGATTTGTACAGAATTTACTGCTGCCCCAGGCAATGATGAGAGTAAAATTCTGCGTAAAGAGTTACCGAGTGTAGTGCCATAGCCACGTTCAAGTGGCTCTACAACGAACTTACCGTAGGTTCCTTCTTCATTCAATGCTAAGGTTTCTATTTTGGGTTTTTCGATTTCTATCATTCGATGAATCCTCCTCGAAACGTCGTTGCTTCTGGATAACCTGTAAAATTATTAAACCAAGTAGTATGCCTATCCTTCAACATCATTATTCACATGCTGCGGATATTTATACCACACGAGATCCTGAATTAAACACGACGACGCTTAGGTGGACGACAACCATTATGTGGGACTGGAGTCACGTCTTTAATTAAGTTCACTTCAAGTCCTGCAGCTTGTAAAGAGCGAATAGCAGCTTCACGGCCTGCACCTGGACCTTTAACCATAACTTCTACAACCTTCATACCATGATCCATTGCACCTTTAGCAGCCTTTTCAGCAGCCATTTGTGCAGCAAACGGTGTGCTTTTACGTGAGCCTTTGAAACCCATGTTACCCGCACTCGCCCAAGAAATCGCATTTCCGTGCGGATCTGTAATCGTTACAATCGTATTGTTAAATGTAGAACGAATATGAGCGACTCCGGTATCGATATTTTTACGATCACGACGTTTGGTGCGGACAACTTTTTTAGGTTTTGCCATGTGGTTTATCCCCCTTTCTTATTTCTTCTTATTAGCTACAGTACGACGTGGTCCTTTACGAGTTCGGGCATTCGTTTTGGTACGTTGACCACGAACAGGTAAACCGCGACGGTGACGTAGACCGCGATACGAACCGATTTCGATTAAACGTTTGATGTTTAATGAAATTTCTCTGCGTAGATCGCCTTCTACTTTAACTGTCTTATCAATTGCTTCGCGCAGTTTGCTTACTTCATCTTCCGTAAGATCACGTACACGCGTATCTTTGTTTAAACCAGTGCTGCTTATGATATTCTGCGAAGTCGTTTTACCGATCCCGAATATATAAGTCAAAGCAATTTCCACTCGTTTTTCACGAGGTAAGTCTACTCCAGCTATACGAGCCATTGAACCTGCACCTCCTTACCCTTGTTTTTGTTTATGCTTCGGATTTTCGCAAATCACCATTACATTGCCTTTGCGCTTAATGACTTTGCATTTTTCGCACATTGGCTTCACTGATGGCCTTACTTTCATAATGATTAACCTCCTAAGAGCTTCGCTTTAGCGAAACTTTCATCGTAAGCATGAGCTGGGCTTTTGTAAAAAAGCCTTTTTCATAAATCGTAAATATCTATTTGAATCGGTAGGTTATACGACCTCTAGTTAAATCGTAGGGTGAAAGTTCTACAGTAACCTTGTCCCCTGGCAAAATACGGATGAAATGCATTCTTATTTTACCTGAGACATGAGCGAGTATCTTATGACCGTTTTCCAACTCAACTTTAAACATTGCATTTGGAAGTGGTTCAACGACTGTACCTTCTACTTCAATGACATCTTCTTTGGCCATGCTCATTCTCCTTCCTGTACTGGTGCTTCAGCTTGTTGGGTCTCAACAAATTTATTCAACGCGTATCTCAATTTTCCATTTGTTACTCGGCCTGTTTCCATTAAGCTACTCACAACTTCATGACTAATTGCATCCTGTAATTGTAAATGAAGAAGGTTTTTCTTTTTTGGCTGGTCAAACTTTCGTTTATCCCCATCGGCTATCCATACAAATCGTTGATCGACGATTGCTATAATTACCGCATATTTATTGAGATCTCTGCCGCGCAATATTCTGACGATTTGTCCCAGCTGTGGTTTACCTGTTTCACTCACTGTTCCTCACCTACGCTTCAAGCTTTGTCAGGATCTCAAATCCATTCGCGGTAATGGCAATGGTATGTTCAAAGTGTGAACATATGGAGCCGTCTACTGTTACTACAGTCCAATTGTCTTCGAGCGTTTTAACAAATCGCTCTCCCACGTTAACCATAGGCTCAATAGCCAGTACCATCCCTTGCCTTAATCGCGGTCCACGATCAGGAACTCCGTAATTGGGAATTTGGGGTTCTTCGTGTAAATCCGTCCCAATTCCATGACCAACGTACTCTTTTACAACGGAAAAACCTTCATCTTCAATGCATTTCTGAATCGCATGAGAAATGGTAAACAAACGCACATCCGGCTTCGCCATTTCCAATCCCGCATACAAGGATCTTTCTGTAACCTCTAACAGCCTTTGGGCTGTCTCCGATACTTTACCAACGGGATAGGTCCATGCCGAATCACCATGATACCCTTGATATTGGGCTCCAATATCAATACTGATGATGTCACCTTCGTTTAACTTTCTCTGACCGGGTATACCATGTACTAATTCATCGTTGACAGAAGCACAAATACTGGCAGGAAAACCATTATAGCCTTTGAAAGATGGAATTGCGCCTTGACTATGCATATAATCTTCGGCGATTTTATCTAATTCCTTCGTAGTTATGCCAGGTTGAATTGATTTAGCTAACAAGCAATGCGTTTCCGCAACAATTTGACCTGCTCTCCGCATCAACTTCAATTCAGTCTCCGACTTACAAATGATCATCTGGACTGTCCTCGCAAAAGGGTATTGATTTCAGCAGTAACCGTGTTGATCTCTTGTTCACCGTTAACCTGACGCAAAATTTTCTGATTGGCATAATACGCAAGAAGTGGAGCTGTCTTGGATAAGTACTCGTCTAGTCGTGTACCAACCTTCTCCTCTGTATCATCTGAGCGCTGATACAATTCACCAGCACATTTATCACATACTAGTTCTTGCTTAGGAGGGTTGAAAATAACATGATAAGTAGCACCACATGACTTGCAAATTCTTCTTCCGGTTAAACGGGCTAAGAGTAGCTTACGATCTACAGCTAAATTAATGACGTGATCGATCTTTCTTTCCATGGAAGCCACTATTTCGTCCAAAGCTTCTGCTTGCGAGATCGTTCTTGGAAATCCATCCAACAGAAAGCCATTATGACAATCTTCTGCTTGAATTCGTTCCCGTACGATACCGATTGTAATGTCATCTGGAACCAATAAACCTTGATCCACAAATTTCTTTGCTTCGATACCGAGCGGAGTGCCAAGACGCATCGCAAGACGAAAAGCATCGCCTGTAGAAAGGTGTGGTATTGAAAACTCGTTCACAATTTGTTCTGCTTGTGTCCCCTTACCTGCACCAGGAGGACCCATAAAAATGATGTTCATTCGTGTGACCTCCTCCGAAGTGGACCGGCTGAGCTGACCTGCAATAAACCGATTCGCTTAGTTATTTATTAATGAACCCTTTATAGTGGCGCTTGATTAATTGACTTTCGATTTGTTTCATAGTTTCCAATCCAACTCCAACGACGATAAGTAAAGATGTACCGCCAATTTGAACAGAAGTAGGTAAACCTGCTAACTTACCAAAGATCATAGGTAAAATCGAAATCGCAGCTAGAAATATTGCCCCAGATAACGTAATGCGTGTCATCACTCTGGTTAAATAAACTTGTGTCGTTTTACCAGGTCGAATACCTGGCACATAGCCACCATTTTTCTTCATCTGGTCAGCCATTTGCACCGGATTGATCTGCACAAACGTGTAGAAATAAGTAAATCCAATGATCAGTATGACATAGAATACCATACCAATTGCAGCACCCGTATTGATATTAAAGTTTCTAATAATCCAATCTGCAACCACATTACCAGACCAAAATTGAGCAATGGTGGATGGAAACATGAGAAGTGAGAGTGCGAAAATGACAGGGATAACGCCTGCAGCATTCACTTTAAGTGGAATGTGCGTGGATTGACCACCATACATTTTACGCCCAACTACACGTTTTGCATATTGAACCGGTATTTTGCGGACTCCTTGTTGTACAAAGATTACTCCTGCGATGATAGCAACAACCGCAATAAGGATCAGGATCGCTTTGACAATGTTCAAGAATAAGGCATCACCAGCATCTACGAAGAGCGTTTGATACAGAACTTGAATGTTTGTTGTAATACCTGCAACAATCCCAGCGAAAATGATGATCGATATACCATTACCGATACCATGCTCAGTGATTTGTTCACCTAACCACATGAGGAAAGATGTACCTGCAGTCAATATGATCGCAATCAAAGCATACGTTGTAAAATTAGGGTTAATTACCAAACCAGGGTACATATTGTTAAACCCAATCGATAAACCAAATGCTTGGATTAAACCCAACCCTACGGTACCATATCTTGTGATTTGTGCAAGTTTCTTTCTGCCTACATCGCCTTCTTTAGCCCATTGTGCAAACCGAGGAATGACATCCATAGAAAGTAATTGAACAATGATTGAAGAAGTAATGTAAGGCATGATTCCCATCGCGAAGATAGAAAATCTATTTAATGCCCCACCCGAAAAGGTATTCAATAAACCGAAAACATCTGTACCTGATTGATCTGCCGCTGTTAGCTGATCGATATTAATATTAGGGACTGGAATAAAAGCACCTATTCTATAAACGATCAGAACGATTAATGTGAACAATATTCTTCTTCTCAGATCTTCAACCTTGAAGATATTGGATAGGGTATTAAACATTAAATCACCTCGGTTTTACCGCCGGCAGCCTGAATTTTATCCACCGCAGATTGGGAGAACTTATTAGCTTTTACTGTAAGTTGTACAGCAAGCTCGCCATTGCCTAAAATCTTAATTCCACTTTTTGAATTTTTGACAATACCGTATTCCATCAAAACTTCCGGTGTGACTTCAGTTCCTGCCGTGAAATTGTTAAGCACGTCTAAGTTGACAACTGCGTATTCCTTGCGATTAAGATTGTTAAACCCACGTTTAGGCAATCTGCGGAACAAAGGGTTTTGACCCCCTTCAAATCCAGGACGAACGCCACCACCAGAACGAGCCTTTTGACCTTTATGCCCGCTTCCTGATGTTTTACCAGTACCGCTACCGATACCGCGACCCACACGTTTCTTAACGTGACGCGATCCTGGTGCTGGAGCTAGTTCATGTAACTTCATCGTTGTGCACCTCCTTGTAAAATTTCTGGAGCTCTATTTATTCTTCGAATTCTTTCACTGTAACCAAATGACTCACTTTATTGATCATGCCACGAATCGCAACGTTATCTAGTTGAACTGCATTGGAATTCAATTTCTTTAATCCCAAAGTTCTAACTGTCACACGTTGTGTTTCAGGGCGACCAATCAAGCTACGAGTAAGGGTAATCAGTAGTTGTTTTGCCATTGTTTTTTCCCCCTAACCTAACAGCTCAGCGACTGTTTTTCCGCGCAATTTGGCAACTTCTTCTGCTTTTTTCAAGCGTTGCAAGCCTTCCAATGTCGCATTTACCATGTTAATGGAGTTCGAGGATCCTAAGGATTTTGTCAAAATATCGCCGACTCCGGCTAATTCCAACACCGCACGAACAGGTCCGCCAGCAATAACTCCAGTACCTTGTGATGCCGGTTTAAGTAGAACTCTTCCTGCACCGAACTTACCAACCACTAGATGTGGAATTGTAGTTTTTACAATCGGTACGTGGATCAAGTTCTTCTTTGCATCTTCAATACCCTTTTTAATGGCATCTCCAACTTCGCCTGCTTTACCAATTCCTGCGCCAACCCAGCCGTTACCGTCACCGACAACTACTAGTGCGCTGAAACTAAAACGCCGACCGCCTTTAACAACCTTAGCAACACGGTTAATGTGAACCGTTTTATCTTTTAAATCTAATGTATTGGGATCTACACGCAAGTTTTTTACCTCCTTATTGAATAGAGTGTGAACTAGAATTCTAGTCCAGCTTCGCGCGCTGCGTCAGCTAATGCTTGCACACGTCCGTGGTATAAATACCCGCCGCGGTCAAATACAACTTTCACAACACCTTGTTCTTTTGCACGTTTGGCAATTAAAGCGCCAACTTGACGAGCTGCATCAACGTTACCACCGTTGGAAACGGCTTCTCCCAAATCTTTATCCAATGTAGAAGCTGCAACGATCGTTACACCTTTAGTATCATCAATGATTTGAGCATACATATGCTTCGATGAACGGAAAATATTCAAACGAGGACGTAATGTCGTTCCTTCGATTTTTTTACGTACACGAAGATGTCTTTTCAAACGTGAAGCATTTTTATCGCTTTTATTAATCATGAGGATGTTCACTCCCTTCATATCTTCTAAGAAAGCCTTAGAATACTGCTCTTACTTCTTCTTACCAGCTTTACCTTCTTTACGAAGAATACGTTCGCCTTCGTATTTAATCCCTTTACCTTTATAAGGCTCAGGCTCACGTACGGAACGAATTTTAGCTGCTGTAGCGCCAATCAATTCTTTATCGATGCCTTTAACAATAATTTTTGTATTTGTTGGAACATCGAATTCAATACCTGATTCAGGTAGAATTTCAACGGGATGGGAGTAACCTACGTTAAGCACCAATTTATCTCCGTTTTTGTTAGCACGGTAACCAACGCCAACCAATTCCAAGTTTTTCGTAAAACCTTCTGTTACTCCAATTACCATGTTAGCTACCACACTACGGGTAGTTCCATGTAATGAACGATGCAACTTATTATCGGATGGGCGCTCAACGTTAATCACGTTTTCTTCCAAAACGACTTTCATATCTTTATGCAGTACACGGGACAAAGCACCTTTGGGTCCTTTTACCGTGATTCTTGTGTCATCAAAAGATATGCTTACTCCTGCTGGTACATTTATTGGTTTACGACCAATTCGAGACATGTGTACACCTCCATTCGATTGCCTTAATCAATTACCAAATGTAGCAGATTACTTCTCCACCTGATTTAGCTTGACGAGCTTCTTTATCTGTCATGACTCCACTTGAAGTGGAAATAATCGCTAAGCCTAGACCGCCTAATACACGAGGAACCTCTTGACTCTTCGTATAAACGCGCAAGCCTGGTTTGCTAATTCTTTTTAAGCCGGAAATAACACGTTCATTGTTAGGACCGTATTTAAGAAACAAGCGGATAATCCCGTGTTTGTTATCTTGAACATATTCAGCATCACGAATGAAGCCTTCTTTTTTCAAAATCTCAGCAATTTCCTTTTTGATTGTGGAAGCTGGAATTTCAACGGTTTCTTTACGAACAATATTAGCGTTGCGAATGCGTGTAAGCATATCTGCAATCGGATCTGACATTACCATATTGCGAACCTCCTTCCCGAAGTGGGTTTATTACCAGCTTGCTTTTTTAACGCCAGGAATCTGGCCAGCATGAGCTAATTCACGAAAACATATTCTGCAAATTTTAAATTTTTGTAAAACGGAATGCGGGCGACCGCAACGTCCACAACGTGTATAAGCTTGAACTTTAAATTTCGGTTTACGTTGTTGTTTGACTATCATCGAAGTTTTTGCCACTTATTCTCCACCTCCGAATGCTATAAGTTGTCGATTACTTAACAAAGGGCATGCCCATTTGCGTTAGCAACTCGCGCGATTCTTCATCCGTTTTGGCAGTCGTTACAATAACGATGTCCATTCCACGGATTTTATCTACCTTGTCATACTCAATTTCCGGAAAAATCAATTGCTCTTTCAAGCCAAGCGTGTAGTTACCACGGCCATCAAACGCTTTGTTTGAAACACCATGAAAGTCACGTACGCGAGGTAAAGCAACATTGAATAATTTATCCAAGAAATGGTACATGCGTTCACCACGTAATGTTACTTTTGTTCCGATCGGCATACCTTCACGAAGCTTGAATCCAGCAATGGATTTTTTCGCTTTCGTTACGATTGGCTTTTGGCCTGAAATAGTTTGCAATTCTAAAACCGCTGCATCAAGAATTTTGGAGTTGGATACTGCATCGCCCACACCCATGTTGATAACAACTTTCTCAACTTTAGGAACTTGCATAACCGTTGTATAGTTGAATTTTTGCATTAAGCCAGGTGTAATTTCGTTTAAGAAACGATCTTTTAATCTTGCTGCCATGATTCATGTACCTCCTTCCGCACTTTATTAATCGATAACTTCGCCTGATTTTTGGGCGATTCGAACTTTATTCCCGTTATCCAGTATTTTATAACCTACACGAGTCGGCTTGCCGCTCTTCGGATCGATTAACATCACGTTAGATACATGGATCGGGGCTTCTTGATTAATGATTCCGCCTTGCGGGTTTTGTTGTGAAGGCTTCGCATGCTTTTTCATCATGTTGACTCCTTCAACCAAAACACGGTTTTGACGAGGATACGCTGCAATGATACGTCCTTTTTTACCTTTGTCTTTACCGGTTATCACGAACACTGTATCGTCTTTTTTGACATGCAGCTTATGGTTGTGATCTTCTAACTTCTTTTTTGTTTTTGGCATTTTTCGATTACACCTCCCAAGTGGCGGTTTACATGTTCGGAATTACAACTTCAATAGGTTTAGATAACTTCAGGGGCTAAAGAAATAATTTTCATAAAATCACGATCACGCAATTCGCGAGCTACAGGCCCAAAAATACGCGTACCACGCGGGCTCTTGTCATCTTTAACAATAACAGCTGCATTCTCATCAAATGCGATATGTGAACCGTCTTTACGACGAGCACCACGCTTTGTACGGACGATAACGGCTTTAACTACATCACCTTTTTTGACAACGCCACCTGGTGTTGCTTCTTTAACGGCACATATAATTAAATCTCCGATATGACCTACGCGACGACCTGTGCCGCCAAGGACACGAATACACATCAATTTCTTGGCACCTGAATTATCAGCAACAGCTAATCTACTAAATGGTTGGATCATTCGAGTTCCCTCCTTTCGGACTTGTTCCTATAACACCTGCTGCTCATCTCTTAAAGAACAATAGCCGCTTCAACGATTTCAACCAATCTCCACCGCTTATCCTTCGATATCGGACGAGTTTCCATTATCTTTACAACATCGCCAATTTTGGCTTCATTGTTTTCGTCATGGGCTTTAAATTTTTTAGTAACCTTAATTCTCTTGTGGTACAAGTCATGATTTTTGTAAGTTTCGATTGCAACAACAATAGTTTTTTCCATCTTGTTACTCACTACTTTACCAACTTGTACTTTACGATCATTGCGTTCTTCCATTGAAAGTCCTCCTCTTCTCTAAATTCAAGAACCGATTAACCGATCCCAAGTTCTCTTTCACGCAAAATAGTTTTTGCACGAGCAATCTCTTTGCGAACATCGCGAATTTGAGACGGGTTATCCAATTGGCCTGTAGCCAATTGAAAACGGAGGTTAAAGAGTTCATCTTTAAATCCGGCAATTTTTTGTACAAGTTCTACTGATGTTAAGTTGCGAAATTCACTAGTACTAGCCTTCATTTGCTTCACCGCCTACTTCTTCACGTTTCACAAATTTCGTTTTGATCGGCAATTTATGTGCCGCTAGACGCATTGCTTCACGTGCTATTTCTTCCGATACTCCAGCAAGTTCAAAAAGAATTTTGCCTGGTTTTACAACAGCTACCCATTTCTCAACATTACCTTTACCACTACCCATACGTACTTCGAGTGGCTTTTGCGTAACTGGCTTAGAAGGGAAGATTTTAATCCAAACTTTACCGCCACGTTTGATATAACGAGTCATAGCAATACGTGCTGCTTCAATTTGTCTGTTGGTTACCCATGCTGGTTCTACAGCCTGCAAACCGAATTCGCCAAATGCTACTTCTGTTCCGCCTTTAGCGCGACCGCTCATTTTTCCACGATGTTCTTTACGATGCTTTACACGTTTAGGTACTAACATGATTAGTTCCCTCCTTCCTCAATTACTGCTTTCTCAATTACTGCCTTCTTCTTAACAGTTGGAAGAACTTCCCCGCGATAAATCCATACTTTTACGCCTATTAGACCATAAGTAGTATGCGCTTCAGCTGTTCCATAATCGATATCCGCACGAAGTGTATGAAGTGGTACTGTACCTTCGTTGTAGCCTTCGCTACGAGCAATTTCAGCTCCGCCCAAACGTCCGCTAACGGCAGTTTTGATCCCTTTGGCTCCAGATCTCATGGTTCTTTGCAAAGCTTGCTTCATGGCACGACGGAAAGATACGCGACGCTCCAATTGTTGAGCAATACTCTCTGCAACTAGAATAGCTACAAGATCAGGATATTTAATTTCGGAAATATTGATATGCACTTTTTTATTAGAAAAGCTAGCAATGTGGTTACGAATCACTTCAACCTCTGCGCCGCCTTTACCGATAACCATACCCGGCTTAGCTGTGTGAATCGTTACGTTAACACGGTTAGATGCACGTTCGATTTCAACATGAGAAAGTGCAGAATCTTTGAGCTTCTTTTTTAAGTATTCACGAATTTTCACATCTTCAAGCAATAAATCGCCGTAATCTTTACCAGCATACCACTTGGATTCCCAATCGCGAATAACTCCAATTCTAAATCCTATCGGATGTATCTTTTGACCCACGCGTAATCCCTCCTTATTTTTCAGTTACCACTAGTGTAATGTGGCTGGTACGTTTATGAATATTGCTTGCACGACCCATGGCACGTGGACGGAATCTTTTAATAATTGGCCCATGACCTACAAAAATTGTAGTGATTACTAATTTGTTAGGATCTAGCGAAAAGTTATGTTCCGCATTCGCAATCGCGGAATTCAGTATCTTTTCGATGATTGGCGATGCTGATCTAGGTGTATGACGCAATATGGCGATAGCTTCACCAACTGCTTTGCCGCGAATCAAGTCAATCACTAGTTGTACTTTCCGAGGAGCGATGCGAATATGTTTCCCATACGCTGTTGCTTCTTGCATTGTAGAACCTCCTCTCAAACAATTCGATTAAACACATTTTAACGCTTGCCTGTTTTCTTATCATCGTCAGAATGCCCTTTATACGTACGTGTAGGAGCAAACTCACCTAATTTATGTCCAACCATATCTTCTGTTACCCATACCGGTACATGCTTTCTACCATCATAAACGGCAAATGTGTGACCAATAAATTGCGGGAAAATGGTAGAACGGCGCGACCAAGTTTTGATAACGGCTTTTTTCTGACCTGTACCCGCATTTGGACCCAACGCTTCAACTTTCTTCATTAAGTAATCATCCACAAAAGGTCCCTTTTTTAAGCTACGTCCCATTTGTAATCCTCCCTTCGTCCGAGTTGATTATCTTGCGAATTATTTAGTGCGACGACGTACAATGTACTTATCGGACGCTTTAGTTTTCTTACGCGTTTTGTAACCAAGAGTAGGCTTGCCCCAAGGTGACATTGGAGATTTACGACCGATTGGAGCACGACCTTCACCACCACCATGTGGGTGATCGTTAGGATTCATGACAACTCCACGAACTTCAGGACGTTGACCTTTCCAACGGTTACGACCAGCCTTACCAATATTGATAAGCTCATGATCTTCATTCCCAACAGACCCAACAGTAGCACGACAAACCTTCAAGACCTTGCGAACTTCACCTGAGGATAAACGAATCGTTACATACTGCTCTTCTTTACCTAATAATTGAGCCGAAGTACCAGCTGCACGAACTAATTGTCCGCCTTTACCTGGCTTCAATTCAATATTATGAATAACAGTACCCACCGGAATGTTCTCAAGTGCCATTGCATTACCAATCTTGATATCTGATCCTGGTCCTGACACGATCACGTCGTCAACCTTTTGACCTTTTGGCGCAATGATGTATGCTTTCTCACCATCCGCATAATGGATCAATGCGATATTAGCGGAACGGTTTGGATCATACTCAATTGTAGCAACGCGACCTGGTATGCCATCTTTAGTCCGTTTAAAATCAATAATTCTGTATTTACGCTTATGTCCGCCGCCACGATGACGAGTCGTAATCTTACCTTGGTTATTACGACCTGCTTGCTTAAACAAAGGTGCAAGCAACGATTTCTCTGGTGTACTTGTTGTGATTTCTTCAAATGTAGACACGGACATCTGACGTCTAGACGGGGATGTCGGTTTATATTTTTTAATTGGCATGTGGTTTCCTCCTTACTTCATAAAATGGTTCTAAACGTTTACGTTTTCGAAAAATTCCAATTCCTTACTTTCTTTACTCAACGTTACGATTGCTTTTTTCCATTCGGATGTATATCCTGAATGTTTGCCATAACGCTTCGGTTTTGCCGGCATTCTTAAAGTGTTTACATTCGTAACCTTCACTTTAAAAATGGATTCAATGGCTTGTTTGATTTCCGTTTTGTTGCTGCGAAGATCAACTTCAAACACATATTTCTTCATCGACATTAAATCACTAGTGCGCTCTGTAATTACGGGGCGCTTGATAATATCACGAGGATTTTTCATTATGCGAATACCTCCTCTACCTTACCTACTGCATCTTGAGTGATGATTAATTTATCATACATCAAAACGTCTAAAACATTAATGCCGTCTGCGGTAACAAATTTAATTCCAGGAATGTTGCGGGATGATAATACGACGTTAGCGTCGAAGCTACTTGTGACGATCAGCGCCTTAGTATCTACCTTTAAATTCTTCAATACGGCAATAAATTCTTTCGTTTTCGGTTGGTTGAATGAAAGTTGATCCAACACAATGATTTCATTAGCAATTACTTTTGAAGATAATGCTGATTTAATGGCTAAACGGCGAACCTTTTTAGGTAACTTGTAGCCATAACTGCGTGGAGTCGGTCCAAAAACAATACCGCCACCTCTCCATTGCGGCGAACGAATACTACCTTGACGTGCACGGCCTGTACCCTTTTGTTTCCAAGGCTTGCGTCCACCGCCTCGAACTTCAGAGCGACCTTTTACTTTATGTGTTCCTTGACGTTGCGAAGCTTGCTGCATCACAACTGCGTCATGAAGCACATACTTATTGGGTTCAATTCCAAAAATGGAATCAGATAATTCAATCTCTCCAACTTGTGCTCCGCTAACATTAAAAACCGCTACTTTTGGCATTAGTAATCCTCCTTTCCTGCTACCTTACTTTTTAACTGTTGTTTTTAAGCTAACGTAACTATTGTTAGGACCTGGAATAGACCCTTTAACTAAAATAACATTACGCTCTACATCGACTCTAACAACTTGCAGGTTTTGCAAGGTTACTGTTTCATGACCCATATGTCCTGGAAGTTTCTTGCCCTTCGGAACTCTATTAGCTTGAATCGAACCCATCGAACCCGGACCACGGTGATAACGAGAACCATGCGCCATCGGACCTCTGGACGTGTTATGTCTTTTGATCGTACCTTGAAAACCTTTACCTTTGGAAGTGCCTGTCACATCAACAAATTCGCCAGCAGTAAACAGATCAGCCTTAATTTCTTGGCCTATTGTATAATCTGTCAACGAAATACCGCGAAATTCTTTAATGTAGCGCTTAGGGGTTGATCCTGCTTTCTTAGCATGGCCCAACTCAGGCTTAATTGCATTTTTTTCTTTCTTGTCACTGAAACCAAGCTGAATTGCTTCGTAGCCATCATTCTCCAAATCCTTTACTTGTAAAACGATACAAGGACCTGCTTCAATAACAGTTACCGGCAATACCAATCCCTCAGGTGTAAATACTTGAGTCATACCTATTTTTTTACCTAAGATACCTTTTGTCATGTTGACACCTCTTTTCTTTTACAATTCCGAATATTATAGTTTAATCTCTATGTCGACACCAGACGGTAAATCTAAACGCATCAATGCATCTACCGTTTGTGGCGTTGGGTTGACAATATCGATTAAACGCTTATGAGTGCGCATTTCGAATTGTTCCCGCGAATCCTTGTATTTGTGCACTGCACGCAATACTGTGATAATTTGCTTTTCCGTTGGTAACGGTATCGGTCCGGAAACACTTGCACCGGAACGTTTTGCAGTATCAACAATTTTCTCAGCAGATGCATCAAGAATTCTATGATCGTAAGCCTTCAAACGGATACGAATCTTTTGCTTTGCCATATAAGTCCCTCCTTCTATCGCCCAATTTAGTATCGGACATACTCCGTGAAAATTCTCCAACAACATCCCCTATGGCAAAGGGGCCGTGTGTGTCGGCAACCTCTCACATCATCACAACGTCACAGACCAACGTTCACTATTATACGGAATATCAAAATAAATAGCAAGTATAAATTTTGTTGCATTGGATAATGCGCAACATCGCGGAAAAGACTGGTTAATAGTTGCGTTGCAGTGCGTAATAGATGTACCTTCCAGCCACTCTTGAAATTGAGTTTCTTCTATTAGATAGAAGCCAGGTGGAAACTCACTTTCAAAGGCGGCACGTAAACTTTCCAGGCACACCCATTACTCCCTTACACCTACTATTAAACAGACTGTTTTTTGAATGCATGCATATTAGTATCGCAATGAAACTTCAATTGCTTACTAATTGCTTGCTATATTGAAGAAACGAGTTCTGTTCCGTCTCATTTCTGCATTTAAAAAGGCAAATATCTTGTTTGATGTTTACTGCGATGGCTAATTCTATTAACGTCAATGTTTTATTCTTTCAGACTCTACGTTAAGTCTGAATAATTCTTTTACTTCCCCACTTCATTTTTTTGAAGAAGGAGAAAAGCATATGAAATAAACGCGGTTAGCGGTACTTTATAATGATTGCGGAAGGGAGTGAGGGAGTGTGTCTGGAAAGTTTACGGGCCGCCTTTGAAAGTGAGTTTCCACCTGGCTTCTATTTAATAGAAGAAACTCAATTTCAAGAGTGGCTGGAAGGCACACCCCTCACGCACTGCAGCTTCACATTATAAAATGTTCTGCGCAGTTTGTTTTAATTTTTCGAAACTCTTCAGAAAAATAAGCCCTCATCCATTACTGAATGAGGGCTCACTATTTTAGCTAAGTTAGCTGTTTAAATTACTTTTGGATTGAAGCAACGGCTCCAGCTCCAACAGTACGTCCACCTTCACGAATAGCGAAACGAGTTCCCTCTTCGATAGCGATTGGGTTGATCAATTCAACAGTAACGGTGATGTTATCACCAGGCATAACCATTTCAGTACCTTCTGGAAGAGTAATAACTCCAGTTACGTCCGTTGTACGGAAGTAGAATTGTGGACGGTAACCGGAAAAGAATGGTTTGTGACGCCCGCCTTCTTCTTTAGTCAACACGTAAATTTGTGCTGTAAAGTTAGTGTGTGGTTTAACTGAACCCGGTTTAGCCAAAACCTGACCGCGTTCGATATCTTTACGATCGATACCACGTAGAAGTGCTCCGATGTTATCCCCAGCTTGAGCGGAGTCTAACAGCTTTCTGAACATTTCAACACCAGTAACGATTGATTTCTTCGTTTCTTCGTGAATACCAACGATCTCGATTTCTTCGCCAATTTTGATCTTCCCACGTTCTACGCGTCCTGTAGCAACAGTTCCACGGCCTGTGATTGAGAAAACATCCTCAACTGGCATCAAGAAAGGTTTGTCAGTATCACGTTCTGGGTTAGGAATGAAGGCTTCGATTTGTTCGAACAATTCAATAATTTTATCTGCCCACGGACCATCTGGGTTTTGCAATGCTTCACGAGCAGAACCACGAATAATTGGAGTGTCGTCGCCAGGGAATTCTTGAGCTGTTAATAAATCACGAATTTCCATCTCAACCAATTCCAACAACTCTTCGTCTTCCACTGTATCACATTTGTTCATGAATACAACAATGTAAGGCACGCCAACTTGACGGGACAATAAGATGTGTTCACGCGTTTGTGGCATAGGACCATCAGCTGCGGATACGACTAGAATGGCGCCATCCATTTGAGCAGCACCAGTGATCATGTTCTTAACATAATCGGCATGTCCAGGACAGTCAACGTGTGCATAGTGACGATTAGGTGTTTCATATTCAACGTGAGCCGTTGAAATTGTGATTCCGCGCTCACGTTCTTCTGGAGCTTTGTCAATTTGGTCAAAAGCTACAGCAGCACCACCGTATTTTTTTGCTAATACATTTGTGATTGCAGCAGTAAGTGTTGTTTTACCATGATCGACGTGACCAATTGTACCGATGTTAATATGCGGTTTATTACGTTCGAATTTTGCTTTTGCCATGAGACTAAATCCTCCTTAATATAATTTATATTTTTATGCGCCTTTATGCTTTGCAATAATTTCTTCTGCAACGTTTTTAGGCACTTCTTCATAATGCGATAATTCCATGGAGAATGTTCCACGACCTTGGGTACGGGAACGCAATGTTGTGGAATAACCAAACATTTCTGCCAAAGGCACCTTAGCTCTTACGATACGAGTTCCAGAGCGTTCGTCCATACCTTCGATACGTCCACGACGGGAGCTCAAGTCTCCAATAACATCGCCCATATAATCTTCAGGTACATTAACTTCTACTTTGAAAATCGGCTCAAGCAAGCAAGGATTACATTTCTCTTTAGCTGCTTTCAATGCCATCGATCCAGCAATTTTAAACGCCATTTCGTTGGAATCGACATCATGATAGGATCCATCAAACAATACAGCTTTGATGTCTACTAATGGGAAGCCTGCAACCACACCTGTTTTCAATGCTTCTTCGATCCCAGCTCCGACAGGTGCTACGTATTCACGAGGAACCGATCCACCGACAGTTTTGTTCTCGAATAGGAAGCCTTCACCTGGCTCACGAGGGGAAAACTCAACCCATACATGACCATATTGTCCACGACCACCAGATTGACGAACAAACTTACCTTCAACCTTAGCTGATGTGCGGAATGTTTCTCTGTAAGCAACCTGAGGCTTACCAACATTAGCTTCTACTTTGAATTCACGCATCATACGGTCAACAATGATTTCAAGGTGAAGCTCACCCATACCAGAGATAATCGTTTGATTGGTTTCTTCATCTGTATGTGTTCTAAAGGTTGGATCTTCTTCAGCAAGCTTAGACAATGCAAGACCCATTTTATCTTGGTCGACCTTAGTCTTAGGCTCAATTGCTACCGAAATTACCGGATCAGGGAAGTTCATTTTTTCAAGAATTACAGGGTTTTTCTCATCACATAAAGTATCGCCTGTAGTTGTATCCTTCAAACCAACAGCTGCCGCGATATCTCCTGAATAAACGACCGAGATTTCTTGACGATTGTTAGCATGCATCTGAAGAATACGCCCAATTCTTTCGCGTTTACCTTTAGTTGAATTCAATACATAAGAACCTGATTCCAATGTGCCGGAGTATACGCGGAAAAACGTAAGTCTGCCAACGAAAGGATCCGTCATGATTTTGAAGGCAAGGGATGAGAAAGGCTGTGAGTCATCCGATTTACGAATGGTCTCTGTTCCGTCATCAAGATGACCTTTGATATCAGGGACATCAATAGGTGCTGGAAGGTAGGAAACAACATCATCCAACAAAAGTTGAACGCCTTTGTTTCTATAAGAAGAACCACAAAGCACAGGAACAATTTTCACTTCACATGTACCTTTACGCAAGGCTGCTTTCAACTCAGGGATTGTGATTTCTTCGCCCTCAAGATATTTCATAGTCAACTCTTCGTCTAACTCTGCAACTTTTTCAAACAATTCAAGGCGTAATTGTGCTGCCTTTTCCTTGTAAGCAGCTGGAATCTCAACGATATCAATTTCTTTTCCTTTATCGTCTTTGTAGATATGCGCTACATTCTCGATCAAGTCAATGATACCAATAAAGTCGTTTTCGGTTCCAATTGGAAATTGAATAGCTACTGCGTTTGCACGCAATCTATCACGCATTTGATCAATTGTACCTTCAAAGTCTGCACCGATAATATCCATTTTGTTTACATAGGCAATCCGTGGAACGTTGTAACGATCCGCTTGACGCCATACTGTTTCTGATTGTGGTTCAACGCCGCCTTTGGCATCAAACACACATACGGCCCCATCCAATACACGAAGTGAACGCTCAACTTCAACTGTAAAGTCTACGTGTCCCGGGGTATCGATAATATTAATACGATGACCTTTCCACTGAGCCGTTGTTGCTGCGGATGTAATCGTGATTCCGCGCTCTTGTTCTTGTTCCATCCAGTCCATCGTTGCTGCACCTTCATGCACTTCACCGATTTTGTGCGTGATCCCTGTATAGTACAAGATACGTTCGGTCGTGGTTGTTTTACCAGCATCAATATGTGCCATAATCCCGATATTACGTGTATCTTTTAAGGAGAACTCTCTAGCCATGTTTATGTCTCCTTTCTAAATATAATAAATTCTACCAGCGATAATGAGCAAAAGCCTTATTTGCTTCGGCCATTTTGTGTGTATCTTCACGTTTCTTAACAGCAGCTCCAGTGCTATTGCTAGCATCTAAAATTTCGGCTGCAAGACGTTCTTCCATGGTTTTTTCTCCGCGCAAACGCGAATAGTGAACCAACCAACGCAATCCTAATGCTGTACGACGCTCTGGTTTTACTTCAATCGGCACTTGATAGTTAGCTCCGCCTACACGACGTGCTTTAACTTCTAGTACTGGCATGATGTTCTTAATTGCTTGTTCAAAAACTTCCATTGGATCTTTACCTGAACGTTCTTTAATTGACTTAAACGCATCATATAAAATAGTTTGAGCAGTTCCTCTTTTTCCATCAATCATGATGCGGTTGATCAAACGAGTTACTAACTTGCTGCTATATATCGGATCCGGTAATACATCTCTACGGGTAACGGGACCTTTACGTGGCATTGTTATCCCCCTTTCTTCTGCGTTTCATTCATATTTATGTTACTATTATTTCTTAACTTTCGGACGCTTAGTACCGTACTTGGAACGGGATTGCTTACGGTTATTCACCCCAGCTGTATCCAATGCTCCACGGACGATATGATAACGTACCCCTGGTAAATCTTTAATTCTTCCACCACGAACAAGAACAACACTATGCTCTTGAAGGTTATGACCAATTCCCGGAATGTATGCAGTAACTTCAACACGGTTCGTTAAACGAACACGGGCATATTTACGCAATGCTGAGTTTGGTTTTTTGGGTGTCATAGTTCCTACACGTGTACAAACACCACGTTTTTGAGGAGCGCTTATTGAAGTCTCTTCACGGTTCAAGGCGTTGAAGCCTTTTTGCAACGCTGGAGATTTGGACTTATAAACTTTAGCTTGACGTCCTTTGCGAACCAGTTGATTAATTGTTGGCATTTCGCTTCCTCCTTCCTTCGTTTATTAATAATACTCTCTTCAACAAGCCCACAGATCCAGGTGGTTCGTAAATGAACAAAGGAAAAGTTTTTGTCTCAGGATGAACCTCATGATTATATGTTGATCCTCATGCTGTTTATCCTAAGACAAAAACATAGAATGTCATTCATTCACAACTGCAACTATAGCCGCCCCTACTTCTATTCCACACACTTTACCAAGCAACTTCATGGAATCGACGTAAGTCACTTGCACGCTCATTTTTTTGCAAAGAGCAATTACTTTACTTGTTACACGTAGATCTGCATCCTTAGCTATAAAAACCTCTTGTGCTTGGCCAGCCTCAATTACCTTTGTTGCTTGCTTTGTACCTATACTTATTTTGTCGGCCTGTTTCACTTTTTCATAAGTCAATTGCACAACCTCCAAAGATCAAGTGCAAGGGTAAACGGCCACATCGTTTAACAAAAATATGATTTTGGCACACTTTGATATATTATCACTTTGAAAATGCTGTGTCAAGGATAAATGTTCCCGTCATTCTTCCCAAGGAAGATGACGGAATTTACCCAAAAATATAAGATCAGAATAGAGTTACGCTATTCTTTCTGGATATAGATCTAACTTCAGCAGTTTACTTCACACTTACTACAACTTCACCATCATTTTCGATGATTCCATCTGTAGGGGCACTATTAGCATGGGCAATTTCGTTTGGGTTAGTTAAGCGAATATTACGATATCTCGCCATGCCCGTACCTGCTGGAATTAGCTTGCCAATAATAACATTTTCCTTCAAGCCCAGCAATTGATCGACTTTACCTTTTATTGCTGCATCGGTAAGAACTCTTGTCGTTTCTTGGAATGATGCTGCAGATAAGAAGGAATCTGTTTCTAAGGAGGCTTTCGTTATTCCTAGAAGCACTGGCTTAGCAACAGCTGGCTCTTCACCAGCGAACAAAGCGGTTTTGTTGGCTGCTTCATACTCATGAATATCAACGAAAGCGCCTGGCAGCAAGGTTGTATTCCCTGCATCGACAATCCGAATTTTACGAAGCATTTGGCGAATCATAACCTCGATGTGTTTATCATTAATTTCAACACCTTGGTTACGATAAACGCGTTGCACTTCTTGAAGGATGTAATTCTGAACACCACGAATACCTTTAATCCTCAGCATGTCCTTTGGATCAATGGAACCATCGGTTAATTCATCACCAGCTTCAACCTGTTGACCCTTGACTACACGTATTCTGGATCCGTATGTTACTGCATAGATCTTAGCTTCCGCTTCGCCTTGAACTTCAATTTCTCGACGATCCTTAGCTTCACGGATTTCTTTAATCACGCCGTCAACTTCGGAAATAATCGCTTGCCCTTTTGGATTACGAGCTTCGAATAACTCTTGAATACGTGGCAAACCTTGTGTGATATCATCCCCTGCCACACCACCGGTATGGAAAGTACGCATCGTCAATTGTGTTCCCGGCTCTCCAATGGATTGAGCTGCAATAATCCCTACGGCTTCACCGATCTCAACATGCTGACCCGTAGCTAAATTACGACCATAACATTTCTTACACACGCCCCACCGTGCTCTACAGCTCAATACGGAACGAATTTGCATGGTTTCAATACCTGCATTAATAATGCTATCGGCTATGCTAGCTTCAATTAATTGATTACGTGAAACTAAGATTTCACCCGTTTGCGGATGTTTAATGGTTTCAAAAGCGTATCTGCCTTCAATACGGTCATAGAGATCTTCGATGACTTCTTTACCGTCTTGAATTTTTGTAACTGTAAAGCCTTTATCTGTACCACAATCGTCTTCTCGTACAATAACATCCTGCGCTACATCAACAAGTCGACGAGTAAGGTAACCGGAATCGGCTGTACGTAGTGCCGTATCCGCCAAGCCTTTACGTGCTCCGTGAGTGGAAATAAAGTATTCCAAAACGGTTAAGCCTTCACGAAAGTTCGATTTAATCGGCAATTCGATAATACGCCCGGATGGATTAGCCATCAAACCACGCATACCGCCAAGCTGTGTAATTTGCGATTTGTTACCACGCGCTTTGGATTCAACCATCATGTTAATCGAGTTGAATTTTTGCAGCGAAGCCATCAAGATGGTCGTGATTTCTTCCTTCGCATCGCTCCAGATACTGATCACTCGG
The DNA here is from genome assembly GCA_040904685.1 of Paenibacillaceae bacterium. Taxonomy (GTDB): domain Bacteria; phylum Bacillota; class Bacilli; order Paenibacillales; family NBRC-103111; genus Paenibacillus_AC. The sequence goes on along the minus strand of JBBDSZ010000004.1, from coordinate 27,967 downwards.
TCATAACGCTCTTCATCTGTAATCAATCCACGACGGAATTGATTGGTGACAATTCTAACTTTTTCATCAGAATCCTTGATAATTTTATCCTTCTCAAGCGGAACCGTTACATCGGAAACAGCAATCGTAATACCTGACTTAGTCGAATACGTGAAACCTAATCCTTTGATATTATCTAAGATCTTCGAAGTTAACGTTGTATGGTAACGACGGAAGCATTCAGCAATGATCGAGCCCAAGTATTCTTTACCAACCGCTAATTTTTCAACATAAGCGTCGATTCTTTCACGAATATTTGCACCTTTTTCATACACAAAATATTCTTCAGGCGTGCCGTTAAGCAAGTTTGTTTTCGTTGACTCATTAATGTACGGGAAATCGGCCGGGAATATTTCGTTGAAAATTATTTTCCCAACAGTCGTAATCAAGATCGCATCATTTTGTTTTTCGGTAAAGCTCGTCTTGTTGAGAACTTTAGCCTGAATCGCCACAACTGCGTGCAAGGATGCACTACCACGTTGATAAGCTGAAATTGCTTCTTTAACAGATGCAAGAATCGTGTACGATCCTTTAGAGGTCTTATCTGCCATTGTTAAATAGAAACAACCTAGAACCATATCTTGTGAAGGTGTTACAACTGGCTTACCATCCTTCGGATTCAGAATGTTACCAGATGCCAGCATCAGCAATCTGGCTTCAGCTTGCGCTTCAGCAGAAAGCGGAACGTGAACCGCCATTTGGTCACCATCAAAGTCAGCATTATACGCCGTACAAACTAGAGGATGCAGCTTAATCGCGCGTCCTTCTACTAGAATCGGTTCAAATGCTTGAATCCCTAATCTATGCAGCGTCGGGGCACGGTTCAGAAGAACCGGGTGCTCACGAATGACTTCTTCTAGAACATCCCAAACCTCTGGGCTCACACGTTCTACCTTACGCTTGGCACTCTTAATATTATGTGCCAAACCTTTATTCACAAGCTCTTTCATCACAAATGGTTTGAAAAGCTCTAAAGCCATTTCTTTGGGTAATCCGCACTGGTACATTTTTAAGCTAGGACCTACAACGATAACTGAACGACCGGAATAGTCAACTCGTTTACCTAGTAAGTTTTGACGGAAACGACCTTGCTTCCCTTTAAGCATATGACTTAAAGATTTTAAAGGTCTGTTACCAGGTCCTGTTACCGGACGGCCGCGACGACCATTGTCAATTAACGCATCTACTGCTTCTTGCAGCATCCGTTTTTCATTCTGAACAATAATATCCGGAGCGCCTAAATCAAGCAGACGCTTCAAACGGTTATTACGATTGATTACCCGACGATATAAATCATTTAAGTCAGAAGTCGCAAAACGACCTCCGTCTAGCTGTACCATTGGACGCAATTCCGGCGGAATAACAGGCAGTACATCAAGTACCATCCATTCTGGCAAGTTCTTGGAATTACGGAATGCTTCAATCACTTCAAGACGTTTAATCGCACGATTCCGACGCTGTCCTTGAGCTGTTTTGAGCTCTTCCTTCAAATGTTCAAGATCCTTCGTAATGTCGATATCTTGAAGTAATTTCTTAACTGCTTCTGCGCCCATACCAGCAGAAAACGCATAACCATATTTTTCACGGTAGCTGCGATATTCTTTCTCGGTCAACAGTTGTTTTTTCTCAAGTGGTGTATCACCTGGATCAGTTACAACATAGGATGCAAAATAGATAACTTCCTCCAACGAACGCGGAGACATATCTAGCGCTAAACCCATACGGCTTGGAATCCCTTTAAAGTACCAAATGTGTGAAACGGGAGCTGCCAATTCAATATGACCCATGCGCTCACGACGAACCTTTTGACGGGTAACCTCTACGCCACAACGATCACAAACAACACCTTTATATCTTACACGTTTGTATTTACCACAGTGACATTCCCAATCCTTGGTTGGTCCAAAGATCTTTTCGCAGAACAAGCCTTCTTTTTCCGGCTTTAGTGTTCTATAATTGATGGTTTCTGGTTTTTTCACTTCTCCGCGTGACCACGAACGGATCTTTTCGGGGGAAGCCAAACCAATTTTCATATATTCAAAATTGTTCACGTCAATCAAGGAGCAGCCCACCTTAAAAATGTATTTGCCGGCAAAAATCGTTTACTCCATACCCAATTCAGCGCCCTCTAAATTCAAGTTCAGCTTATCGTTGGCTATTTCATCATCATCTAGATCACGCATTTCGATTTCTTCTTCGGTTGCGGACAAGATTTTTACGTCCATTCCCAAGCTTTGTAGTTCTTTAATCAGAACCTTAAACGATTCAGGCACACCTGGTTCAGGAACGTTCTCGCCTTTAACAATCGATTCATACGTTTTCACGCGACCTACAACATCATCCGATTTTACGGTCAAAATTTCTTGCAGTGTATAAGCTGCACCGTAAGCCTCCAATGCCCAAACTTCCATTTCCCCGAAACGTTGACCACCGAATTGAGCTTTACCACCCAATGGCTGTTGTGTAACGAGAGAGTAAGGACCTGTGGAACGAGCATGGATTTTATCGTCAACCATATGTGCCAGTTTGATCATATACATGACCCCAACTGTAACTTCACGTTCAAACTCTTCACCGCTGCGTCCATCATAAAGCTTGGTTTTACCGCTACGTTGCATTCCAGCCTCTACCATTGTATCGAATACATCATTCTCACGGGCTCCATCAAAAACTGGAGTTGCGGTATGAATACCCAATAATTTAGCAGCAAAGCCCAAATGCACTTCAAGTACTTGACCGATGTTCATCCGAGAAGGAACACCTAGAGGATTCAAAACAACTTCAACTGCAGTGCCATCTGGAAGAAAAGGCATATCTTCTTCAGGTAAAATTCGGGCAATTACCCCTTTATTACCGTGACGTCCTGCCATTTTATCCCCTTCGGATATTTTCCGTTTTTGGGCAATATAAACACGTACAAGCTGATTCACGCCTGGTGGAAGCTCATCGCCATTCTCACGGGTAAAGACTTTCACATCAACAACAATCCCATCGGTACCATGCGGCACACGAAGTGAGGTGTCTCTAACTTCTCTTGCTTTTTCACCAAAAATAGCATGCAATAAGCGTTCTTCAGCTGTTAATTCTGTAACTCCCTTAGGGGTTACCTTACCAACTAGAATATCACCTGCGCCAATTTCAGCACCGACACGGATAATACCGCGTTCGTCCAAGTTGCGCAACGCATCTTCGCCGACATTCGGAATATCACGCGTGATTTCTTCCGGCCCGAGCTTCGTATCCCGTGCTTCGGACTCGTATTCTTCAATATGGATCGAGGTGTAAACATCCTCTTTCACTAACTTTTCACTTAGAAGAATAGCATCCTCGTAGTTATAACCTTCCCATGCCATGAAGGCAACGACAACATTACGTCCAAGTGCTAATTCACCTTGTTCCGTTGAAGGTCCATCGGCTAAGATATCACCTATCTTTACAACCTCGCCACGATAAACGAGCGGACGTTGGTTGATACAAGTACCTTGGTTAGAGCGAATAAATTTGTGAAGTTTATATTTAACTAGATTGCCACTGACTAGCTTACCATCAACCGTTTCTTGACGACGAATGGTAATTTCGTTAGCTGAAACTCTTTCTACCACTCCATCACATTTAGAAACAACACATACCCCTGAATCCTTAGCAGCCTTGTGCTCCATCCCAGTCCCAACTAAAGGGGAGCGAGGAATTAATAAAGGAACGGCTTGACGTTGCATGTTCGATCCCATTAGGGCACGGTTAGAGTCATCATTCTCAAGGAAAGGAATCAGCGCTGTTGCAACGGATACAACCTGCTTAGGTGAAACATCCATATAATCGACACGATCGCGCGGCACATATAAATTATCGCCGCGGAAACGTACAATGACGGTTTCATTCGCAAATTTATTATCTTCGGTAAGCTCTGCGTTCGCTTGAGCGACAATATAATTATCCTCTTCGTCAGCTGTTACATAAGAAATTCTCTCCGTAACAATCCCTGTCTTCGGATCAACCCAACGATAAGGTGCTTCAATAAAGCCATATTCATTGATACGAGCGAAAGTCGACAAGGAGTTAATCAACCCAATGTTCGGACCTTCGGGTGTTTCAATTGGACACATCCGACCATAGTGAGAGTAATGAACGTCACGCACTTCAAACCCTGCGCGCTCACGCGTCAAACCACCAGGTCCCAATGCGGATAAACGACGTTTATGCGTCAATTCAGCCAGAGGATTCGTTTGATCCATAAATTGTGACAATTGTGAGCTTCCGAAGAACTCTTTAATTGAAGCAATGACAGGACGAATGTTAATCAAAGCTTGTGGCGTGATTACGTTAGCATCTTGAATGGACATACGCTCTCGCACAACCCGTTCCATACGAGATAAACCGATACGGAATTGGTTTTGTAAAAGCTCGCCAACGGAACGAAGACGACGGTTGCCCAAGTGATCGATATCATCCGTTGTACCAATCCCATGCAAGAGATTAATGAAATAATTAATCGACGATATGATATCCGCAGACGTAATATTTTTCACCGTTTTATCTATAGTCCCGTTAGCAATAACCTTAATAACCTTACCTTCTTCAATAGGTGAAAACACATCAATAGCTTGCATCGGAATTTTATCTGTTTCCGTTACGCCACCGTGCACGATATATTGCTTAAAGCCGACACCTTTTTCCAAGTGCGGTAAAATTTCATCCAAAAGACGACGATCCAACGATTGTCCGGCTTCTGCAATAATTTCACCGGTTTCTGAATCAAATAAAGTTTCAGCTAATCTTTGGTTGAATAGACGGTTTTTGATATGAAGCTTTTTGTTGATTTTGTAACGGCCCACATTGGCCAGATCATAACGTTTCGGATCAAAAAAGCGTGCAACGAGTAGACTTCTTGCATTGTCTAATGTTGGCGGCTCGCCTGGACGCAATCTTTCATAGATTTCGATCAAAGCTTTATCTGTAGAATCCGTGTTATCTTTATCAAGTGTATTACGAATATACTCATCATCACCGAGCAAGTCGATAATTTCTGCATCCGTACCAAAACCTAGTGCGCGCAATAAAACAGTGACGGGAATTTTACGTGTACGATCGATTCGTACATAAATAATATCCTTCGCATCTGTTTCCAGTTCAAGCCAAGCACCACGGTTAGGAATCACCGTTGCTGTGAAATTTTTCTTACCATTTTTATCGATTTTTGTGCTAAAATAAACGCTAGGCGAACGAACCAGCTGACTGACAATAACACGCTCCGCGCCATTGATAATGAAAGTTCCTGTATCGGTCATGATTGGGAAATCACCCATGAAGACTTCTTGCTCTTTCACTTCACCGGTTTCTTTATTAAACAAACGTACTTTGACTCGCAATGGCGCAGCATAGGTTACGTCGCGTTCCTTGGAATCATCCACTGTATACTTCGGTTCCCCTAAGCTGTAATCAATGAATTCTAAAACTAAATTACCCGTGAAATCTTGAATCGGAGAAATATCCTGAAACATCTCACGCAATCCTTCTTCCAAAAACCACTCATATGATTTTTGTTGAATTTCAATCAGGTTTGGAATATCCAGTACTTCACGAATTCGTGCGTAACTCCTGCGTTTACGTCGTCCAAATTGAACAATATGTCCCGCCAACTGTGATCCACCCCTCAAGTCTACTCGAACTTTCCTACTATCCTCCGAAAACAAAAAATACCATAATCTTCCACCCCGTAGATTAGCCTAAAACTTTAACACTATGCAAAAGCTGTTAAAATCCTATTTCTGATCCCTCGAAAAAAAAGACTTGACATTTTAGCTAACTAAAGACATATATCCCATCTTAATACTGACATTTTATAACTATACCACACCGATAAAATGAAGTCAATTCTTTTTTATAGCTTTATAAATACGGTATCCCTTATCTTTTGTTACTTCTTGCACATTCCCAAAAATAGTTTCTAGTTTCGTAAATGCCGAAGGCGCACCTTGTTTTTTCTGAATGACTACCCATAAGTGCCCACCGGGAACCAGAATAGAGAATGCTTGCACAAAAATTTGATGAACGACTTCCTTCCCAGCTCGAATAGGTGGATTCGTTAATACACAATCGAATTTTTGGCCCGCTACTTGAGCTAACAAATCACTTTGCCATATTGATATATTACTTATCCCATTCCGTTTAGCATTGTCGCGACATAGCTGAATCGCTCGCTCATTAATATCGATCATCGTTACCCGTCCTTGATCTGCGAGCAAAGCTGCACTCAACCCGATTGGCCCGTAGCCGCAGCCTACATCAAGCACTGAGTCTTTGCGATTAATCACCATTGTTTCAATTAACAGTTTACTCCCAAAGTCGATTTCCCTTTTTGAGAACACACCGGCATCCGTCACAAAAGTAAAGTCTTTACCTCTTAATTTAACTTGAATTTGGTTGAGCTCATGAGCTGCCATGGGCTTCGCCGAATAATAATGCTCAGTCAAATGATCCGCACTCCTTTTCGCAGAAATAAAAACAACCCTTGATGCATAGGACTGAGAACAAATAAATTTGCTAGCAGCGCCTTATGCTTCAAGGGTTGTGGAATGAAATTACTTGATGTCGATTGAAGCTCCAGCTTCTGTAAGCTTTGCTTTGATTGCTTCTGCATCTTCTTTAGAAACTTTTTCTTTAACTGGTTTTGGTGCGCCGTCAACCAAGTCTTTAGCTTCTTTCAAGCCAAGTCCTGTGATTTCACGAACTGCTTTAATGACGTTGATCTTAGCTTGACCAGCACTAGTCAAGATAACATCAAATTCAGATTGCTCTTCTTCTTCAACTGCAGCAACTGCGCCGCCTGCTGCAACTGGTGCTGCTGCCGTTACGCCAAACTCTTCTTCAATTGCTTTAACCAAGTCGTTTAACTCCAAAATTGTTTTCCCTTTGATTGCTTCTAGAATTTCTGCATTAGTAATACTCATGGTTAAACCTCCATTATCATCATTAGATTATTTTTTGTTACAAGTTCAATAAATTTAAGCTTGTTTTTGTTCAGCAACTGCTTTAACAGCAAGTGCGAAGTTACGCACAGGCGCTTGCAATACGCTAAGCAACATCGAGAGCATACCCTCGCGAGATGGCAATTCTGCCAATGCTTTGATTTGATCCGGTCCAACAACCTTGCCTTCAACAATAGCACCTTTTAGACTCAATTTATCATTCTTTCTAGCGAATTCCGATAAAATCTTGGCAGGCGCGACAACGTCAGTTTTACTAAAAGCAATCGCCGTAGGTCCTGTCAAGTAAGCATCTAAATCTGTTAATTGTGCATCCGCAGTTGCACGTCTTACCAATGTATTCTTAATGACTTGAAACTCAATTCCTGCATCACGAAGCGCTTTACGAAGTGCTGTTACTTGGAAAGAGTCCAATCCTCGGTAATCGGCAACAATGGAGCAAGAGCTTTCACGAAACTTGGTTGTTACTTCAGATACAAGCAAAGCTTTCTCGCCTTGAATTTTTGCATTACCCATCTTTACACCTCCTGTTTGTACAAATAGAAAAGCCTTCGTAGACGATACGAAGGCAGGATACTTCCGATATCTCATTAAAGAAATTCGAATCTATATCACAAACCTCGGCGGGAAATTAAGCTCCTAAGAGCACCTGCTGTCTACGGTAGCATATTCAACTTAAAAACCTCACTTAGATTATCATGCTTCTGACAAGATGTCAAATACCCATTATCTAAATGATGTTAGACTCAACGTTACGCTCGGACCCATTGTTGAAGAAATAGCTGCATTCTTCAAGTATACACCTTTTGCAGCAGGTGGTTTCGATCTAATCAAAGCCTCGATCAGTGCGCGTAAGTTTTCATTAAGCTTCGTTTCGTCAAAGGAAACTTTGCCGATTGGCGCATGAATTTGTCCGGCTTTATCAAGGCGATATTCAATCTTACCTGCCTTAATTTCCTGAATGGCTTTCGCTACGTCAAAAGTAACTGTCCCGGCTTTCGGGTTTGGCATTAAACCTTTACCGCCCAAAATACGTCCCAATTTACCAACTTCACTCATCATATCGGGTGTAGCAACACAAACATCAAAGTCAGACCAGCCTTGTTGAATCTTGATGATCAAATCTTGATCACCCACAAAGTCAGCACCTGCTGCTTCTGCTTCTTTGATTTTTTCACCTTTTGCGAAAACTAAAACGCGTTTAGTTTTCCCAGTTCCATGTGGCAATACAACCACTCCACGAACTGCTTGATCTTGTTTCTTGGAATCAACACCCAAGCGAACTGCAACTTCTACAGTTTCATCAAATTTAGCTGTAGATGCTTTTTTCACTAGAGTTACTGCATCCAATGGCTCGTATTGAGCTTCTTGATCTACCAATTTAAGAGCTTCTGCATACTTCTTACCATGTTTCGCCATTCTTTTATCCTCCTTTGTGGTTTTAACGGATTATCCTCCCACTGACGTGCGGGTTAGTCTACGATTGTGATTCCCATACTACGGGCTGTACCTTCAACCATACGCATTGCAGCTTCTACAGATGCAGCGTTAAGATCGGGCATTTTTTGCTCAGCAATTTCACGTATTTTATCACGTTTTACTGTAGCAACTTTTTTCTTGTTTGGTTCACCTGAACCCTTAGCAATTCCTGCAACAACACGAAGCAATACAGCAGCTGGTGGAGTTTTGCAAATAAATGTAAAGGAACGGTCTTCAAAAACTGAGATTTCTACAGGGATAATTAAACCCGCTTGATCTGCTGTACGCGCATTAAATTCCTTACAGAACATCATAATGTTCACGCCTGCTTGACCCAATGCCGGACCGATCGGTGGAGCTGGATTCGCTTTTCCTGCATTAACTTGTAATTTTACCACTTTAATAACCTTTTTTGCCATGCGAGACACCTCCTTGCAAGTAGTGTGGTCTAACGGGGCAAGCCCCTCCCACCTTTGGAAACCATTAAAACGTCTAGCTTATAATTTTTCCACCTGAGTAAAATCTAGCTCAACTGGGGTTTCTCTTCCAAACATGTTCACAAGAACTCTAAGCTTGCTCTTGTCTGCCAAAATTTCTTCTACTGATCCGACAAAGTTGGCAAAAGGACCTTCCTTGACACGAACGACTTCCTTTAATTCAAAGTCAATCTTCGGCTTTGGCTCTTCCATACCCATATGTTTAAGGATGGACTCGACTTCTTCCGGCAATAACGCGGTTGGCTTGGACCCGGAACCTGTAGAACCTACAAATCCGGTTACCCCCGGTGTATTACGCACAACATACCAAGAGTCATCCGTTTGAACCATTTCAACTAACACATAACCCGGGTAAACTTTACGCATGACGACTTTTTTCTTACCGTCTTTGTTTACCAATTCTTCTTCCATCGGAACAAGAACGCGGAATATTTTGTCTAGCATGTTCATGGATTCTACACGTTTTTCTAAATTGGCTTTAACTTTGTTCTCATACCCGGAATAGGTATGAACCACATACCATCTTTTTTCCATATCCGCTGCTAATTTCGTTTGGTTTTCCATTTATTTAGTAACCAATCTAACTAAATTAGAAATGCCAAGATCAAGGATGGCAAAATAGATAGTTATAAATACAACCGTGACCATGACTACAATCGTATAACTTGTTAATTCCTTGCGATTAGGCCATTTCACTTTCTTCAATTCAGCCCAGCTGTCACTGAAAAAAGAGAAAGAGGAACTAAAACTACTCTTCATTTTACCTAAAAATGCCATCTCTACACCTCCACAAACTACCTAGTCTCGCGATGAATGGAATGTTCATTGCAAAACTTGCAATACTTCTTCTTCTCCATGCGGTCCGGATTGTTTCGCTTATTTTTATTGGACGTATAGTTTCTTTGCTTACAATTCAAACATGCTAATGTAATAATAACCCGCATAGTTACACCCCCTAAGTCGAACTCTGAAATAAAGAACCCTGACTTGTCTTCTCAGGAAATGAACCGACAATTTAGAGTTACCTAAGACACTTTATCACAATGCCATTTGCATGTCAAGGTAAAATAAAAAGCATCCCCTCAATTAGCGGGATACTATAGTAGGTCTCTCACTTCCAAATAACGCTCAAGTTTACGTTTTACTCGTTGCAATGCATTGTCTATCGATTTAACATGTCGATCCAGATCGACCGCAATTTCTTGATAAGATCTTCCGTCCAAATAGTGCATCAGCACTCGGCGCTCAAGCTCACTTAGAATTTCTCCCATTTTATCTTCGAGCCCACTAAACTCTTCTTGATTAATAATCAATTCTTCTGGGTCTGTCACTTTGGTTCCGCAAATGACATCAAGCAAGGTGCGATCTGAATCTTCATCATAAATAGGCTTGTCCAAGGAAACGTAAGAATTCAATGGAATATGCTTCTGCCTGGTAGCTGTCTTAATGGCTGTGATAATCTGACGGGTAATGCATAACTCTGCGAATGCTTTAAAGGATGCCAGCTTGTCCCCGCGAAAATCGCGAATGGCTTTATACAAACCAATCATGCCTTCTTGAACAATATCTTCACGATCTGCACCAATAAGGAAATAGGAACGTGCCTTAGCCCGGACAAAATTGCGATATTTGTTGATTAAGTACTCCAAAGCATCGCTATTTCCATCATGGACTGCCCCAACATTTATCTCGTCGCTATGGAGCTCAAATTCGCCAATTGTTAAATTATTGAGGTGGACACTCACTAAAATCCCTCCGGCCCAGCCTGTAAGGCTACTTCCTGTGTAAACGAAGCTAGATTAAGTATACATGATGTCGTCAATTATCGTCAACTAGCTGGAAATTAATTAGCGGCCTCTTCGCCATTTTTCAAACAATTGTTTAAGCTCATCTGACAAATTATTATCTAAAGAGTTTCGCGCAGGAGTCGTGCTTTCGTTAATTTTTCGACGTAATTCCTTATCGTTTTCCTTGATCTTTTCTAGAAGCTCTCTTGCCGGAAGTCGCAGTGCGCCTTTTCCAAATATCACATTCTGTTCGGTCATATCTGAAGTCGCCACATATACCCGCTTTCTTCTCCCGATCATCTCGCTAACTAAGCTTTCTATCAACTCATCCGCGGTTTCCTTTTCTTTGGTATATACGATCCGCAGCTTACTTTGCTCATACTTCCCGCCTAGCCCGGGAATATGGTAAGCGTCAAAGACAACACATACCTGAATACCCGTAAATGCTTGATAATCCGCCAGCATATGAATCAATTGGTCTCGTGCTTCTTCCAAATGAATGTCCTTCAGTTGAACCAATTGTGGCCAAGCACCAATAATATTATAGCCATCCACAACAAGATATTCGTTCATGCATCCACAACTCTATTTCTTCATATGCCGCTGACGAACAACTTCGTACAAAAGTACCGAAGCCGCAACAGAGGCATTCAATGAATTGATTTGGCCATACATGGGAAGCTTGAATAAAAAATCGCATTTTCCCTTGATGAGTCGTCCAATCCCTTTACCTTCATTCCCTATAACGATGGCTAGCGGAATGGTAAGGTCATTCTGGTATACCGTGATTTTCGCATCGCCATCGGCTCCAGCAATCCAAATCCCTTTTTGCTTTAGTGATTCGATGGTTTGGGCAATATTGGTCACTTTGGCTACAGGTACATATTCAATTGCGCCAGCAGATGTTTTGGCAACTGTAGCGGTTAAGCCTACTGATCTACGCTTTGGAATAATGACACCATGCACACCTGTGCAATCTGCTGTCCGGAGGATCGAACCTAAATTATGCGGATCCTCAATCTCATCCAAAATTAGTATCAAAGGCACTTGATTCTTATCCTTAGCTATGCGCAGAATATCATCTACTTCAACATAATCATAAGCAGCAACCTGCGCAATTACCCCTTGCGTTTGCACACCTTCCAGCATTTGATCAATTTTTCGACGATCCGCTGTTTGAACAAGGATACCAAGCTCCTTCGCTTCTGCAATAATCGGTCCGGAATAATGCTTCTGCGCGTTATCAGCAATCCAAATTTTATTAATCGTTCGTCCCGCCCGCATGGCTTCTAATATGGGATGTTTGCCAGCAATATATTCCCCCGAGCCTTTTTGATCTTCCATCCTTTAGCTACCCCCCATCACTGTCATCATCATTAAGGTTTGCAGTCTTTCATACTGCTTTTGATAGTAGAGAAATCCGATTAAGCATTCAAAAGCCGTACTGTGTCGATATTCCAGAACATCCGAATTTTTGGGTACACTGCCCGACTTGGCATTACGCCCTCTTTTGACGATATCCAATTCTTCTTCTGTTAGCAGCGGCAGCCATTGCACTAATGCTTTAGACTGCGCCCGCGCTGATACAAAGGAGGTGGATTGCTTATGCAAATGATGTGGACGGTGGTTCGTCAAAGAAATCAGATATTGTCTAATGAATACCTCGTAAATCGCGTCTCCGATGTAAGCCAAAACCAATGGGTTTAAATGCTTAGGTTCCTTAGCCGGTGGGAATGAAAACAAATTCCAGTCCATGTTATCCACTCACTTCCTCCGCCAACGAATGCCTTGAGGTGTATCTTCCAGCACAATGCCTTTTTCTACGAGCGAATCTCTGATTTCATCGGCAAGCTTCCAATTTTTCGCAGCTCTTGCTTCAACACGTTGCGCCATTAATTGCTCAATTTCTTCATCTAAAAGCTGTGACTTTGGTGCCCCTAGTATGCCCAATATGGCATCCATTGTTTTAAATTGCTCTAGGATAAGCTGCAAAGTAGCTTCTGTTTCATGCCCCTGCTGCAAATATCGATTCGCTTCATTCACCAAATCAAACATCGCCGTTACCGCATCAGCTGTGTGAAAGTCATCATCCATCTTTTGCATAAAGTAATCCAATGTCGCCCGAATCGAATGTATACATTTAAGCTCAACTGCCGGATCGATGGATGTGATTTCTATGCTGGACTGCAATCTATGCTGAATGTTAGCTATACAATTATTTAAGCGTTCTAAACTGCTTTGTGCTTGCTGAATCAAGTCATCACTGAAATTAAGCGGATTTCGATAGTGTGCAGATAACATAAAGAAGCGAATGACTTCCGAACCAACGCTTTTCAACAATTCATGTACATTAAAGCCGTTGCCAAGGGATTTGGACATTTTTTGATCATTGATATTAATATAGCCGTTGTGCATCCAATAATGTGCCATCGGTTGACTGCTCAAAGACTCGGTTTGGGCAATTTCACATTCATGATGGGGAAACTGCAGATCCTGTCCGCCGCCATGGATATCAATGGTCGTACCAAGATACTTCTTCACCATTGCTGAGCATTCGATATGCCAGCCAGGCCTTCCATCTCCCCAAGGACTTGCCCATGATATCTCCCCTGGCTTTGCCTGCTTCCATAGCACGAAATCCTGAGGCTGCTCCTTGCGCTCATCCACTTCAACACGTATGCCAAATTGGAGCTCCTCCAGATTTTGCCGGGAAAGCTTGCCATACTCGCTAAATTTATCGGTTCGAAAATAAACATCGCCACCGCTCTCATAAGCGAAGCCTTTGGAAACAAGCTTAGCAATAAATGCCACGATTTCATCGACATTGTCTGTTACACGGGGATGAATCGCTTCATGAATGCCCAGACCCTTCGAGTCCTCAAGAAATGCAGCAATAAATTGCTCGGCAACTGCCGCAACATCCGTACCCATTTGCTCAGCCTTGCGGATCATTTTATCATCCACATCGGTAATGTTTACTACGTAAGTCACGTCATAACCCAAAAAGGTCAAATACCGTCTCGCCACATCAAAAAATATCAAAGGTCTTGCATTCCCAATATGAATGTAATCATACACAGTAGGACCGCATACGTACATTCTGACCTTATCCGGCTCTATGGATTTAAATGTTTCTTTTTGTCGTGTTAGGGTGTTGTAAATTTTTAATGTCATACTGGGACTTTCCTCCATGTTCTTGTTGATGTCGCAGCTCTCGCTCTGCCAATTGCTGCTTCAATTCATCAATTTGCTGCTGCAGCTGTTTACATAAATCCATAACGGGATCGGCGATCCTATCATGCTCCAATCGTCCCACCACGCGAACACCGTTTTGTTTAACAATTTTTCCTGGAATCCCAACAACTGTAGAGTTCGCTGGAACCTCGCTCAACACAACCGAATTCGCTCCAATTCGCGAGTTATCCCCCACTTTAAAAGAGCCTACAATTTTAGCACCTGCAGAAATAACCACATTATTCCCAATCGTCGGATGGCGTTTCTCGCCTTTTTCTTTGCCAGTCCCCCCCAAGGTTACTCCTTGATACAATAGGACATCATCCCCTATTTCACAAGTTTCGCCAATAACCACACCCATCCCATGATCAATAAAAAAGCGTTTTCCAATCCGGGCTCCAGGATGAATCTCAATCCCCGTAACAAACCGATTGCACTGTGAGATAAACCGGGCTAAGGTATATAGTTTTTTCACATACAGCCAATGGGCGATACGGTGTGACCAAATAGCATGAAGCCCCGAGTAAGTGAACAATACTTCAAATATACCACGTGCTGCCGGGTCATTATCGAATACCGCTCGAATATCCTCACGAATCCTTGTAAACATATTCATTCCCCTTTTTTTGTCTAAAAATAGAAAAAGCCCCCGCAGCAATTAATGCTGCAGAGGCGTAATTAACGCGGTTCCACTCTGCTTGACTCTTAAAAGCCGATATCGGGAGCAACCCGGTGAATGCCATGCGAAAACGTTCATGGTTTACACTGCTCACAGATGCATTTCCTCACAAGGGGAGTAGATATTTCACAGCCAAACTGCAGGATGCAGTTTGAATATCCTCTCTGGCAGACCCTTCTTGTTTCGTACTTGTCTGATCAACGCATTTAATCCTATAACTTTATCATCTTGAATAATAGTATACTGAAATAGTTGAACTATGACAATAATTTCTGCAATCGCGCGACTACTTTATTTTTGCCCAGGAGGTATAAGGTAGCATTTAAATCAGGCCCATGCGCTTGACCAGTCAATGCGATACGAATCGACATAAACAGCGGCTTGCCTTTAAAGCCTGTATCTGCTTGAACTTGCTTCATCATAGCTTGGATCACACTTGCTTCCAGTACATCGGTTTGCTCCACTTGCGTTAGAAAGCTTTTTAAGATGACCGGTACATATTCTTCGGCTAATAAAGTCAGTGCTTCTAGATCCAACTGTAAATCTTCGTTGAAAAATAATGCGGAATGCTCGACAATATCGGCAGCACACTTCAGCTTGTCGCGATTTAGAGCAACTAAAGCAGTAATCCATTCAAGCATAGGTGCATCAATCTCTGCTGGAACTTGACCCGCCTTTTGCAAATGCGGAATACAAAGCTCAACCAGCCGCGGTAAATCGAGTACTTTCAGATAGTGATTGTTGATGTAGTTCAGCTTGTTGGTATCGAATACAGCCGAGCTTTTGGAAAGACGATTGGCTGTGAAAATCTCGATTAATTCTTCACGCGAGAAAATTTCTTGCTCCCCCACCGGGGACCAGCCCAACAAAACAATAAAATTAAACAATGCTTCAGGCAGATAACCCAGATCATCATACTGTGAAATAAATTGGATAATGGATTCATCCCGTTTACTTAGCTTCTTGTGATGTTCGTTGACGATTAACGTCATATGCCCGAAGATTGGGGGCTCCCAGCCAAACGCTTCGTAAATCATCAGTTGCCGCGGTGTATTAGAGATATGGTCCTCGCCACGTAAAACATGGGAGATCTTCATCAGTTCATCATCAATTACTACAGCAAAATTATAGGTAGGAATGCCATCTTTTTTGACAATGACAAAATCGCCGATTCCATCACCTTCGAAAGCAATCGTACCCTTCACCATATCATCGAATGTGTAGGTTCGCCCTGCTTGAACACGGAAACGAACGCTCGGCTTACGCCCTTCAGCTTCAAAAGCCAATTGCTGTTCTAGAGATAGGTTGCTGTGCTTGCCCGCATAATGTGGGGTCTCTCCCTTAGCAATCTGCTCTTCCCGCTCCTGTTCTAGCTCATCTTCCGTACAGTAACACTTGTAGGCTAGGTTTTGCTCCAGAAGCTGCTGCCAGTATTTATCATAAATGTCGATTCGCTCGGTTTGTCTATAGGGACCGTAAGCACCACCAACATCAATGCTTTCATCCCAATCAATCCCTAACCAACGCAAATAGTTAAGCTGGCTTTCTTCGCCCCCCTCAACAGTGCGTTTTACATCCGTATCTTCAATCCGAATAATAAATTTACCCTTCAAGTTTCGTGCAAATAAATAATTGAATAAGGCCGTCCTTGCATTACCTATATGAAGATGTCCTGTCGGACTGGGTGCATAACGCACGCGCACTTCTTTAGTCATTTTGGTTTCCTCCTGAGAGTTTTGCTTTAGCAAAACTGGCATCGTAAGCATCTACTGAGTTTTCGTTAGAAAACTTTCTTCGTAAGCATTGGCTGAGTTTTCTATCGATCATAGCATATTCTTAACCAAACAGACAACCGCCTGCGCAGCAATACCTTCTCCCCGACCTGTGAAGCCCAGCTTCTCCGTTGTTGTTGCTTTGACATTCACTTGTGACGCATCCACACCTAGTGCTTTTGCAATCACTTGAACCATTTGTGGAATATAAGCCGCCATTTTGGGCTGTTGCGCAATAATTGTCGCATCCAAATTGCCTAAACGATACCCCCGCTCTACCGCAAAATTCCAGATGTGCAGCAATAATTTTAAGCTATCTGCATCTTTAAATTCGGGGTCAGTATCTGGAAAGTGCTTGCCGATATCCCCCATAGCCAATGCGCCCAGAATAGCATCACTGATGGTATGAAGCAATACATCGGCATCAGAATGCCCCAATAATCCAAGTTCAAATGGGATATCGACACCCCCGATTATACATTTACGTCCTGCAACCAATTGATGTACGTCAAAGCCTTGTCCTATCCGAATCACAGCTGTCCCTCCCCTTTATTACGTTGAATATTGTATTCGGCCCAGGTTAAATCCTCTGGTGTAGTTATCTTGATATTCCCATAGCTTCCTTCAACAATTGCAACCTTGCTGCCTAATCGTTCCAAAAGCATGGCATCATCGGTTCCGATAAACTCATCTTCCTCAGCCCGCCCGTGTGCAGCGATTAAATCGGCAAGCCGAAAAGCCTGCGGGGTTTGGATCGCCCACAAGCTTCGTCGATTCGGTGTTGATTCAACATACCCCGCAGGGTCGACTAATTTAACAGTATCCTTCACAGGAACTGCCAGTACCGCTGCTCCTTCTTTAATTGCTTGCTGCCAGCATGCTAACACATGCTGCCTAGTAACAAAAGGCCGTACACCATCATGAACCAGAACCCAGTCAGTCTCCAAGGGTAAAGCACGAAGCCCTTTCAGCACAGATGATTGCCGTTCGCTTCCTCCACTGAGAATAGCACTCACCTTAGTCAGTTTATACTGCTCCACATAGTACTTACAGCGATCTTCATCACCTTCACCGATCACCAAGACAATATTGGATACCTCGTCTATTGCCTGAAAAATTTCCAGTGTATGTACCAATATTGGCTTATGATCCATCAGCAAATATTGCTTGCTTTCCGTTGATCCCATACGCGAGCCTTTACCTGCCGCTACAACTACAACACCAAACTGCTGATTCATCGCTTAAACTCCTGCCCAATAATCGATACGATCCTGCTTCTATAGTAATCGTTTTATTGTGCTTTTTCCAATAATTTCGGTTTGGCGAAGATCATACGTCCTGCAGAGGTTTGCAATACACTGGTAACCATAACTTCCATCGTGTGACCAATGAACTCACGTCCTCCTTCTACAACGATCATCGTGCCATCATCCAGATAGGCGACCCCTTGCCCATTCTCCTTGCCATCTTTAATGACTTGTACGAGAATTTCCTCACCCGGTAAAACAACTGGTTTAACTGCATTCGCTAAATCATTGATGTTTAACACAGAAACACCTTGAAGCTCGCACACCTTATTTAAATTAAAATCATTGGTAATTACCTTGCCGTGCAACACTTTAGCCAAGCGGACAAGCTTACTATCCACCTCATTAATTTCTTCAAAGTCACCCTCGTAGATCAGCACCTTAACTTCCAGCTCTTTTTGAATCTTGTTAAGAATATCGAGTCCTCTGCGCCCGCGATTACGCTTTAGCAAATCCGACGAATCGGCAATATGCTGCAGCTCTTCCAGGACAAAACCAGGAATAACTAACGTGCCTTCAATGAATCCCGTCTTACAAATGTCAGCAATTCTGCCGTCAATAATCACGCTTGTATCCAAAATCTTATGCTCCTCATATAACGGTCTCTCGTTTTCGTTTGTTTTACTACTTTGAAATAATGTTAAAAATGAAGCTACATCTTCCCTACGCGAGTAGCCCAAACGAATACCTAAGCTACCGAGAACTATAGTCATCATCACTGGTAAAACCGCCCCTCCCAAATTTAGCTTTCCTAATGATGGAAATAGCAAAACAGAGACAAATAAACCGAGTATAAGTCCTACTGTTGCTGCAATTAAGTCGGAAATTGGAAAGCTCGCCACCTTAGCCTCCCCTTTATGGATCAACCATGCACCTATGCGGTCTATCCAGGAGGCAGCAACATAAAATAGAAGCGCACACAATAGCATCATCCAAAAAGCTTGTCCTCTAAATTCTATTACGCCCAGCAAGCCATTCCACTGAAATCCAATAATCCCTCCTAGCATTGCACACAAAAACTTTATCCACTTCTTAAACATGGCTACACCTCTTTCATAAGCATGAATTCTTTATAATTATGAACATAAACTTGTGATACTAAACCTCACAACACATCAACCTACCCGTTTTAGAGAAAAAAATAAAGCATCTATTCCCTAATTAGGGGGAATAAATGCTTTTTATTGGTGTGTATGCAGTTATGATTTTTGAGATTTCTAATTACAGATTAGATTCCGATCTTGCGGCTTCCTTAGCTTCGCGCCTTCTTCTGCCAATAGGGCGGAACACTCGCTCAACGTTTTTTTTTAGGCCATAGAGCGCGTAAATCACTAACGGGATAAAAATCATTTTAGATAAGGTGCCTGGGAACTGAATGGCTAGCACGATAGCAATTAAAACAATGATAGGAGTAATCCAAATCGCAGCCTTGGGAATACCTGCTTTTTTGAAGTTTGGATATTTCACACGACTAATCATTAAATAAGATAATAACAGGGTACTTACCAACAAAATATAGGGGTTTAATTCGTTAGCAAATAACGCTAATGTACATAAAATACCGCCAGCAGCTGGAATCGGCAAACCGATAAAATAGCCTGGTGTTCCGGCAACCACATTAAACCTTGCTAAGCGAAGCGCTCCACAAATCGGAAAAATCGCTGTAACAATCCACACCGTTGCTTCATTGATGGAAACCACATCTTTAAAAGCAACGACATACATAATAAAGGCAGGCGCTAGACCGAATGATATGACATCGGACAACGAATCCAATTCCTTGCCGAACTCGCTCTCGACATTCAACGCTCTGGCTACTCGACCATCTAAACCATCCATCAACATGGCAACAATGACGAAAATAGCTGCTAATTCAGGACGTTCATTATAAACTAATATAATTGCAACAATCCCCAAGAATAGGTTACCAATGGTAAACATATTGGGAAGGGAGTTCTTAATCATAGGTTTAACCACCTTGTATTATAATAAACACTAATCGTTTAACTATATCAAATTTATATATGTCTGTCAATGAACATCTGATCTTTAATCCGCGTTAAACCTTCTTTAATTGTGCGTGCTCGGACTTCACCAATACCATCGACCTCATCCAGTTCCTTAATGGATGCTATTAAGATGGGCTTTAAATAAACAAACCTTTCCACTAAATTAGCAATGATGATAGCGGGTAATCGTGGTATTTTGTTCAAGACACGAAAGCCTCTTGGCGCTACAATCTCCTCTAAGCTTGCATTAGTGGATGGATATCCTAATAAACGAACAATCACTTGGTAGTCCAATAGCTCCTCTGTGCTAAGGCGTTTCATCGCTGCTTTCATTTCTTTAATTTTCTCTTCATGCGGATCCCGACAATAATCCTTCAATAAAAGCAACGCATCCTGCTCCGTTTTGGCGACCAACTCATCCAACTGCATACTGATTAATCTTCCTTCTGTACCCAGTTCAATAATATATCGCTTAATTTCGGTTTTTATGCGCAATACCATTTCAACACGACGTAATGCTACAGCCACATCATGTAGTGTGACCAATTCTTCGAATTCCAATGCACTTAAATTGGTCATGACCTGATCTAGCACCACTTTATATTTTTCCAAGGTCTGTATCGCTTGATTGGCTTTGGTTAGGATGACAGCCAAGTCCTTTAAAGAATACCGCAAATTCCCTTGATATAACGTAATAACGTTGCGCCGCTGTGAAATTGAAATCACTAAATTCCCCGTTTGCTTCGCCACCCGTTCCGCTGTCCGATGGCGAATTCCAGTTTCAATGGAAGTGATCGCTGAATCCGGGATTAGCTGCGTGTTGGCATAAAGGATACGTTTCACATCTTCACTGAGTATAATCGCGCCATCCATTTTGGCCAGCTCATACAGATAATTGGGCGAAAATTCACAATTAATCGAGAATCCGCCATCGACAATCCCCATTACATCTGGGCTATACCCTACAACAATCAGCGCGCCAGTTTTGGCTCGAAGCACATTCTCCAATCCCTCCCGAAAAGCTGTGCCTGGTGCTACCATATGTAACAATTCGTAAATTACATCTTCTTTACCGTCATCTTTTAACATATTTACCCCCACAATATTAGGTTATTCGCGAAACGCTGCTTTTAGAGCCTCAGCAACTGTTTGCACCCCGATTATTTCTATACCCGATGGTGGGGTCCAGCCTTTTAAGCTTTTCTGTGGCATAATGACACGCTTAAATCCTAGTTTATGCGCTTCCTTCACTCTTTGATCCACACGTGATACCCCTCTAACCTCACCTGTAAGCCCAACTTCACCAAAAACGATATCATAGGGCTGTGTAGGCAGATCGCGAAAGCTAGAGGCAATGCTTACGGCCACGGCAAGATCTACAGCAGGTTCATCCAGCTTAACTCCACCCGCCAAATTGATATAAGCATCCTGATTTTGCAGAAAATAACCTAATCTTTTCTCCAAAACAGCAATAATTAACGCTAGCCGATTGTGCTCGATCCCTGTGGACATTCTACGTGGTGCTGGGAAGTTAGTCGCGCAGATGAGCGCTTGCAATTCAACCAGTACAGGTCTCGTTCCTTCCATACTTGCTACAACCGTTGAACCAGCCACACCCAAAGGACGTTCCGAAAGGAATAACTCCGAAGGATTATTGACCTCCCTTAGTCCATCCTCCGTCATTTCAAAAATACCAATTTCATTCGTCGAGCCGAAACGATTCTTCACAGCACGCAGCAAGCGATATGTATGATGGCGTTCCCCTTCAAAATAAAGCACACAATCCACCATATGTTCCAGCATACGTGGGCCAGCAATGGCGCCGTCCTTAGTCACATGACCCACCAAGACTGTTGCGATCCCTTTTACCTTAGCAATGCGCATAAAATGCGAAGTGCATTCACGTACCTGCGAAACACTTCCTGGCGCGGAGGCAATCGTCGGATGATACACCGTTTGTATGGAGTCTATGACCAGAAATTGCGGCTTGACTTGTTCGATGGCTTCCATGATAAACTCAAGGTTCGTCTCACAAAGTACATACAATAATGGAGATAAGGCGTTTAGCCGTTCCGCTCGAATTTTGGTTTGCTTGGCTGACTCTTCTCCTGAAATATACAAAACCTTAAACCCTTTTTGCGTGAGCTCATGGGAGGTTTGCAATAAAAGCGTCGATTTCCCAATCCCCGGGTCCCCGCCAACCAGAATTAAAGAACCTGGCACGACACCTCCGCCTAGTACTCGATTCAATTCGAGATTATTAGTCACAATCCGATGGTCACTCACACTTTCAATGTCGAGAATCGAAATCGCTTTTTCCTGAGAGCGTAAAAAGGGCGTATTCATCCCCTGTGTTTTCACTTCCGTTGTCTCCAGCTCTTCTACAAAGCTATTCCAAGCCTGGCAGCTGGTGCATTTCCCTAGCCACTTCGCTGACTCAAACCCGCATTCCTGACAAAAAAACTTTGTTTTTGCTTTCGCCATCTGTTTTCTCCTACTGATACCAATTGTATTCAATGTTTACCACACTCATCATAACGTAGCAGATTATCATCTTGCAAGAGATCTATTCTACATCAGATGACGATATTTAAATAAAACAATACAAGCTACAATTTATGTAGCTCGTTTTGCTGTGCCGTAAATTTAAGTCCATAGGTTCCTTTGCAGCGTAATTTGTTATTGTTTCAGCTGAGGACTGTACAACCAATCTTCCGAATTGAACTTCCACTTTAGTTTTTGATAGAGAGGTTATACGAACGATTGGCGGAGCCAATGGATCAATAATAACTACGGCTGGTGCTCCTGGTGATCCTGTAATTGGATCTGGGATAACATGACTTACGCTATAAAACCACAATCTACTGGATAAATTCCATCGGTTCTCTATTTACAAATTTAGCGGACGGCATAAGAACCGTTAGGATAACCGGCTGTACCATCTTTTAAGCGAAAAACTTACTTATTCATTCTATAATATTTAACAAAACCCGCCTTGGCGCATTGTTAAGAGGCGTGGCGGGTTTTGTTAAAAGTCATATTTAAAATATTAGTTTTTTGCAGCAACTTCCTGATTGTCCTTTTTGTTGTTCAGCACAACCAGTTCGCCATCCTTCACTTCAAAAGTAAGTGAATCGCCTTTAGCTATATTGCCTTTAAGCAACTCCTCAGAAAGATGGTCTTCGATATGTTTCTGAATCGCTCTTCGCAGCGGACGCGCTCCATAAGTTGGATCAAAGCCTGCTTTAGCAAGGAATTTCTTGGCTTCATCACTAAGCACAAAGTCAATCCCTTGTTCCTTCAAACGAAGGCGTAAATCTTCAGCCATTAAAGTTACAATTTGTAGAATATGCTCTTCATCCAAGGAATGGAAGACGATGGATTCATCAATTCGATTCAAAAACTCAGGACGGAAGCTTTTCTTCAACTCCGCAAGTACCTTTTCCTTCATATGGATGTAGTCTTTACCGCCGTCTTGAGCGGCTGTAAAGCCTAATGAAGAGTTCTTCTTAATCATTTCTGCACCTACGTTAGAGGTCATGATAATTAAGGTGTTGCGGAAATCGACTACGCGACCTTTGGAATCAGTTAAACGCCCATCTTCCAAAACTTGCAATAGAATATTAAATACCTCCGGATGTGCTTTTTCAATTTCATCTAACAACACAACAGAATACGGCTTTCGACGCACCTTCTCTGTAAGCTGTCCACCTTCTTCATAACCTACATAACCCGGAGGCGCTCCAACCAAACGTGAGGTGGAATGCTTCTCCATGTACTCCGACATATCGATACGAATCACGGCGTTCTCATCACCGAACATTGCACCAGCCAAAGCTCTAGCCAGCTCTGTTTTACCTACCCCAGTTGGACCTAGGAAGATGAAGGATCCCATCGGACGTTTTGGATCTTTTAGACCCGCACGCGCACGACGAATGGCACGGCTGACTGATTTAACAGCTTCATCTTGGCCAATCACTCTTTCATGGAGAATCGACTCCATTTTTAGCAGGCGCTCGGTTTCTTCTTCTTTCAGTTGACTTACCGGAATGCCGGTCCAGCTTGCAACAATTTGGGCAATATCCTCAGGTGTTACCTCAGAGTCCGTTCTGCCTTGCTTTTCTTTCCATTCATTCTTGGTCATATCCAGCTCTTCTCGTAGCTTTTGCTCATTATCACGTAATGAAGCTGCTTTTTCAAATTCCTGGCTTTGCACCGCAGAGTCTTTTTCCTTACGGACATCTTCCAGCTTATTTTCCATTTGTTTAAGGGACGGTGGAACGGTATAAGAACGCAAGCGTACTTTGGAGCCTGCTTCATCCATTAAGTCAATCGCTTTATCGGGTAAAAAACGATCCGTAATGTAACGATCCGATAGCTTTACGGCTTCATAGATAGCATCATCTGTGATTTTCACACGGTGATGCGCTTCATAACGGTCACGCAGCCCGAATAAGATCTGAACGGCTTCTTCCTTGGTAGGTTCATCCACTTGAATCGGTTGAAAACGTCTTTCCAAGGCGGCGTCTTTTTCAATATATTTGCGATATTCATCTAAGGTAGTGGCACCAATACATTGCAATTCACCACGAGCTAGCGCTGGTTTAAGAATATTAGAAGCATCAATCGCACCCTCTGCGCCACCTGCACCAATTAACGTATGCAACTCATCAATAAAAAGAATAATATTACCTGCCGTGCGGATCTCATCCATAATCTTCTTCAGACGATCTTCGAATTCACCCCGATATTTAGTACCCGCAACCACGGAACCCATATCAAGCGTCATGACTCTTTTGTCACGCAGAGTTTCAGGAATCTCATTATTAATGATCTTCTGAGCAAGCCCTTCAGCCACCGCTGTTTTACCAACACCAGGCTCCCCAATCAATACAGGATTGTTCTTGGTGCGACGACTTAAAACTTGAATCACACGCTCAATTTCCTTGCTACGACCAATAACAGGGTCCAAATGACCTTCTTTAGCAAAAGCCGTTAAATCCCTTGCTAAACCATCCAGTGTTGGTGTATTCGCATTAGCTGGGCTACTGTGATGGGAAGAAACCACTTCACTGCTTCCCAATAATTGCAAGACCTGCTGACGCGCTTTGTTTAAAGAAACCCCTAAATTATTGAGTACTCTAGCCGCAACGCCTTCACCTTCACGAATCAAGCCTAACAAAATATGCTCTGTACCCACGTACGTATGGCCAAGCTTACGAGCTTCATCCATGGAAAGCTCAATGACCTTCTTGGCACGAGGCGTGTAGGCAATATTGGTTGGTTGCTCTTGACCACGGCCTATCAGCGACTCCACTTCATCTTGAATTTTCTCTAACCCCAAGTTTAAGGCTATAAGTGCTTTCGCTGCGATGCCTTCGCTTTCACGAATCAATCCCAATAAAATATGCTCCGTACCAATATTATTATGTCCGAGCCGTACAGCTTCCTCTTGTGCTAAAGCAAGCACCTTTTGTGCTCGTTCCGTGAATCTGCCAAACATCATAAGAATGCACCTCCATGTAATTTTATAACTTTACTTAGCAAGCTGAGCGCGTATCATTTCTGCGCGACGGATATCTCTTTCCTCTGGAGATAACTTATGGCCAGCATCTTGCTGAAGAAAACCAGGCTGTGTCATCACAAGCATTTCATTGAGAACACTGCTTGAAACCTTCGGAATCATCTCAAGATCGACTCCCAAACGAACATCCGACAGTCTTTGCGCTGCTTCTTTAGAATCCATAATAACCGCATATGACAGAATTCCAAAGGAACGGCTGACTCTGTCGTTAATCCAATTGTTGGATTCTGCAAGAAGCTTCTGCCTAGCGGCCCTTTCGTGCTCAATGATCTGTCTAACAACACTATATAAGTTATCAATAATTTCTTCTTCCGATTGACCCAACGTGATCTGATTCGAAATTTGAAATAAATTACCTATAGCTTCACTGCCTTCACCATAAAGCCCTCTAACCGCTAACCCAACTTGAGTGATTGCTGATAAAATACGATTGATTTGATGCGTAAGCACTAAAGCTGGTAAATGCAGCATAACCGAAGCTCGTATCCCTGTGCCAACATTCGTTGGACAGCTTGTCAAATAGCCTCTTTTCTCATCAAAAGCGTACTCCAATTGATTCTCAAACACATCATCGATTTGATTCGCCAAATCCCATGCTTCTTTAATCTGAAAGCCTGGACTCATACATTGAATCCGTAAGTGATCCTCTTCGTTCACCATGATGCTAATGGATTCGTTATCATTCAACATAACGGCTCCATTACGTGAATCGTTTACCAATGAAGGACTGATTAAATGCTTTTCCACCAGAACCATCTTCTCCAGTTCTTTCATATCGGAAAGGTGAACGAACTCAAAGTGACTGATCGTTTCCAATTCTTCGTTTTTCGATGCTTCCTCCACCTGATCCAACACTTCTTTCGATTGTTGGTTGGTTGCAAGCATGGGAAAGGAATAAGGGCGCAGATTGCGAGCGATTCGTATACGACTGCTTATAACGATATCCGAATCGGGTCCATCCCCCTTCATCCAATCACTTAATGCATTGTCGGTAAAACGTCCTAATGTCATGGCAACACCTCCCTAAATGTGGATTGCTTGTGTGTAAGTTTTGGAAAAAGACCGACCTCGCTAGAGTTCAATCAGTCTTTTTTCTAATTCACGAATTTGATCTCGAACTGTAGCAGCATACTCGAACTCTTCGTGTTCGATTCGATGCAGAAGTTCTTTTTTGAGGAGCTCGATTTCTCTTTTATATTTAACAAGTCCTCCAGAACGTTTGGGCACTTTACCCACATGCCCGATATTTCCATGGACTCTTTTGATTAAGGGGTCTAGCCGCTCGGAGAAATGAAGGTAACACGAGCTACAGCCGAACCTGCCTAATTTACTAAATTGTGTATAAGTTAAGCCGCATTGCTCACATCGAAGCGGTGTTGACTGTACCCCTAAACCTTTAGCTACTGTTGGATCGAAAGCAAGAAGTCCCGATAACAAGTTATGGATAGAAAACCCGTTTGGTGTGCCCGGGATCATCTCACCTTTCTCTCGCGCACAGGCTTCACAAATATGGAATTCCGTCTTTTCTCCGTTTACAATCTTCGTAAAATGCAAGGTGGAAGGTCTTTTTTCACATTCCTGACAAAGCATTGAT
This sequence comes from Paenibacillaceae bacterium, assembly GCA_040904685.1. Taxonomy (GTDB): domain Bacteria; phylum Bacillota; class Bacilli; order Paenibacillales; family NBRC-103111; genus Paenibacillus_AC. The sequence continues at coordinate 1,003 of JBBDSZ010000004.1, read as the reverse complement.
TTTATCCCCCCAATCGTTAACTTAAACAAAATCGTCATTTACTGAGTAAGGCAGTTAGCATAACCTTTAATAAACTGGCACGAAATTCATCGCGAAAAGGAAGCTTGAACGTCAGAACATCACGCGATAAGGCCGCTTGAATCAGCCTTGCCTCTCTTAAGGTAATATATTCGGCTTCTTTTAATTGATACAATAAGCCCTCTGATGTCGTTTGATCGATCTGACCACCAATAGTACATATAATATGATCAAAAATCGAGCCTTGCGAGGTTAACTCAACCTGTTGGATCCGGATATATCCTCCTCCTCCACGTTTGCTCTCCACGATATAGCCCTTCTCAAAGGTAAAACGAGTACTAATCACATAATTGATCTGTGACGGAACACATTGAAACTGATCAGCTAAATCGTTCCGCTGGATTTCTATAATCCCAAGCGGGCTTTGCAGCAATATCTGCTTCAAATATTGCTCGATCACTTCAGAAGCATTTCGCATCAATTTCATCCCCCAATTCCAGAATCAAGGGAAAACAGCTTGACTGTTCTGAGAGTTTTGCTTTAGCAAAACTAACTTCAAAAGCATTGCTCAGGACGAGTCGCGTTTACCCGAAAATATAAGATCTGTATAAGTGTGAAACTTAACCTTTCTTATTTTATAATTGACTTTGACTTTCTTTGACTTTAACTACATTATAGCATTAATTTCTTATTTGCCAAGTGGTGCAGATTTTTTTGTCATTCCTTAGATTGGCGCTTATGAAATAAAAATATACCGCATTAGATCACGAAAGGTTTTGCCATAAATAAATAACAAAAACTAAATCATATTCACTAATTAACTCTTGTTGCAATGTTCTACATTGTTGCCGGGCAACACCTAATCAACTCTAAGTATCCACAGCCATGAGCAATAAAAAAAAACCTTCTGGGTATACTCCCAAAAGGCTTTTTTTATTGCTTGGCAACGTCCTACTCTCCCAGAACCCTGCGGTTCAAGTACCCT
>JBBDSZ010000003.1:0-61095 GCA_040904685.1 Paenibacillaceae bacterium | reverse complement strand
AGCGCCAAGGGTACTTGAACCGCAGGGTTCTGGGAGAGTAGGACGTTGCCAAGCACATGAAAGAGCCCTCTGGGAATAATCCCAAAAGGCTCTTTTTCCATTTTAAAAAGGTGTACCTTTGAAAGAGAGTAAAGGTTTCAATGCTACAGGTAAGGATCTATCTGACCATGATTTTACATTAATTTAACTGGAAAACCTTCACGTAATTTAGTCAATAAGTGGTTTGATTATGGCGTATAGTAGCCAACCTCTTTTTTATAAAACTTTACAAGACCGGATGATTTAAGCTTTTTAAATCTCCAGAGAATAATGAAGCGTGGTAGGAGCAACCCTAGATGAACAAACATAAAGCTGTTGAAATAAGAAGACGGTATCCAGATATAAATAATGCCGATAACAGATGAGCCGACTAATAATAAATGAGCATGAATCCGATATAGTATCTTCAAGGTAACAAAGCCAGTGGGTAAGTAACCTACACAGGGTAGATTCACTCGGAACCTCCAATGCTTTCGTGAAGAATCTTTTGTGGTTTGCAGAACAATAGTGATCAGAATAAAATGGAGTAAGGCAATAGTGGGAATGCCAATTAAATAGGCAACTAAGCCTTCAAGCTGAAAATAAACTACATCGCAACTCAATAAAAAAATGTTAAAATATAAATAAAAAAGCTGGAATGCTCGGCTAAACAATATTTTTTTAATTAAAGTGTAGTTGTAGAAGGTAGAATTCTCGGCAATTTTTTGATCTTTCATGGGGATCCCTCCTGATTCTTACTATATATCGGCAAACAATTACAATTACAAAAGGTAAAAGCGATAATTTATCTCATATTCTTAGAAAAGGAGTTTATACACCTAATTAGAACTTGCTTCATATGATTATAGAAAGGCAAGGAATGGGTATACTTAAAATTAAAAGAGTAGAATAAGGAGGCTCGGCAGATGGAAGAATACCGGCAGATGGAAGAATACGTGGAAATGCCCTGCATTATTTGTGGACATTTGAAGCCAAATGGAATTCGAATCCTTTCTGAGTTTATATGCGAGAGCTGTGAAACAGAGATGGTTCAGACGGATGTACTGGATGTGAAATATCCGTATTTTATTCATCAGATGAAGCAGATATTATACCGCAAAAATGCTTAAAAATGAGCGTTTTAATCTATATGGCAAAAGAAAAACTTTAAATTCAAACGTTTATTTCATATAGTAAATAGGGTAAGGGCAAATGCTTATCCTTTTTTGCTATGGAGGTGATGGTATAATGAGTGATGGATTGAATCAAAATAAGGCGCCTTTATATGATAAATTGTACTCACACCGTTTTCAAAGACGTGCTAGCTTTCATGTTCCCGGACATAAGAATGGAAAAGGACTCACTCCAGAGTCGAGTGAAAGCTTTGCTTCCATAATGAGCTTGGATTATACGGAATTACCATCTTTGGATGATTTGCATGATCCAGCAGGCGTCATTCTAGAAGCGCAGCAGCTAGCAGCAGAATGTTTCGGTGCAGAGCAAACTTTCTTTCTAGTGAATGGAAGTACAGTTGGTAATTTAGCGATGATCTTAGCAATTTGTGGCAAAGATGAGCTTCTCATTGTCCAACGGAATGTACATAAATCCATTATTCATGGTTTAATGCTTGCTGGAGCTAAAGCTGTTTTTTTACCTCCTCGCTGGGATAGGGAGAGTGGCTTAGCTACGGGTGTAAAGGTAACTGATGTTATAAAAGCTTTAGATAGGTATCCTTTGGCAAAAGGTGTACTTCTTAGTAATCCGAATTACTATGGAATGGGTATTGATTTATCAGTGATTGCTGATCAAGTACACGCCCGTGGTATTCCACTTTTAGTGGATGAGGCGCATGGTGCACATTTTGGCTTTCATTCACATTTACCACAATCCGCATTAGCGAGTGGTGCAGATGTGGTCGTTCAGTCCACGCATAAGATGCTGACTGCGATGACAATGGGGGCGATGCTGCATGTTCAGGGGAAAAGAGTGGATCGAGAACTGCTTGGACAAAGATTAGGCATGCTGCAAAGCTCAAGCCCATCTTATCCGATTATGGCCTCATTGGATTTATCGCGCAAATGGATGCATCAGCAAGGCGCACAAAGCATAACGAACGTTTTAGAGATTATTCAACAATTACGTGAGCAAATCAGTATAAATCTTCCCCATGTAGCCATAATGGAGAAAGATAAGCATCATTCATCTTATGACACACTAGATCCATTTAAATTAACATTAAGTGATCGTAGTGGGACATGGACTGGCTATCAGCTTAGAGATAGGTTAGAGCAGGCTGGATGCGATGCGGAGATGGCGGATGCCGACTATGTTTTGCTTCATTTTAGTGTAGCTTCGGATGAAGCTGATGCGAATCGTCTATTTTTGGCGTTATCGGATATTTTTACGAGTATAAACCCGAAAAAGCAGGATTATACAAGTGAAATCGCGAATAACAATAGAATACAGCTATTTTCACGCATTTCAGCTCCGATCTTGATGTCACTCCCACAATCATCCGATGCGAAGAGATTGAAAGCGGTTCCCCTTGAGGACGCGATTGGTTTTTGCGCAGCAGAGATGGTCATTCCTTATCCTCCTGGAATTCCACTGTTGTACATTGGGGAAGAAATAACAGATCAAGTCGTGACACAGATTAAATGGATGGCTCAACAGGGCGCTTCATTTCAAGGCGCCAAGGATGCAAAATTAGCTCACATTTCTGTTTTCCTAGAATAAGCATACAATGGAGGAACCAGTGAAAGGATTATTTATCACCTTTGAAGGACCAGATGGTTCGGGAAAGACAACGCAGTTAAAGAAATTAGCCCTATTGCTGCAACAAGCTGGGCATTCGGTTATGGTGACTCGCGAGCCTGGAGGAACCTTTATCAGCGACCAGATACGCGCTATCGTGTTATCGCCAGATAATAGTGCTATGATAGGTCAAACTGAAGTATTGCTGTATGCAGCATCTAGAGCACAGCATGTGCACGAGAAGATTATTCCCGCATTACTTGCTGGACAGATCGTCTTGTGTGATCGATTTATTGATGCGAGTGTTGCTTATCAAGCCTTTGGCTCAGGGATGGAAGAAGCTGAAGTTAGGGCAATCAATCAATTTGCATCATCAGGACTAAAGCCGCGTCGGACGTATATGATTGAGGTTCCTGTCGAAGTAAGCCAGCACAGACTTCTACAACGAGGTCAAAGTGAATTTCATCTTATACTCGATCGGATTGAACAAAAAGGCGGCGAATATCACAATCGGGTCCGTGAAGCTTTTTTTCAGATCGCTAAGGAAGAGCCGGATCGCGTTTGTTTGCTCAGCGGAGATCGTACAGAAGACGAAATTTTTGCAGACATCCAAAGTGACTTTCTACATTTCTTTGCAAATGATCTTAAAAAATAAGGTATACTAAGAAGGGAGATTTTCCATGAAGCTTGTTATTGCAGTGGTACAGGATAAGGATAGCAGCCGTTTGTCGAATGCTTTAATTAAAGAGGGCTTCCGCGCAACCAAACTAGCCAGTACGGGTGGGTTTCTCCGTGCGGGCAACACAACATTTATGATTGGGATTGAGGACGATAGAGTTCAAGAGGTTATGATGGTTATTAAAACAAACTGTAAGGTGAGGGAGCAATTAGTGACACCGGTTTCCCCAATGGGCGGCACAACCGATTCCTATATCCCTTTTCCTGTAGAAGTGCAGGTAGGCGGGGCGGCAGTATTCGTTATACCAGTTGAACGATTCGAGCATTTCTAAACGGAGTGGATCCATGTGAAAATAAACCCAGGGTGGCGACCTCTGAATAAAGAGATCAAGCTACCCGATCATTTATCTGCCAATCAAGTGCAACAGAAGACCTTCTCCGAAATGATGCAGCAGAATAACGGGCAAGCAGCGGCTTCCGAGCTTAACCGGATGTTAGTGCAAATTCAATTGCAGGGCGAGCGTCTCAGTAAATCAATGACTGTGCGTGAGTTGCGACAATATAAGCTCTTGATCAAAAAGTTTCTTGAAGAAACAGCCCGTAGAGGTATTCAACTCCGAGATACGAAGGGGTGGGATCGTCGCGGTCGGGGTAAGCGTTATAAGCTGCTAGAAGAGATCGACGATAATTTACTGGCGATGGCGGACGATCTGTTAGAACATGAGCAAGGCCGTATTGAAATCTTGCAAAAAATTGGGGAAATCCGCGGTATGCTGATTAATTTATTTTTCTAATGAGGGACAGAGGAATGTCATTTTCTAATATAGCAGGGCAAGAACGTGTAAAACGCATGCTGCAAAATGGACTAAACAACGAGACTCTATCACATGCATATATTTTTAGCGGGCCTAGTGGTTCCGGACGCCGGAAGATGGCACTCGCTTTAGCACAAGCAGTATACTGTACCGAAATGAAAGGTGACGCCTGCGGGCAGTGCTTAAATTGCCGCAAAGTAGAGCATCGCAATCACCCGGATTTGCATTGGATAGAGCCGGATGGAGCGAGCTTAAAAATTGAACAAATTCGTGAGCTGCAGAAGCAATTCGCTTATCGTTCTACCACAGCACAAACCAAAGTATACGTGCTGCAGGATGCGGATAAAATGACAAATCAAGCTGCCAATAGCTTGCTTAAATTTTTAGAGGAACCTACTTCTGACGTTCTGGCAATTCTGATCGCTGAGAACGGACATGCACTTTTACCTACGATTCAATCACGTGCCCAATGGGTTCAGTTTACACCATTAGGGGTTCAAGAGCTCGCACAACAGCTGATTTCAGAAGGACTTTCTCCTGCATTAGTTTTGCCAGCTGTGCATATTGCAGCCGGTTTGGATGCAGCTAGAGAACTTATCCAAGGAAATTGGTTTGCCGAAGCACGAAATGTAATGATACAATTAGTTATGGAAGCGTTGAATAGTTACCCTGCGGCTTTACTGACCATCCCGCAAAAAGTAATCAAAGCGGAATGGGTCGAGCAATTACCGCTATTTCTCGACCTAGCGATCCTTTGGTTTAAAGATATGGTGCATTTCATCTGTGGACGGGAAGCCAATCTAGTTTATCCCGATCGAATAGATTGGATAAGGCAGCATGCTTTTTCTCGAGAAATTCCTTATTGGGTAGCATGCATGGAGTATACTATTGAACTAAAGAAGAGACTGCGTTTTCATGCAAATCCGCAGTTAGCGATGGAGAAGTGGATCATTGACATACAAAGGGGGGAATAACAATGTATTCAGTCGTAGGTGTGCGCTTTAAGAAAGCCGGCAAAATATTTTATTTTGACCCTATAGATTTACCAGTGGAAAAAGATAGTAGTGTGATTGTAGATACCGCTCGAGGCTTAGAATATGGGAATGTGGTCATTGGGAAAAGAGAAGTACCTGAGAACGATGTGGTATTGCCTTTGAAAAAGGTGATCCGGATTGCGGATGAAGCAGATGCTAAATTAGTCGAAGGCAATAAAACAGCAGCTAGAGATGCCTTTACAGCCTGCCAGGACAAAATAAAAGAGCATGGGCTAAAAATGAAATTAGTCGATGTTGAATATACATTTGATCGCAATAAAATTATTTTTTACTTTACTGCTGAAGGCAGAGTTGATTTTCGTGAATTGGTCAAGGATTTAGCCAGTATCTTTCGTACCCGTATCGAGCTTAGACAAATTGGTGTACGTGATGAAGCAAAGCTGCTTGGCGGTATAGGTCCATGTGGCAGATTACTTTGCTGCTCAACCTTTTTAGGTGATTTCGAGCCCGTCTCCATCAAGATGGCGAAAGACCAAAACCTTTCTTTAAATCCAACGAAAATATCCGGCTTATGCGGTCGGTTGATGTGCTGCTTGAAATATGAGCATGATAATTATGAAAGTGCTAAAGAAGACCTTCCACGTATCGGTAAATTGGTTATGACCTCTTTGGGACATGGTAAGGTTGTAGGTTTGAATGCGGCAGAACGGGTCATCAAAGTACAAATATTCGATCTAGGCAAGGTGCTTGAGCTGCCTTCAGACGATGTAGTGGTGGATCAGGAGTAGGGGATATAGGCTGGGGTGGGAAAGTGGACAAACATGATATTTTTGTACAAGTAGAACATATGGAGGAAGAGTTAGGCATTACTTTAGCCAACTTTAGCTCCTTTAAGAAAACGGTAATCAAGCTTATGGAAGAAAATCAACGACTCACTATCGAGAATCAACAGCTGCACAAGCTGCTTAAGCGGGAAGCTGATCCATCTTCACCTGCTCAAGGGGATAAGGAAAGTCCAGTGATCGGCGAAGGGTATGACAATCTAGCTAGACTCTATTATGAAGGCTTCCACATTTGTAATGTGTATTACGGTCACCTCCGTACGGAGGGTGACTGTATGTTTTGTATATCTTTTTTAAATAAATAAACGATACCGTAGAGATGCATTGATAATGGGCGACAATCCCGTTAACAGTATGTAGGTCTCTACGGTTTTTTTGAAAATATCAGAAAGTATCAAACTTTATACTTGATCTGATATTTCTTGGCAAACGCACTGTCCAAAAGGACGGTTTAGCCGTTTACCCTTGACGCTCCTTCAAACAGAAGAGGTAGCCGTTTATCCTAGAAACGAGGCATCGGAAGTGGAACTTATTGATGAACGTATTGATGATTTAATGACGCATCAACTGAGAATTATTCAAAGTGATGAGGTTTTCAGCTTCTCTTTAGACGCTGTATTACTGGCCCGTTTCTGCACGGTGCCTTTACGCGGTAAAATCATTGACTTATGTACAGGTAATGCCGTTATTCCTTTGTTATTATCCACACGCACAAAAGCCAGTATCCATGCAATAGAAATTCAAGAACGGCTAGCGGATATGGCGGAACGTAGTGTGGCGATGAATCAACTTCAAGGTCAAATTCATATTATCCAGGGAGATCTAAGACGAGCCCATGAGAAGCTGGGGCATGGGGCATTCGATTTGGTGACGGTCAATCCACCTTATTTGCCCGTTGTTAACGGGGTGCAGAACTCAAATATGCATTTTGCAGCGGCGCGTCATGAAATCCATTGCAATTTAGAGGAGGTTGTTGCCTCGTGCGCAAAGCTTATACGCTCTGGAGGAAAAGTTGCAATGGTACATCGCCCTTCGCGATTAGCCGATATTATGTCGCTTATGCGACAATACCGCTTGGAGCCCAAACGGATACGGTTTGTACATCCTCGAGTTGAGGAAGAAGCCAACATGGTTCTAGTAGAAGCAATGAAAGATGGAAAGCCCGAATTGAGACTGCTTCCTCCGGTGATTGCATTCAAGAATAAGAATGATTACAGTGATGAATTGATGGACATATTTTATGGTAAAAAGCAACAGTGAGGAGGAAAGAATGTGCCTGAGCATATAAACATTCAGAAAAGCTACTATGCACATTTGGATAAGGGAACGTTATTTTTAGTAGCAACACCCATTGGCAACCTTGAGGATATGACCTTCCGTGCCATTCGGACTTTAAAGGAAGTTGACTGGATAGCTGCTGAGGATACACGCCAAACGCGTAAGCTACTCACTCACTACGAGATATCCACTCGAATGGTTAGTTATCACGAGCATAATAAGCTTCATAGTGGTACGGAACTCATTCGAATTCTACTTAGAGGCGAATCGATAGCTATTGTGTCCGATGCGGGCTTACCGGCGATATCTGATCCGGGTTACGATTTGGTCAAGCTAGCTATAGAAGAGGGGATTCCGGTCGTTCCGATCCCAGGTGCCAATGCAGCGCTATCTGCCTTAATCGTATCGGGCTTGCCTACAGAACGTTTTACATTTGCTGGCTTTCTTCCCCGTGATAAGAAACATCAACAGCTTGCCTTAGACAAGCTGGCAGTTCACGAAGAGACATTGATTTTTTATGAATCTCCACACAGGGTTATCAAGACATTGGCTGCGATTGAAACAGCATGGGGGAATCGAGAGGTTGTTCTTGCTAGGGAATTGACCAAGCGGTATGAAGAAGTGGTTCGAGGATACATTGCAGAGGTAAGGACGTTCTTGCAGGAACATCCGCCTCTGGGGGAGTATTGTTTGATTGTTCGTGGTTATGTAAAGACGCAAGCACAGACGGATGCGGACAAAGCATGGTGGGTTGACCTTTCGTTAAAAGAGCATACAGAGCATTATGAGCATTTAGGATTAGAGTCGAAGGAAGCCATAAAAAAAACCGCGATAGATCGCGGAGTGCCTAAGCGGGATGTTTATAATGAATTGCATCAAACCTAAAAAAATACCCCTAAGCTGTAGGCAATGCGCCTACGTGTCTGCTTAGGGGTCATAAGGAGTATGATAAAAGGTTCGAGTAAACAATGTTATGTTTCCATTATAAACTATTTTTTTTATTTTGTCACAGGTATTGGCATTTCAGATAAACAAATATGACAAATAATTTTTCCTTTGAAGTAAGAAACGTTATCCGCATTGCCACAGAAGATACAAGCAGGCTCATATTTTTTCAACATGATGCGTTCGCCATCCACATAAATTTCCAATGCGTCTTTTTCGCCGATACCTAAAGTGCGTCGTAATTCAATCGGGATTACTACACGTCCTAATTCGTCAACTTTTCTTACGATTCCAGTGGATTTTAACATTTGGGTTATTCCCCTTTCAATTTGTTTCGTCAAAATTCGACAAAGTTCTTACTTCTAATGATACCAACGATTTCCATAATAGTCAACCCTATTCTTAATAAGAAAGTATCAAAAGTGTCAAATACAGATTGTTTACTTAAAATTGTGTTATTATTCACAGAAAACTATTGCTTTTAGGGTAGAAAATTACAATAATAACTATTTAAATTTACAAAAGGTTTGCATGAAGTGCAATAGAAATGGAAATAAACGAAGCAGAATTGTGTGAAAAAAAGCTAGGGTGTGTCGTATTATGTCGAAAAAAGTCAAAAGGGGTGATAAGTGTTATGAAGGATATGATTTTGAAGGAAGAAAAAGTATTTAAGGATCCTGTACACAAGTATATTTATGTCCAAGATCAGACCATATGGGATTTAATCAATTCACGAGAATTTCAACGGCTGCGGCGGATTCGTCAATTGGGTACCTCTTTTTTAACATTTCATGGCGCGGAGCATAGTCGCTTCTCGCATTCACTCGGTGTTTACGAAATTACGCGTAAAATCATCGCGCAATTCGAACGATATGGGTATGAGGATTGGCCTAAAGAAGAAAGATTGCTATGTCTATGCGCTGCTTTGCTGCATGATATTGGGCATGGCCCTTTCTCGCATTCAATCGAAAAGACGTTCGAAACCAATCATGAGGATTGGTCTGTACGCATGGTGCTTGAGCAAACAGAAGTGAATTCGATATTGCGGCGTGTGGATGAGGATTTTCCGAATAAGGTTGCAGCGGTTATTAATAAAACCTATGCCAAGGAAATTGTAATCAGCTTAATTTCTAGTCAATTGGATGCAGATCGGATGGACTATTTGCTGCGAGATGCCTATTTTACAGGTGTGCATTACGGAACATTTGATTTAGAACGAATTCTAAGGGTTGCGCGACCGTTCAAAGGTCATATCGTGGTCAAGGAAAGCGGCATGCATGCGATTGAAGATTACTTGATGTCTAGGTATCAAATGTATTGGCAGGTTTATTTTCATCCGGTAACCCGCAGTGCAGAGATTCTGTTAGCCAAAATTTTACATCGGGCAAAGGTATTATATGAAGAGGCGTATATTTTTGGGTTTATTGTGGAATCTATTGAATGCTTGTTAGCCAATCGTCTGTCATTAGAGGCTTATGTGCAATTGGATGAAGCATTGATGCAAGCATCATTTATGCAATGGCAGCACGAGAAGGATCCAATTCTTGCAGACTTATGCAGTCGTTTTATGAATCGCAATTTGTTTAAGTATGTAGCTTATGAAGAAGATGATTCGGAACTGCTGGAACAAATCCGCAGCTTTATGGATGCAAACGGAATGCCAGCGGATTATTATCTTGCTGTCGATTATCCAAGTGATCTTCCCTATGATATCTATCAACCAGGAAAGTCTGATGAGAAGCTGCCGATCGTTTTGTTAAATGGTAAGGAAGAGCTAACAGAAATATCCGAACAATCGGAAATTGTCCGTTCCATTAGCGGAATGCACCGCGGAGAGCACAAGCTCTACTACCCAGCGGAACTCCTTGCCAAGAACAACCTGCCACCAAACATTCGACAATTAATAGACTCTAAGAATTAACCAAAAGGAGATTAGCTATGCTAACAGATACACATACACATTTAGATGCTTCTGCATTCGATGAGGATCGTGCACAAACCATTCAACGCGCTCGGGATAATGGCGTTACTCGTATGATTAACGTTGGCTTTAACCGCGAGACTATTCCGACTACGATGCAATTGGTGGAGGATTATGATTTTATATACGGTGTAGTGGGCTGGCATCCGCAAGACGCGAAAGACATGCTTCCAGAGGATCTTATTTGGATTGAGCAATTATGCAAACATGAAAAAGTGGTCGCTATTGGCGAAATTGGCTTAGACTATTACTGGGACACCTCGCCTAAGGAGGTTCAACATCACGTATTTCGAGAACAAATACGACTAGCGCGTAAAATCAGCATGCCTATTGTGATTCATAACCGTGAGGCGCATCAGGATATTTTACAGATATTGAAGGAAGAAAAGGCGGCCGAGGTCGGAGGCATCATGCATTGTTTTTCGGGGAGCTGGGAAACTGCACAGGCATGCTTGGAGATGAACTTTTATATCTCCTTTGGAGGTCCAGTTACATATAAAAACGCGAAGCAGCCTAAAGAGGTGCTCGCGCAAGTACCGTTGGATCGTTTGTTGCTGGAAACAGATTCACCTTATTTAACTCCACATCCTTGTCGGGGCAAACGCAACGAGTCGGCGTATGTAAAGCTTGTAGCAGAAGCTGCTGCTGTAATCCATGGTGTATCATTAGAAGAGATAGCGGAAATCACGACAAATAATGCAATTCGTTTATTAGGATTGAAGTAATCGGCGATGCAGCTTTCGTGGATAAACGACAAAGCTGTATAAGGCACAACATAAGCAGCTAAGAGAGAAATAGAAGGCAACAAGTAGAAATGAAACATGAGCAAGTAGTAAAATGAGCGCTAATAGCCAGCTCTGCAGGGCGATAGTATAAAAAACAATTTTGGCCAAAGCGTTCACTCTCCACTCTGGTTGAAGCGGGTATAAGAGCAGCCAGAAGGAATAGCGATGTTGCTGTTCCAAGACCGAAATTTGCACATAGCTGATGAAAATCACAATGCTGTAGATGATTATTCTTGCTGTGGCGTTAGGTGTACTGACCAGAAGGATAATGGCAAGCCATGTTGTACGTTGCAGAATACCGAATAATTCGCTGCGCAGGAATGTTTTGGTGTATAGATACAAAAAGGTGTTAGCAGGCAAGAAAGCATAGAATCGTGTCCATTGTGACCACAGTGCCCTAGCCTTAGGTGGAGTTGTGCGTTGTGGGACATCGATAAACCAGCTATAAAATAAATAATGGTTGGCCATATGCCTGTGCTCCGCTTTGATCAAGTAATCCCAGGCAATGGTATGAAGGGATGCGCGTCTTAGCGATAAGAAGATTATCAAGCTGCCTAGTAGCAACAGGATCGAAGCATATAAGATCCCATAGACAAACAAGATATATACAACAACTAAAGCAAAGAGCCAACGAAGTCCTTTAACCCGTCTGCGGTGACGTTGATAAACCAAGCGTCCCTCCTGCCAGCTGCTTAGCAGATGCAGTGTTTTGTTCAATATGAGGAATAAGAGCAAGAAAACCAAGGGCTCTTTGCGTTCTCCAAGACAGTGCCGATAAAGCGGCCAAACGGCCATACAGGTGATAAGTACAATGATTGCTTGAATGCTCCAGCTATATATCCACGACTTGCGAAAATATCCATTCATCTGCTTCTCAGCAGGGAGAAGGAAAATAGCATCTGCTGTCTTAACAAAGGTTCGGATTGGACTTATGACTAAAGCCAATAGAATAATGGGCGTCGTTATCCAAGCATAAGGAAACGAAACTGGAAGCGTTTCTAAGACCTTGTTGTAGAAGTAGATGCCCACAATGAAAGCGCCAAAAAGGAAAGCCATAAATCCGCTCCGCGCTACGTAAGAACCATATTGCAAAGCTTCTTTCCAGAACTCAATCCATCTAGTTAACCAGAGCTTCTCTATTCGGTTCATGGAGTTGCACTTCCCACTAGCTCGACAAACAAGTCATCCAGTGATGCGTTAGGCAGCTTGGCTAATACACGCATTTCATCCAAAGAACCATAGGCGATCATTCTACCTTGATGCATCACGATGAAACGTTCGCAATATTTTTCAATTGTGGAGAGGATGTGTGAGCTAATGAGAAAGCTTGCGCCTGTTTTCTTCACCTGCACCATAAGCTCGAGCAGGGAGCGAATACCAAGTGGATCAAGACCAAGGAAAGGCTCATCAATAATATAAAGCGGCGGTTCGATTAAAAAAGCATTCATAATCATGACTTTTTGTTTCATCCCTTTAGACAAATGAGCTGGAAAGCTGTCCATTTTTGCTTCCATTTGGAAAAGCTGAGCTAATCGCTGGGAGCGTTGCGCGAAATCCTGTTTCTCAATGCCATATGCCAAGGCGGTTAGCTCGAGATGTTCCCGAATCGTCAGCTCCTCGTACAGCTCCGGGCTTTCCGGCACATAGGCAAAGGAGGAACGATAAGCTTGAGGTGATTCCGCTAGTTCAATGCCCTTTATCCGGATGTGACCTTGCTGTGGTTTAAGCAAGCCAAGTATATTCTTAATAGTTGTACTTTTGCCTGCACCGTTTAATCCAATCAGCCCGACCATTTCACCTTTTTTCACTGAGAACGAAATATTTTTCAAAAATGGCTTGTGGATAAAGTAGCCTCCGAATAGCTGATCAAGCTGCAAAATAGCTTCCAATTATTATCACCTTTTTCCGTAAGATAAGAGTTTGAGGAACAATGAAATCCTTATTTCATTATAAACCTCTAGGTCTTTATTCACAATTTTTACCGATTGTAGTCTTAATATAGCGTTAAACAGAGTTAAATAAAGGTAAAAGTGATCTTTGTTCTGTAAAACGCCTGTTTTTGGGCGATTATGAGTGGATTTATCCCAATTATCTAAGCTTTTATCCCTTTACAGGTTGAGCTATACAGCGTAATATACATTCAAGATAACTTAATACTACTACCAATTTTCCAATTCGCTGAGTTTCCATTAGGGAAACGGGGGAACCGTAAGTGAATCATTTCCTTGTAGGAAACGAATCACGGTTAAAGGGGTGAATCAAGGGTAATGTATCATTACCTGCGTAGGGCGACTCTCACGCCCGAATCCGTCAGCTAACCTCGTAAGCGTAAGAGAGAGGAAACGATTGTCGTGCGACCCCTTTGTTCATCCCAAAGCCACGAGAAGAGTTCCTCTTCTTGTGGCTTTTTTGTTTTCTTTAAATGGCAAGTGGAGCCATCTGAATGGGTAATTGGTGTATATTTATGGAGGTGAGAGCTCGGTATTTGAGTTAAGCTTAAGCATTAAAAATAAAAAACCTAAGTCGCGTCATATCTAAATATGCATCATACTTGACGGCGAGGCTTTGAAGGAGGACCGAAGAAGTGGGCACAATCCAGTTAGACGGAACCCATGTAAAACGATCATCCAGCATGACCTTCGCATTGCGTTGGAAGCATGAAAGAGTGCGCTTGATTGCCATAATAGCTTTAATCTCAAGCGCTTTGCTTTTCATGTTTTTCATGTTGTTGTACGGTACGGCTATCAAAAGCGTATCCGTAGTGTTGGACGGTAAAGAAATCCCTATGTTAACAAGGGAGTCAGACCTACAACATTTACTGGATGAACAAGCCATTTCAGTTGGCGAGCACGATCGGGTTTCCACCCAGTTGGATGCAAGCATCAAGAACGGGGAACGAATAACGATTGACACAACCGCGCCAATTCAATTGACAGCTGATGGAAAGACGAAAACTATGTACACAACCGGAAAAACGGTTGAGAGTGCGCTGCAAGACCTGAGTATCATATTGGGGAGTGAAGATAAAGTCTATCCTTCTCTATCCAGTGAGGTTTCAGATTACGCACCCATTAAAGTCGTTCGAGTCACGAAAGAACAAGAAAATCAAACAGTTTCCATCGCATTCACAACCGAACAGAAGATTGACAGCACCTTGCCTAAAGGGAAAGAAAAGATACTTCAAGAAGGCAAGCCTGGAACAAAGCTGATTCAAAAGCAAAACATTTACGAAGATGGCACACTCGTTGCAACAAAAGTGGTTAATGAAGTGGTACAAAAAGTAAGTGTGAACAAATTAGTAGCAATCGGCACGAAAAAACCTACAGTTGTCAAACTTTCGGCCAACTCGCCTGAAGTGAGTAATGTGACTAAAAGCGGAATCGAATTTGGCTATAAACAGATTATCAACAACGTAACCTTAACCGCATATTCGGATGATTTTGCTTCAACCGGTAAAGAAAGCGACGATCCCCAGTCTGGGATAACGTATTCCGGTACAACTGTGAAAGAAGGTAGAACCATTGCCGTAGATAAGAATGTAATTCCTATCGGATGGTGGGTTTATATCGAAGGAATTGGCTTACGCAGAGCCGAAGATACGGGCAGTGCAGTCAAAGGCAATAAAATCGACGTCTACTATGAGAGCTCGGAATATGCCAACAAATTCGGCTTGAAACGTGGCTATACGGTTTATGTTATTGGACCCAAGAAACCATCAAGCGAATAGTGGCTTGATTAACAATTGAATGAAACAAGGGGAAAGAAGAAGAGGAAAACTCCTCTTCTTTTTGTTATGCTATAGCTCACAAGATTACTAGGGGTGTGCAGGATGATTAAAGAGATTATAGTCGTGGAGGGCAAGGATGATACCACAGCGATTCGTAGAGCAGTAGAGGCGGAGACAATTGAAACAGGTGGTTCAGCTATCAACAAGGAAATTTATCGAAAAATTGAATTAGCTCAGCAACGTAGGGGAGTCATCATCTTCACGGATCCGGATCACGCCGGAGAGCGTTTACGTACCTTGATCAGGGAACGGGTGCCCGGTTGTAAGCATGCCTTTCTCACGCAGGAGGAAGCAATGTATAAAGGTAATATTGGTGTAGAGAATGCATCTCCAGACAATATACGCAAAGCCTTGGCTAACGTGAAGACAGAGCATGAGGAAATAGAGGCCGAGATTCATTGGGAAGACCTGATTGCGGCTGGATTGATCGTCCATCCCCAGGCGGCACAGCGCAGGCTAGAGATGGGCAAATGGTTAGGGATAGGGTATGCTAATGGTAAGCAGTTTTATAAAAGGTGTCAGATGTTTCAAATCACAAAAATGGAGTTTGACGCAGCTTTAGCGGAATTTGATAAAAGAGGGTTGTAGATGAATATAAACCATAGCCAATTGGACGAAATAGCAACACCCGGGAAAACGAATGAGATGCTTAAAAAACATAAGCTCGTATTAAAGAAAAGCCTGGGGCAGAACTTTTTGATCGATCAGAATATTCTCCAAAAAATCGTGACTGCAGCCAATTTGGATCAACGAAAGGGCGCTTTAGAAATAGGACCCGGTATCGGGGCGTTAACGCAACAGCTTGCTAAAGTGGCAGGACAGGTGGTAGCAGTTGAAATCGATCAACGCTTGTTGCCCATTCTAGAGGAAACCATGCAAGCCTATCCCAATGTTAAGGTTATCCACGGAGATGTGCTTAAGCTTTCACTGATTGAGATATTCCAGCAATTCGCTAACTGCCTTAAAGTAAGCGTTGTAGCCAATTTGCCTTATTACGTGACCACCCCGATTGTAATGAAGCTGCTTGAGACGCGACTACCCTTGGAGAATATCGTCGTCATGATTCAAAAAGAAGTTGCGCTGCGTATGGCAGCCCCCCCTGGCGGCAAGGATTATGGAAGTTTGAGTATAGCCGTGCAGTATTACTGTGAGCCTGAGTTAATCATGATCGTGCCAAGAACGGTGTTTATCCCTCAGCCCAATGTAGACTCTGCTGTCATCAAACTCAAGGTTCGTACAGTGCCGCCGGTAAAGGTTGAGGATGAGCCGTGGTTTTTTGAAGTCGTCCAAGCCTGCTTCGCTCAACGCCGTAAAACCATAGCCAACAATCTACTTGCTCGCTTTTTTACTAAAGACACTCGTGAGGAGCTAAATAAGGTCCTTCAGCAATGTGACATAGATCCTATCCGCAGAGGTGAAACGCTAAGCTTAGAAGAGTATGCTCGGCTAAGCAATGCTCTACTGCTCTACAAACTATAAATCGTAGCAATTAGGAACCCCTTTATTTCGGATAAGGGGTTTTTATATTGTCGAGAAAATAGCGAAGACACCAAACACCTCATTTACCCATACGATAGACCAGGAGGCGATTACAGCTATGAAGCAAGGAGACCTGGTCGTTAGAAAATCGTATGGCGGTGACGTGCTCTTCAAAATACAAGAGCTTACTTCGCAGAAAGCGCTGCTTAAAGGTATGGATTACCGGCTGCTTGCAGACTCGCCCATTTACGATTTAAGCGAAGTTCAAGTGGATTCTTATAAAGCGGATCCAACTATTGGTTTGAAGACTAATGAGGCCATGCGAAGCATTATACAATATCGCAAACTCAGAGAAAAGGAAGCGGGTAGTACGCAATCCTATTTTGAGGTGCCGGGTAGAGTCTTGCATTTGGATGGAGATCCCTTATATTTAAGCAAAAGCATGCATTTATATAATGGACTGCGTGTTCCGGCAGAAGGTTTCTATGTAACGGAGTCCAACATGGCAGAAGCCTTGATGCAGCTATTACCGCAAAAGAATCCCGATATTCTCGTTATTACAGGGCATGATGGTATTCTGAAGAACACTAAAAGAAACGATTGGCATAATCTCCAAAGCTATAAAAATTCGCATAATTTTGCCAAAGCTGTGCAAGTGGCACGTGAATATGAACGTAATCGAGATTCCCTCGTTATAATCGCAGGTGCTTGCCAGTCCTTTTATGAAGCTTTATTGCAAGCAGGTGCAAACTTCGCAAGCTCACCCGCTAGAGTGCTGATACATGCCTTAGATCCGCTGTATATTGCTGCAAAGGTTGCTTTTACTTCGATTAAAGATACGGTGCAAATCAAGGATATTATTCAACATACGATGAGTGGGTTAGAGGGTTTAGGCGGCATGGAGACGCGAGGCAGCTATCGGATGGGGCTTCCGGGGCTAAACTTCCTGAAAAGATAACTTAAGATGAGAAAGGTGCCTTTGTCGAAACTCCCCTGTCCCTACCAGAGGTAATTCGAGAATAATTTCTATATTTTACCAGTAAATTATGCCTTAAAGACCGTGCTTTCTGGCTATGCTAAGCCTGTTACCAAGCCTGTTGCCAAGCCATTAACAGCACAACTTCATTTTTCGTTGACAATTCGCTTAGATGGCTGTTATAATAATTAGCTTATTTGACTTCCACCTTCCAGATAAGGTATAATTCTTTAAGAAAGAGGTGGTTGTATACAATGGCTAAAAATGCGCTATTGGAGATCAAACTCAGTATGGAGCCCCATGTAGGGCAAAAGATTATGTTGCGTGCAAATGGCGGTCGACGTAAAACTATTGAGCGTTCTGGTGTTTTGGAAGAAACCTACCCTTCAGTATTTATTGTAAAGCTTGATCAAGAACAGCATGCCTTTAAACGCGTTTCCTACAGTTATGCGGATATTCTAACGGAATCCGTTGAGGTAACTGTATGCAATGATGATGGACAAGTCCGAATTTCGTACCTTCAACAATAGATCTTACAGATGCAAGTTACTTAGCAGCAAAATCGACTTCGATTTTGCTGTTTTTTATTATTATGTTTTAACGCTCTAACTATTCCCTAAGTGAAAGAAGATTGGACTTTGAAGTATGTCGAGAATGCCTAGGCAAACTCTACCGTCCAATAAGGCCGGTGAAATTGTTTACCCATGGTTCATTCATCGCATACTACAAGGGCATGTCGATTGAAAAGGAGGTTGAGGTTCATGAGCAGCAGAAGACGCAGTACGATGTCCGAGGAATTCAAAAATGAGCTTGCAAAGGACTTAGGTTTTGCCGAGACAGTAGAGCGTGAGGGCTGGGGTGGCATTCGAGCGAAGGATGCGGGCAATATGGTCAAGCGTGCGATACAGATTGCAGAAAAGACCTTGGTCAAACCACCCCGATAAAGGAAATATTGAAAAAAGCTAGAGCACACGATGCTTTAGCTTTTTTTACCCTTACTGGCATTGGTGTTTTTCTAGCAGCATTTTGTTATAATGTGTAAAGTTATGGTTGTTAATCAGGCTAAGAAGGTGTGCAGAATGAAGATTTTAGAGAAGGCTTCCGCCAAAATCAATTTATCTTTGGACGTTTTACATAAAAGGGATGATGGGTTTCATGAGGTCGAAATGATCATGACCATGATTGATTTGGCGGATCGCTTAGAGATACATGAGCTCCCGCAGGATAAAATCACACTTTCCACGCATTCCGGCCATATCCCATTAGATGAGAAGAATTTAGCCTTCCAAGCGGCTAAATTACTTAAAAATCGCTATGGGGTACGTCAAGGTGTCCATATTCATTTGGACAAGAAGATTCCTGTAGCCGCAGGTTTAGCGGGGGGAAGCAGCGATGCTGCTGCAACCTTAAGGGCACTAAACCGACTATGGCGTTTAGATATCCCTTTAGAAGAGATGTTGAAGCTTGGTGCGATTCTCGGTTCAGATGTGCCCTTTTGTATTCGTGGCGGGACGGCTTTGGCTACGGGAAGAGGAGAGCTGCTGCAACCGATTGAATCGCCTCCGCAATGCTGGGTTATTCTGGTCAAACCGCCGATTAATTTATCCACTGCAGATATCTACGCGAAATTAAACGTTGAACAGATTAAGGCACATCCTTCTACCGCAGAATTATTAGAAGCCATCCGCACCCAAAATCTGGACAGGCTCTGTCAATCCATGGGCAATGTGCTTGAGGAAGTGACACTGGACATGTACCCGATCGTGCGTCAGCTTAAAAGGTGTATGGAGAAGCTGGGAGCCGAAGGTGTACTAATGTCGGGAAGTGGACCTACCGTTTTTGGAATTGTCTCCAAGGAAGCGAAGGCACAACGAATTTATAATGGTTTAAGAGGATTTTGCAAGGAGGTTTATGCAGTTAGGATGTTGACTTAGCCTCAAACTTGTATAAACACGTATAAAGATGTTATATTTTCAATATAATATTCGGTTTTTAGCGATCATATAGTAAACGCGATAGGAGGGGCTTAATGAAAAAGCTAAAGCGCAGTGCTAGACTGGTAGAGATGACGCAATATTTATTGTTTCGTCCCCATACGTTAATCCCCTTAACCACATTTGCCGATCGTTACAGCTCTGCGAAATCATCTATAAGCGAGGATCTGGCAATTATTAAGGAAGTATTCGAGTTCGAAGGCTTGGGTGAACTACTGACAATGGCAGGCGCGGCTGGTGGCGTGAAGTTTATCCCAAAGGTTCCCAAGGTATTATCCCTGCAGTTTATTCAGAAGCTATGTACTAAATTAGCACAGCCGGAGCGTATATTGCCTGGAGAATTTATTTATATGTCCGATATTCTCGGACAGCCTTCTATTATGAATGAAGTGGGGAGAATGTTTGCCTCAGCCTTTGCTGGTAGAGATATAGATGTTGTGATGACGGTTGAAACAAAAGGGATTCCATTAGCCTACGCTACAGCCTCTTATTTGAATTTACCGGTCGTCATTGTGAGAAGAGATAATCG
Organism: Paenibacillaceae bacterium; assembly: GCA_040904685.1. Lineage (GTDB taxonomy): Bacteria > Bacillota > Bacilli > Paenibacillales > NBRC-103111 > Paenibacillus_AC. The sequence goes on along the minus strand of JBBDSZ010000003.1, from coordinate 41,239 downwards.
GGTGACTGAAGGTTCGGCGGTTAGTATTAATTATGTTTCAGGCTCGAATAAACGAATTCAAACGATGTCCTTGGCACGCAGAGCAATGAAAGAAGAATCTAAGGTGTTGATTGTGGATGATTTCATGCGTGCAGGAGGTACGATTCAAGGGATGATGGATCTACTTAAAGAATTTAGGGCGACTTTGAAGGGTGTTGGCGTTTTTGTAGAGTCAAGCGAAGTGGAAGAGCATTTGGTTGAGGATTATATCTCTTTGGCAAGATTAACTGAAATGGATGCGAAAACGAAACATATTACAGTTGTACCAGGCAATTACTTTGATAATGAGGAAGTGTAACATGAGCAATTTAGAAATTATTACTACCAACCAAGCGCCAGCAGCAATCGGACCTTATTGCCAAGCGGTTCGCTTTGGCAATTTATTATTTACCTCGGGGCAAATCCCGCTTGATTTAGATGGACAAATTGTTGCGGGTGGTATAGTTGAACAAACCCATCAAGTTTTTCGTAATTTACAGGCCGTTTTGAAAGCTTCAGGCTGCGTATTGAGTGATGTCATTAAAGCCACAGTGTTTATCAAGGATATGAATCAGTTTGCGGCGTTGAATGAGGTTTATGCAAGCTATTTTGGCGACCACAAGCCAGCTCGTTCTACCGTTGAGGTAGCGCGTTTGCCTCGGGATGTTTTTGTTGAAATCGAACTAGTTGTGTCGGTTCATGTCGGTTCATGTCAAAATTAATGAATTGGATAAATTTATTTCATTAATTTCCATAATATCCTTGATTTAAAGAAGGAATTTACATTTAAGTGTGGAATTATACACCAAGTCTTCTTGATGGGAAAAGGTGGTGAACACTAAGTGCAAATAACAGATGTTAGACTCCGCCGCGTCAACTCTGAGGGTCGGATGAAAGCGATCGCTTCGATCACCATTGATAATGAATTCGTTGTCCACGACATTCGAGTCATCGACGGAAACAATGGTATGTTCGTTGCAATGCCAAGCAAACGTACTCCAGATGGGGAATTCAGGGATATCGCACATCCAATCTCGTCTTCCACTCGCGAGAAAATTCAAGCAGCAGTTTTGTCGGAGTATGAGAAAGCGGCAACAGAGGAAGAAGTAGAAGAAGTTATTGAAGAAGGAGCATGATTTTATGCATTCTGGAGAGCCCTTGGGCTCTCTTTTCTTTTTATATAAGATGGTATATAGTCAATATTCAAGGGTAAACGGCTACACCGTCCTTCCGAAGGAAGACGGATGCGTTTGCTCAGAAATATAAGGTCCGTATAATGGGGAGATTCTATTATGACATTACTAGGCATTGTCTTGGCTGCAGGTCAAGGAAAAAGAATGAAATCCAAGCTGTATAAAGTCATGCATCCAGTTTGCGGTAAACCCATGGTTGGGCATGTTATGGATATATTAGATCAGGCTCAAGTTGGTCGCAAGGTGGTAATCGTGGGGCATGGAGCTGAAACGGTGAAGAGCTATTTGGGCAATCGCGCGGAATATGCACTGCAAGTGGAGCAACTGGGAACAGGACATGCGGTGCTTCAAGCTAAAGAGCTGCTGCAACATGTTGACGGCACTACTGTTGTGATTTGCGGTGATACGCCTTTGGTCAAGGCAGAGACCTTACAGAGGATGATCCAGGTTCATGAAGTCCAGAAGGCAGCTGCTACCATTCTAACAGCAAAGCTTGCTAACCCAGAGGGTTATGGGCGTATTGTGCGTGATCCTCAGGGGAATGTCACAGCGATTGTAGAACAAAAGGATTGTTCTGAGGAAGAGTGTACTATCAATGAAATCAACGCGGCAACTTATCTTTTTGATAATCGCAGCCTCTTTCAAGCTTTAAACCACGTAGACAACAAGAATATACAACAGGAATATTATTTGACGGATGTCATTAGAATCATGCAACAGGCGGGGAAAAAGGTTATAGGTTACTGTACAGATGAAGATGCAGAAGTCATTGGTGTGAATGATCGCGTTGCTTTATCAGAGGCTGAAGGCTATATGAGGAAGCGCATTATTGATACGCATATGTTAAATGGGGTGACCATTGTTGATCCAGTCCATACATATATTGATAAAGAGGTAGTGATTGGTATAGACACCGTGCTTTTACCTGGCTGTACGTTGCGTGGATCTACGACGATTGGCGCAGATTGCATCATTGGGCCGCATACCGAGATTGTGGATACACAGGTTGGGGATCATGTGCAGGTCAAGCAATCCGTTTTAAGTGAAGCCATTGTTGGCAATGCTTGCGTGATTGGCCCATTTGCTTATCTAAGACCAGGTGCAAAGCTAGGTGAGCGTGTAAAAATCGGAGATTTTGTGGAGATCAAGAATGCTAGCTTAGGTGATGACACAAAAGTATCGCATTTAAGTTATGTTGGAGATGCTACAATGGGTAAGAATGTGAATTTTGGCTGTGGAGCAATAACGGTTAACTATGATGGTTTTAATAAGCAACAAACTGAGGTAGGGGATAATGCCTTTATAGGCAGTAATTCAAACCTGATTGCCCCTGTAAAAATTGGCAAGGGTGCCTATGTTGTAGCAGGCTCGACGATTACAGACGAAGTAATGGAAGAGGATATGGCTATAGCTAGACAGCGCCAAACGAATAAGCCAGGTTACGCAAGTAAGCTGCGCAATAAGATGCAGGCTAAAAAAAATAATGTGCAGAAATGAGGTAAGTGATGGGTTACTCCGATACGAAGCTTAAGATTTTCACATGTAATTCAAATCCAAAGCTTGCACAGGAAATCGTGGATTATATTGGGGTGGCATTGGGCGATGCAGAGGTCTTTCGTTTCAGTGATGGAGAAATTCAAATCCGTCTCAATGAAAGTGTTCGCGGCTGCGATGTGTTCCTCATTCAATCGACTTGCTTTCCGGTCAATGATCATCTGATGGAAGTGCTTGTAATGATCGATGCTCTGAAACGGGCATCTGTAAAGAGTATCAATGTGGTCATGCCATATTACGGATATGGTCGCCAAGACCGTAAGGCGAGATCGCGGGATCCGATTACGGCTAAGTTAGTTGCTAATTTGATTGAAACTGCAGGTGCACATCGCGTTATTACAATGGACTTGCATGCTATGCAGATTCAAGGTTTTTTTGATATTCCGGTGGATCATTTGTTAGGTGTGCCGATTTTGGGTCAATATTATCGAGCAAAGAAGCTGACTAATGTTGTGGTCGTTTCACCAGATCACGGGGGTGTTGTGCGTGCACGAAGACTGGCTGATTATTTAAGCGCGCCAATTGCCATTATCGATAAACGCCGCCCCGAGCCTAATATGAGCGAAGTTATGAATATTATTGGCTCGATCGAAGGAAGAACCGCTATCTTAATCGATGATTTAATTGACACTGCGGGTACGATGGTGCTTGCAGCGAATGCGCTGATCGAGTATGGCGCGATAGAAGTTTATGCATGCGCCACACATGCTGTATTGTCAGGACCTGCTATGCAAAGAATAGAAAATTCACCACTTAAAGAGTTAGTAGTGACCAATACGATTCCGATTACACATCCAAATCCCTCTAATAAAATAAAAATATTATCGATTGCTAATATCATGGGCGAAGCGATCATTCGGATTCATGAGCAGCTATCAGTAAGTAAATTGTTCGAAGATTAATAGCTCGGATGTGAGTAATGTTTTTGGGAAGAAAAGGGTGGATTTATGAAATGGCTTGTAGGATTAGGGAATCCAGGAAATGAGTATGCAGCAACTCGGCATAATATTGGATTTATGGCATTGGATTATTTTGCAGATCAAGCGGGGATCTCATTTAAATCCAGTAAATGTAAAGGCTTGATTGGGGAAGGGAATGTCAAAGGGACTAAGGTGATTCTACTAAAACCTATGACTTACATGAATCTCTCGGGGGAATCCGTACGTGCTTTTATGGACTATTATAAAGCGGATTTACAGGATATGACTGTTATTTATGATGATTTGGATACCTTATTTGGTCAGGTAAGGCTTCGTTACCAAGGAAGTGCAGGCGGGCACAACGGAATGAAGTCAATCATTCAACATACGGGGACCCAAACATTTAATCGGATTCGTTTGGGAGTTTCTCGTCCAAAGCCAGGCTATGATATAGCAGACTATGTATTATCCAGTTTCTTGAAAGAAGAGGTAAAGCAATTACGGCCTTTTATCGAATTGTGTTCGGATGTCATTCACTTTAGCTTGGAAAATCCCTTCGAGAAAACGATGGCTAAATTCAACGTATAATATCTTGTTGTCTCTCAACCGCTTATTTAAACCAAAAGTGGACATACTAATACTGTTAACGAGCATATCCGTATCCATTAGCAGTAAAAAGGTATATGAAAACGTGGGGAGGCATACAAATGTCAGTAAAATATATATGTCGATATTGCCAGTCTTCAATCGGCGAAATTACAAGCAATCTGGTTAGTGAATATCAATTGGGCTTTCATTTCTTGACCCCCAAAGAACGCAGCGATATAATATCGTATGACCCCAATGGCGATGTAACCGTCAAAGTGGTTTGCAACTATTGTGGGGAAGCGTTAGAAGCTAATCCGGAGCTTACGTTGATCGGAAGTCCACTGCAATAAACGGAGTGTAAACACATAATATATGGCCTTGGCAGCTAAGCTCAGGCTTCTTTTTCGATGGATGAAAGGGGTGGACTGCTTGCAGCAATTAATTAATGCTTTTTCAGAGGATTTGGATTTCCAAACGATTGTTTCCGGATTCAGATCGGGTATGCGCGAGCAGCTCGTTTCCGGTTTATCCGGTTCGTCACGTCAAGTGATGATCAGTGCTATGAAGCAACAATTACATAAGCCGCTTGTCATATTGACGCATAATATGTTCTCCGCACAGAAAATTGCTGAGGATTTAACGGAATGTCTTTCAACAGATCAAGTGTTGTTATATCCGGCGCAGGAGCTGATGCTGACGGAAGCGGCGATTGCAAGCCCAGAGCTTTTGGCACAGCGTATCGATGCATTAACCCAATTGGCAAGCGGGTTTCGTGGTGTCTTTATCGCGCCATTTGCTGGATTAAGGAAGCTCCTGCCGCTTAGTCAAGTATATACAGAAGCTCAAATACATCTCTCCGTAGGTGAAAATCTCCAGATTGAGGATTTTTTACTGAAAATGACGGAGATCGGCTATGAGCGTGTAGAAAGGGTTGAAGCAAAGGGTGAAATGAGTGTACGCGGAGGGATCATCGACGTATTCCCTTTAACCGCAGAAACCCCTTTTCGCATCGAATTGTTTGATGTAGAAGTAGATTCGATTCGTAGCTTCGATATTGTGGATCAAAGATCGATTGATAAAATAGCGCATTTAACAATTCTTCCCTGCAAGGAGATTATTGCAGATCAGAGACGATACAATAATGCAGCACAGCACGCTTCGGAGCTATTGCAGGAGCAATTAGCGAAGATGTCAGATAGGCTAGCCAAGGCCAAGCTAAAGGACGAAATTGATCATGAGATTGTACAACTGCAGCAGCATCACCACTTTCCTAGCATTTATAAATACATTTCCTTGTTATATCCAGAACGGCAAACCTTGCTTGATTATGTAGCTAAAGATAGCTTGCTCTTGATTGATGAGCCTGCACGATTGATTGAAACCTCGAAGCAATTGGAGCGAGACGAGGCTGAATTGATAACGAGTCTATTGCAAGAGGGTAAATGCTTACCTTCTTTTGTGATGGCTAAATCCTACGATACGTTATTGCACCGCAAACCTTTTCCAACGCTATATCTCTCGCTTTTCTTGCGTCAAGTCCCGCAAACGCAACCGCAGAACATTGTAAACTTTATGTGCCGCAGCATGCAAAATTTTCATGGTCAAATGAATTTACTTAAATCTGAGATGGATCGTTGGAAAAAAACAGGCTGTAAAGTGCTGCTGCTGACCAACGGTGAAGAACGGATGGAACGAATTAAGCGGATTCTTCAGGATTACCAAATCGATGAGCCTATCCTTTTAAATGGAAATTTGCAGAGCGGCTTTGAGCTGCCTTCGATTCATCTTGTTGTGATAACGGAGGGTGAGTTATTCTCCCAAAAGCAGCGTAAGGTTCGAAAGCTGGATAAGAAAATTGAGAATGCGGAACGGATTAAAAATTATCAAGAGCTCAAGGTTGGCGATTATGTCGTTCATGTTAATCATGGGATTGGCAAATACGTAGGAATTGGCACATTGGAAATTAACGGACTGCATAAGGATTATTTGCATGTCCTTTACGCAGGTGGAGATAAGCTCTCAGTTCCGATCGATCAAATTGATTTGATTCAAAAATATGTGGGCTCAGAAGATAAGGATCCTAAGATTTATAAGTTGGGTGGGGCCGATTGGGCTCGAGTGAAAAGCAAGGTGAAATCGACAGTCAAAGACATCGCAGATGAATTGATTCAGCTCTATGCAGAGCGCCAAGCGACAATAGGCTATGGATTTAATCTGGACACCCCCTATCAAAGTGAGTTTGAAAACTTGTTCCCCTATGATGAAACTAGGGATCAGCTGCGTGCGATTGATGAAATTAAACGCGATATGGAAAAAGCGAGACCGATGGATCGTTTATTGTGCGGTGATGTGGGTTATGGGAAAACAGAGGTTGCGATCCGTGCAGCATTCAAAGCATCCATCGATGGAAAGCAAGTGGCTGTGCTAGTTCCGACTACGATTTTGGCACAGCAGCATTATGCTACTTTTCGCGAGCGGTTTTCCGGGTATCCGATTCAAATCCAAGTGCTTAGCCGCTTCCGTTCCAAGAAAGAACAAACCGAAACGATCAAGGGGATTAAAAAAGGGACAGTGGATGTCGTAATTGGTACACATCGCTTGCTTTCTAGCGATATTCAATTCAAAGAGCTTGGCTTGCTTATTGTTGACGAGGAGCAACGATTTGGCGTTTCTCATAAAGAGAAGCTTAAACGTTTGAAGATGGATGTCGATGTCCTTACCCTGACCGCTACCCCGATCCCAAGAACATTACATATGTCGATGTTGGGGGTAAGGGATTTATCCGTGATTGAAACTCCTCCTGAGAATCGTTTCCCCGTGCAAACCTATGTAGTGGAGCATAGCTTTGCTTTGGCTAGAGAAGTGATTGAACGTGAACTGGCGCGTGAGGGGCAAGTCTATTACTTATTCAATCGGGTGCAAGGCATTCATCAGATCGCGGAGCAGCTTTCCATGCTTGTTCCCGATGCTAGAGTAGCTGTGGCTCATGGACAAATGCCTGAGCAAGAGCTGGAGCGGACGATTCTTGATTTTCTCGAAGGTGAATATGATGTCCTGGTTAGTACAAGCATTATTGAAACCGGTGTCGACATCCCGAATGTGAACACCTTGATTGTACATGACGCTGATAAAATGGGACTATCCCAACTCTATCAACTCCGGGGGCGAGTCGGTCGTTCGAATAGAATCGCTTATGCGTATTTTACGTATCAACGGGATAAGATATTAAACGAGGTAGCTGAGAAAAGACTGCAAGCCATTAAGGAATTTACAGAATTGGGCTCGGGGTTCAAAATAGCGATGCGTGACCTATCCATACGTGGAGCGGGTAATTTGTTGGGTGCCGAGCAGCATGGCTTTATTGCTTCCGTAGGGTTTGATTTATACTCACAAATGCTAGCCCAAGAAATTGCGAATCGTAAAGCGGAAATGGGCGGAGAAACGATTGAAGCCGCTAAACCATGGAGCACATTGTTAGAACTGCAAATTGACGCCTATTTACCTTCGGACTATATTTATGATAGTATGCAGAAGATTGAGATATACAAAAAAGTTGTCAATTTAACCACGCTAGAAGAAGTGGCGGATCTGCATGAGGAATTAGTCGATCGATTTGGTGATCTGCCTGCCGCAGTAGATAGCTTATTGGCGGTTGCAAGGATAAAAGTATACGGATCCTTGTATGCTATTGAATCCATCATTCAAAAAGGGGATGATTACCAGATAAAGATCCATTCCGATCAGAGTGGGAATATAGAAGGTAAAAGGCTGGTGGCTTTATCCACTCAATTTGAGGGTAGGCTTAAAGTCATTCCAGGTCCGCATATCCTAATCGAATTACGCTGTAAAAATTTGGTTTCTGATCAAGCTGTTCAATTATTGGAGAAGTTCTTGCATAGCTATCAAGAGGTACTCAAAACAAAAGGAGAGTTACAGAATGTTGCTAAATAATAAAAAGAGCGGAGCCCGTTGGTTAATCATGCTTGTTATGGTAATGGCGGTTACGATGTTAAGTGCGTGTAGTAAAGGTAAGAGCGAAGCGGGAGCTTCCAGTTCCCCGTCGGCTGCACCTGCACCTTCGCATCAACCTGATGAAGTTGCTGCCGTTTATAAAGGTGGACAAGTTACTTATGGAGAGTTGGATAGTTATGTTCACACATCGACGTTTCTATATCCGCAGCAAGCAATTGGGCAAGATGAAAAAACGCTTCAACAGCTAGTCGTGTTTAAGGTTATAGGCGAACGTACTTCCGAAGAGAATAAAAAAGCTGCTGAAACTAGGGTAAAGCAACAGGTTGATTCGTTTAAAACGTATTATGACGAGAATAAAGCAGCTATGGACAGTTCCTTGAAGGCAGCAAACATTGAGTTGAAAGATATTGAAGCTTATTTTCACACGATAATCTATGCCGTACAGGATATGACGAGCAAAGTGACAGATCAACAGATTAAAGCGGACTATGACGCAAAAATAAAAGTGGACAAGGATACTTTTACGACAGCAACGGTTGATCAAATTCTGATTGCAACGAAAGATCTAACAGATCAAACGGGAAAAAAGAATGTGCGTACGGATGAGGAAGCGCTGAAAAGAGCACAGGATGTAAAGGCTAAATGGGAAAATGGCGGCGATCTTACCGCATTAGCTAAGGAATATTCTGATGATCCGGGTTCTAAGGATAAGGCTGGCCGATATGAAAACGTCAAGCTTACGGAATGGGTTATGGAATTTAAAAAGGCTGCGGCTGAGTTTCCGATAAATATTATTGGAGAGCCTGTAAAAACAGCCTATGGGTACCATGTGTTGAAGGTTATAGACCGCAAAGTAAGTGGTGTAGATGATGTGAATGTGAAAGAAGATATTCGTTCAGAGCTCGCAAATGGGTTGTTCAATGACTTTATGATCAACGAGTTTCCAAAACTCGACTTCAAATCCAATATCCCAACACCAACGCCAGCATCAACGTCAGCACCATCAACAGAAGCATCGCCAACAGGAGCGCCAGCTAAATAAGTAATCTCCATGATATGGACAAGTAGGGCGCTCTCTTGAAGAGTGTCCTTTTATTGTATTTGTACGTATTCAAATGAAATTTTTGGACATAATGAAAACACCTTACTCTAACATCTAATATTAAAAGAATCATGAAGCGAGTAAGGATGAAGTGGGAGCAAACGGATCATACTAGGTTTAGCACATCTCCAATGAAAGTGAGGCATCAAGAGAAATGAAAGCAACAGGTATTGTTCGACGGATAGATGATTTAGGCAGAGTGGTTATTCCGAAGGAAATCAGAAGGACGCTGCGAATTCGCGAAGGCGATCCTTTGGAAATCTTTGTGGATCGGGATGGAGAAGTCATCCTTAAAAAGTATTCCCCCATTGGCGAATTAGGGGACTTTGCCAAAGAGTATGCGGAATCGATTTCTGAGGGTACAGGTCATATTACCATGATCTCGGATCGCGACAACATTATTGCGGTATCAGGCGCTTCCAAAAAAGAATATTTAGAAAAACAAATCGGCACACTTGTCGAAGGGTGTATGGAAGGTAGAAAAGCCGCCATGGAATCCAATCCAGGTCAATATGAGATCATTAAAGATCTCAGAGAAACGTATACTTCCTTTACCGTTGCACCTATTATTGCCAGTGGAGATCCCATTGGGGCGGTGATCTTGATTAGTAAAGAAGAGGGCATGAAAATGGGGAATATGGAAGTGAAAATGGCAGAAACAGCCGCGGGCTTTCTGGCTAAGCAAATGGAACAGTAAGTAAACAGTCCATATTCACTTTCCATATATTTGAGGCTTCTTGCTAAAGGGTGAATTCACCTTTTCAGTCGGGAAGCTTTTTCAATTCGTCACTTGTACGTTATAATAGGGGGAATGTGGGAAACGAAAGGATAAACAATGAATGACCAATCCAAATACGGTACTGCAGGCCACAAACTACTTAAAGGTGCAGCGATTTTGGGGGTTGCGGCGATTGTATCCAAGCTGTTGGGGACTCTACAGAAAATCCCCTTGCAGAATATTGCAGGCGACGAGGTATTCGGTATTTATAATGCTGTTTATCCGTTGTATATCTTAATCCTAACTTTAGCGACTGCGGGATTACCGATTGCGGTTTCCAAGTTTGTGGCAGAGCGAATGTTACTTGAACAGCCCGGTGAAGCTAGACGTGTTCTGCGGGTAGCTACAGGTGTTTTATTCATCTTGGGATTGCTTTTTTTTGGTTTGTTGTATTATGGAGCCGATTGGTTTGCATGGTTGATAGGCATAAAAGCTTCTTCTGCTGCAATACGCAGTATTTCCTTTGCCTTGCTGCTTGTCCCTTTTATCGCAGGTCTTCGGGGATACTTTCAAGGTCTGCAGAATATGGTGCCAACTGCTGTTTCGCAAATGATGGAGCAATTGTTCAGAGTGATCATGATGGTCGGTCTGCTCTTGTATTTTACAAGAATGGGATACGAGGAGGGGATTGTAGCTGCAGGCGCTACCTTCGGTTCTGTAGCAGGCGCGGTGGCTGGTGGCATTGTCATGCTCTATTATTGGCGGCGTTTAGGCAAGCTGCAAGGCACAGAGGATGCCCTTCCGCAAAGTAGAGAGACAACATTATCCATAATCAAGCAATTTCTCCGTTATGCTCTACCTATATGTCTAGGCTCGATTGTACTACCCATCCTTACGTTAGTGGATACGTTCACAATGCCGCGCTTATTAAAGTCTGAAGGGATGGATGAAAGCGCAGCTATGCATCTTTTCGGTATTTATAATCACGGACTACCGCTTGTCCAGCTTGTGGCAATGATTGCTACAACCATGTCAGTCGCATTGGTTCCCTCTATAGCGGAGGCTAGGCTTGCTCAGCATGACCTTGCCATCCGCGCACGTACGGAACAAGCCTTGCGAATGACGTGGCTGATAGGTCTAGCTGCTTCCTTCGGTATGGCAACGGCAGCCATGCCTTTAAATGTGATGTTCTATAAATCGGCTGAAGGCTGGCAGGTCATCTCGATTCTCGCTTTTACTGCGGTTCTTAGTGCAATGAATATTGTATCGGGTAGTATTCTCCAGGGATTAGGGGCAGTTATGGCTCCTGTCCGCAATCTATTCATCGCTATTTTGCTAAAGGTGCTTCTAAACTCGATTCTAATGCCGATTTACGGTATCCAAGGATCAGCGATAGCCGCTGTCATTGCTTTTGGCGCAGCCTGTTGTCTGAATTTGCGAGATTTACATAAAAGCACACAGGTGGGCATTTCCTTTGCGCATTTGAAGCAGCCTCTAGCTGCTATCCTCCTTATGTGTATAGTGCTCCGAGGCTCCATAGCAGGTTTAGAATGGATCTTCGTTCATTTACCGCTCCATGCATCTTATCGCATACAAGAGACTCTAGTTGTGCTGCTATCCATCTTTTTTGCGGCAATGACTTATTTTATAGCTTTGCTTCGCTCCGGTGCAGTGACTCAGCAGGAACTTCTGCTTATTCCGGGTTATGAATCCAAAGTTCTTCCATATCTGCAAAAGCTTCGCTTAAGAAGATAAACAGGGGGTAAACATATGACACGCATAATAACAGTTGTCGGATTAGGTTCAGGCGATGTAGAGCAAATTACGTTAGGCATCTGGCGTAAATTGCAGATCAGCGCACACATCTATGTTAGGACAGCTCAACATCCAGCGATAAATCTATTGCGGGAGCATAATATCGCCTTTCAATCCTTTGATCACATGTATGAGCAGAATGATTCGTTTGCTGACGTCTATGAAGCGATCGCGGATAAACTGGTTACTGCTATACAGGAGCAAGGGCAGGAAATTATTTATGCAGTTCCGGGTCATCCAATGGTGGCTGAACGAACGTCACAATTACTGCAGCAGAAATGTCCGGAAGCCGGCATCGAGCTGCAATTTCTTGGAGGAGAAAGCTTTTTGGATCAAGCATTTCTCCGCTTTGGCTTTGACCCTATTGAGGGCTTTCAGCTATTGGATGGTAGCCAGACCTTAGATAATGCCTTCAATCCGCGGATACATACGATCATTGCTCAAGTCTACGATACCTTTACCGCTTCCGACGTGAAATTAAGCTTAATGGCATGGTATCCGGATGACTATCCTGTTGTGGTGGGGCATGCCTTGGGGGTTTTGGGTGAAGAGATCATTGAAACCATCCCTTTATTCGAGCTGGATCGGGTTCAAGGTTATGGTAATTTATCATTGGTTTGGATTCCTCGAAGTGAAGATGTAAGCTTGCAAAACCGCTCCTTTGGGCGGTTGCAGGAGATTGTTAGCATTTTAAGGAGTCCTGAGGGCTGTCCTTGGGATCGTGAGCAAACACATACCAGCTTACGCAAGAACTTGATTGAGGAGGCTTGTGAGGTGCTCGAGACGATTGATGATGACGATCCCGATGCGATGTGTGAAGAACTCGGTGATTTATTGCTGCAGGTGATGCTGCACGCCCAACTGGAGGATGAAGCGGGGGCATTTAATGTCAATGATATCGTACAAGGACTTAATGAGAAATTAATTCGCCGTCATCCCCATGTGTTCGGTACACGCTCTGCAGGTAATTCGGAAGAGGCATTGGTGCATTGGCAACAAATGAAGCTGGAGGAAAAGCAGAAGAAAGGTATCGATATTGAGCAAGTCTCCGTATTAGCGGGGATACCGCGGGAGTTTTCAGGGCTGAGTAAGGCCTGCAAGCTGCAAAAGAAAGCTGCACTGGTTGGCTTTGATTTCCTAAACATCGAAGATGTGGTCGCGAAAATGGAGGAAGAGCTGGCGGAGCTAAGAGTAGAAATAGCGAAAGCGGATGCAAATAAGGCTCAAAAAGCCGAATTGGGTGATTTATTATTTTCCATTGTGAACCTGGCACGCTTCTTAAAAATTGATCCTGAGGAAGCGATCGCTGCAACCAATCATAAATTTATCCGCAGATTTTGTTATATCGAGGAGCAATTACGTTTAAAAGGTGCGACATTCGACCAAACTGATTTAATAGAAATGGAGCATTACTGGCAGGAAGCAAAAAATATTTTTTAAATAAAACGAGGCAGTTAGCAGGATTTCCCTTTAAAGCAAAGAATACATAAGGGATGTCCACTGTATCAATAGGAATATAAATTATCTAGGAGGTATTTTTCAATGGTAAACAAAACGGATTTGGTAAACAACATTGCAAAAAAAAGCGGCTTGTCGAAGAAAGATGTCGAAGCTGTACTTAACGGATTTTTAGGTGAAGTTACGGATGCATTATCAACTGGCGATAAAGTACAATTGATTGGTTTCGGTACATTCGAAACTCGCAAACGTTCAGGTCGTACAGGACGGAACCCACAAACGGGCAAAGAAATTACAATTGCTGAATCAACTGTTCCCGCATTCAAAGCGGGCGCTAAGCTTAAAGAAGCCGTAAAATAATGCGTTTAGACAAGTTTTTAAAGGTTTCGCGTTTAATTAAGAGACGCACAGTGGCTAAGGACGTTTCAGACCAAGGCAGAGTGTGGATCAACGAGAAAGAAGCCAAAGCAAGCAGTACAGTAAAAGTCGGAGACGAGCTTAAGATCCGCTTCGGTCAAAAAAGCATTACCGTTCGCGTAGAACGGATTGTTGAAACGACCAAAAAGGAAGAAGCCGCATTAATGTATACTGTCTTGTCTGAAGAATCACATAAAACCGAATAAGGTTGCAAATGAACTGGCCTGGAGTAGAGCATTCTACTTGGGTCAGCTTTTTTGTTCTAAAATTGGACATCCCTCCATATGGATTAATTAAGAGGTGAGTTCAATGTTGGATCCAGTTAAAGTCAAAAGACAGGAAATCAAGATGCTCAATCGTAAGCTTTTGGAGATATCCGGTGTAACTAAAGTGGAGAGCTTCAATAGCGTGCAATTTTTATTGGAGACGGAATGTGGTCCGCTCAAAATTAAAGGGCAGAATTTACATATTAAGAATTTAAGTTTAGAGCAGGGTTTGGTGGCTATAGAGGGAACTTTTGACGAGCTTGGGTATATGGAGACCAATGCTCATCATGGCTCCAAAGGCTTGTTAGGCAAGCTGTTTAAATGAGCCTAAACGATCAATTTCTAACCGTGGGTTTGATGATTGGGTGCGGATTAGGCTTAGGTCTCTTCTTTGATATTTATCGTGTGCTCACAGGCAAGCTGCGTTTAATACGTGGGGTCATTGCTATTCTTGACATCGTTTTTGGAATGGTCGCAGCAGTAGCTGTGTTTAGAGTGCTTTATTACAGCAATTATGGGCAGCTGCGATTTTTTATTTTTTTCGCGTTATTACTGGGCATTTATATCTATTATCAATGGTTTAGCAGAATGGTAATTCGCATTGTACTATGGGTTATTGTAGGTGTAGAATGGGTTTGGAATGTGTTTATTGTAAGTCCGATTCAATTATTTTTGAAAATACTCTGGATTTTTTTTGGTTTTTTCAGGGCGTTGACTATATTCTTTTATAAACTTATGCTACAATTGGCATACCCTTTGCAGTTTTTAACGCGTAGGTTAATAAGTTACATTCAACGATTATTCCATTTGTCATAGGGGGCTGTACACAACCATGTCTCGAGACCAGACACTTCATAGACCTATGTCGCCTGATTCAGGCATGCGCCGTCGAATTCGTTTCTTGATGTTTATCATATTGTGCTTGCTCGTATGGGCAGCTATCACAGTGTGGGATCAATCAAGTAAACTTAACGATAAGACAGGGAAATTGAATGCACTACTATTGAAGAAAGCAGCTGTGGAACAAACGAAAGCAACCATGGTTAAAGAAGTGGCTCGGTTAAACGATCCCGAATATAGAGAGGAGATTATGCGTAAGCAATTTAATCTCGGCAAATCGGGGGAAACGACCTTTGAGCTTCCCAAGACGAACCCTTAAATGAAATGATGCATATAAACGCAGTTGACCCTGTTTTCGGCATCAGTTATAATTTCTGCTATACCCATCTTTTTTAATAATTAAGGGAGGAACATTTTACTTTATGGCAATAGAAGTTGGCAGTAAGTTAGAAGGAAAAGTGACCGGCATTACTCATTTTGGAGCTTTTGTAGAGCTTCCTGAGGGCGGCACAGGATTGGTTCATATTTCGGAGATTGCGGATAACTATGTAAAAGATGTGAATGATCATCTGAAGCTTGAGGATAGAGTTTTGGTTAAAGTTATTAATGTGGATAAAGATGGGAAAATCGGCTTATCCATTAAGCAAACGGTGGATAAACCGCCAGCACCTGAACGTCCCGCTCGTCCTGAGCGCCCTGCTGGATTTCGTCCGAGCAGCAGTGGAGAAGGCAGAAGAGAAGGTAGTAGTGATCGCCCCAGTTCTAGTGGTGGCGGCGGCGGTTTTAATCGTGGCGGCGGTGATCGCGGAGGTCGAGGCAGCTTCAACAAGGCTCCAGTCGGCAAACCCACCTTTGAAGATAAAGTATCCCGGTTCTTAAAGGATAGTGAAGAACGTATTTCATCCCTGAAGAAGAATACAGAAGGTAAACGCGGAGGTAGAGGCGCAAGACGTGACTAGCAGCTCGCTCTATTTTGATAATATCTAAAACAACGAAACCGCTTACTCCGCATTATGTTGGTTTAAACCATTGCTTGCGGCGGCGTAGCTCAGCTGGCTAGAGCGTTCGGTTCATACCCGAAAGGTCGGGGGTTCGAGCCCCTCTGCCGCTACTATTATTCTTGAATAGGAGAACAGCTTTGGCAGATCATTTTCTGTGATAGCTGTTCTTTCTTTGGTTGTAATTGTGTTAGTCGGCGAGTACAATTGCCTTGGCTCATATTGCAAATGAGAATATCTAATTATTCTGCTATAGTTCAAGTCTCCTTTAATTTAACGGAGGTTTTTTTTGTCGAAAGTTTTTTCTTGTCCTTGACGGTATTCCGACAAACTTTATAAGAGATTGAAATTATAATAGAGACACACGAATTTGGTAGGGTGGTGTCTTGCGGAAATGAAGACCAACAGGCTGGTTCAGATATGGATCTTAAAGAAAGGCTTTATTTTATGGATGGTGATGGCGTTTTTGTTGGGTAGAGCTACGATATTGGCCGATTTATTTCCCTTCGCAATCGCATTCTTCGCGGTGGTTTATTATACACGTAGGGCATGGTTGATAGGGGCTACTCTAGCTATAGTTGCCGGTAGTCTTTTCTCACTGCAGATCCACACAGGGTATATTGTTACAGAGCTGCTTGTGTTTATTTTACTGCAGAAGGGCTTAGAGAAATATGAAAAGGCGGACATTTCCTATGTGCCAATACTTTCATTTGTTTCCGTTTTTCTTGTGCAATTATTTTCGATTTCGGTTCATGTTGGCTTAAACGGGTACGCATTGCTGATAACGACTGTGGAAGCCCTGTTAAGCTTAATTTTAACGCTGATCTTTATGCAGGCGGTTTCGGTGTTTACATTGGCATGGAAGAAGCAAGGGCTGAAAAGTGAAGAAATTGTTTGTATGATTATATTATTGGCTTCGGTGATGACAGGTACAGTCGGTTGGACGATTGGCTCTGTCTCGGTAGAGCATGTGTTGTCACGCTTTTTGATTCTTTTGTTTGCTATTGTGGGTGGAGCTCCATTAGGGGCGTCTGTTGGGGTTATTACGGGCTTGATCTTAAGTTTAGCCGATACCCAGGCAGTTGTTGAGATCAGCTTGCTCGCTTTTGCAGGTATGCTGGCAGGTTTGTTAAAAGAAGGGGGCAAGCTGGTAGTTGCATTGGGTATGCTGCTGGGAGCATCCATCCTCACCATCTATATCGGAGATAAAACCAACATCATGACTTCGACCTGGGAATCGTTAGCGGCGATTGCAATCTTTATTTTAACCTCACGTTCCTTACCAGGTACATTAGCCAAGTACATTCCGGGCACGAGGGAAAATATGAGATCACAGTATGAATATGCTAGAAGGGTAAGAGATTTAACGGCTGGTAAGGTTGAACAATTCTCTGAAGTGTTTCGAATGTTATCGAATAGCTTTAGACAGATAGCTGTGCAGGGGGAAACGGTTAAACGGGAAATCGAAGATGGGCATTTAATGAATGAAGTGGCTAATAAGACATGTACAACCTGTTGGAAGCGAAAGGAATGCTGGGAAGGTAAATTCAATCAAACCTACACGTTTATGATGGAAGTCATTCAAGAGCTCGAAGCGGGGCGTAATCTGGAGAAGCGTGATATTAAGCCGAATTGGAAAAGGGCATGTATTAGACCTGATCAGGTGTTGTTAGAAATGAAACGTCAATATGATATTTATTGCAATAATCTGCACTGGCGAAGACAGGTCGTAGAGAGTCGTAAGCTAGTATCCGATCAGCTCGAAGGAGTCTCTCAAGTAATGGAGGATCTAGCGAAAGAAATCAAGCGTGAAGGTCAAGAAATGGTGCTGCAGGAGGAACAAATTCGCGAGGCATTAGAACAGATGGGCTTGGCAATTGCGGGCATTGATGTGATAAATTTGGAAATGGGTAAAGTTGAAATTGAAATTATCCATCAGTATATGAAAGGCTTTGATGAATGTCGTAAAATCATTGCCCCGTTGTTGTCAGATATTCTCGGAGAGAATATTGTAGTGAAAAAAGAACAGTTTTCGCAAAAAGGGGAAGCGTTTTATACCGTTACTTTTGGTTCCATGAGGCAATATGGGGTAGAAACCGGTGTTGCTGGCGCAGCCAAGGGCGGAGATTTATTGTCGGGTGATAGCTTTAGCACCAAGGAATTGGGCAATGGGAAATATGCAGTAGCACTCAGCGATGGGATGGGCAATGGGGAGCGAGCGAACATGGAAAGCAGTACCGCGTTGACTGTTTTACAGCAGCTGCTTCAATCCGGAATGGACGAGCGTCTGGCGATTAAATCGGTAAATTCGGTACTTATGCTGCGCTCAGCGGATGAAATGTTCGCCACAGTGGATATGGCATTGATTGATTTATATAGTGCATCTACAACCTTTTTGAAGATAGGATCGACACCAAGCTTTATTAGGCGAGGCGGGGAAGTGATTCAGGTCGCAGCGAATAATTTACCGGTTGGAATTATGCAGGATATTGAAGTGGATCTGCTGCGCGTTCAGCTTTTACCAGGCGATATTCTTATTATGATGACAGATGGATTATATGATGCGCCAGGGTATGCGATGAACAAAGATCTATGGATGAAACGAATGATTCAAGAAATTAGCGTTGAAGGTCCACAAGAGATGGCAGATTGCTTGCTGGAGCGAATCGTACGTCATTTGGAGGGTGAAATCGTCGATGATATGACGGTCATTGTTGCGAGAATAGAACGCTATCAGCCTGAGTGGGCCGCGCTTCGTTGGCCGGCTTTGAATCAAATTGAACGACCCAAAACGGTTAGCTGATTTCCAAAATAGGAGGAAATAAGGCAAAGTCAAGCTGTACTCACATGATCGTGTGGGTGTGGATTTGGCTTTTTTCTCATTTTCAGTATGAATATCTATTGACAGCTTTACATTTGCTCACTATAGTAAAAAAGTGAAATACACTTTTTTTATAAAATGTGGCGTTTCTCGAGCGCGAAGAATTAGATAAAGCATTGAGCAAGATGAAGGAGTTGTTACCTGTGAATCGCTATATGAAACGAGGGATACCCCTTTTAACAATGTTGATTTTTCCGTTTTTAGGGATGATCTATCATTGGGTGAACCAACCAAAGGCGAATGTGTATAGTTTGATGACGAATGTAGATTATGCGATTCCATTTGTACGCTTTTTTGTGTTGCCCTATTCCATATGGATTTTTTATATATATGCTTGTTTGATTTACTTTTTTCTTAAAGATAGTAAAGTTTACTACCGGACTTTATTGATTTATACGCTTAGTGCACTCCTGTGTTATTTTATTTACTCGTTTTTTCAAACAACTGTACCGCGACCTTATCTGGCTGGAGACGACATTTTTACACAGTTAACGAAATATGTCTATAATCGTGATTTACCTTACAATTGTTTTCCCAGTATACATTGCTTTTCTTGTTACCTGGTGATGAGAGCTATTTACAAAAGTTCATTCAAGAATCGGTTGAACCAAACATTGATTTATAGTATGTCCGCGATCATTATTTTATCAACCTTCTTAGTAAAACAGCACGCTATCTTGGATGCTTTTGCCGGTTTTTCATTAGTAGAATTGGTATATCTCGTTATTGCACGTGTAGAAATGGAGCTAAATCTTTCCTTAAATAAACAAAGGAAAATGGGAGAGGTTTACCGCGGATAACGTTTATATGAGCTCATTCTCGGGAAAGCTAGATTAAAATCTAGTTTAGTGGGAGATGTGTGCGTATGATGAAACAGATCATTCTAGTCACGGATGGTTGTTCCAATGAGGGAATGAGCCCGGTTGTGGCAGCTTCCCATGCGTTGGCTGAAGGCATAGTTGTGAATGTCATTGGAGTTATGGATCAAGGTGAGCTAGGTCAAAAGGGTATGGTTGAGATCGGCGACATTGCCAAGGCTGGCGGAGGTGTTAGTCGGATTATACGCAGTCAGTTGTTGTCTCAAACGATGCAGATGGTGACGCGAAAAACCGTTTCCCATACGATCCAGCAGGTTGTGAATAAAGAGCTGCGTCAGATGATGGGAATTAACGATTTGGAACAGTTGCATCCTAGCAAGCGTGCAGAGGTTGTGCAAACGATAGATGAATTAAGTGAAACGGCTGATTTACAGGTTGCGCTGCTCATCGATACAAGCCTTAGTATGAAAGCGAAGCTACCGGCAGTACAAGAAGCGATGCAGGATTTATTGCTAAGTTTACAAGCACGCCTTGGAAAAAGCGAGCTGGCAGTTTTCCATTTTCCAGCTTCAGAGAAGTCGGAAGAGGCGCAAATGGATACCGGTTGGACACATGAACTTGCAAAATTGCCAAATCTATTCTATAAATTAAGCATGAAGGGGATGACACCTACAGGTCCCGCATTACTTCAAGTGATTCGCTATATTCAAGAGCATCGCGCTAATGCGCAGCATACGAGGAGTCAGCAACGCAAAAGCGACAAGGATGGGATGTTAAGTGACTACGTCGTTTGATGCAAACCTAACGATCGGCACCATGGTGAAAGGAAAATGGAATCAGCACCTCTATCGCATTGAATGCAGTCTTGGCGAAGGTGAGAATGGAAAAGTCTATCTTGTTAAAAAAGGATCGGCTTTTTTTGCTATGAAGCTAGGCTTTGATACCGTAGATCACCAATCTGAGGTTAATGTATTGAAGCAGCTAATGAAAAATGAAAGCCCGTTTAGTCGCTTTCTGATTGATGTGGACGATTATCATAGCAGAGGCAAAGATTACCCCTTCTATGTGATGAAATATATAAAAGGCTCAAAAATTACCGATTTCGTTCGGGTTAAGGGGAAGCAATGGCTAGGTCTCCTTGGACTGCATTTATTGAAAAAGCTAACTTATTTGCATAAGAGCGATTTCGTTTTTGGCGATATTAAAATGGAAAATATCCTAGTGAGCGGTTATGGCAATGTGGAATTGATTGATTTTGGCGGTGTCACCCAAAAGGGACGCGCGGTCAAACAGTTTACGGAAATATACGACCGTGGATATTGGGGCGTGGGAACTCGTATTGCAGATGAAGCTTACGATTTGTTTGCATTTGCGATCTTGTTTATGCAGCTATCCGATCAATCTCAAGACTGGTTTTCTAAACACCTATTACCGCAAAATCGAACCCTTGATTTATTAATAGAGAAGCTCCAGCAAGAACCCAATAAAGAGCTTCAAGTCTATGCGCCTTTTTTACGAAAAGCTTTAGAGGGTGAATTCACTTCTTCCATTCAAGCTTATGGTGCTTGGAAAGCTTTATTTTATAAACGGGGTCATCCTGCTCCAGTGAAGTCTAGCAAAGGTAAATCTTTGGTCTGGATTCAGGCCGGTTTTATTGCTTCTGTGGTATTATTCATTTCGGTATGGTATTTCTATTCATGAAGGGATTAGGGCAATGGAGTTGGTTCGGAAAGTAGATCAATTGATTCAAGATGAACATTTATTGGATACGGGGGATAGCATCATAGTCGCTGTGTCAGGCGGACCTGATTCGGTGGCTTTGCTGCATATCCTCTTTTTACTCGCAGAATCACGGAAATGGCGGTTAATTGTTGCCCATTTCAATCATCAATTTCGGGGAGAAGAGTCCGATCGTGAAGCGGATTTCGTAGCCGATTATGCCGGACGGCTTGGATTGCCTTGTGAAGTGGGGGTAGTGGATGTACCGAAATTTATCCGTGAAAGTCATATGAATGGACAAGCCGCTTCACGTGAATTAAGATATGCTTTTTTGCTCCAGATCGCTGAGAAATATCAAGCGAAGCGAATCGCATTAGCCCATCATGCGGATGACCAGGCGGAAACCCTATTGATGCGACTTGTGCGTGGAACAGGGACTTTGGGGTTAACAGGAATTCCGATTCGACGCTGGATAAAAAATGTGGAACTAATTCGTCCGTTTCTACGTATATACAAGTCGGAAGTGCTACAACACTGCGAGCAGCATGGATTAAGCTTTTGTTTGGATAGTAGCAATGCACTGAATAAATATGTTCGTAATCAAATCAGACACGAACTGATTCCCTTATTGAAGCAATATAATCCGCAGCTTCCGGAGGCTTTAAATCGTTTGGCGGATGTGATGGGGCTTGAAGATGATTATTTCATGCAGGAGGTAGATGCGGCTTATCAAAAGCTAGTCGTCGAAGGACCCAACGGTCTACAATTGCCGAGAAGTGGGTTTGGCTTGATGCACCCAGCTTTACAAAGGCGATTGATTAAATTAATATTAAGCTATCTTGCTCCGAATGCGAGTTCATTCGACTTTTTAACGACAGAAAAAGTCCGCTTTGCTATTATGCAGGACACACCGACAACATTAACTTTAACATTAGGTGCGAATATTCAATTCACAAGAGAATATGAGCAAATATTTTTTCAATTAAAAACCATTGTGTCGAGTGGTTATCATTACATTTTTGAATCGGGCGAGGGTCAATTGGAGCTGCCAGATGGCATGCTTTTAAGCTACTTTGTCAATGGATGTAACGAACATTTTTCACCAAAGCTTTCGCGTACCCATGAAGCAGCTTGTTTTGATATGGATTTACTACGTTTTCCATTGAGTGTGCGCAATCGGCAAGATGGAGACCGCATGGAGATTCGCGGTTTAAACGGTACGAAAAAGGTAAAAGATATCTTCATTGATGCAAAACTTCCGCAGCGCCTACGCAACCAGGTTCCTCTGATCGTCGATGCAGCGGAGCGGGTTTTATGGATTCCAGGCTTTCGCCGTTCCGTACATGCGATTGCATCATCCCATACAACACGGTTATTATGTATGGAGCTTCATAGAACAAAGTAGGAGGCGTCATTGTTGCATAGAGATATTCAAGAAATACTGTACACCCAAGAAGAAATTCAAGCTAAGGTCAAGGAGCTGGGAAAGCAAATCACATCGGATTATGCCGGACGCAATTTACTCGTCGTTTGTGTGCTCAAAGGCGCATTTATTTTCATGGCGGATTTAGTTAAAGCAGTTGATATTCCGCTTGAGCTTGATTTTATGGCGGTGTCCAGCTATGGCGTTTCAATCAAATCATCCGGTGTAGTCAAGATCGTCAAGGATTTGGACATTCCAGTTGAGGGTCGCAATGTCATGATTGTGGAAGACATCATTGACAGTGGACTAACACTCAGCTACTTAATCGACGTATTAGAAAGAAGAAATGCACTTTCGATTGCAGTCGTGACTTTATTTGATAAACCAGCTAGAAGGACAGTGGATTTTGAACCGGATTATAAGGGTTATACATTGCCAGATGCATTTGTAGTCGGCTATGGATTAGATTATGCTGAGAAGTATCGGAATCTTCCGTACATTGGGGTCTTAAAAGAAGAAGTGTATTCAAACTAACAAAGCGTGCCGCTTGAGAGGGGGTAGAGGATGAATCGTGTCCTCCGCAATACTGGGTTTTATCTACTTATTTTTTTAGTTGTGATTGGGATCGTCAAGTTTATCAGTAATCAGAATGTAGCAGAAACAGTGCTGACTTATAGTGAATTACGTACTCAATTGGCTAATTCGGCTACTGCCCCATCCTTAGACGAGAAGATTAAGAAAGTCGTTGTTAAGTTTGAAGGGTATACCTATCTGGTCAAGGGGGAATATGCTTCAGGCAAGCCGTTCAAATCGCGTTTACCGTTTACGGATGAGGCCATTAAAGTCCTTGATGCCAGTAAAGTAGAAGTCGATATTGAGAAGATGGCTGGCGATAGCATCTGGATTTCATTCCTTACTTCGATTATTCCGTTCGTTATTATTTTTATCCTGTTCTTTTTCTTAATGAATCAAGCACAGGGTGGCGGCGGTAAAGTAATGAATTTCGGCAAAAGCCGAGCCAGGCTGTACAATGATGAAAAGAAAAAAGTCACATTCGAAGATGTTGCGGGTGCAGATGAGGAAAAACAAGAGCTTATTGAAATCGTTGAGTTCCTTAAAGATCCACGTAAGTTTGCTGCTGTAGGCGCGAGAATTCCTAAAGGGGTTTTGTTAGTCGGCCCTCCTGGAACCGGTAAAACCTTGCTGGCACGCGCCGTAGCGGGTGAAGCGGGTGTTCCCTTTTTCAGTATCAGTGGTTCTGATTTTGTGGAAATGTTCGTAGGTGTCGGAGCTTCGCGTGTACGTGATTTATTCGAGAATGCGAAGAAGAATGCGCCTTGTATTATTTTTATTGATGAGATCGATGCGGTGGGTCGTCAACGTGGCGCAGGCTTAGGCGGCGGACATGACGAGCGAGAGCAAACGCTCAATCAATTGCTTGTTGAAATGGATGGATTTGGCGCTAATGAAGGTATTATCATTGTTGCAGCTACGAACCGTCCTGACATTCTAGATCCAGCTTTACTTCGTCCAGGTCGTTTTGACAGACAAATTACAGTCGATCGTCCAGATGTTAAGGGACGTGAAGCCGTTCTTAAAGTACATGCACGTAACAAGCCGCTTGCTAAAGATGTAAGACTTGAAACCTTAGCGCGGTATACCATTGGCTTTACGGGTGCGGATTTGGAAAACTTGTTGAATGAAGCTGCATTAATCGCGGCTAGAAGAAGCCGCAAGGATATCTCGATGAGCGAGGTTGAAGAAGCATTTGACCGTGTAGTGGTGGGTACGCAGAAGAAAAGCCGTGTGGTTAGCGATCGTGATAAGAAGACAGTGGCCTTCCATGAAGCAGGTCATGCAATCATTGGATACCATGAACGAAATGCGCATATGGTGCATAAAGTTACCATTGTTCCTAGAGGCCGCGCAGGCGGCTATGTGATGATGCTGCCTAAGGAAAGTGAAGATCCGTTAGTTGTGACCAAGTCAGAGCTTTTAGATACGGTTACAGGGTTACTAGGCGGTCGTGTATCCGAGGAGCTATTCATCGGTGAAATTGGTACAGGCGCACATGATGACTTCCGCAAAGCAACTGCCATCGTTCGTAGAATGATTGTAGAATATGGAATGAGCGATAAGCTTGGACCTATGCAATTCGGTCAAGCTCAGCAAGGGCAAGTTTTCTTGGGACGTGACTTTGGTCATGAGCAGAACTATAGTGATGCGATTGCTTTCGAAATTGACCAAGAAATGCAAGCCATTACTCGTCGCTGCTACGAACGGGCAAAAGAAATTCTAACGAAGTATGCCGACCAAGTAGCCCTTATTGCCAACACTTTGTTGGATAGAGAGACCTTGGATAAGGATCAAATTGTTCATTTGATCGAAACAGGCAGCTTAGATGCATTGGATATCGAGAAAGCCGCTTTGTTAGCTGCAGATCCTGTTAAAGAAGAAGAGCCTAAAGTGACCATTCAAAGCCAAGATCAACAAAGTGATGCGAACAAGCTTGGATTCGAACGCGATAAAAAAGAGGATAAAGATCCGAAAGACGACAAAGATCCGAACGAGGCTTAAATATACCAAAACCTATCCGGCTAACACGACTCTGTGTTGCCGGATTTTTTACCAATGAATCCTATAATCTGACTTTCTTATGAAAAATGATCGTGGTATAATATATGTCAATGCTCAGAAAGGGGAAGGTTTGTTTGGAAGGTTTAGCGATGGAGAGAAAGGCCGAACAAAATCGGGAGCTGAAAGAGCGTATCCTGCAACTCAAGAAAGAACGAAACGCTATCATTTTAGCTCATTATTACCAACGAGATGAGATTCAGGAGATTGCCGACTTTCGCGGTGATTCCTTTTTATTAGCACAAAAGGCAGCAACAACGGATGCAGATGTTATTGTTTTCTGCGGCGTTCATTTTATGGGGGAAAGCGCAAAAATTCTTGCTCCTAACAAGATCGTGCTGATTCCAGATGAACGAGCTGGATGTCCAATGGCTGATATGGTGAATGTAGATGGCTTGCGTGCATTGAAAAAACAACACCCCAATGCCAAGGTTGTTGCATACATTAATACTTCTGCTGAAGTGAAATCGGAAACGGATATATGCTGTACCTCTGCCAATGCGATTAAGGTAGTGGAATCTGTTGATTCCGACGAGGTGATTTGGGTTCCAGACAAGAATTTGGGCGATTACGTTCAGAAATTCACGAAGAAGAAAATGATTCTTTGGGAAGGCTACTGCAATACACACGATATGCTTACGGTTAAGGATGTCGCTGAAATGAGAGCAATGTACCCGAATGCACAATTTGTGGTTCATCCAGAATGTCGTCCTGAGGTAGTTAAGCTTGGTGATTTTGTAGGAAGCACTACAGGAATTCTGAAGTATTGCAGAGAATCCGATTGCCAGGAATTTATTGTAGGCACGGAGGATGGAACCGGGTTCCAATTGCGTCAAGACAGCCCGAATAAATTCTTTCATTTTGCTACCAAATATTTGGTTTGTCCGAATATGAAGGTCAACAATTTAAAGAAAGTGGCCAAATGTCTGGAAACTCTCTCGCCGCAAATCTATGTACCACCGCATGTGGCTGATCAAGCCAGGACTTCTTTAGAACGCATGTTACTAGTGAAGTAACATGCGTTATTTTCATACAGAAAATGGTGAATTTAAATGATTCCACGTTATTTAGCTGATGTTGATTTTAAAGAAACCCCACGTATTTATGCGGATGTGATTGTCATTGGTGTAGGCATTGCCGGGTTATTTACCGCCATCCGTGCGGCCGAAACCAAAAAAGTACTGATGATTACCAAAAAATCATTATTAGAAAGCAATACGCGTTATGCCCAAGGTGGGATCGCTGCCGTTATATCAGATGAGGATTCCTTTGCTTATCATCGTCAGGATACGTTAATTGCTGGCGCTGGCCTATGCTCCCACGAGGCAGTCGAAATATTGGTACACGAAGGTCCTGAATGTGTTAGAGAGCTCATTCGGATGGGTACTCAGTTTGATTTTGAGGATGGAGAGCTCGCCTTAACAAAGGAGGGGGCACACAGTCAACGCCGAATACTCCATGCACATGGAGACGCTACTGGTTTTGAAATCGTGCGTGCTTTATCTGAAAAAGCGATGTTGCACCCGAATATCGAGGTATGGGATGATCATTTTGTCATTGATCTAATTACACATGATAATGAATGTTATGGTGCTTTGGTTCAGAAGCCAGATGGTGCGAAGGTTTTAGCATTAGGTGATGCTACCATACTTTGCTCTGGTGGGGCTGGACAGCTATATCGTTACACGACGAATCCTGAGATTGCCACAGCAGATGGGATATCCATTGCCTACCGCGCTGGAGCTGAAATTCGCGATGTCGAATTTATTCAATTCCATCCAACGGTACTCTGTTACCCGGGTGCTCCACGTTTCCTTATTTCTGAAGCGGTGCGAGGAGAAGGAGCAGTTTTGCGCAACATTAAAGGTGAGCGTTTTATGGATCGTTACCACCCTCAATTGGAGCTTGCGCCACGCGATGTTGTCGCACTTGCGATTGTCTCGGAAATGGAGCTAACAAAATCAACGTTTATTTACATAGATATTACGCATGAATCAGCAGAGTTGATTAAGCATCGGTTTCCAACCATTTATGAGCAATGTTTAAAATATGGTTTGGATTTAACTACGGATTGGGTGCCTGTTGCACCCGCTGCTCATTACATGATGGGTGGAGTAAAGACGGGACTGCATGGGGAAACATCGGTTAAGCGTTTATATGCTTGCGGTGAAGTGTCATCTACGGGTGTGCATGGGGCAAATCGATTAGCAAGTAATTCATTGTCAGAAGCCATTGTATTCGGCCAACGGATTATTGAGAAAATACGTACACAGGATGATGTAGGGCAAATACCAGAGTTTACATCAACTGCACATCGACTTGAGCGCCTAAAACAACCAATTGTTGAAAAACGTTTAAAGCTCCAAAAGATTATGCTCCGTTATGCTGGATTAGTTAGAACAGCCAAAGGTTTGGAAAAAGGCTATGAGGAGCTCTGCCGCCAAGTACAAATTTTTGAATCTGAATTAACGAAGCGTGAAGAGTATGAATTTGCTAACTTGCTGACTTGCGCGATGCTGACCATGGAAGCCGCACTCATTCGTGAGGAGAGTCGTGGCGGTCATTACCGGATTGATTTTCCGGAAAGAGATGATTTGGTCTGGCGCAAGCATATTGTATTTAGCCGTGAGAACGGTGTTATAGAGGAGCACATTGATGATGTATGAATTAAATCGTTCTGCTATACAACAATCCATACGTATCTGGTTAGATGAGGATATTGGCAATGGAGATGTGACTAGCCTGACAACCATTCCTTCCGAGCAGCAATCCATAGCTATCATACATGTCAAAGAAACAGGGATCATCGCGGGTCTGCCTGTAGCAGAGACTGTTTTTGCAGTGCTTGATCCGAGCTTGCGCTTTATCGCCAAAGTTGAAGAAGGCAGCTTCGTTGAAAAAGGCACCATCCTTGCGGAAGTCCATGGAAATACGCGAAATATATTACTCGGGGAACGGTTGGCGCTTAATTTAATGCAGCGACTTTCCGGTATTGCTACAAAAACAAACCAGTATGTGACAGCACTCCAAAACACTAAAGTAAGATTAGTTGACACGCGCAAAACAACGCCTGGGCATCGTTTTCTTGAGAAGTATGCAGTGCGTGTAGGTGGTGGGTATAATCACCGTTTCGGCTTGTATGATGCTGTCATGATCAAAGATAACCACATTAAAGGGGCGGGCGGAGTAGCTGTCGCTATTGAAGCGGCAAGGAAGTCCATTCCCCATACGATGAAAATTGAAATAGAAGTTGAGAACTTTGAGCAATTGCAGGAGGCTTTAAATGCAAATCCGGATATCATTATGTTGGACAATATGCTGCCTGTGGACATGCGAAAAGCAGTAGATATCATTCATCATAAAGCGCCGCATATTCTTATAGAAGCCTCGGGTACGGTAACATTAGAAACGATAAAAGCGATTGCCGAATCTGGTGTTGATGTGATATCCGTAGGTAGATTAACCTATTCGGTTCAGGCTCTAGACATAAGCTTGGACTTGAACGAACAAAAGGAGACACAGCGATGATTTTTGTTGTGGATGTCGGGAATACCAATATTGTTTTTGGGGTTTATGAAGCTAAAAATTTATTACACCATTGGCGTTTAAGCACGAACCGCTCAGCAACTGCAGATGAGTATGGGATTATGATTTATAATCTGTTTCAAATATCTGGCATTCGTGTAGAAGATATAGAAGGTGTGATCATTTCCTCTGTTGTGCCACCACTTATGTTTACGCTGGAGAAAGTGAGCACCAAATATTTAAAGAAGACCCCTTTGATTGTAGGGCCTGGGATAAAAACAGGGTTAAACATTCGCATTGAAAATCCCCGTGAAATGGGGGCAGATCGTATTGTAAATGCAGTTGCAGGGGTTGAGCTTTATGGAGCCCCATTAATTATTGTAGATTTCGGTACAGCTACAACTTTTGATTACTTGGATGAAAACGGACATTTATTAGGCTGTGCCATAGCCCCGGGGATTGGGATCTCGATGGAAGCCCTTTATCAGCACGCTGCTAAATTACCGCGTATCGATCTCGTACGTCCCAAAACAACAGTAGGACGCAATACAGTCACGTCTATGCAAGCGGGAAGTGTATTTGGTTTTGCCGGTCAAGCGGACGGAATAGTCGATCGCATGCGTGAGGAATTCACTTCCACTCCAACCGTTGTCGCTACAGGCGGTTTAGCTGAGCTTATCTCTGCCGAATCCAAAACGATACAGATCGTTAACCCGCTTCTAACGCTTCAAGGATTACAAATCATCTATGAGCGCAACCTATAGAGAATGACATAGAAGGAATGTGAGGAACAGGATGAGTGATTATTTACTGCGGGCGACTGCAATGGAGGGCAAGGTTCGTGCTTTTGCCGTGCAAACTACAGCGATAGTCGAAGAACTAAGAAGAAGACATCAGATGACACCTACAGCTACTGCAGCATTGGGTCGAACGGTTTCCGCGGCTTTGATGATGGGAGCTATGTTAAAGGGCAAAGAGAAATTAACTCTACAGGTCAAGGGTGATGGGCCTTTAGGCCAAATCGTTGTTGATGCCAATGCAAAGGGTGAAGTGCGAGGGTATGTCGAACATCCCGAAGTAGAGCTTCCACTAAAGGCATTAGGAAAGCTGGATGTCTCTGGTGCTGTCGGAACGGAAGGTTTTATATATGTCATCAAGGATCAAGGGCTTAAGGAGCCTTACCGCGGAAGTACACCGATCATTTCCGGTGAACTAGCGGAGGATTTTACGTATTATTTTGCCAAATCGGAGCAAACTCCTTCTAGTGTTGCATTAGGTGTGCTTGTGGATATAGACCAAACCGTGAAAGCATCAGGTGGTTTCATTATTCAATTGCTTCCCGGCATGACGGATGAAGAAATCGATCAAATGGAACTTGTTTTAAGTGAATTAAAGCCGATTACAACCTTGCTGGATCAAGGTGCAACACTGGAAGCGATTTTAGCGTCAATAGTAAGTGATGTAGTCGTTTGGGATCAAATGGATGTGTTATTTCGGTGCCAGTGTTCAAGAGAACGGGTAGAGCAGACTTTAATTAGTCTAGGCCGGGATGAACTGGAAGCTATTGTGCAAGAAGATGGGAATGCAGAGGTGGTATGCCAATTTTGCAATGAGTCTTATGGGTTTAAAGGCGAGCAGCTGCAAGAGCTAATATCAAAAATATTATAGGAGTGCGCGGAATGCATGAGGAGAAAATAAATGAAGAATGTTAAATTTTTACGCGCAATCATTGGTTTATTATTAGTTGTTGTTATTACGGAAACGGCGCTTTTTGGTTATCGTGAGGTGTTATATCGCCCTGCTCCTGAAGAAGTCAATCATGATATTAACGATATAGCAGATAAAATTGTAGCTGAGATAGGCAATGTGCAAATAAAGCAAAGTGAGCTAGCAAATCATTTATATGCTTCACACGGGGCGGAGTTAATAAACCAAATGTTGGATCGTGAAGCCATACAGATGGAAGCAGATGAAATGGGTCTTAAGCTGACGCGAGCAGATATTGACGAGGAATTAAAACGCATGCAGCAAGGCTATGAAAGCGAAGCATTGTTCTATAAATCAATGAAAGAGCAAGTCGGTTTGACAGAGTCAGAGCTCCGCCAAGATGTGAACTTCAAGCTGCTGATCGAGCGTATTGCAACGAAGAATATTGATGTGTCCGATAAAGAAATTACGGCGTATAAGACGGAGCATAGCGAGGAATTTAGGAATACGGTACTGCTCCATATTGAACAAATCGAAGTAAACAGCATGACAGAGGCTTCTAAGGTAATGGAACTGTTGAAAAAGGGTGTGGATTTCAAAAAAGTCGCCATGGAAAATTCAACAGATTCCGCGACAGTAACGGATGGTGGAGATCTTGGCTGGGTAGAGGAGGACGATCCTTTCATTCCTGCACCTATTCTGCAAGTAGCAAAAGTGCTAAGCGTAGGGGAGTATAGTCAGCCCATCAAGGTGGAAACGAATTATTACATTGTCCGTCTAGTGGATTTTAAGCAGGATAGCAAAGGTACAGTGGAAGAAATCAATACCGCGCTCCGCAAGCAACTTGCCTTACAGAAAGCAAGACCGCTCAAGGATATAATTCGGGATTTACGCGAAAAAAGAAATGCAGTTATCTTGGATCCGCTATTAAAATGAAGTTTATGTTGACAACGTTTTGGCAGATTGATAAGATGGTTGTAGTTAAAACCAACCGAAATACTCGGAAATAGAATAAGGAGGAAATACAAATGGCAAGATTAGTTCAGAACATAACAGAATTGATTGGTGACACTCCCCTTGTACGTTTGAACCGTGTACCCGAGGGCAGTGCAGAGATTTATTTAAAGCTAGAATTTCAGAACCCAGGCGCAAGCGTAAAGGATCGTATTGCATTGAGTATGGTGGAAGTAGCTGTGCAAGAAGGTAAATTAAAGCCGGGCGGAACAATTGTCGAAGCAACTAGCGGCAATACGGGTATCGGTCTAGCTATGGTTGCAGCAGCAAAAGGTTACAAAGCCATTCTAGTTATGCCAGAAACAATGAGTATTGAACGACGCAGCTTACTGAAGGCCTATGGTGCGCAATTGATTCTTACACCGGGCGCGGAAGGAATGAAAGGTGCGATTCGTCGTACGGAAGAGCTTCTAGCTGACAACCCAGATTACTTTTTGGCGCAACAATTCGATAACCCTGCTAACGTTAAAGTGCATCGTGAAACAACAGGTCCTGAAATTGTGCAAGCAATAAAGGATCATGATGGTAAATTGGATGCCTTTATTGCAGGAGTAGGAACTGGCGGTACAATTTCAGGAGCCGGTGAAGTCTTGAAAGCCAATTTCCCTGGGATCAAAGTATATGCCATTGAACCAGCGAATTCCCCTGTACTAGCTGGTGGCAAGCCAGGTCCTCATAAAATTCAAGGGCTTGGTGCCGGATTTATTCCAAGCATCCTGAATACAGAAATTTATGATGGAATTATTTCCGTGGATAATGAAGAAGCGTTTGAAACAGCGCGCCGTGTTGCTAAAGAAGAAGGCATTCTTGGAGGAATTTCCTCTGGTGCAGCTATTTTCGCAGCTTTAAAGGTAGCTAAAGAATTAGGCGCAGGTAAAAGAGTAGTTGCTATAATCCCAAGTAATGGGGAACGTTACCTCAGCACACCGCTTTATCAATTCGAAGATTAATCCAATCATTGAGTATGATTGAGCTTAGTAAATGAAAGCCTCTCTCATAACGGAGGGGCTTTTTCTTTTGCAATTTTTTCGCTATACTTGATCTAGTAAAGGATTGGAGGATCGTCCGTTGATTGTTACATCCTATAAACAGTGGCAGGAGTGGGTAACAACCTATTCGATGCTGCCTTTTATCAGAGCATACCCATTACTTGAAGCTCGTGTGATGGATTGGCAACAGGCGTGGGAGCAAGCAAGCGAGGGTTCCTTTGTTCTGGAGAGTGGAAAAGATGGCCGTTACAGCTTTCTTGGGCTCAAACCATCCGCGAGCATTCGGGGAAAATATACAGATACACCACTGAAGAAAATTAAACAATGGATGGAACCTTTTCGTTCTCCTGTAGTGGGTCATGCGCCTAAATTTATTGGAGGCTGCGTTGGATTCTTGGGGTATGATACGGTACGCTCCTTGGAACGACTGCCGCAAGCTGCCATAGATGATTTAACGCTGCCAGACTTTGTTATGATGCGTTTTGATCAGCTATGGATTATGGATCATGAGACATCTACGTTGTATTGTGCTTATCATATTTACATGCCTGAACAGGAGGAATCCATAGATCAGCTATATGAAGCGGCTGCCGCGCAGACGGAAGCGATGAAGCAACAATGGGATACGATTGTAGAGGGCGGTCGTAGTGAGCGTGTTCGTGCACGTAAAGATCTATTTCAAGCAGCCGTTCAAACGGGAAATTTGCAA
Organism: Paenibacillaceae bacterium; assembly: GCA_040904685.1. Taxonomy (GTDB): domain Bacteria; phylum Bacillota; class Bacilli; order Paenibacillales; family NBRC-103111; genus Paenibacillus_AC. The sequence goes on along the minus strand of JBBDSZ010000003.1, from coordinate 7,961 downwards.
GTAGATGTGGATCAGCTTGCTCATGTTGAACGTGATTTCGCTAAACTGGATTATATGCATGCAGTAGAGCGCATAAAACAATATATTGCACAAGGTGATGTGTTCCAGGTTAATTTATCTATACGGCAAAGTCGCAAGCTGATCCATCCAGATACGGGAGAAAGCATCCTTCCAGAAGAAATTTATGAGTGGTTGCGATTGTTGAACCCCTCTCCATATATGGGTATGCTGCGTTTTGCGGACTTCCAGCTTGTTTGCGCATCGCCGGAGCTATTGGTGCAGGTTGAGGGCAATCAGGTGCGTACACGCCCTATAGCAGGAACAAGACCGCGTGGCTTAAATCAAGAGGAAGATGCCAAGCTTGCAGATGAGCTCATCCATAATGAAAAAGAACGCGCAGAGCATGTAATGCTAGTTGATCTGCAACGTAACGACTTAGGTAAAATCGCACGTTATGGTACGGTCAGAGTGGATGATTTTATGGTCATTGAACGTTATTCCCATGTGATGCACATTGTTTCTGAGGTAAAGGCCGAATTGGCAGCCGGAAAAGATGCTTATGATGTGCTTGCAGCCGTTTTTCCAGGAGGCACCATCACGGGTGCACCCAAGGTTCGTACAATGGAAATCATTGAGGAATTGGAGCCCGTAAGACGAGGCCCGTATACAGGAACAATGGGGTGGATTGACTATAATGGAAATATGGAATTTAATATGGTTATACGTACAATGGTAGTTACCAATCAAACGGCTTTTATTCAAGCTGGAGCGGGAATTGTAATTGACTCCGATCCGGAGAAAGAATATATGGAATCCATTAACAAAGCCAAGGCTTTATGGAAAGCAATTGAGTTCAGTGAGCAAAGAATGAAAGCATCAATATTGAAGGGGTGAGTCGGAATGATTCTTGTAATTGATAATTATGATTCGTTTACTTACAATTTAGTGCAATATCTAGGAGAGTTGGGGGAGGAAGTTGTGGTCTATCGCAACGATGAGATTGATATGGCAGAGATCGAGCAGCTTAAGCCTAGCCATATTCTCCTTTCACCAGGACCATGTACACCCAATGAAGCAGGGATTAGCTTAAGCATTATTGATCATTTCAAAGGCAAGATACCGATTTTTGGTGTTTGTCTGGGTCATCAAGTGATCGGTCAAGCCTTTGGCGGAGAAGTCATTCGAGCGGAAAAGCTGATGCATGGCAAAACCTCACCCATTCTTCATGATGGAAAATCGATTTTCGCAGATATCCCAAGCCCTTTCACAGCTACGCGATATCACTCATTAATAGTCCGTAAGGAAACATTACCGGATTGCTTGGAAATAAGCGCAGAAACAGCAGAAGGGGAAATCATGGGTTTGCGTCATAAGGAATACGCGGTTGAAGGTGTGCAATTCCATCCAGAATCAATCATTACCGAAAATGGACTGCAAATCTTGCGTAATTTTCTTAAGCGCAAAGTGGTAGATGGAGTTATTCAATGATCATATCACTCAATGGCAGCTTATGCGATGAGAAGGAAGCCATGATCTCTGCTTATGATCATGGCTTTCTATATGGATTGGGTCTGTTCGAGACGTTTCGCACGTATCAAGGCAAAGCATTTTTATTGCTGGAGCATCTGGAGCGTCTGACCCAAGGCTGCAACGGGTTAGCCATTCAATTTCGCAATGATCATACTTACTGGGAGCGACAAATCAAACAACTTTTAACAAGTAATCATTTATATGATGGGTATTTTCGTTTGTCGGTATCCGCAGGTACGGATATTCTAGGACTCTCGGCAAAACCCTATCTTAAACCGACTCTCGTTCTCTATGTTAAAGCTTTGCCGGAAATGGATAAGAGCTTATACGAACAGGGTAAGCCGCTTCAGTTGCTGCGTTTGCGCCGAAATTCACCTGAAGGCGCATGGAGACTGAAATCATTTCATTATATGAACAATATTATGGCGAAACAGGAGCTCGCTAAGTATCCTTGGGCACAGGGGGCTGAAGGGCTTTTTTTGAATGAAGCCGGGGCAATAGCCGAGGGAATTGTCAGTAATGTTTTTTTCATCAAGCAAGGCAAATGTTATACACCGCAAGTGAACACTGGAATTTTACCGGGTATCACACGTCAACGGGTGATCGAGCTGGCTGAGCAATTGAGCATTCCTCTTGAAGAAGGCATCTACGGCTGGGAAGAGCTTGCTTGTGCTGAAGAAATCTTTCTGACAAATTCAATCCAAGAGCTTGTACCCATTCATACCTTATTTGATTTGGAGGGCAACCCTCAACAAATCGGTAAAGGCAGAATCGGCACCATCACGCAAAAGCTGCTCCAATACTATCGTGAAGGAGGAAGTCGATGATGATCCAGCGGAAAGGTTCAAGCTCTATAGGAACATTGCAATGTCACAATCAAACCCTGCAAATCGGTGCAAGCACGCTGATTATGGGTATCTTAAACGTGACACCGAATTCTTTTTCGGATGGGGGTGACTTCATCTCGGTAGAAGCCGCTGTGGAGCGAGCCCTGCAAATGGAGGCTGAAGGTGCTGATATCATCGATGTGGGCGGAGAATCCACACGACCGGGTGCGGAGAAGGTCGCATTGGCAGAGGAATTACGCCGTGTCATTCCCGTTGTTAAGGCATTAAGTTCTGCAGTCAGGCTGCCGATTTCAATCGATACCTTCAAAGCTGAAGTTGCCCGACAAGCGCTTGAAGCTGGAGCCCATATCATCAATGATGTTTGGGGCTTACGTGGGGACTTGGGCATGGCAGAAGTGATTGTGCATTATCGCTGTCCCATTATTCTCATGCATAATCGAAAGCTTGCGAGCTATGTTGATTTTTTATCGGATGTTGTAGAAGATATGAAGACGAATATTCAGCTTGCATTAGACGCTGGCATAGCACCTGCTCAAATTGTTATTGATCCGGGCTTTGGCTTTGCGAAGAGTTACGAGCAAAATTTGCTGCTCATGAATCACTTAGATCGTCTTGTTGCCCTTGGTTACCCGGTTCTTCTAGGTACCTCACGCAAAAGCATGATCGGTAAAACATTACAGCTCCCCACGGATGATTTATTGGAAGGTACTGCAGCCACAGTTGCACTAGGAATTGCTCAGGGCTGTGAAATCATACGTGTGCATGACATTAAGCAAATGAAACGCGTAGCTACGATGACGGATGCAATTGTTCGTAGAGCTTAATTTTTGGTAATTAGAGCAAGGGAAAGGGGATTACAATGGATAAAATCATCCTTACACGCATGACATTTTTCGGGTATCATGGTGTATTTCCAGAGGAAAACAAGCTCGGACAGCAATTTATTGTGGATGCAGAGCTATCTCTTTCGCTTCTAGAAGCAGGATGTAGCGATCAGTTAGAGCATACCCTCAATTATGCTGAAGTTTATGATACGATCCGAGGTGTAGTAGAGGGGATAAACTTTCGATTACTTGAGGCACTGGCGGAAAAGATTGCTTCTACGCTCCTACAAACATATACTAGTATCAATGAAATCAAGGTTAGGGTCACAAAGCCACACCCGCCTTTTAAGATTTTTTTCGATGGGGTAACCATAGAGATCACGAGAAAGCGGGAAGACCATGGATTCACCACAACCAGTTAATGAAATAGCCTATATTGGACTTGGTTCGAATATCGAAGATCGTGAGCTTCATCTTACGGAAGCCATTCGTTTCATCCAACAACACCCTGCCATTCAGATTCGCCGCTGCTCATCCATATACGAAACTGATCCCGTAGGGTTTACGGAGCAAGCTGTATTTTTAAATATGGTCATTCAAGTCGAAACTTACCTCAAGCCTGCTGAGCTGTTTAGTTATATGTTAACAGTGGAACAGCAGCTTGGGCGTGTGCGTGACATCCGTTGGGGACCGCGAACGATTGATCTTGATTTATTGCTTTACGGACAACAGCAGTCAAACGAACCGGAGCTATTCATTCCGCATCCGCGTATGACTGAACGAGCTTTCGTGCTTGTTCCTCTCCTGGAAATCGCAGATAAGGAGTCAATTCCGAACGTAGACGCGCTTAGGCATCATGCAAACCTACTAGCTGGAAAGGAAGTCGTGAAACAATGGAATACGAAAAAAAGCTTGCACGAAGAATAAAAGCCTTTCGTAAATTAAAAAGATTAACTCAAATAGAATTAGCCGATGCAGTAGGAGTATCCGTTGCCATCATAGGTGCACTTGAACGCGGAGTACGTAAAGCAGAGGACGGGCTGATCAGGTCAATAGCTGAAGCGCTAAGTGTGGAGCTGAAGGATCTGTTACCTCCGGTTCAAGAGTAAAAGGAGATGCAATGTTATGTTTAAAATAGGCAATGTAGCAGCAAAGAATAATGTAGTTCTTGCTCCAATGGCAGGCGTATGCAACCCAGCTTTTCGGCTGATTGCTAAGGAATTTGGTTGTGGGTTGGTTTGTGCAGAAATGGTTAGTGACAAAGCTATTGTGCATAAAAATGAGCGTACAATGCAAATGTTGTATGTGGATGACCGAGAAAAACCGCTTAGCTTGCAAATTTTTGGCGGTGACGTGGAAACGCTAGTGGAAGCTGCAAAGGTCGTGGATCGTCACACGAATGCAGATATCATCGATATTAATATGGGCTGTCCAGTTCCCAAAGTAACCAAATGCGATGCGGGTGCCCGCTGGCTTCTGAAGCCTGATAAAATCGAGGAAATGATTGCGACTGTAGTTAAAGCAGTTCATAAACCAGTCACCGTTAAAATGCGAATTGGCTGGGATGACGAGCATGTTTATGCGGTGCAGAATGCAAAAGCCGTTGAAAATGGGGGCGGTTCAGCCGTAGCGGTTCATGGGCGTACTCGAGTCCAAATGTACACAGGTGTAGCCAATTGGGATATTATCAAAGAAGTGAAGCAGGCCGTTTCGATTCCTGTAATTGGCAACGGCGACATCTTTACACCAGAGGATGCCCGGAGAATGCTGGATCATACGGGCTGTGACGCAGTCATGATTGGACGCGCTGCGCTAGGTAACCCATGGATGCTTTATCGTACCATTGAATATCTGACTAATGGGGAATTGCTTCCAGATCCAACTGCTGCTGAGAAAGTCCGCATTGCTATTTTGCATATGGATCGTTTGATTTCTTTAAAAGGCGAGCGTATCGCAGTAAAAGAAATGCGTAAGCATATGGCATGGTATTTAAAAGGACTAACGGGCTCGGCTCGGATTAAAGAGGTTCTTATGGAACTAACGGAACGTGATAAAATGGCGAATGTCTTGACCGATTATGTGACACATTTAGAGTCGGAACCGCCACAATGGGAACCGGAAAGTGAAGTTGTGTATCATTAAAATGGATAAATTGTCGGCGATTACCGCGGATTGACATTTGACTAAGGTTTTAATATAATCAGTCAATAAACCGAGCGAGATTAAACTTACATGTCATTAGGATGCATATTTGTAATATATTAGAGGGTGAATTCATAACGATAGGGTATCAAATTGATTCTACGATATGGAAATCTTTCACGTGACGGGAGATCAGTTAAAGATGGCTGAAAAAGAAGTTATACTTACCCAAGAAGGTCTGAAGAAGCTCGAGGACGAACTGGATACTTTAAAATCCGTTAAACGCCGCGAGGTTGCAGAAAGAATAAAGGTAGCTATAGGGTATGGTGATATAAGTGAGAATTCCGAATACGAAGATGCTAAGAACGAGCAAGCGTTTGTCGAAGGCAGAGTCATTACATTAGAAAAAATGCTGCGTAATGCTCGAATTATTAATAGTGATGATGTAGATACGAATATAGTAAGCGTAGGTTCGATTGTAACCTTGAAGGACATGGAGTTCGGAGACTTGGTGGAGTATTCCATCGTAGGCACAGCAGAATCTGATCCGCTGCATAATAAAATTTCCAATGAAAGTCCTGTAGGCAGAGCCATTCTTGGTAAAAAGAAAGGTGTTTCCGTGGACATCAACGTTCCAGCTGGCACTATTACCTATCAAATTATTGATATTAAAAAGTAATGCATTTGCCCTTGCTTGAATTTTTCTTTGGAAGCTTCCTACGGAGGCTTTTTTTTTCTAAAATATAAAGGAGCGATTATCACATGAGTCAGGAATTGGAACTAAACGAGCTTTTGGTCATTCGCCGCAATAAATTGGATGAGCTTCGCGCATTAGGTGTCGATCCATTTGGGCAAAAATATGAGCGTACCCATCTAGCTAAGTCTATTTTGGATACATATAGCGAGCAGACTAAGGAAGAGCTGGATGAAGCGGCAGTCGAGGTTCGGATTGCAGGAAGGATCATGCAGAAACGGGGAATGGGGAAGACCTCCTTTGCGCACATTCAAGATATCTCAGGGAAAATCCAAATTTATGTACGAAAAGATGCAGTAAGTGAAGTGGAATTTAAAGCTTATGAAGTTCTGGATATTGGCGATATTATTGGAGTCAGCGGTCTTGTGTTTAAGACACAAACCGGGGAAACTTCGGTAAAAGTGCAATCCTTAGTGGTTCTAACCAAATCAATTTATCCATTGCCCGATAAATTTCATGGCTTGAAGGACGTAGAAATGCGTTACCGTCAACGTTATGTGGATTTAATCATGAGTGAAGAAGTGAAGGAAACGTTTATTCTACGCTCCAAAATTATTCAATCCATGCGCCGTTACTTGGATAATGCGGGCTATCTAGAGGTGGAAACACCTACGTTGCACTCCATACCTGGAGGTGCTTCGGCGCGTCCTTTTGAAACGCATCATAATGCCTTGGACATGCAGCTTTATATGCGAATCGCGATCGAGCTTCATTTGAAGCGTCTGATTGTTGGCGGATTAGAGAAGGTGTATGAAATCGGCCGAGTTTATCGTAACGAAGGTGTTTCCACTCGTCATAATCCTGAATTCACAATGATTGAGCTTTACGAGGCCTATGCGGATTATACGGATATTATGCGACTAACCGAGCAATTAGTTGCTCATATTGCACAGGAAGTTTTAGGCAGTACCCTTATTACATATCAAGATCAAGAAATTGATCTCACTCCATCCTGGAAGAAAATCAGTATGGTCGATGCGATTAAAGAAGTGGTGGGTGTTGATTTCAGTCAGCATATGAGCAATGAAGAAGCGCATCGTTTAGCTAAAGAGCATAAAGTGCATGTCGAGCCTGGTATGCAATTTGGTCATATTATCAATCAATTCTTCGAGCAGTTTGTTGAAGAAACATTGATTCAGCCAACATTTATAACGGGTCACCCCGTAGAAATTTCACCTTTGGCCAAGAAGAATGCAAAGGATCCGCGGTTTACGGATCGTTTCGAGTTGTTTATTGTTGCGCGTGAACATGCCAATGCGTTCACAGAATTGAATGATCCGATTGATCAGCGCCAAAGATTCGAAGCGCAATTGCTTGAGCGTGAACAAGGCAATGAAGAAGCGCATATGATGGATGAGGATTTCATTCGTTCTTTAGAATATGGACTGCCTCCAACTGGCGGTTTGGGTATTGGGATTGACCGTTTGGTTATGTTACTAACCAATTCACCATCGATTCGTGATGTTTTATTATTTCCGTCCATGCGCGAAAGACAATTGGACTAAAGTAGCTTGACTTTGAGAGGGCGCTGATCTTAAGCGTCCTTTTCTTATTAACCGTATAAGTTTTTATCACTTATAAGGATCTTATTATACTGGATAAATGTCCATCATCATCTTATCCCGAATTTTACCACTTGCAATTAGTATGTCACTTGTGGTAAATTAACTTTTGTCGCTTTTGGGCGTTTGCACTGCTATGTAAGGCATGTGAATCGCTTAAGAATGAGAGAATGATATATTCTTTTGAGTAAGTACTTGCATTGTGTAAGTCCAATGTGATATCTTATAAAAGTCGCCTTTGAGCGACAAACAAACTTGCCCTTTGAAAACTGAACAACGAGTGAAGGAAGCAAAGCGAATT
>JBBDSZ010000002.1:150882-199634 GCA_040904685.1 Paenibacillaceae bacterium | reverse complement strand
AGTCCAACCCTATTACTTCGAATGATTTGCTCATTCTGTTAAACTGGCATTACTTTAAACTCAATCGTAATTGAGCCTATAATTTGGCTGTTTCAAAAATCATTTGTTTAGTTTTCAAGGAACTTTGTGTGTCGATTTTTGTCGGTCACAAGAAAATATCTTACCAGATTGACGCGAATAATGCAACTCTTTCTTTTATCCTATTTAATTTCATAGGCGTTTGTCGCAGTCCCGCTCAAAAGGGGCAAGAAATAATTTAACATACCGACAAACAATTTGCAACTGTTTAAATTTGCCATTCCGTAGAAATGCTTGTGAGTTCAAGTGCAAAACTCACAAATTGCTCGAAACTGTAGAAGTGTAGTATGCACTACCCTCTTATTCTCCATTCAAAAGCCGGAGCAGTTCTTCCTCACTATCAATTATACGGATACCAAGCTCCTGTGCTTTGGTCAGTTTACTGCCTGCACTTTCACCTGCAATCACAAAGTCAGTCTTCTTCGAAACGCTCCCCGAAATCTTCGCGCCGACAGCTTCCAGCATTTTGCCCGCTTCATCGCGACTTAAGGTCGGCAATGATCCGGTAAGTACAATGGTTTTACCAAAAAAGATATGACCTTCATCCGCAATAACAGTACGTAAAGAAGTCGATGGTTCAACCCCGCTAGCCAGCATTCGTTCAATACTTGTGCGCATACGAGGATCTGTAAAAAAGGAAACGATGCTCTCCGCAACAATACCCCCAACATCCGGCAACGTGATAAGCTCATCTAACCCTGCGGCTAATAAAGCTTGCAGATTTCCAAAATGATCAGCCAATACCTTGGTTGTCGTTTTTCCTGTGTTCGCGATGCCTAACGCAAAAAGAAATGCCGCTAGATCCGGCTTTTTACTTTTCTCAATAGCTTCCAAAAGCTTCTTAGCTTTCTTTTCCCCGAAACGCTCCAATCCTACCAGCTGCTCATAAGTAAGCTCGTATAAATCAGCAGGATCCTTAACATCGCGCTCATGATAAAGCTGCTCAGCCGTAGCAATGCTAAAGGTATCGATATCCATAGCATCCCGTGAAGCAAAATGCGTAATACGTCCAATTAATTGCGGTGGGCAATCTAGGCGGTTGGGGCAAAAAATATGTGCACCCCGCTCTTCAACTAACGAGCCGCATGCCGGGCAGTTGACTGGATATACAATTTCCACTCCATCTTCAGCTTCATTAGCCTTACCCAATATCTCTGGGATGACATCATTGGAGCGACGAATAAGCACCAAACTGCCTAAGGCGTGCTGCAAATTTTTGCGTTCGATGTCGCCGCGATTGTTCAAGGTACACTTCTGCACCGTTACACCTGCAAGATCAACGGCTTCGACAGTAGCTACGGGAGTCAGCTTGCCTGTTCGCCCCACATCCCATGAAACGGACAGTAAGGTCGTTTCTGCTTCTTCTGCCTCAAACTTAAACGCAACCGCCCAACGTGGGAATTTCTCCGTGTAGCCAAACACTTCACGAGTCCGCATATCCGCTATCTTCACAACTCCGCCATCGATCAAGTAATCGAAGGTTAAGCGAACTTCCGCCAATCGTTCTAATTCATCCGCTACTTCTTCCATAGAATCGAAATATTGGATATAGGGATTTATTTTCAAACCAATGTCACGCATAAAGGCAACCATTTCCTGATGATTGTTGAACTGCAGATGGTCGCTATAACCGACATTATAGAAAAATGCATTTAACCTCCGCTCCGCTGTCGTCTGTGGATTGAGGTTACGCAGTGCTCCTGCAGCGGCATTACGGGCATTCTTCAAGGGTTCCGCCGCCGTTTTGTTATATTGCTCCAATACGGAGAGGAACATCATGCCTTCTCCTTGGATTTCAACAATCCCGTCTTTATAAGGGATTTGCAGCGGAATCGAACGGATCGTCATCACCTGGGCAAGAATACTTTCTCCGACAACACCATTGCCACGCGTAGCTGCTTGCACCAAATCCCCATGCTCATAAGTCAAATTCAATGACAATCCATCAAACTTCATCTCAACAGCAAAAGATAATGGAGGCAGTGTATCATCCGGATATGCGGCATTGTATTGCTCCCACAGCTTCATTGCGCGTGTATGCCAAGTAATGAGATCCGTTTTATTCTGTGCTTTGTCCAAGCTCCAAAGCTTAGCGCGATGCTTATAGGAATCAAAGCCTTTTAGTAACGCGTCCCCTATCCTGCGTGAAGGTGATAAGGGAAATACAAAGCCTGTTTCCTTCTCAAGTGCAGTTAACTGATCATATAATGCATCATATTGCTTATCTGTAATCTTCGGCTGGTCCAACGTATAGTATAGCTTATTATGATAATTAATTTCAGCAATGAGCTGCTTCATTCGTTCAAGCTGCTGGTTCGATCCTTGTGCTTCTACCATCCCTAATTCATCCCTTCATAAAGAATTACTCACGGGTAGACGGCCTCGCCGCCCTTCCAAAGGAGGACGGATGCGTTTGCCTAGTCCGTGATTCATAGCTTTCACGCTTTGGTGATGGGTGCAAATTTAGCTAACAGCCTTTTCACGCCAACAGGTGCCAGAAAAGCGATATTAAGCTCCATATCCTCGCCAGTTCCTTTAACAGCGACTACCGTGCCCATTCCCCATTTATTATGAACGACCTTGTCGCCATTCCTGAAATCCGTAACTGCATTAACAGTCGAAGCCACCATCGGAGTGGAAGTCACAGGCCTGCTTCCGCCAACACCACTTGACTGTCCAAATGAAGATATAGCTCCATTTTGCCCAAAAGAACGCGCTTGTCCTGCACGATACGCAGGGCCTGCTCCTCTTCCGCCATAGCTCTCTTTGCCCCGCGAGGAGGCTTCCTTCACTTCTTCTGGAATTTCCTTGAGAAAACGAGAAGGCATATTATTGCTCGTTCTTCCGAATAAAGTCCGCATACGTGAGCATGTTAAAAACAGCTGCTCCTCAGCGCGAGTAATCCCTACGTAAGCTAAGCGGCGTTCCTCTTCCATTTCATCAGGGTCCATCAACGTTCTGCTATGAGGGAATACCCCTTCCTCCATCCCCGCAATGAATACAATCGGGAACTCTAACCCCTTCGCACTATGCATCGTCATCAATACAACCGCGTTATTATCAACTGGCTCTTCTGGATCCTTGCCCATTAAATCGATGTCCGCAATCAACGCCAAATCGGTTAAAAAAGAGAGTAAAGAACGATCCTCATCTTCATTGCGTTTCTCAAACTCCTGGGTAACAGATAGAAATTCTTCTATATTCTCTAAACGGGATTTGGACTCTATAGTTCCTTCTTTATCAAGCTCAGCGCGGTATTGCGTCAGTTCAAGCAGCTTTTCTGTAAGCTCTGTTACGGTTATATATTCAACCATCCGATATAGATTACTGATTAAGTCGCAAAATTCGCTTAAAGCCTTCTTCGTACGTGGACTGACCTCAAGCTCATCCAAATGATCCAGCAGCATTTCGAAAATAGATTGGTCGTTCAAGAGTGCCATTTGGGTAAGCTTATCGACGGTAGTATCTCCAATAGCACGCTTTGGAACATTAATAATCCGCACTAGACTAATATCATCATTCGGATTGGAAATTAAACGCAGGTAGGCGAGAATATCTTTGATTTCTTTACGATCATAGAACTTGATTCCTCCAAAAATTTTATAAGGGATTTCCGATTTAATCAAAATTTCCTCAATCACCCGAGACTGGGCATTGGCACGATAAAGAATCGCATGATCTGAATATTTTTTGCCATTGGCTATATTTTTTTTGATCTCGGAGGTAATATAATAGCCCTCTTCATGCTCCGTATCCGCTTGATAAAGCTGAATTTTGGCACCGTCGTCCTTGCTGGTCCAGAGGTTTTTCGGCTTGCGCCCTTTATTGTTGGCAATCACTTTGTTAGCTGCGTTTAAGATATTGGAGGTAGAGCGGTAATTTTGCTCCAATAGGATGGTCATGGCTTCGGGATAATCTTGCTCAAAGTTGAGAATATTCGTAATATCTGCTCCACGCCAGCCATAAATCGACTGATCTCCATCCCCTACGACGCAAATCCGATGGTGGCGCTCTGCGATCATTTTGCAAAGCATATATTGAGCACGATTCGTATCTTGATACTCGTCGACATGGATGAATTGAAATTTATGCTGGTAGTGCTCCAACACCTCAGGCACTTCCTTAAACAATTGGATGGTCATCATGATCAAATCATCGAAATCTAGCGAGTTATTGCTTTTCAGCTTCCGCTGATAGAGTTTATAGACTTTGGCCGTAATGTCATGCATATAATCGCCAATTTTCTTCTCAAACTGCTCAGGGGAAATAAGCTCATTCTTGGCGCTGCCCATGGCGGCTTGAATGCCTTTAGGCTCGAACTTTTTCGTGTCGATGTTCAATTCCTTCATACAATTGCGAATAACCGAGAGCTGATCCGTTGAATCCAGAATCGTGAAATTATTCGTAAAGCCGATCCGTGAGATGTCTCGACGCAGAATTCGCACACACATTGAGTGAAAGGTCGATACCCAGATATCTCTTGCAGAGGCACCCACTAGCTGTTCCACCCGCTGCTGCATTTCACGGGCCGCTTTATTGGTAAAAGTGATAGCGAGAATACTCCATGGCGCAGCTTTGCCAGTTGCAACTAAATAAGCAATACGATGAGTAAGTACGCGCGTTTTCCCACTACCCGCTCCAGCCATGATTAATAAAGGTCCCTCAACTGCTTCTACGGCTTTCTTCTGTTCTGGGTTAAGCTTGGAAATCGATTGGTATATATCTACCTGCGCATTCATAATTGATTATCCTTCCCTCTGACCGCGTTTACCGTAGCAATCGCTTGATCCAAATTCTCATATACCACATTTCCCACAACAATTGTATCTGCGGCTTGGGAGGCTTGCCGCGCTTTGTCCGGGCTATCAATACCCCCGCCGTAAAAAAGCTGAGCGTTTTGCATAACCCGCGCCGTTTGCTGCACCCATTCCATATTACCAAAAATACCACTGTATTCTATATAGAAAATAGGCATTCGGAACAGCTTATCTGCTAGCCTCGCATAAGCGATGATGTCTGGCTCCGTTAAATCGCAGTTGGCTTCTGTTAAAATAGCCGTCGTGCAATTTTCATTTAAAATGACGTAGCCTTCGGGGATAATTTGCTCCCAATGCAGTAAAGCTCCGTAATCTCTTAATGCCCGCTGATGCTGACCTGTGATCCACTCTATATTCCCCGCATTCAATACCACCGGAATAAAATAGAGATCAAAACCCGGAACAATCGCTTCTGCCGAAGAAATCTCAAGCACACAAGGGGGTTCATATTTGCGTAAGCGTGACAATAGGTCGACCGTATTATCATAGGTAATATCCGATGAGCCCCCTACGATGATCGCATCTGTGCCCGATAAACAAACCCGCTCCAATGCATCATCGCATAGGGAACGTGCTGGATCTAATTTAAAAACGTGTTTCCATCCTTGTATGTGTAAGCTCAACGAGATGAGTCTCCTTTTTATCTGAATAGCTTTAGTATAACGCTTTCTGCTTCATGAATGAAGTTATTAGTTTGTGATCTAAGAAAAACAAAAATGACCACATCATTGTGGTCATTTTTGGATCGATATGATTAAAGTTGTTTGACTATAACTTGGAAAGTTTTCAAATCGACAATCCCGTTATTGCTAATGTACGCTGAGAAGGTGACGGCAGCATCTCCTGACCCATGAGCTGGGCGATTGATTACTGTACCATTATTGGAGATGATCAGTGGATTGCTTGAAAGCCATATCATTGTCGAGCCATAGTAACCAACCGTGGGAAGACTTAAGGGTTTTGTAACCTGCGTAGCCAAATCCGATTCTCCAAAGGTGATAACAAGATCCGCTTTATCTGCAGCCACTTTCTCAAGATTTGTGAATTCTTGTTTGACAATTAGCGTAAACACCTTAACATCGGTAACGGAATTACTAGTAATAATTGCATTTATTAGCACTGCAGCATCCCCCGCACCTTGTGCAGGCCGATTAATCGTCTTACCATCACTCGAAAAGATGCTTGTTGAACCAGAGGTCCAAGTAATCTGAGAACCATTCACTCCGTTTGCTGGCAGCTGATCTACCGGACGGGTTACTCGGGTTAAGGTATCAGACCCACCAAAGTTAATTTCAAGCGCCGCTTTATCCGCAGCTACTTTTTGATTGTCCGTCAATTGTTGCTTGATCGTTAATTGAAAAATCTTTGCATCCGAGACTGTATTGGAAACAACACTGGCGATCATTAACACCACTACATCACCTTTTCCCGCTATAGGTCGAATAATGGTTTTGCCATCATTGGAAATAACGGATGGAAACCCCGAATACCAGGTAATGGTAGAACCATTTAACCCTTTCGACGGAAGTGCAGCTAATGCTTGTGTTACACTGTTTGCCGTATCCGTACCGTTAAACGATATTTGAAGCACTTCTTTGTCTGTCGCAACTTTTTGAGCGTCGGTAGAAACAATCGACAATGCTTTAATCAACAAATTAAATGTTTTACTTTCTATAACCTGATTTACAGTAATCGTTGCCGTTAATACGACGGTTTCATCCATTGCTGTTGGGCGAACCACCGTTAATCCATTATTAGAGATCACATTCGGTTTATTTGAACTCCAAGTAATAACAGATCCTTTCTTTCCTACCGCTGCCAATTGAATAGGTCCAGTTACACTTTGAGCAGAGTCGTTGCTGCCAAAACCAATCTGCAATGCAGCTTTGTCCGCTAACACTCGTTGTAAATCGGTCCATACATTATCATTTTCATTATTATTTTCATTCTCATCCTTTTTGCATTTTTGTTTATGCTTTTCAATATTCTTCTCAATTGCTGCTTTAGCTTTGGAGTTTTTTTCCTTCTTTAGTGCATTTATTAGTCCTGGTGGTATTTTACCACAATTTTCCACATCCGCATCATGGGAATTCTTGTTTTGTTTCCCATGCTCGCTTTTGGCCATTGTCGTACTACCAAAGGATAGTAACGCAATCACTAACGGTATTGCAATCCACTTTTTCATATTCATCTCTCCCAATCTAATCATTTATTTAATGTAATACAAGAAAGTTCGAATCAATTTGGAATTTTATGGGGGTAGGAATGCGAAAATTTATTATCAAGCTTGAAACGCAATAGCCCCAAATTATATGCTTTCTTGCATATAAATAGAACCGTGCATGATAAACTGCACGGTTCATAAATTGCTGTTTCTTTGATTTACGGGGCTGCTGTAGCTGAGGCAGCTGGTTCAACAGGCTTACTGGCATCAAAGGCTTCTTGAATCGCTGTTGCTGGAACGGTGAACGCCCATGCGCCACCTTGCTTGGCGATCCAGACGTTGTTTTGATCGATTTGGCCAGTAAAGGTTGAGACGGTGTCTTTGCCTGCATCTGATTCGGTTACGGTAATCCGCAGTTTTGGTGTATCCATTTTAACATCAGAGGCAGCCTTTGGCAGCTCGGCGGTTGAAAGACCAACAATTTTATCCATGATTGCTGTGCCTTCATTGGCTTTACGTTTTTTACCATCCAGCTTCCACGTGGATTCAAAGACCGTTTTATCCGCATCTGCTTTCTCTAATAACCATTTAGCGCCTTTCCACTCGAATTGAATGCTTTTTACGTTGTCGTACGTAAGCTTGACTGCATTTTTATCTACAAAATCAAGCGGTTGCTTTTTTAAGCCTTGTAAGGCTTGATCCGTAATATCGTAAACTTTTGGGGCATCGCCAAATTTAGCATAGACATGACCTTCAATAGGCAATGCATTCCCGATAAGCAGCTTTTTAGTCGTTCCATCCTGTAAGGTCACTTGAAAAAATTCCTTGGGCTCCGCTAGACCATAATCGGCAAGGTTCGTTGGATTTTCTTCGACTACACCCTCATAAGTCAAAGCGGAATAGGCATCATTCCAGCTATCTACACTGAACGAGTTAACTGGATACGCAGCAGGCAGGATCATTTCCCAGTTGGTTGATTTTTTCGTTAGCTCTGTTGACTTAAGTGCAGCATCCGTGCTGTCCGTGCTTGCTGCATCTCTGACCTGCAACTGAATCGCTTGGATATCAGCCACTTTTAGCGCAACCAGCTTTTTCTCTTCCACCGCCTTTTCTTTAAAAAAGGACTGGCTTGAAGCATACCAAAAGCCAGCAATACAAACGATGACTAATATGAGCGTAGGAAGCAGTCGCTTCATCCTTTACGCCTCCTCCACCAAATACCGCCGCCCAGGAGTAAAATCATCAGCGGAATGAGAATGAGCGTGGTATATTGAATAATTCTGGCCTGACTTGGGCTGACCATAATTTGCTGTGGTACATCCAGCTGACGGGGACGAATGGTGAGCTGATCCTTCTGCTCTTGCAGCCAGCCTAAGCTATTCATCACAAAATCATGATTGCCATACTGGTTCAACAGTTGATCATCAAATACATAACCGTTACCGATCACGATTGCTTTAGGCTTGCTCGCTTTGTCTTGAATCGCAAATGCCAAATCTAGAGGACCCTTGGGATCTGCAGCTTTTTCCTCTACATCTGCTTGCGTTAGCGGCTCTTGTGTTGTGAATCGCGAGATATTGGTTTTACCAAAAGAATCTGCCGTCGACTTTAAGAGAACCGTAGATTGATAATCCGTATTAGCGGGATCTGCTGTCAAACCAAGTGCTTCCGGAAAAATCGTTACTAAATTTTGCTGCACCAGCTTATCTGTGATTGCATGAGTTCCGTATTCAGGCACGATCGTGAATGCATCACCTGCTTTGGAATTCTTCTCGATCGCTAGGGAAAGCTGGTTTTTAATCCCCAAGGTGTTCAAGATTGCATACCAATTCTTCCACTTGTCCATATCGGGAACTAGATTAAGCGCAACCATGATCTTACCCTTGCCTTTGAGATACTCCTGTAATACTTTGGTCTCTGCGTCACCGAGATCCTTTTGCGGAGCAAGTAAGATTAAGGCTTCAGCATCGGCTGGTATGGTCGCGGCACCTACTAAATTGAAATCCTTCGCTTCATAGCCTTCTAGCTGTAAGCCTTGTGTGAAGGAGTTGACAGTAGCAGAAGTATATTCCCCGTGTCCGGTAATCAAATAAACCAGATGCTTCCTATCCGTAGATAGATTAACAATCGCTTGGGTGAATTTCTGTTCACCGTTAAAGCTTTCTGCACCCGTCGTTTGATCTTGAGCAAAAAGATCGGATGGATTTACGAGCTGAGTTTTGCCATCGATGACGAATACGACTGTGCTGTATTGGGTTACTTTGTACTGATTGGCGAGGGTTGGTTTTTTCACAAGGTCAACTTCCTCATAGGTCAGCTTGTTATTCAGCTTATGGTATGCACTAAGCATATCGGTAATTTCAGGATCTACAGCTCCATTCTGATTGGAGAAGGCGAGCACATGTACATCCTTGGATAACTGCTGCAAGGTTGTTTTCGTTTGATCCGACAGCGTAAATTTCTTATCTTTGGATAAATCCCACTGTACACCCTTCAACGAATGAAGAAAGATCGTGAGAACGATAAAAATACCGACGACGGCCAACGAAAGCACAACAGCATTGGTCCCTTTAATCCAGTTTTTCAAACGAATCGACTCCTATCTCCACCGTTTTCTATCCAGCAGTTGAATGCTGAGCAGTATAAATACAAGAATAAAGCTGATAAAGAAAAGCAGATCACTTAAATCAAAAACACCTTTTTGCATATTGGTCGTTCGTCCAATAATGGAAAACTGAGTCAACCAATCCTTGCCTGACGTCGAGGAGCTTCCACCCATAAATTCAATCATCCATAATAAAATCATCAAGGAAAAAGCCACCACGCCTGCTACCATTTGATTGGCCGATAGAGCCGATGCGAACAAGCCTACAGCCATCAACGCAGCACCGATTAAGAACATACTCAGGTAGGAAAGCCATAAAATGGGCTGATCCAATGAACCGAAGGCTGACATCACTAACGGATAGATTAAAGTTCCAACAACAAGCACTCCTTGGACAATTAGAGCAGCGAGATATTTGCCAAAAATGATTTCTGTAATGCTCGCAGGCGAGGTTAGAAGCAGCTCATCGGTTCCTTGACGCAGCTCATCGGATATCAGTCGCATGGTTAAAAGCGGGATGATAAAGAGATAAATAAAGATGATGTTCCCAACCAGCGGGCGTATATCCATGGAAAGCGAGCCCAAGAAATATAATCCGAAGAAAAACCCGCTGATGAGGAAGTAGATCGCAAACGCAATATAAGAAGTCGGCGCGAAAAAATAAAGCTGCAGCTCCTTGCGGCATATAGCCCAAGCTCTACGCATCTTCATTCACCTCCTCTTCTGGGATTAATTCTGACTTTGTTTCCGTTGCTTCCACTTTTTCATTGGTTGTAAGCTTTAAGAAGATATCTTCCAGGCTGAGATTTTGTTTCTTCATTTCCAATATAGGCAAGCCCAATTCGGCCATCCGGAAAAAGAGAGCTTCGCGGATATCCTGACGACTATTGGCGGACACCTGTAGTTTAATTGTGTCATCCTGCGGTTGGTCGGTGAATACATGAACACTGCCAATAGACTCCATCAATTCCAACTCACGTACAATCGTTTCTCGCGGTCCTTTTATCTCTAAGCTGACTTCGAAGGTCTCACCCATCGTGCTGACAATTTGCTCTGGTTTGCCATCGAGAACAATGGAACCCTGGTTGATGATCAAGACGCGATTGCAAAGCGTATTCACCTCTGGCAAGATATGTGTGCTTAAGAGAACGGTGTGCTTCTCTCCCAGTTCCTTGATCAACTGACGAATTTCAATAATCTGCTTCGGATCCAGTCCGGATGTAGGCTCGTCCAAAATAAGCAAATCAGGGTTATGAATAATCGCTTGCGCAAGCCCCAGTCTTTGCTTATACCCTTTCGATAATCCTTTAATGATCTGCCGTTCTCTACCTTGCAAGCCTAGCTTTTCAATAACTGCGCCAATTCGCAGTTTCTGTTCCTTCACCGGAATATCACGTAAATCAGCAATAAACCGCAAATACGCTTGGACCGTCAATTCCGGATAAAGCGGCGGTGTTTCCGGAAGATAGCCAATCTTGCTTCTTGCCTTTCGCGGATGATCCGCCATGGATAAGCCATCCACGAGAATCCGACCTTGTGTAGGATTAAGATACCCTGTGATCATCCGCATGGTTGTCGTCTTGCCCGCACCATTGGGTCCAAGGAAACCTACAATTTCTCCACGGCTCATTGAAAAATCAATCTGATTAACCCCACGCTGATTTTCATATAATTTACTGACCTGATGTACTTCTAGCAATGCGACACCCTCCCTTTGTAAGAATTTGAAAATAGACTCATCATTCAATATAGCCAAGTAACAATAAGCTAACCTTAAAGGAATCTGAATATTTGCTTAAAAATATGTGTCTGAATTGTGAGCGAAACTACATTGTCTTCTATATCGTTTCTGAAAATGATGAGTTAGTGACTATAGTTAGGATCCTTTATGGAAGAAGAGATTGGATCTGTGTGTTGTAATAAAGCGGACCTCCGAAATGGAAGCCCGCCTATTTCATTTAGATATTAGGTTATTTCACGAGCTGCCCGCGCGTAACTCCCAGCTGGTTGGTTGCTTTTAACGTGCGCCAAACCTGGGATCCGCTAATTTTACCGTTGAGTGCTTGGCTGTATAGCTCTAGGACTTCAATGACTTGCTCTGGCGTTTCTTCGAGGAATTCGACACGATAGGAAGGGACACCCAGCTCGATGAATTGCTTCAAGTATTCAGCACCCGATTGCTCAATGGCGTTGTAAACCGTATTTCGGCAGCCCTCATCTACACGAACTGGATGTGACATTCCAATCCGATCCTGGAGGGAGACGCGACTTTCTTCGCACGGTCTACCGCAATTGGTGTAATCAGTGCCTTCGCTTAAGAAGGTGCAATAGACGCAATGCTCCGTGTGGAACATTGGCAAATGCTGATGAATGACAATTTCTATTTGTGCGGTATTCGACTTCCGCAGTATATCAACCATTTGCTGGATGTTCAAATCATAGGATGGCGTAATGGTGTCACAGCCCGCATCCAAGAATAATTGCACCGCTTTATGATTGGCGATATTTAAGGAAAAATCTCCGATTAGCACAGGATGCTCCTGCTCGGGATGAAGCTGCCGCTGTTGCATGTAGTAATAAACTCCCGCAGTATTACGCACTAAGACAGCATCTGGTTTTAGGCTAGCAATGTTGCGGAAATAGCCATTTTCTCCAGGCATGTGAATCCGAGGAGTGGCTAGAGCTATCTTCCGCCCAGCCGCATGAACGGCTTCGACTGCTGCTGGAAATTGTTTAATAAACTCAAAGTCTGCGTAGATCCATTCCACTTGGGTCTGCAATACGGCCTGCACTTGCGCTAGACTACGGCAAAGCGCTGTTAGCTGCGGCTTTACTTGGAGTGGGTTAGGTGTCTGAGCATCCTGATAAACATCATATTCCTGCGTTGAATGTTTGATATAAGCTCGCGGCTTTTGACGTTCGGCTTCTAGTCTTCCAACCGCATCGCGACGCATTTGGTTTAGCTCACGCATGGGCAGGATTAAGTCACCTTGCAGCTGGATATCAAGCTTATCTAATGTATAGATCGTTCCGCCTAGGCGGCCAAATTGCTCTCTGAAAAAGGCTTCGTCCATCGGACGTTTCAAGGCTTGCTCAAGCAGCAGTTCCGATTCAATCAGCTCGGTATGCCCTGTGAGCAAATCGGTCCACCAGCTTTTCAGCGGATGACCTAACGCGCCAGTGACTTTGATTTGCACGGGAAAGACATGATACGGCTTTTCCGTCTCATAGGTTTGCCGCAGCTGCTTGTCGAGGTGCGGATCGTTCGTCTTCCAGACGCGATCCCCGACATGCACGCGGCTGAGATCGACATCGTTGCGCCCCGGCACGATGTCGATAAACCCACCGGCCGCTTCGCCTTCAATCTTCGCCCCATTGCGGCGAAGATCGTACACGCGGCCGCCTTGCTCCTTCTTCGACGGGTCCCCCGCGTCGAACACAATCCCGTCCCCGCGCTTCACCGGGGCCTCTAGAGCACAAACCACGCCGTCGCGCAGCACCTGCTTCACACGGCCAAGATAAACCCCTCGGCTTTTCGGGAACGTGCCCTCCACCAATTGCTTGTTGTTCGTGCCCTTGAAAAAGCCGACCGTAAACCCCCGCGAGAAGCTCATCTGCATCTCGCGTATATCCTGCGGCTCCGGCCTCGCATCCTCGCCGGCAAAATACTTGTCGATCGCCTTACGGTACTTGCCGACGACATTGGCCACATATTCAGGGCTCTTCATTCGCCCTTCAATCTTAAAAGACGTCACGCCGGCTTCAATCAGCTCCGGCATAATCTCCAGTGCCGCCAGATCCTTCGGCGACAGCAGGTACGCGACGTCGCCCATCGGCTTCTGCACCCCATCGACCATCAGGTCGTAGGGAAGACGACAAGCCTGCGCACATTCGCCGCGGTTAGCGGAACGCCCACCCCACATCTCCGAGGTGAGGCATTGCCCCGAGTATGACACGCACAGCGCCCCATGCACGAAAACCTCCATCGGCAGCTTAGCCTGCTCACCAATCGCTTTAATCTGCTTTAAATTATTCTCCCGACCCAGTACGACCAATTCCAAACCAAACGGCTTCGTAAACTCGACCGCTTCCGGCGAAGTAATCGTCATTTGCGTAGAGCCATGGATCGGAAAGTCCGGCGAAAGGTCACGAATCATTTTAACCAAGCCCAGATCCTGTACAATCACAGCATCCACACCCACATCCATGCAAGCCTCAATCAAACGCTTAGCCTCTGTCAGCTCATCCTCGAATACCAGAATATTAAAGGTTAAAAATCCTTTGACGCCATATAAATGAAGATAGGACATAATATCAGGGAGCTCATTCATTTGAAAATTATGGGCTCTTGCCCGAGCATTAAATTTCTCTACACCAAAAAACACCGCATCCGCCCCATTGGCTACTGCAGCCCGCATACATTCCCAATCGCCAGCCGGGGCTAGTAATTCAACCTTTTGTTTCGATAAAGTACTCATATTCACCCTCCGTAAATCATAGCTTATAGTTACCAGTGTAGCAGAAAACAAGGCTTGTAAGCCAGTTTGCAAAAAAGGTATACTTTAAAAAATGCGTTGCGTATATATTTTCGGAAAACATTGTCATGCTTTGGTGAAATTATATAATTGGTGTGTGGATTATGTTAACAGGGGCAAAAAGCAATTCTGATTTACGGGCAACAGCCAGAGAGAAATTAAAAGGAAATTGGGGGAAATCGATCTTAACCGTTGTGATTTACATCATTCTAACCGTTCTGATCAACGGAGGCTCGCAGCTCGAATCCATTGGCTGGTTGGTAGGATTATTGACGCTAGTCTTATCCGGTGCTTGGTCAGCAGGATTATTAACTTACTTTATTCATGTAACACGGCAAGAAGTACTTGGTGTCAAGCTCTTATTCAGTCAGCTCCCAAGACTTATTCCTTTCTTTATCCTTCTACTTATTCAAGCCATATTTGTTTTACTTTGGACGTTATTGCTTATCATTCCTGGCATTATTGCAGGTCTAAGTTATTCTCAATCCTTCTATATCTTAATCGATAACCCCAAAATGAAGGCATCGGATGCAATAAACCGTAGTAAAGAAATGATGCAAGGTCAAAAGTGGAAATACTTCCTATTAAATCTTAGCTTTATTGGTTGGTATTTGCTTTGTATTCCTACATTAGGCATTGGCTTTTTATGGTTAATGCCTTACATTTACACAACTCAAGCCAGCTTCTATGAAGACCTGCGCTTGCGATACGAAGAACAGCAAACACGTATGAGCTGAATTTGCTAAATTAATTTTGCAGGAGCCAGCACAAAATCTGTGCTGGCTCTATTTGTTTGATTCATTCTATTGTATACAGATTCATTTTTTTATTTTCAAATGTTATACTTTAAACGAATTATATTATGGAGGTGTTAAACATGAAACTAGGTGTTTTTGCAGTTCTTTTCGCACAGAAGCCTTTTGAAGAAGCGTTGGATTACATTGCGGAGAAGGGTTTAAAGGCGGTTGAAATCGGTGCTGGGGGCTTTCCCGGAAACAGCCATTGCAATCCCGACGTTTTGTTAAATGATTCCGGAAAGCTCAAAGCTTTCAAGCATGCCGTTGAATCACGTGGTTTAATGATCAGTGCATTAAGCTGTCATGGCAATCCATTACATCCACAAAAAGCGTTGGCACAAAAGCATCATGATGCCATGTACCAAACCGTGGAATTGGCTCAACGCTTGGAAGTCGCTGTCGTTAATACATTCTCCGGTTGTCCCGGTGATCACGAGAATGCCAAATATCCAAACTGGCCTGTAGCACCTTGGCCGAACGATTTCAAAGAAATTCTCGATTGGCAATGGGCAGAAAAAGTGATTCCTTATTGGAAGGAAGCCGGGAAATTCGCTACGGATCATAATGTTAAAATCGGTTTAGAACTCCATGGCGGGTTTTCTGTACATACACCAGGCACTTTGCTGAGACTGCGTGAAGCTGTAGGCGAAGTGATCGGCGCTAACCTAGATCCAAGTCACATGTGGTGGCAAGGGATTGATCCCGTGCAAGCCGTTCAAATTCTCGGTCGTGCCGGTGCCATTCATCATTTCCATGCTAAAGATACAACAATCGATCCGATTAATGTGAACAAGCATGGACTAACCGATATGCAGCCTTATACAATGATGTTAGATCGCGCATGGCAGTTCCGAACTGTTGGTTATGGCCATGATCTTAAAACATGGGCAGATATAATCAGTGCACTGCGCTTAGTCGGTTATGATTATGTGGTCAGTATTGAGCATGAAGACGGCTTGATGTCTGTCGATGAAGGCTTTTCACGTGCTGTACAAAATTTAGAGCAAGTGTTAATTAAAGAACCAATTGGCGAAATGTGGTGGGTTTAATCCGCTAAAAAAGCCCTTTACATGAAATTCATGTAAGGGCTTTTTCCATTTTCCGCTAACTAGGCAACGATGGGCCACAACCAATTCTTAACCATGATAATATCCATGATTACAAAAACGAGCAATGCAATACCACCGAAACCGATCGCAATCACGTTCTTTTGCTTTGCCTTTAATGAACGATACACACCAACAGCGATTAAAATTGTAAACGCAATGACAAAAAGATCAAAAATGTCAATTGTGAACCCAAACAAATTAAACGTGCCTATTGCCATTGGCGCGGGTGTAACAGCATCTTCTGCGAACAACATGGAGAGCCCTCCTTAATATTTGACCAAAATAACCTATGTTTCCTATGTTATCGCGTGAAGCCTACGGATGCAAGTGCTTTCTAGGTCAAGAGGTGCATTGTCACTAAATCGCCAAATATTCACGCCACATAAATATAAAATGTCCATATTTTCAAATATTAATTACAGCCGATATGCCGAAATCCAGTGTTTGGCTTATAAAGCTTACGATGACTGGTTCACTTTGTTTTTAGCCATTTTTAAGTATCCATACATATTCTGTAATTCACTGTCTTCAGCAAAACGCAGCTTCATCGTTTTGGCAAGATCAAGGATATAGGGTTTTAAGGCCATAGCTCCACCACCTAGAACATAAAAGCACTCGATGTCCGGGTATTTCTTCCAACGTTTCTTAATGAGATCGACAATGCGTTGGGCAGCACGGGTAAAATAAGCGTCCACAATGGGCTTAATATTGGCTTGTCCTTCACCGATTCGTTGAATATTATAATTGCCACTTTTTACGCGTTGCACTAATTTGGTACGACTTGGAAACCGGTATCCGTATGTATCTTCGATATCATGGATAATATAATCCAAGTACATGGCTAAACCCATTTGTTCGCCAGTGCTAAATTGATTATCGATACTCATTCTTTTCAGAATTGGGAAATCCGTAGTCAGTGCGCCCATCTCACAAATCCCGATACAGCCGTAATACAATTCTTCATCTTTCACTTGAAGGTTTTCATGTGTAGCCATATGGAACAAAGCGGCTGCACCCTCAATCGAGATCACCGCTTTGCGAATAATCAATTTTACTTTACGATTACGTAGCTGTGGAGTTGTAAGAAAGGTAACTTCATGCTCGCCAACTAAGCGGTCTTCAAAGACTTTGTTAAACTTGGCATAGGTACGAACGGGCAATCCAGTTCCAATTACATATTCAACTTCATCAAACGTGCTGTTGAAAGACGAGCCTGAATGGCCTTGCCCGCTTATCCCTGCATAAGCTAACGCGACCAAAGCAACAATAAGCGATTGGTCGGATAATGCTTTATTATCCGTGTCCTCTAATTCAACGTTATCATCATTCTCCATAGCTAACTGCCCTATAAAATAACGTTGATTGCTTCTGGATAATCTTGGGCTAAGCACCATAACATCTAAGCCTTTAAGCGGTGAATCCTCTTCTTGCAGAATCGAACGCTCATATCCTGGAGCTACAATGTTAGGTACAGCAATCACTTCCTGCCCACCATCGATTACTAGCTTAATACTGTCATTACCTATATCAATTCCAGCTAATTTGACCATTTCGTCCTCCCTCATGTCAATGCAGTAACAATACTTATGTACTGATTTCTACTCTTTTCGACAAATTCCTCCTTCTTCAAGGAATATAATTCAAATATTTGTTCAGAGAGGCAGGTTTTTTTTGATTTATGGCGAATATTACAAACATTAAAAGTACAAAGTGTTCAAATTGCTTCGAAAAGGGGTTCGTATGAAATTAAAGTGGTTTAAGAAAAAGTTTACCTTTATGGTCATACCGGACAACGATCCGGGTCGAAGTGTATTGCGGTTTCGGATTCACGGTTTATTGCTTTATATTTTTTTCTTCGTGTTTGCAGCTTCAATGATCATTTCCTTAATCCTATACATCGCTCATGGCAAAAGCTCTATACTCAACTCCATGCTCGCCAAGAAACTATCCGGTCAAGAACAAGAATACACACACACAGTTACTTCGAAGGACATGACCATAGAACAGCTGCAAAATAAAGTGATTCAACTCTCTGAACAAGCTACGGAAATCAAAAGTAAAATTGGTGAAATGCAAAAGCTCGACAATGAAGTGAAGCAGCTGACCAATCCGGACAAACCAGCCAAGAAGAAAACCAATATTGGGGCGGAAGTCGTTCAAGATGGCAGCAATCAAGCCCAAGGCGGACCCATAATCCCCGTTTCGGATGAAGAGATATTTCGACTTGCAGATACCACCCAGGCAAATTTCGAAACATTGGGAAATCAGATGACCACCCTTTTTGGAACATTGGAGCAAACGAAGAAAAAAGTGATTGATTCGATCCAGCTGCTAAAAATTACTCCAACCATATGGCCTGTGAACACACGACATATTACGTCTAGCTTCGGCTATCGTAAAGACCCTTTTACATATAGACCTACTTATCATAGCGGCTTCGATATTGCTGGAGACTTTGATGATCCCGTTTATGTAACCGCAGATGGAACCGTGATTTCATCCGGCTATGATAACTTGCATGGGAATAACATCGTTGTTAGTCACACACGCGGATTACGCACTTGGTATATGCATTTGAATAAGTCTCTCGTTTCTGAAGGCGATCATGTGAATAAAGGCGATAAAATTGGTTTGCTTGGCTCAACTGGACGCAGCACCGGTTCCCATCTGCATTATGAAGTAAAAAAAGACGGCGTGAGTGTCGATCCCGGACCTTATCTTATCACATCCAGAAAGGAAGAATAAAATGTTTAAAATCAAAAAAAAACGAATGAACCCAAATATTACCGATACTTTGGTTGGTGAAGGCAGCCAATTCGAAGGTCGAATTAAATCTGAAGCTAGTCTGCGCATCGAAGGTATGGTAACGGGGGATATGGAATGTACAGGCGATGTAACAGTCGGAGAGCATGGCGTGGTTAAATCGAATATTACGGCAAGGAATATCGTAATTGCAGGTTCTGTACATGGCAACATTATGACTAAAGGCACTTTAAAAATTACATCTACGGGTAAATTACATGGGAATACGACTGCAGCTTCATTGATGATCGATGAAGGTGGTATCTTCCAAGGTACAAGTAAAATGGAAGTAAAAGCCGCACATGGTGAAAAACATGAAAATGAAGAAAAAACGCCTTCTGTTGTTCCATTCAGTCAAGGTATGTAAAAAATTAACTAGCTGATATTCCTTTATGCTCCTTTAATCCCAGACAAACGCTACCATCCAAGGATAAACGGCTAACCGTCCTTCCGAAGGAGGACGGTAGCGTTTTTCCTTTATTTTTCGAGAATAATTCCACGATTTTGTTCTACAGATCTTTTTAAATGCTTTCAAATACCATTTCTGCATGCTTTTCTTCATATGAATCACGCGGTATTTTCCGAGCCACACCTGTTTCAATAGCTGCATTTATCACCTGTTGCCGAACATTTTCAACAACCTTTTTGTTAAATACGCTTGGAATAATGTATTGTTCATTAAGTTCATGCTCTCCAATCATGGAAGCGATAGCATGGGCAGCTGCAAGCTTCATTTCTTCATTGATCGTCGTCGCCCGGCAATCCAAAGCCCCTCTGAAAATCCCAGGAAAACAAAGCACGTTGTTAATTTGATTCGGATAATCCGATCGACCTGTCGCCATCACGCGAACATATGGGGCAGCTTCTTCTGGGTTGATTTCAGGTGAAGGATTGGCCATTGCAAAGACAATAGGATCCTTGGCCATTTTTTTCAAATCTTCCACTTTAAGCACACCAGGTCCGGATAAACCGATAAAGACATCAGCACCCTCGATGACAGATGAAAGTGTGCCCTCCCTTAAATCGGGGTTTGTATTCTCCGCATACCATTGATAAATGGGATTCGTGTACGTATTGCTGCGGTTAAGAGCACCGCTGCGGTTGACACCGATGATATGGGCTACTCCTGCGCTTTGCAGAATTTTCGTACAGGCAACACCTGCTGCCCCAACCCCGGAGAATATCACTTTTATGTCTTCCATCCGTTTTCCTACAATTTTCAAAGCATTTATCAATCCCGCCAGCATAACAACGGCCGTACCATGTTGATCGTCATGAAATACCGGAATATCCAATTCATTCTTTAATCTCTCCTCGATTTCAAAACAACGCGGCGACGAAATGTCCTCTAAATTGATCCCGCCAAAGGCAGGTGCAATAGCTTTTACAATACGGATGATTTCCTCCGTATCCTTCGTATCTAGACAAATGGGGAACGAATCCAAGTCCGCCATTTCTTTGAATAGCATCGCCTTTCCTTCCATTACCGGCATTGCGCCATAAGGGCCGATATCGCCCAGTCCAAGCACTGCCGTTCCATCAGATATAACGGCAACAGTATTGCGTTTGATTGTCAAGGAATATGCCTTGGATGGATCAGCATGGATGGCCATGCAAACTCTTGCAACCCCCGGTGTATACACGCGTGACAGGTCATCCCTGTTTTTCACCGGAACTTTTAATTTTGTTTCAATTTTCCCACCCAAATGGAGCAGAAATGTTTGATCTGAAATATGTACAAGTCGAATGCCCGGATGCGCTTCAAGGGATTTGATAAGCTGTTCCTGATGTGTTTCATCAAAGACATTGATTGTCACATCACGTAAATTCGTATCCTTGGAAGAGCTAATCATGTCAACTGCAATAATTTCAGCCCCCGTTTCATTCGCCCTGGAAGCAACATCAAAAAAGGATGCCTTCTGATCCATCTCCAAACGCAAAATAACACTGTAACTTCCTTTTTTCAATGCTGACATAAACATTCCTCCCTTAATATCTCTGCATGCATACAGTAAATCACTCTTACGAAAAATGTGATAGTAAAATCCTTTACTTTTATATTATAGCAAAAAACGTACCCATTTTCATAATTATTACACGAATATTAGCAACTCTCTTAATCTATGCGCGAGTGCATAAGAACGCCAAAGTTCCGCTAAATGACCCCTATGAGGACGGTGAGGGGCAATTTAGCGAAAAAGATGGATCTACTAAATTGCTTACGACTCTCATGCTCTTGCTTTAACAACTCCGCGAAGAGACACGCAGACTCCACCCAACCGACAATGCTTCGCCCGTTCTAAACACAATCGGCCCTCCATTTAGAGCATATTCGTTGCTTGTAAAATCTACTTTTGAACTAAGCTCATAAATTGGACAAGTGAGTAATGTCCCTCTATTCCTATTAAAAAGTAGATTGCCCCAGTATGCAAGCAATTTATTTCAAAGAAAGAGGGAAATTCGCTAAGTCTTTGCTGACTTAAAGAATTTCCCTATTTCGCTGGTCCTTTTCATTAACTTACGGTCAATTCTGCTAATGTCCGAGCTCGATCTCTTTCAAGCACAGGCTTCAAGTATTGTCCGGTATAGGAGCCTTTTACTTTTACGACTTCCTCTGGTGTGCCTGTGGCAATAATCATACCTCCGCGACTTCCGCCTTCTGGACCTAAATCGATCACATAATCTGCCGTTTTGATTACATCCAAGTTATGCTCAATGACCAATACGGAATCCCCGTTATCTACCAAACGATGAAGCACTTCCAATAATCTGGCAATATCATGGATATGTAAACCTGTAGTAGGCTCGTCCAGGATATAGATCGATTTCCCTGTACTGCGACGGTACAGTTCTGCTGCAAGCTTAACTCTTTGCGCTTCGCCGCCTGATAAAGTTGTCGCTGGTTGTCCAAGATTCATATAGCCCAAGCCAACATCGAATAAGGTTTGCATTTTCCGATTGATCCGTGGCACATTCTTGAAAAACTCACATGCGTCTTCGATGGTCATGCCCAAGATTTCCGAAATGTTCTTACCTTTATACTTAACCTCAAGTGTTTCACGGTTATATCGCTTGCCTTTACAGATCTCACAGGGCACATAAACATCGGGTAAAAAATGCATTTCAATTTTGATAATGCCATCACCGCGACAAGCTTCACAGCGTCCACCTTTTACATTGAAGCTAAAGCGACCTTTTTTATAGCCGCGAATTTTCGCTTCAGAAGTAACCGAGAATAAATCACGGATATCATCGAAAACGCCTGTATACGTAGCTGGATTAGAACGCGGAGTCCGGCCGATTGGTGATTGATCAATATCGATAACCTTCTCAACATGCTCAAGTCCAAGGATTTCTTTGAATTCGCCTGATCTGACTTTGGCTCCATTCAACTCGTGTGCTAATGTTTTATATAAAATTTCATTAACTAATGTACTTTTCCCTGAACCGGATACACCTGTAACACAAGCAAATACGCCTAAGGGGAATTTGGCATTTACGTTGCGCAGGTTATTCTCCTTAGCTCCTTTAATTTCTAACCATTTGCCGTTTGTTTCACGGCGTCTAGCAGGAATTGGAATAAATTTGCGCCCGCTTAAATAATCGCCCGTTAATGAGCTGGGATCAGCCATCACTTGCTGTGGTGTGCCTTGCGAGATAATTTGACCGCCATGAACACCTGCACCAGGGCCAATATCAATGATATAGTCCGCTGCCTTCATCGTATCTTCATCATGCTCAACTACGATAAGTGTATTACCCAAATCACGCATATGCAACAACGTTTCAATCAAGCGGGCGTTATCACGTTGATGAAGGCCAATGCTTGGCTCATCTAGAATATACAACACGCCCATTAGGCTTGATCCAATCTGCGTTGCCAGACGAATCCGCTGAGCTTCTCCCCCGGATAAAGTACCTGCAGCTCGGCTTAAAGCCAAATAATCCAAACCAACATTAACTAAAAACCCTAACCTTGCATTGATTTCTTTAAGGATCAGCTGAGCAATTTTCATTTCGCGTTCAGTTAGAATTAGACCCGAAAAGAACTTCTGTGCTTCACCGATCGAAAGTCCTGTTGAATACGAAATGTTCTTCCCTTGAATCGTCACGGCTAAACTTTCTGCTTTTAGACGTTGACCCTTGCATTTGCCGCAAGCCTTTGAGCTCATATAAGCTTCAATATGCTCCCTGATGCCGTCCGAGAAGGTATCGCGATAACGACGTTCTAAATTCTTAATGATCCCTTCAAAGGGAACCATAGCATCTCTGGTCTGACCCAGTTCATTCTCGTAGCGAAAGCGAATTTTCTCTCCATCTGTACCATATAACAATATCTTCATTTGCTCTTCCGTCAGCATCTCAACTGCCACATTACGCGGGATCTTATAATGCTGACAAACCGAGGCCAGAAACTGCGGGTAATAATTAGAGGTGCTGCCTGCCCAAGCTTCGAATGCGCCATCCTGAATCGTTTTCTTGCGGTCGGAAACCAAGAGATCCGGATCTACAATCATTTTACTGCCCAATCCATCACATTCGGGACATGCGCCATAGGGACTATTGAAAGAAAACATTCGCGGCGCTAATTCCTCAATACTAAAGCCACATTCCGGACACGCTAAATTTTGGCTAAATAGCAATTCCTCTTGATTAGCCACATCAACAAGCACTCTGCCCTCAGAAATCTTTAAAGCCGTTTCCAAAGAGTCTGCTAACCGTACTTGCACATCTTCTTTTATGACAATCCGATCGATGACCACTTCAATCTTATGTTTTTTATTCTTATCTAACTCAATTTTATCGGATAGGTCGATGATTTCACCGTTAACCCGCACCCGAACGAAGCCTTGCCTTTGAATATCCGCTAATAGCTTGGTATGTTCACCTTTACGACCTGAAATAAGAGGGGCTAAAATCTGAATTCTGGTTTTTTCCGGGTATTCCATAATGCGATCCACCATTTGTTCAACGGTTTGGGCTGTAATCGCAATCCCATGAATCGGACAATGAGGCTGACCAACACGTGCAAAAAGCAGCCGCAGGTAATCATAAATTTCTGTAACTGTACCGACGGTTGAACGGGGATTACGGCTTGTTGTCTTCTGATCGATGGATATAGCCGGTGACAAACCCTCAATCGAATCGACATCCGGCTTCTCCATCTGTCCCAAAAATTGACGTGCATAAGCAGAAAGTGATTCTACATATCTTCGCTGCCCTTCTGCATAAATCGTATCGAATGCCAAAGAGGATTTGCCTGACCCGCTTAATCCAGTCAATACGACGAAACGATCACGCGGAATGGTCACATCGATGTTCTTCAGATTATGAGCTCTTGCTCCTTTAATGACGATATGTTCACTTGCCACAAAAATTTCATCCTCTCATTGTGAGCTTAAATTTATAATACAACTCAGTGCTTCAACGTTGTATAGTATAAGGTCCTTGTAAAAAAGTGCTTCAGTGCATAATGAATGTGCCTTCCAGCCACTCTTGAAATTGCATCCTCTGATTAGAAGGTGGTAACGATGCACTTTCAAAGGCGGCCCGTAAACTTTCCAGACACACCCATTATTCCCTTACTCTCTTTTATCAAAAGACATTATACCAACATCGAGCAATGACTTATGTTTTTTATACTTCAATCTTCTGCTTTTAGTTCAAGTACGGCGTCGCGCAGTTCTGCTGCTCGTTCGAATTGGAGGTTTTTTGCTGCCGATTTCATTTCTTGCTCTAGACGTTCGATAAGCGCAATTCGTTCTTTTTTAGAGAGCTTGCCACCGACTCCGGTTAAGTAATTGGCTTTTTGCTCAGCTACCTTAGAAGCTTCGATAATATCGCGTACCTTCTTACTGATCGTTGTTGGGGTAATGCCATTCTTTTCGTTATGTGCCTTTTGAATCAAACGTCTGCGTTCCGTCTCATCCAAAGCCTTACGCATCGAGTCGGTTATTTTATCGGCATACATAATGACTCGGCCGTCTGAATTTCTGGCGGCACGACCTACCGTTTGAATTAATGCGCGTTCTGAGCGGAGAAATCCTTCCTTATCTGCATCGAGGATACAAACTAAAGAAACCTCCGGTAAATCCAAGCCTTCACGAAGCAGGTTGATACCAATTAAAACATGAAAAACACCTAATCGTAAATCACGCAAAATTTGCAAACGTTCTAAGGTTTTGATATCGGAATGCAGGTAACGAACTTTAATCCCAACATCTTTTAAATAATCCGTTAAATCCTCCGACATTTTTTTCGTCAGGGTTGTCACCAGCACACGTTCATCTCTACGAACTCGTTCGTTAATTTCTCCAATTAAATCATCAATTTGACCCTTTGTTGGACGTATCTCGATCAGCGGATCCAATAAGCCTGTTGGGCGAATGATTTGCTCTACCATAACCGGACAACGTTCCAGTTCAATCGGTCCGGGTGTTGCAGAAACATAAACGATTTGGCTAACCTTATCCTCAAACTCCTCGATCCGTAGAGGGCGATTATCCAGAGCTGATGGCAGACGAAAACCGTGATTCACAAGCATTTCTTTGCGAGCTCGATCCCCATTATACATCCCACGAATTTGCGGTAGGGTTACATGCGATTCATCTACGACAAACAACATATCATTTGGAAAATAATCCAAAAGTGTATACGGAGTCGCACCTCTTTCGCGGAAGGTCAAGGGCCCGGAGTAATTCTCAATGCCCGAGCAAAAACCCATTTCCTGCATCATTTCGATATCATAACGAGTCCGCTGCTCCAAGCGCTGGGCTTCAAGCAGCTTCCCTTCAGCGCGAAACTCGGCTAAACGTTCCTCCAGCTCTCGTTCAATATTGACTATTGCAATCTTCATTGTATCTTCATGAGTCACAAAGTGAGACGCAGGGAAAATAGCAATATGGTCACGTTCACAAATAATTTCACCCGTTAAAACATTGATTTCGACAATCTTTTCAATCTCGTCTCCAAACAGCTCGATACGAACGGCGTGCTCACTATGTGAAGCTGGAAAAATTTCGACCACATCCCCGCGAACACGAAAAGTACCACGTACGAAATTCAAATCATTGCGTTGATATTGAATATCGACTAACTTATGGAGGATTTCATTACGTGAACGTTCCATACCCACACGCAGGGACAATAACAAATTCCCGTACTCTGTTGGGGAGCCGAGTCCATAAATGCAAGAAACACTAGCGACAATAATGACATCGCGCCGTTCAAACAACGAACTTGTAGCGGAATGGCGAAGCTTATCAATTTCTTCATTGATGCTTGAATCCTTTTCAATAAACGTATCGGTGGAAGGAATATACGCTTCCGGCTGAAAGTAATCGTAATAACTGACAAAATACTCGACAGCATTATTCGGAAAAAATTGTTTAAATTCGCTGCAAAGCTGTGCCGCTAAAGTTTTGTTATGTGCAATAACCAATGTGGGGCGATTCAATTCCGCAATGACCTTCGCCATTGTAAATGTTTTTCCTGTGCCTGTTGCACCAAGTAAAGTTTGTTGCTTTTGGCCAGAGCTTATACTCTTAAGCAGCTGTTCGATCGCTCTAGGCTGGTCTCCTTGCGGAGAGAACTCCGAAACCAATTCAAATTTTTTCTCACTCCGTATGATATCGTTCATTTCACTCACCTTTACTTGACCTCTAGTCGTCATTTTAATGTATACTGTTATCGGCATTCAGTTTAGCTAAACTTTTGTATTTCATTTTCCGATATATATATAGTATTAGTCATTTTTGGAAATAGGAATATTTGTTCCCGTTAATTATACCTCTTTTCAATATTTGTTGCAAATAAAGAATGACAGTTTTTCAGTAATACATGAGTACATAGACAAGTTGACTTAGGGGTGGTAGTTTCGTGGATTTGACAACAGTAATCGGCTTAGTTTTTGGTTTAGCAGCGCTAGTAGGCGGATATATGTGGGATGGAGGACATATATCCGCATTGATTGTACCAAGTGCAATGCTGATTGTTTTTGGGGGAACCTTTGGGGCCGTTGCTGTGAGCTTCCCAATATCTCGTTTGAAAGAGCTTCCGCAAGCAATAAAAATGGCTTTTAAAGAGCCCATACATAATCCACAAACGATTATTGAAGAAGTTGTAGAAATGGCAACCGTAGCCCGTCGCGAAGGTGTACTCGCTCTTGAGCAACGTGCACAAGAGCATACCAATCCATTTCTTAAAGAAGGTTTAATGATGGTCGTCGATGGAACCGACCCGGATCTCACACGCCAAATCCTTGAGCTTGAAATGGATGCCTTGGCTCATCAACACGAAGGCTTTGCAAAAATATTTGAAACCGCAGGCGGTTATGCTCCTACAATGGGTATTATAGGTACCGTTATGGGTTTGATTCACGTTTTGGGTAACTTAGCTAATCCAGATGAGCTTGGTCCAGCTATTGCCGTTGCTTTTACTGCAACATTATACGGTGTGTCTAGTGCTAACGTTGTCTATCTGCCGCTCTCAGCCAAAATCAAAATACGCAGTAAAGAGCAAATCTCCGAAATGGAGCTTATGCTCGAAGGGATCTTAGCGTTACAAGCAGGAGAAAATCCACAATTAATTAAGAAAAAGCTAACCTCCTTCCTCCACAAAAAGAAAGACAAGACCAAAGTGGAAGTAGGTGAGGGAGATGGCGAGGAGAAATAAGAAACACGAAGAACATGAAAATCATGAACGCTGGTTGATCACTTATGCCGATTTAATTACATTGCTGCTCATTTTTTTTGTTATCATGTATTCGATGAGTAAAATTGATGTTGCTAAATATACTGAAATCTCTAAATCTTTAGCTTTTCAATTTAAAAAGTCTGATACGGTTATCCCTAATGGAACTGTTGGTATCGCCGATCCAGGAAAAGGTCTTGAGGGCAATCAATCCCAGAAGGATCCTGAGAAGGTTTCTCCGACAGCAGCAGAATCAGATGTGGAGCAGCAGGAAAAAGAAAAGCAGAAGCAAGATCAGCTCATTAAGAAAAATGAAGAGCTGAAGGAGCTTTTAACTAAAATCGAACAATACATCAACGACAATAAGATTCAAACGCAGATTTCGGTTAAAGATACAGCCCGTGGCATTGCGATTACACTTAATGATCTATTCCTCTTTGATTCTGGAAAGGCCGATCTAAAACCTGCCTCCATTCCAATCTTAGAGAAGCTTTCAAGTCTTTTCCCCACTCTTGATACGCCGATAAGCATCGAAGGGCATACGGATAACCAACCATTGAGCACGGGCTCTTTATTTAAAGACAATGATGGCCTATCGGCAGCAAGATCGTTATCCGTCAAAAGAGTTCTTGCAAAAATACCTGGTTTGGAGAATAAGTTAATCGGTACTTTTTACGGCGATACTAGACCGATTGCTCCCAACGATACCCCTACGAATATGCAAAAGAACCGCCGCGTAGAAATCATTGTCCTTCGCGAGGTTAAAGCTGATCTCGATCCTGCAGCCGAGGCTGCAATCGCGGCACTTAAGTAAGATAAACCACTATCTTTCTCCTTAAGGAAAACCGGAAGCTCTGTCACCGGTCTTCTTTTTGTTTAGCGGCTCTGAAATCTCCAATTCTATTCATGGACTTTCTCACAACATTTTCTACAAACTATGACTAAACACTCATAACGGCTAAGAAGCGAGTTATACGATGCCAAATGGTTCCGCCTAATGACATTTTAATAATTACATGGAATATGTACCGTTAATCTCTCCAAAGTAGCTCTATTCTGAAATTTATATGGAATAACTCCAGATAGTTTGTGTAGAAAGCCATTTAACCAGAACAAGAGGATATGCTTATGAAATCAGCAACCTTAATCTCCCTCGAATATTTTTCACTCTTTACGCTTCCCCCTTAAGGCGTGAAGAAAATGCATATGTCTCTGTTTCTCTCCAATAAAGTCGATTGTATCCGCATCTGGTGCTAGCAGGATACCTAATTCGTGGTGTTCTCCAGCATAAATCGCACGACTAACAAATTTACTATATCCCTCTGAATTAATCACTTCCAAGCGACAGAAAGCTGGGTTGATCTGCATCGCTTGGTGAAGCTCTTGCTTTGTCCGTACGGCAACCGAATTGACTTTATGAATGATTTCTCCTGCTTGCAGGCCTAGCTCGGCGGCCGAACTGCCCGGAATTACAGCTAATATCTTAAGCCCTTGCACATTATGTACAAATAATGGACTTTGACGCGACTCTTGCCACTCATTATAAAACACTAAGGCTTCGTGCAGCAAAATAGTTAATAACGAAGCCACTAGGACGAAAAAGCTCCAATAATAACTAAGTACAGCGGATATTAGGATAATGCAAGCATATAGAATAAGCAGACTAGAACTTTGTCGTATTTTATCAGCTGGAAATCGAGATTGGGTAAATGATGTGAAACCAAGAATGACGGGCAGTGCAACAAAGCCCCAGCTCCCGTTAGCAGCAGCATCTAGACCAGAGGAGAATAACGGCGCCCATGGCAAATCAAGTGTGCCACCTGTGACTGGAATAAGCAGAAATAGCGGAACTGGCCAATAGCTCTGTAATTGATAACCGCCTACCAACTTCCCTCGCTTCCCTGCAACTAAGGTTGGACTTGCCAAACGTTTTCCCTGGAATCTTAGCAGATTAGCTTCTAAAAGATGTGTAATTGCAACAATAACAAGTAATGAAGGGACATGCAGCCGATCTAAAGTCCCAAAGAACCAATCATACGAAGTAAAACCTATCCATTCTGGGAAATAGCCAACAATACTATGTAAGATGCCAAGGATGCCTGCAGAATAGGCCACATTCAAATAACGCACACGAAATAACAGAAGAATTAGTGAGATAATCCACAATAGATAGACACTATTCATCTGTAAAGAAGCACCTATGAAAGCCATGAGCAATGAAGCGACTATTCCACATAACCATCCCCATAACAACATACGCCAGGATTCGTGAATGATTGAATGCAGCCTTGTGTGAAATAGCTTACGCTCCAATTCAATCTGTCGCCGATATTGCAGCACAATGATCACAAATCCCAAATAATAAAATGGGCTCAGCAAAAGCTGCCCAACAGCCTGAACCAATTGTTTCAGCAGCTCCAAAATAAATTCCATACTACGGTTCTCCTTAGATGGGTAGAATACGAAGCTTGCTTAGGATGATACTAAAGCACTCTGAAGTAAATGAATAGCGGCATTAAGCTGCAAGTCGTTTTTCACATTTTTGATTTCAATAATGATTTTATCTTCTAGCACTTTTGCAGTCCCTTCATCCACTTCGCCCGTTTCCGACAGCTTACTTGCTTTTTGAAAGTCTCTGACCGCATTTTCTGTTTCAACATCGAAATATCCATCTTTACGCTGCGGGTTAAATCCCAAGCCTTCAAGCATCACCTGCATATTTTTCACGTCTGCGTTGTTCATATCGAATTTCAATGTCAGCTTCTTGCTAATTGGCAATACGTTGAAATACTCTGGCTGTTCGACTGTCAAGTCTGGGGTAATCCCTTTTTTGTGAATCCAAGTTCCATTCGGCGTTAGCCATTTATCAATGGTTAGCTTCAGATTGCTCCCATCTGCCATTTCAGCATCAAAGGTATCTTGAACGGTTCCTTTACCATATGTGGTTTCACCAACCAGCTTACTCCCAGCCGATTCCTGTAAAGCTGCCGCCAAAATCTCAGAAGCACTAGCACTGCCTTTATTAATCAATACAGCTATCGGATATTTACGAACCGGTTCGTTATTTTTTGAAGTACTGGCTTGGCGTTTGCCTTCGCGATCCTCGATTTGTACGATGGTCTTCCCTTTTTCAATAAAAGGTCCTGCAATATCAACAACCGAATTTAAAAAACCACCAGGGTCATCACGTACATCAATAATTAAGCCCTTCATTCCCTGC
The DNA here is from genome assembly GCA_040904685.1 of Paenibacillaceae bacterium. Classification (GTDB taxonomy): domain Bacteria; phylum Bacillota; class Bacilli; order Paenibacillales; family NBRC-103111; genus Paenibacillus_AC. The sequence continues at coordinate 168,816 of JBBDSZ010000002.1, read as the reverse complement.
TTTTCCAAGCCTAACAGTTCCGCTTTAAATTCGCTAGCTGTACGGACAGAGAATTGACGAATTTCGATTCGGCCAATGCTCGTATTGAGCATGACACCTTTGACTGTCTGATTTTCAATTTCACCGCGGACAACAATAATATCTATCGAATCGATAACGCCCGCTCTAATAATACTCAACTTGGCTTGTGTTCCTTTAGTACCACGAATTTTGGTCACAGCTTGAAAAAGGGTGAGCCCTTCCAGTTTTTCCCCATTAACCGACGTAATGACATCGTTCACCCGCAGCCCGGCTTTTTCAGCTGGAGAGCCTTTAATGAGGAAATCTATCATAACCTTACTATCTTTCATCAGCAGTTCAGCCCCAATTCCCTCGAATAACGCATCAACGTTATCCTGAAATTGCTTATTTTCTTCCGGAGTCATATAGGTGGAAAAAGGATCCTCAGTTGCTGCAAGCATCCCCGTAATCGCTCCATTTAAAATTTTATCATGATCTATTTCCAAAACATATTGCGAATGAATCAAATTGTAGGTCGTCTCTAGCTTTTTAAGATCTTTTGCCGATAAACCACCCGTTTGAGGTGTTGGAGAGCCTGTTTGGTTACTCGGATCGCTATTATTATTGGCTGTAGGCATCACTGGATAGAAATAATTAATGGTTAATAAAGTAAACAAACTGCTTGCAAACATTGTGATTAAAACATAAGCCAACACCATTCGACCCTTAAATACCATTACGCCTACCACCACCATATGCTAAATTATTACTGTAAATACGGCAACGGATTAACCGCTTCTTGGTTTATTCTGACTTCAAAATGCAAATGGTTTCCGGTTGAATCACCCGTTGAACCCACTTCTGCAATCTTATCTCCTTTTTTAACTTTCTGACCCTCTTCAACAAAGATACCGCCATTTCGAATATGACCATACCATGTCCATAAACCGCCACCATGATCGATCACTACTGTATTGCCATAACCGCTTACTTGCGATGCTATTAAGACGATTCCGCTTTCTGCCGCAACAATCGTAGTGCCTTTCGGCGCAGGGATATCGATCCCTTTATGCAGCTTTCTTACTTTCTTGATCGGATCAATCCGATAGCCAAAGTAATCGCTGAGTGTTGTCCTTCCCGGAACTGGCCACATTACTTTGCCGCCGCTGTATTTAAAGCTATTGGCGATCTCCTTTTTCCTCTTTTTATTCAATTCAGCTCTTTGTGCAGCTAAAGCAATGAGCGCTTGTTCTTCTTCTTCACTGACCTCATCGGCTTCTTTTGCTTTTTGGTCAATGCTTGCAATTACTACTTCTTTTAGCTGTTCTTGATTGTAAAGCTTGTCCTTAACTGCTTCTTCTTGTTCTGTCAAGTTATTTAGCTGTGTCAGCTTCGATTCCTTATCCTTTTTTTTCTCGGCAATCATTGCATGATCTGTTTTGTTTTGTTCGAGAATTTCTTTATCTTGACGCACAATACTCTGTAAGGCTAAAAAACGATCCAAAAAGTCAGAAAAGCTAGTTACACTGAACAAGACATCCATATAAGAAACAGACCCGTTCATGTACATCAGACGCAAACGTGATTTTAAGAGCCCATCACGAGATTTTACCCGTTTATTCGCTTCATCCAGTTGATCTGCAGTATCGTACAAGGCTAAAGTAATTTCATTTTTTTGTTTGTTTAATCCGTTCAGCTTTTTAACTTGTTCCGCAATATCCGCTTCTATCTCTTTCTTGTTCATGATTTCTATATTTTTTTTGGTTAGTAGTGTTTTGGCAAGCTGGTTTGCAGCCTCGCGCTTTCTCTGCGCTTCATTTACCTTCTTATTATTCTTTGCAAGTGCATTATCAATATCGCTTATCGTGCTAGTGTAGCCCTGTTGGGGGTGAATCACTAAGCTAAATAACAGGACGGCAACCAGAACGGCAAATAATAGTTTACGCAATGGATGATGCCTCCTTAAAGTTTTCGCCAGAAAACTGGCATCGTAAGCATAGGCTGTTAAACCTTCAAGAATTTACGTACAGATATGGTGCTTCCCCAAATCCCAATGATGATTCCAATACCAAGTAAAAGAATAGATAACATATAACTGATCTCATCAAACGGCTTAAACTTAAACAAGAAAGATGAAATGCCATCTGGCTGCAGCCAATTCAATAGCTTCCAATAACCATAGGTTAAAATCACAACAGGGATAATGGAGCCAATAAATCCGAGCAGTGCACCTTCAATGAAAAACGGCCAGCGGATAAAACTATTCGTAGCTCCAACAAGTTTCATGATCTTAATTTCGCGGTTTCGTGCCATGATTGTAAGCTTGATAGTGTTCGATATCAGGAACATGGCTGTTATACCTAAGCAAGTCACTAAAGCTATACCGATGTAACGTACGATTTTAGTTGCCTTGAACAAAGCCTCAACTGTACCCTTTCCATAGGTTATTCTTTCAATAGGCTTTGGTAATTTGCCTTGATTTAGTTCATTTATCTGATCTGCGACAATTCCAATTTGATGCGGATCTTTAACCTCCACAGTAAAAGCATCATTCAATGGATTGTTATCCCCGTCCAACCCTTCCAAAAAAGCCTTACCGTTTTCATCCATTTTCTCACGCATGCTTTGCAGCCCTTCTGCCTTAGAAACAAAAGCAACCTTACTCACCTGAGACATTCCAGCAATACCGTTCTGTAAAGCCGTTATCGATAATTGAGAGGTATTCAATTCCAAAAAGACACGAATTTCCACCTGATTCTCAATTTGCTTCCCCATGTAATCCACATTAACCACCACTAATAGAAAAACCCCTAATAGTAATAAAGAAATCGCAATCGAGCTAATCGAAGCAAAAGACATCCAACCGTTACGCACAACATTCTTGGTGCCTTCACGAAGATGCCGGGACATTGTGCTAATCTTCATAGCCGTATTCCCCTCTCAATTCATCACGCGCAACCATACCCTTTTCGATCGCGATGACTCGCTTGCGAAAGGTGTTGACCATTTCTTTATTATGGGTGGCCATCATGATCGTTGTACCGCGAAAATTGATCTCTTCTAATAACTTCATAATGCCCCATGAAGTATCCGGATCGAGATTTCCAGTCGGTTCATCCGCGATAATTACCGCCGGATTGTTCACTATTGCCCGGGCAATTGCAATGCGCTGCTGTTCGCCGCCCGATAACTGGTTGGGAAACGAACCCGCTTTATCCTTCAGCTTCACAAGCTCCAGAACCTCCATCGTCCGCTTTTTAATTAAACGCTTGGGGGCTTCGATAACCTCCATGGCAAAGGCAATGTTTTCAAAAATCGTCAACTTGGGCAGTAAACGGAAATCTTGAAAGATCACCCCAATATGACGACGTAAATAGGGAAGCTTCCGCTGCTTTAGCGAAACCAAGTTAACCCCATTGACAAAAATTTGTCCTTTAGTAGGTCTTTCTTCGCGATAAACCATTTTCATAAAGGTGGATTTCCCTGCGCCAGACGGTCCTACGATATATACAAATTCATTGCGATCGACTTTTAATGTAATCCCTCTAACTGCGTGTGTACCATCTGGATACGTCTTCCATACATCTTGCATTTCAATCACTCGTCTCACATCCTAAACATTCAATAGAATTATGCATTAACAACTAACACTTCGACACGGCTTGTAGAAATCCCTGCTCCATGTTGAAAATAGCATTTTTTCACTTTAATTCACATAGATTCTTGTATAGGTCATGGTCAAGCTGGCAAAACAAGTCCTCTTACTCGAAAGGATGGTTTTATGGGTATACGTTCAAAAATGTTTTCTCGCTTTGGCGCTGCTGCAATCCTGCTGTTATTGGCTTGCTTACTGGTGTTTGCTTATGGTTCACAACATACAGTACCGCGTGGAGTCATCGTGTCCGGTTGGACTTTGAAAGGATTTTCACTTACACAATTGGATCTACAGCTAAAGAATGCCATGACGTTAGTTCAACAACAGCAGGTACTATTTACTTGCAAAGGAATGGGCTGTGAACCCTCATCTCTCTCAAAAACCGACCCATTTCGACAATCCTATTGGAACTCTACTAGAATTGCATTACAGGACTTAGGCGTGCAAACTAACCTCATTGCAATTACTAATAGCCTCCATTCTATGGAAAATGGAACATGGATTAAGCGGGCTTGGACAAGATGGCGGATAAGCGGTACCACCTACAACCTGATGCTCAGCTTTAATGACACTAAATTGCAAGAAGTCATTAAACAAAAATGGTCAGCAGCCGACAGCTTCAAGCCCGTGAATGCCTATCGAAAAGTAGCTGATGATGATTCCATACAGATCTTTCCTGAAATCAATGCATATCGCTTGAATGTCGGAGAGCTGCAAAAACGTTTGATGGCTCAGATGCCTGATGCAGCTTTGCCTTGGCTTTTACATTTAAAAGAAGGAAAGCCTTTGGCCCTGAATGTTATCCTGCCCATTGTTGTTAAGAAACCCACTGTGACAGCCCTTAGCTTGAAAGCTCAAGGGATTACGCGCAATATCAGTCAATTCACAACAACGTTTGCAACTAGCGCGGCGGGAAGAATCCATAATATCAGCGCTTCCTCTCAGACCATGCAAGATCAGCTGCTAGCTCCTGGCGAAATTTTTGATTACAGTCAGATCATTCGCCAAACCGAAAAAATCTTTGGCTACCAGAAGGCACCTGTCATTTATAACGGCAAGCTCGTGCCTGGCATCGGCGGCGGAATTTGTCAAGTTTCGACTACTCTCTATAATGCCGTGTTACGCGCTGGTTTGCAAATTATTGAACGCCGCAATCATTCGCTGCCTGTGAGCTACGTGCCTCTGGGGCAGGATGCGACCTATGCTACCGATTATATCAATTTTCGCTTTCGCAACAGCACAGAGCATTATTTATTAATCCGTACCTCCATCGTTAACAATACCTTGACGGTTAAGCTTTTCGGAACCATGCAAAAGGAAAAGACATATGAAATAACGTCGAATATTGTGAAAAGGTTACAGCCTACAACTAAATATCTTTATAACTCATCATTAGGCAAAAATGAGCAGCAAACCCTGAAATCAGGAAAGATTGGGTATGTCGTTGAAACCTATCGGCTGCAGAAGCTCGCTGGGGTACTGGTTCAAAAGGAGCTCATCTCAAAAGATACATATCCTTCGCAGCCTACCTTGGTTGCAGTTGGGGAGCGTAGGAGAGATAAGGTGAAGGCGGAAGAGCCGGGTTTGCTTGAGGATGGGGTTAGCGGTCCGAATTTTGGTGGGTGAGGTGAGAGCAATCGCGAAGTAATGGCGTGCGTCGGATGAGGATGATCTATCAGGTTTTGTTCCCAGGTATATAAAAAGGAAATAAACCCGAACTTTTAGCAAAATCCTCTTAGAATTGCATTGCTGAGCAATTGGTCAAAAGGTCCCCAAGTGATGTCTTCATTCCCATAGGGATGGTTTACCATGTTCCCTTTTAGTTCCGTGAGATAATATTTCCCATAATGGTGCAAACGTTCAAAATAAACGTATCCCCCTACAAACGAAACCTCGTATTCCGCAGCCAATCTTCGATACATTTCATGAAAGATGAAAAAGTTGCGCTTCGAACCGTAAATTGAAAACAGTCGATTCATGCCGTTATTCGTTACGATCAAGCAAGCAATTCCTGCATCAACTGGTGCTATGGAAAACACTACTCCGCACAACAATGCTTATATTTACGCCCGCTACCGCAAGCGCAAGGTTCGTTTCTGCCCGGCAGGTTTCCTTTGTAGAAAGCTTTCTTGCCGCGTTCAAACCATTCTTTACGCTGGGAATCCCCCAATTGCCGCAGTCGTTCATGAGCATAAGCATAGATTTGCATATAGCTCGCACAGAAGTAATCCTCAAAAACCTCCTGATTCAGCTTGTCCCATCTGCGATTCCGCGGACATCCGCCATGGCATAAGTGCAGCCACTGACAACCTTTGCATTTTTCGGGCAGCTGCGGCTTCATTTTTGAAAATTCATTGTAGATCGGATTGGTTAATATGTCGTCAAGTGTGTCGGTGCCGATATTACCCAGCTTCCAATCGGGGTGAAAATAAAAATCGCAGGGAAACGCCTCTCCATTTTGCTCAAGAATCAATGTTTTCGGGCAGGCACTGCGGTGAATGCACAGTTCCGCCTCCCTGCGCATATACACACTCAGCAAATTATCGAAAAAGCGAATAGACATCACCGGTTGCCCATCGTTATACCAAACATCAAACGCTTCGCAAAGGAAATCCCCATACTCTTCCGGCGTAATCTCATACACACCCGGCGCATGAATCTGCTGCGAGCGGAAATCCATACAGGGGATAAATTGAACGTAGTTGAATTGTTGTTCTTTGTAAAACTGCATAAGCTCCTTAGCCTTGGTAACATTATCTTTATGAATAAATCGAGTCCGGCAAGCAGCGGTTCTCCCCCCTGCCACGCAAAAGAAGCGACCCCGTGCGACTTGGCCATATACTCTTTCATAAATTTTTCAAGTAACGCAGGATCGATCCGCTTGATTTTGGATCCGGGCTTCCCGCCGCAGGTGCTGTAGTAGCAGTAGTCGCAAGCGAGATTGCAATCTTCGGATACGGTTTTCCACATCACTCCGATATGGGCATGATTCGTGGTCTGGCATGAGCCGCTCATCTGTTGTCCCCCTAGTATTGGTATGTTATTAATTTACTCATAAACTGCAATCCCGACAAGACCCGCCAGCAGAATAATCACAAGCGGGTGCATTTTATAACGGATCAAACCTGTGAACGCAGCTAGAAAGATAAGACCTGCGATCCATGTGTTTTTTGATATCCCCCCATGAAGCATCGGATTTGCAAAAGCTAGCCGAATGGCGGCAAAGAATATGAGCGCCACAATAACCGGACGCAATCCGTAAAATACAGCTTGAACCGTTTTATGTTCATACAACTTGTTAAAAATGACACTAATGAGTACGATAACAATAAGTGAAGGAAGAATAATACCCACTGTCGCAACCACGCTGCCGACGATCCCTACGGTATGATAACCGACATAGATCGCACTGTTTGTGGCAATAGGACCTGGGGACATTCCGGCCAGGGTTACTCCTTCGGCATATTGTGTTTCCGTCATCCAATGATGCGCGAGAGCCTCATGTTGAATGACGGGGATCATCGCATAACCGCCCCCGAAAGAGAACAAACCAATTTTAAAAAAAGACCAGAATAAATCCCAAAGCAAGATAACTCATCTCCTCACTCAAATGCCATCTCCAAAATAATAATCAGGGAATTTCGGTTGCATCGTTGAAAACTTTTGTTCCTTGGGGTTTGCCTGATGCTTCTTTAAATACACAACGAGTCCCAAACTTTCTTTGCATTTGACAAGAACAATACCCGCAAAAGCGCCCAAGGGAATGAGTAAAATCGGATGAATCCCTATGAATATGAGTCCGAGCAGAGCGATTATAAATACGAGTGTTGTCGTTTTATCATAAATCGCCGAACGCGCCATTTTCACGCCAGCATAAGCAATCAGCGCAATGACAGCCATCTGAATCCCTTGCAATCCTGCCATAACCTTGGGTTGATCACGCATATTCGCAAAAAATATACCCAAACTCAAGACGATCAAAAAGGTTGGGAGCATCATACCGGTTACCGCAGCAACAAGCCCTCTCCACCCCAAAACTTTATACCCGATAAATGCGGCGGCGTTGACGCCGATCCCTCCGGGTGCTGCACCCGAGATAGAAATCACCTCGGCCATCTCTTCTTCCTTTACCCACCCTCGAAGTGTCATGACCTCGTGTTCGATTACAGGAAGCATGGCATAACCTCCTCCGAACGTCACGGGACTAATTTTGCAGAAAGACCAGAACAATTCCCATAGTTCTAGCCAAGTTTGATTTCGTGATCGTTTCATGCATCATCTTCCTTTAAATTGTCCTATATTCATAATTTCATTATAAGCTACTTTATTCTTTTTCGGAATAATCTTTTTACTATTTTCGTATTATTAGTTTGGATTGCACACTTTTTTTGTTTTTTCCACATTAACTCTTATACTTAATACTATTTTAAATAATAGTTTACAATCCCTATCGCTTTAATGAATATAAAACATGCTGATATGGTGCACTGGGTTTTTCTCGTGTATAATTTTCTGTATTGATTCACATGTGAAGTAACACCAAGCCTTTCGAAGGAGCCCAAGCGATGATTCCTTTACACGAACGAATTGCCGGACAAAAACATAAAGACACGTTCGAGCTTATCCGTAAACAAGCTACGGTATCCAAAATTGAATTATTAGAGCAAACCCAATTTTCCGTGAGCACCCTGACACGTATTCTTGAGGAGCTGCGTGATCAAAGATTGATTATGGAAGCGGGTTTCAGGGAATCCACTGGCGGCAGGAGACCCATTATCTATCAGTTGAATCCGACGTATGGGTACGTGTTTGGTTTAGATATTTCCCGTACATATTCGATGTTGGTTTTATGCGATATGCAGATGAACAAGCTGGATTCCAGACGGTGGGCACTTAATGAAGGAATGACGCCGAAGGTTTTGGTACAGGAAATTGTCTATACGGTTCGCAATATATTAGCGGTTCACGGAATCCCCCTTACCTCGGTGCTTGGAATGGGAGTCGGCGCTGTTGGGCCTCTGGATCGTTTCTCTGGAACGATTCTCGAACCGCTTTATTTTCCAGCGAATGGATGGAACGACGTGCCGATTTGTGAGATGCTGAGACAGGAGCTTGACCTTCCGATTATTCTCGATAACGGCGCGAATATGGCTATCCTCGGGGAATACTGGGCATCACGCAATGAAGCTTGTGAGCATTTGCTATATATCCACTTGGGCATAGGCATACGTTCCGCTATGATGACAGGAGGCAAAGTCGTTTACGGCGCTATGGATATGGAGAGCTCGATTGGACAGATGATTATCCAGTCGGATGGCCTTAGACTTCGCGAAACCAGCAATTTCGGGGGTCTGGAAAACTATGTATCCTTTTACGCACTGGAGCAGAAGGCGCGAACCCAATTGAAACAAGGGAGAAAAAGTATTTTGCAGCAGATGGAAGGGATAGGCAAAGACCCGGAGCGGTTGAGCTTCCTACATCTCAAACAGGCAATTGGGGAACAAGATCCGATGGTCGTTGAGTTGTTCACTCAGGCAGCAGCTTATTTCGGCATCGGTTTAGCGAATCTGCTTAATATTTTGCATCCAGAGAAAGTTATCTTAGGCGGGCCATTGATCAACATTGATCCCTTTTTTTTCGAAACGTCAACAAAAGTTGCGATTGAAAAAACGCATTATTATCCGACTTATCAGGTCACGTTTAGCAGGGGGAATTTGGGCGAAGATGCGCTGGTGATCGGCGCTGCGGTTATGGTGGTTAATAAAATGACGGAATAAGGCAGAGTGTTAGATGGATCTGCGGGGCACGATCAGCATTTCCTTGCATGATTCCTGCTTCGGTTACTTTAGCCGTATCTGCTGCAGCCCAGTTGCTTACATTGGCATTGTCGTTAAATTTACTCAAGATTTGTGCAACTTGTCCATCTACAGCAACTGTCTTCCCTGTAATGGTTAAAGCTTTAGATATATCAAGCCCGCTTTTACATCTGTGCTAATTGCATTTGTATACCAATCTGTTGCATGAATATCAGAGAATGTGCTAGCTGTTGTTTCTACTGTAAGGCCAAAAGCACGAACCAATAATGCGGTGAACTGAGCACGTGTTATTTTATCATATGGCTTGAATTCGCTTGCTGTTACACCATTTACTATTAGTTTGGAGGCTAGCAAATGAATATCATCTGTAGCATACATGTTTTGAGTATCGACAAACGATTTTTCAGAGCTGACAAATAAATACTGACTATTGCCATTCCGTTTGATGGTGAACAATACGTTAACCGTTAAGCTCTTCGGCACCCTACAGCAAGACAAGTCATACGAAATAACTTCAACTATTGTTAAAAGGTTACTGCCTACGACGAAATACTTATTTAATGCTTCGCTTGGCTCTGGTGAGAGACAAACCTTGCAGCCCGGAAAAATCGGTTATGTTGTGGAAACTTACCGGTCGGAAAAGCTAGCTGGAGTATTGGTGAATAGAGAACTCATTTCAAAAGATACTTATTCTTCACAGCCTACCTTGGTTGCAGTTGGGGAGCGTGGTAGAGATAAGGTGAAGGCGGAAGAGCCGGGTTTGCTTGAGGATGGGGTTAGCGGTCCGAATTTTGGACGAGAACAAAAAACTTACTCCATCTTAATCGATGGAGTAAGCCGCTAAAACCCTTTTAAAGCATAAGTCTATTTAAGTTGTGATAAGAATGAAATCTCCTAAGGGTTTAAGAACACCAGTTTCTATCGATATTTGTTTGGTTTGTGTGATGTATCCTGGTTTTGAAATTACGAGTTCGCCACTCCCACTTGGTAAATTAAAATAGTTAAACTGTTTATTATAATATGTGTCTGGAGAGTATGATACGCTGTTAATAGTAATAGTCACAGTTGCACCCAAACTAGCTCCGTTTACATCTGTAATATTTCCAAAAGCATTCGTATACGCTAATTCATAGTTATGTGCATCTGTAATTTGATTTTCAATCACACTTTGCGATTGATAGATATTCGCGCTAACATATCCCGTTTTCTCAACTTTTAAGTAAAAGGGACCAACAGGTACATTTATTATTGTGTAAGCTCCATTGGAATCTGTAATCGCTGTTCCTACTAAAATACCTGTTTGGATTGTATATACACTTACAGTGACATCTGCAAAACCAGCATGTGTTGCATAAGCATATACATATCCTGTAACTGTACCTACGGGTATCGCAACAGTTAATGCTTTAGCTTGAAATGCCGACATAGTAGCAACTAATACAGTTTTAGCTTGAGAGACTGTTACTTCCGTTGCTGCTGTATTATTAGAAGCCGTTTGAGCTGATTCAATCGCTGTGTGAAAGGTATTTTTATCATTTAGTGAAAAATTACCAACATTAGGTCCGACTACAGCATTGTCGTATATAGATTGTGCGTCTGCAATTGCCAAAATCAATTCAGATGTGTCTGCTTCAAGAATAATCTCTTCTAAATATACAGGTTCACCCAAAAGAACGGTGATACTAATCTCTTTAGTAACATACCCCGTAGCTTCAATTTTAAGTGAATGAGTACCTACGGGTATATTACTAATTGCAAAGAATCCTTCTACCTCAGTTGTATAATCATAAATACTCCCCGTAACTGTAACTGAAACTCCTGCTGCATGAATGCCTACTGATTCTTCTGCGCCTGATGCATTAGATGTGTTACAGTTGTTGTATTAGCAGTAACCGTCTGAACAGTATTATAGCTTTGGCCAATATATCCTACTTTTTCAAGTTGAAAGTAGTATGCTCCTATAGGAACATTAGGTATCGTATAGGCGCCTGTTGCATCCGTAAAAGCCGTTCCTACAAGAGTACCTGTATGTTGACTGCTAGTATATACACTTACTGTGACATTTGCTTGAGCAACATGCGTTGAACGATCATAAACAAACCCAGTCACTGAACCATATTGTTGTGTCGATCCTTGCCCACTGTTCACCGGAGTTGTTGATACTGTAGTAGTTGGCACAATTGCATCTATTGTTTTCGTTGGCTGTGTCTCATAGGTTACACCTGCTTTAGCAATAGCATTAAGAGTCGCTGTATCAATTGTTCCTGCTCCTAAAATCTGAGCCACTGCATCTAGGATCAGGCTAATAACTTTGACATTTTTAGCTAAGGTAAGATTCATTCCCGTTGCTGTTAATTCGGCAGTAACTTTTTGAACGCTACCTTCATTGATATCGATGCTAATTTTACTTGCTACAACATCCAAGCTTTCAAAATCCCCTTTTAATGTTACCTTGGACTCGTCTGGAAGTAATGCAGTTAAATTAATTTTAGTGAATCCTGCACCTGTTAAATCGGTTTCTTGAATTGTGACTGGTGATTGTACGTCCACCTGCGTAACTGTAGTTGTTCCTTCTGCTACGATTCGTACTAAACTACCTTTCTTATCCACTTTGATTTTTAGGAGTATGGAGTTTATAAAGTGAATACTGTTCTCGCCTCCACCTTGCACGATCGTGTCACCTTTTACGGTTACATTTTTTAAGAATGCATCCCCATTACCGATTCCAGCTGCAAATAGGAGCTTCCCGTTAATAACCATGTTCTGTAGTGTAACGCCTGTTGCATTAATCACTACGTCTTGATCCACAGTTTCTATACCAGTAGTTGGCCCATAAGTTCCAGCTGTGTTATATGCTACTCCTTTGACCTGTGTCGAGATTGCGCGATCCAAAGTTACAATAGCTTCTGCGCGAGTAATAGATTTTTCTGGTTTAAACGTACTGTCATCCGCATAACCGTTCATAATCTTGCTGGCAAGCACTGCGCTGATTGCATTCTTACTCCATGTCGCAATTTGTTCTGCATCTTTAATGGCTGCAAGCTCTTTGTTGTCCGTTGCAGTCAGATTAAGCAATCTGTTAACAATCACAGCCGCTTCTTGCCTGCTAATTTGCTTGTTCGCACCCATTGTTCCATCTGCATATCCTGTTATGTATCCTGCTTTTATTGCTTTAGCTATTTCAACATATGCCCAACTTGTTGATGCTACATCAGTAAATGATATTTCTGTTGTTTCCGTAAATCCAAAGGAACGGTTGACCAAAGCAATAAACTCCGCTCTAGTTATGGTGTTATTAGGCTTAAAGCTGCCATCTTCGTAGCCTTTAATAAACCCCTTCGCAACCCAAGCATTGATTTGACTTTCCGCCCAATGACCTTAGAATCCGCTGATGCTGTAGCACCAAAAGCCACACTAATCGATGAAAATAACATGCATGTAATGATTAAAGAAGAAAGATACTTGATAATCGCTTTGTTCTTCATGTAGAATAGCTCCTATTAATGTCAATTTGTAGTTCAAAGGTCACTGACCCTCATCGAATAGTAACATTAGCAATCTCCTAATTCTGTAACCCAGATCACAAAATGCAAAATACTGACGAATTTTGTAGACAATTGCGACTAAAAAAGTTACATCTATTCCATCTTAGTAAGCTGGAAGTAATAGGTCAGATATCCCGCAAATTCGCTAAAACTCGGTTTTCATCAATTTTCCAAATCTTTTTGTAGAGATTTATCAAGAGATTGCTTCGGCGAAAAGCGACGAGACAAGTATTGGGACACCCTGCTCCGTAGCCATTTGAATGATCGGTTCGTCGACAGAATTGTACCGAACGTTTATCTCAAGAATTTTGCCGGACTCTACGATGAGATCGGCGAGTTCTTTAATCGGGAGACGACTGTTTTGAATGCCGAATCCTTTGAGTTCAGACAACGGATGAGGTCTTAGCCCCTCACGCGGATGATGAGACGCTTGGCTGCGCTGGTGTCATACAGAGATATTTAAGTCAAGGCAGTTCGGTTCGGATCGTCATAGCCTCCTTAACTTTAAGCGACTCCAAACGCTACAGTAAGGAAGAAAGCGGCTACGACACCTATAGCGGGCTTCAGGCAGATTTCTACGTTTCACTCTTTACAGATCATTTTACTGCTTGAGATCAAACCATGGCTGTAATGCTGAAAATCATTCTTAGAACGTGTTCCTTACAGCCTATCGTGAAGAGCAACTTCAGAAATAGGTGACTAAGCAACAAACTTAGTGAACATAACCAAATTCATCTAAATAACGCTGCAAATGCCTGGAATTAAGTCCATGAAACGTCCCCTGAACGAACGATTTAAGATTGGAGATCGTAACATGCATCCATTTGGAGATGAGATTTGGTTTCAACTCGTTCTGTGACGAAATCAATGACGGTTTCTTTCTTCATATCGTCAAGCACCAGCATTTTCGAATATTGCGGATGCCCCATTTTATTTTTGAATAGCGCAACCAAGACCTGATTTTTATCGGTTCCACGCCCTCTTTTTCCATTTTCAGTTGGGGCTCCGATATAAAAATCATCAAGCTCCACAAGGCCTGACAGCATATACGCTGCATCTCGTTCTGTCATCGCATGCCGAATCTTATGCAGGATCGTCCATGCTGTTTAATAACAAATTTCGAGTTCATTTGCGATTAACTTTGCCGAAATGCCCCTTTTGTCATGGGATACCAAAAAGAGGGCTGCGAGCCAAGTACTCAATTTAGTGCGTGTTTTTTCCAGGATCGTACCGATAATCACTGTGGTTTGGTGTTTACATTGTTTGCATTCGTACAGCGGTAATGTTCGTGTTGTAATAATGGAACAAGCACCATGTTGGCACTTCGGACATTGAAACCCATCCTTCCATTTCATATCGTATAGGTGTTTATAACAAGCTTCTTCTGATTGAAATTTTTCTTGAAACTGTTTGAATGTAATAGGTGATTGTTTGGACATAATCATCAACTCCGAACGTATGTTTGAAATCATTACACCAAACATTAGTTCGTATAACAAGGGCAACCTGAGCCAATCAGAGAGCCATAAAATATAATATACAACAAGGTTATCAAAACTCATCATATTTTAGCCATGACCGATACAGCGGCCCCTAGCAAAGCAAATGCAGCTGACTGTTGTCCTCCGCCACTTCCAATGTCCTAGCGGTTTTTCTTCTTTTGTTTTTTTGCATCCTTGCGAGCTGCTTTTTTAACCTTTTTCTTGGCTCCACTCACTTTGATTTTGTTGTCCACTCGACCTTTTGGGAGCTGAGGTGATCTTTCTCTAATCTCCCTCTGCGCATGAAAGGATGAACGAAAGGACTCGGGACGATCCACGTTCGCCTCCAGCCTTTCAACGCTTAAGCCGTCCGCAGGCACCCAGCGGTTGACAAACGAATACTTCCATAAATCCTGCTTAAATGCCTCCAGCATCCGCATCTTTAGCCGTGCGATGTTGACCATCACCTTACTGTGCACTTCTTGTCCGATCATATTCTTGGAAAGTAAAAAGTCGTAAATATATGGTGCACCCCAGATCATGGCAAACCCGCTTGCCTGATTAGCGGCTAAAAACCCACCGATCTTTCTGGCTATATAGCCATCCAACTCATCTAGAGTAAAGTCAAAATATTCTTCCCATGATAAATATCCCATCTTCGAACGATCTTTTCCCTCTAAAAAAACAAAAAAATCGCTCCATATGGATTCGCCGCAGGCAAAATCGAAGTTTTTCCGTTCCAGCATCTCTTTGGCAAACATCCAATTTGCCGTTTTCAGCCACGTATACCGATCATCCTGCGATCCAACCTGAACACCTGCTGTTTCCAATATGTCATCGGATATTGGACGTGATATAATCGTCTGAATCTGTTCAAACAGCTTGGAATCAATGACATAATTAAAGTCTGCCAGTTCCTGTTTAAACCGAAGCCAATCCACCTCCAGCCCCGCCTGCCGTTGCAGATATGCCTGCTGCCAAAGTTGCACGAAAAGCATATAGTCCAGTTCATCCGCCGATCCAGACATCAAATCCGTTGATTCTTGTAAAGGTGAATGTACTTTCCGGCAGCAACGAATAGCCAACTCCGTTTTCCCGTAATAAATCAGCTTATCCAACATGGGCTTGAGCTGGTCTATCCCTTGAATAGGTCGCTCCATATAGTAACCTACAGCTTTCGCTACTTTATCCTCTTCCTCCAGAAACAGATAATAATCCGCGACCTCATCCTCAAAATACTGAAACTCCTGGTTGTGAATACAAGGATGCATACGGAGTTTTTCGATCAATGCCACGTACTGCCCCGGTTGCAGTTGGTGTTGCAGATCGAGGATATCCTCCGCTAAAGTCAAACCATCGATGAATTCCGCTGAAAGCGGTTGTTCCAGTGTCTCCATGATAAAATCGTAATGCATTGCCGCCGGCAAGCTTTCCAGCGCATCATACCAGCGATCCGGCTCCTTCAATAAAGCAGGATCTGTGCTCAGTTGCCCGATTGTTATTTCAGTCATATTCAATCCCCTCCGGTACAGCTGTTTGAATTGAAAATTGTTTCAAGATAAGGTTATAATGCAGCACCGTTTCTGTTTGCGTATTCCTGAAGTGGTGATGCAGCTGATATTCGATTTGCGGGATCACATACAGGATGCCATGATCTAAAGCGATTTCCGTTTGCACACTGTATTTGTTTTCCATTTCGATCACCTGCTTCTCTTCCTCCAGTTCGATCGACTTCAATTTTGAGACGAATTCTGCCTGCTTCTGTTCGGACAAGCCTTTCCTCTCGCTTCGTTTCAAAGTTTCAGCGCTAAGCTCGGCATAATATTCCTTAATTCTACGAACTTCCTTCTCCAGCTCCGTGCTTCGCACCCGTTGCTTCTTTATCAGCTCCGCTTGCTGTTTTACAATGCCATAGGCTTGACCAAAAGCTGCGGCAATCGACAATCCAGATGAGATAGGCAACGTATAGTCAGACTTGGCGGAGAAAGCAATCAGATGCTGTTGCCGCTCCATTTCTTCGCTCCGGGTGCCACTGGCAAGGTCGATCCAGATAGATCGGCTTTCTTCCTCTCTCCCTTCCGCAATATAACAAACGTTAAATGAGAATACCGCCCAAACACTCATGACCGTCCGTTCACCAACCAAGCTCAATTTACCCGGCTCGCGCTCCATAAATCGCTGAATTTTTTCCAATGGATTGGTGAGGGTTAGTCGGTCGGGTTCGACAAAGCGCAGCGTGCAAACGGTTTGACGCTCCACCAAAGCAAGAATTTGCTCCAGCCAATAACTGCCGAAAGTGACGAACTCCGCTTGCGGATTTTCTTCAGCAACCTCATAATCGAAAGCTAACTCCAGTTCCGTTCTTTCTTGAAAATAATCCTTATACTCCTCGGGAATCATCACTTGACACAAGGCATACTCCAGCGGTATGACGATTCCGCCTAATGCTTCCAGAACATCCATCACAAACTTTTGCAGTTTCAAGTCTGTGTTCCTCCCATCACCATCAGGCTTGCGAAACTTATACGAGCTGATCTACGAATAAATGCTCATCCAATTCCTTTACCTTCTGCAATTTATTCTTATTTTCCAGCAATTTTTCTCCGATCTCTTCCATCTCCTGCTCCATCTTGGCTGCATCCTCCGAACGCACCCAGGCATTCATAACCAGATCAGAAAACTCTTCACTTTCTTCAATGTCTCCTAAAATCATATCTACCTCGCCAATCACCAGTTCGAACATATTGATTTTACGATCTAAAACTTGCAGCATGTAATGCTCAAGCGTATGCTGTGCCGCTAAATTGTACACAAATACATCCCGATTTTGCCCGATTCGATGAATTCTCCCAATTCTTTGTTCAATGGCCATTGGATTCCACGGCAGATCGAAGTTGATCATCCCATTGCAGAATTGCAGATTGCGTCCTTCGCCGCCTACCTCGGTGCTGACGAGCACATCGGCCTCATCTTTAAAGAAGGCAATCTGGTGTTCTTTCTCTTTGCGCAACAATCCCCCATGAAATTCGGCAACTCGAAATCCCCGCTCCCGCAATGCCTGGGTAATAACCATCTGTGTGGTTCTATATTTAGTGAAGATAAGCATCTTATCTTGAAATTCGGTGAGGATCTTTGCCAATTCGGTTATTTTGGCACTCTTCTCATGTTCATCCCGGGCAATCGCTTCGGCCCTAGCATAATATCCCTTCAGCAACTCTTGCTCTTCTGTTCCGAGTTCTTCATGTACGGCCAGCTTTTGTAAAGTACCCATTAGCGTAGAAAAAGTGCTGCCCATCTGTTCCTGCAGCTGCTTAAGCAGAAAGCGGGTCAACACGGGATGTTTCTCCACATAATGATCGCGGATAAACCGACTCAAATCAACATACAGTTCCCGTTCTACAGATGAGAGCTCGACGGTTTTGGTATGTGCACTTCTT
>JBBDSZ010000002.1:53570-150782 GCA_040904685.1 Paenibacillaceae bacterium | reverse complement strand
TTCGTAAACTTCACATCCACATTACTGCGCCGATTGCGGATCATCACCTCAGAAATTTGGTATGTGCACTTCTTTTCGTAAACTTCACATCCACATTACTGCGCCGATTGCGGATCATCACCTCAGAAAGCAGCCCTTTGAGCTTATTTACATTTTTCGCTTCGATGCCTTCATTATCTTCCACAAAATTCTTCTTAAAGTACGAATAGGTTTTTAATTGACCCGGCTTCAGCAAGGTAATGAGATTGTACAGTTCTTCCAGACTGTTCTGTACAGGGGTAGCGGTCAGCAGGAGAATATAGTTCTTTTTCAAACTGTTTACAAACTGCCAGGCTACGGTTGCACGATTTTTCAGGTGATGCGCTTCGTCTACAATGACGAGGTCATAATGGATTTGGCTGATGGTACTGCTGTTGGTCGCTCTTTTTGCGGAAGAAATGGAAGCGATCACTTTAGGGTAATGGTTCCAGGCATCACTGCCCATTTTGACAAAAAGCGGATCATCCGCGCGGATGAAATCCTGATTGAACTTCCGTTTCAATTCCTCATGCCATTGGTTGATCAAGGAAGGAGGCACCAGAATTAATATTTTTCGAGCAAGTCCTCTCATGATATATTCCAGCATACAAATTCCCGCTTCAACCGTTTTGCCAAGCCCCACTTCATCGCACAGTAAAGCCCGTCCTTTAAATCGCTCGATGACGGCTTTTACCGTTTTGAGTTGATAGCCGTATGTCTCAATATCCCGCAAGTAAGGCAGGCACATCAAGTTGTCCTTCTGCGGAAAAACCAAGCCACGCGCCACATGATACAGATCAAACCAAGCTGGATCATCCTGTTGCATCGTGTTCATGGCATTCACAACCATTTCCGTTCGTTCCCGCACCGCCAGTTTTTCGTCAACCTGCTTCAGCCAGTTTTTTTTCTGCGGGGATAGCGAAGAGACCAGAATATTTCCCTCAGGTGAGGCAGCAATAAACATATAATGTTCGCTATACGGGGCAAAAAAACCTTTGATTCCTCTGCCCTGCAGCAGTTTTTCTGCTAAATTGACACTGATTTTCCGTGAAATTCCCGCTTCATTCACAAACTCCAACATTTCACTACTGTCAGCCAGATTACTAAAAAAATGCACAAGTCCATCATCCATCTCGACGGCATTTAAATCCAACAGTTTTCTATCCAGTTTAAACATATACCGATCCAATCAATCACTTCCCGAATCATTCATAATGATATTGACATACCATGCTTGAATTATAGCAATTTCTTTATATCATCTACAACCTGTAAAGCAGCTTTCCCATTCATAACCATTTGAATTTTTGCTCGGCATCAGCATCATTTAAACGGGATAGAAAAGTTCATTTTCTCATCCCACTCCACCAACTGTCCTAGTTCTCTTTCGATAAAAATAAAATACCCGTTCTTCCCCCATTCCTCATTCCACAGTTGTATGGATTTTTGAATCCTCAGTAGACATTTAATTGGGTCCCCAAAATATTCCTTTGTATCAAAGCCATGATCATTTATCTTCACGAGTTCGCCAATTTCTTGGTTGGTATAGGGATCAAAACTCATGAGGAGTCCTTGCAGCAAAACTTGATTTTCTGGAGTAACAAACCGGCTGAAATCATACTCAATTTGTCGAAGATAGCCATCTATGGTCAGCAAAGCCATTTGAATCGCATCGTTTGCATGTCGTCCTGACCGTTCCGCATTTTGACGATGGAGCTTTAACATGTTGCCTTCCATTGAAGACAGCATAAATGCATAAAATTCTTCGTGATTCTTAGGAATGGTGCCGAATGCCTTGGTCATTGTGGAAGAGATTTTGTGCTGCTTGTAGGAATCTACCATTATATTCTTCATTAATATTCCTTCTTTCTCTTGTGAGTTTCAACCTTTCGTTTCTTTAAACAAATAATCCGATTCCGCTAAATCGGGAAAATTAAACTGCCCACGAATCGTGTCTCGTCTAAAGTCATCTTCCTCAGAAAATGCAACCCAAAAACCATCTTCCATAAGGCAAGCCTTTGTTTGTCTTGCTACCCCGATGATACTGTATGTATCAAGCCCCATCTCCGATAGCAGTCTGTCTGCACCAACCCTATTTTTGGGGAATATTCTATCTGCTATCCAATCGATAAAATGAAGCATAGAAGCATGATCTTTTCCCCTAAATAATTCATTCGGGATAAAGAAGGGTTTCACCCCCGTTTCTAAGGCTACAGAGTAATTCCCTTCGTTGCCTTCTCTTTTTGCAATCACAACATTATCGTACATGAGATATAACACTATAACTCACCCCATTACCTTATCAAGGTATTTAACTCTCCAATTCAGATACGCCAAAATTGCATTGAATCTACGTTCTGGAATAAACGACCTCATCGGTTCAATCGCACCGACAATACCACTCTGTAATTGATTTAAATCGACTCTAGGAAACAAACCTATAGGTACCAAGTTTATCTGTTTACTATGCGTTGATCTCAAGGGTTTTGCTTTGTCTAACCTTCCTACTGAAGGGGCTAATAGCAGTTCCTTATCACTTCTCCAGGCTAAGAGGCTTGCTCCATTGTCAAATATTGGAGCCAACTGTTCCTCCCCATTTGATCCCAGTAAAATATCTATATTCCGTTCATGCCTGTCCTCATTGCCGATTAATGCATCAAAAACCAACAACTTATACAAAGGTTCAACAGGTAAGAATTTGGCATAAGACTGAAGGTAATCTTTCGGTTCATATAATAACTTGGCGTATAAATACCTGTCCAAAGACACCGTACGCCAACCATTAGGAACAAAGTTAGCACACACAGACACATGTCCAACACCCGTTACAACCACTTCCGGAAAAGTTGCTGCATCCATTAAGGAGTAACCTACGTGACCGAGACCTAAATACTTTGCTATACTTGAAGCCATGACTTCCGAATAAGGTTCGTATCCAATTTCTCCAGTATTTGATACTGAATTTCCCTTCACCAAGCAAATAACTCCATCTATATTGTACCATGCCTTTGATAGCATTCCTCGAGATGTTCTGGCTGATATACTCTTTATAAAAGTAATCCGCATTCTCTTGCACCTACTTAATCTCAAAGTGGTTGTAAATAAGATAGCTATAAAGGAAGTATAACATAAATGTAAATATTTCAAATCATTATCCAACTTCTGGCGCGATATCAAAGAAGTATTTCAAGGATATTGTTATACTTGGAACGTTGTTCTCTAGAGCCAGTTCCCCTTCATTCTGTGTAGCAGTCGAAGGCTTTTCGTCATAATAATTATTTACTTTTTGCTAAAAAAGTATCATACCAAGTGCTGGCTTCTGCGTTAATAATCTGCGCACGGGCAATCGCTTCGGTGACTTGATTGGAAGCTGTGCCGCCGTATACATTACGAGCGTTAACCACTTGCTCCGGCTGAAGTACCGCATAGATGCGATCATCGAACAAACTAGAAAAATTCTTGTATTCTTCGATGGTTAGATCGAGCAGATATTTTTTGTTCTGGATGCAATATAAGACGATCTTGCCAATGATCTCATGGGCTTGGCGGAATGGCAGGTTTTGGTTGACCAGGTAGTCTGCAATATCGGTCGCATTCGAGAAGTCTTGATTGACCGCTTCGCGCATTCGTTCGCGATTTACTTTCATCGTCGCTACCATAGGAGCGAATAATTGAAGTGCGCCTTGCAGCGTATTGACTGTGTCCAGCATGCCTTCTTTATCCTCTTGCATATCCTTGTTATACGCTAACGGGAGTCCCTTCAGCACTGTCAACAAGCCGAATAAGTTGCCATAAACGCGTCCTGTTTTCCCACGTACGAGCTCTGCTACGTCAGGGTTCTTCTTTTGCGGCATAATGCTGCTGCCTGTACAAAAGGCATCATCCAGTTCGATGAAAGCAAATTCTGTGCTGGACCATAACACCATTTCCTCGCAGAAGCGCGAAAGATGCATCATGATCAACGAACCATTAGAGAGGAATTCGATAATAAAATCACGATCACTTACGGCATCTAAGCTATTCTCGTAGACTTTATCAAAGCCAAGCTGCTCCGCGACAAAATGACGGTCAATCGCGAAGGTCGTTCCCGCTAAGGCTCCAGCCCCAAGCGGCAGAACGTTGATCCGCTTGTAGCTATCCTGCAACCGCTCGATATCTCTTTGGAACATCGAGACGTAAGCCATAAGGTGATGTGCAAAAAGAATCGGCTGCGCCCGCTGCAAATGTGTGTAACCAGGCACAATGGTGTCAATATTTTTCGCAGCTTGCTCTAATAGAGCTTCTTGCAGTTTGATTAATAGACCCACAAACTCGACGACACGCTTGCGTAAGAATAAATGCATATCCGTCGCCACTTGATCGTTACGACTGCGCCCTGTATGCAATTTGCCGCCAACAGGTCCAACCGCTTCTATTAAAGCTTTTTCAATATTCATATGAATGTCTTCATCACTAACGGAGAATTCCATTTCACCGCGACGAATGACGTTTTGGATTTTGTGTAAGCCGTCTTTGATTTTCGCGACATCGCCTGCCGGCAGAATTCCACATTTGCCTAGCATCGTTACATGCGCTAAGCTGCCTTGGATATCCTCCTCTGCCAATGCTTTATCGAACATAATCGAAGCTGTATATTCCTCCACCAGTTGATCGGTTTTTTTCGTAAAACGTCCACCCCATAATTTTGACACGATGCTGCCCCTCTCTAGCCCTAACTCACTTGCCCTAACTCTCTTTAGATAGATCGAAAACCTTACTTTCCAGCGTTTTGCTCAACACCCGATGCCACTTTTAAACGCAATGCGTTCAAACGGATAAAGCCAGTTGCATCATTTTGATTATATGCCTTTGTTGAATCTGCTTCCATAGTCGCAATATCCGGATTGTATAAGCTGACTGGGCTTTTTACGCCTGCACCTATCACATTGCCTTTATATAATTTCACGCGAACGGTACCTGTTACATTTTTTTGGCTTTCGGTCACGAGAGCCTGCAAAGCCAACCGCTCTGGAGCAAACCAGAAGCCGTTGTAAACCAAGGAGCTGTAACGTGCGTTTAATGAATCTCGCAGATTCATTACTTCACGGTCCATCGTTAAGGATTCCATCTTACGGTGGGCAGCGAAAAGAATAGTACCACCCGGTGTTTCGTATACGCCACGGCTCTTCATCCCAACAAAGCGATTCTCGACCATATCGACGCGACCCACACCATGCTTGCCTCCGAGCTCATTTAGCTTATCCATAATTTGCAGAGGTGCCATCGTTTCGCCATTCACGGCCACACAATTGCCTTGTGCAAAATCCAGCTCGACATACTCCGCTTGATCGGGTGCATTTTCTGGAGAGACGCTTAGCACATACATGTTTTCGTTGGAGGTTGCACTTGGATCGAACCAAGGATCCTCGAGCATGCCGCTCTCAAAGCTGATGTGCAGCAAGTTGCGATCCGTGGAGTACGGCTTAGCCGCCGATGCCTGCACGGGAATGTTGTGCTTCTCCGCGTAAGCGATCATCTCGGCGCGTCCGGGGAATTGCTCCCGGAACTCATCCAGCCGCCAAGGCGCGATCACGCCAAGCTCAGGCGCAAGCGCCGCTGCTGTGAGCTCAAAGCGCACTTGGTCGTTGCCTTTGCCGGTAGCGCCATGCGCAATCGCGGTGGCGCCTTCTGCGCGGGCGATTTCGACCATGCGCTTCGCGATCAGCGGGCGGGCGATGCTCGTGCCGAGCAGGTACTGCCCTTCATAAAGCGCGCCGGACTGGAACATCGGATATATGAAATCGCGGGCGAATTCCTCGCGCAGGTCATCGATGTAGACCTTGGAGGCTCCCGTGCTTAGTGCTTTTGCTTCGAGGCCATCGAGCTCATCCTTCTGGCCAATGTCTGCGGTGAAGGCGATGATTTCGGCATCATAGGTTTCTTTTAACCATTTTAGTATAACGGATGTATCCAAGCCGCCTGAATAGGCGAGCACGATTTTTTCTTTTGCCATTGTCGGTTTACCCCATTCTCTTTATAAAATTGCGGCCATGATCGCTTTTTGCGCATGCAGCCGGTTTTCTGCTTGATCAATAATAATAGAGTGTTCGCCATCAATAATGCCTTCACTCACTTCTTCACCGCGATGTGCAGGCAAGCAATGCATGAATAAATAGTCAGGCTTTGCCAGTTTGGCTAGCTTTTCATTGACTTGGTAATTTTTAAAGGCAGCTTCGCGTTCCTTTTGCTCCGCTTCAAAGCCCATACTTGCCCAAACATCAGTATACAATACATCTGCTTTCACTGCCGCCTCCGCTGGATCATGACAGATATGCACAGAACCACCTGTTAGCGCAGCAGCCTCTTTGGCCATTTGCCAGACTTCAAAATCAGGCCCATACCCTTCCGGTGTAGCTACTGAAATGTGCATCCCAAGCTTCACCGCACCCATCATCAAGGAATGCACCATGTTGTTGCCATCGCCAATATAGGCGATTTTCAAGCCTTTGAGACTGCCCTTTTTCTCTAAAATCGTTTGATAGTCCGCCAATGCCTGGCAAGGATGAGTAAGGTCTGTTAAACCATTAATCACAGGAACTGTTGCTCCGCGCGCAAGCTCGATAATTTTTTTATGGGCAAACGTACGAATCATAATGCCATCTACATAACGTGAAAGAACCTGTGCCGTATCCCAAATGGGCTCCCCACGACCGAGTTGCATATCATTGCCATTAAGGAATAACGGGTGTCCTCCCAATTGATACATGCCTACTTCAAAAGAAACCCGCGTACGCGTCGAGGCTTTTTCAAAAATCATCCCCAATGTTTTACCCTTTAATGGTTGGTAGACTTCCCCAGTTTTATGCTTGCGTTTCAATTCTATGGCTAGGTCGAGCAAATATTGAATTTCTTCCGGTGTGTAATCGGCTAACGCGATAAAATCGCGCCCTTTTAAACTTAGTTCCAATTCTGGTTGTAGTTGTAGTGACATCCTGCTTCCCCCTTCTGATTATCCGTTAATCAAAGCCGCCGCATGTGTGGCTAGTATCGAGCATATAAGTTCAATCCCACGATCGAGATCAGATTGTGTCACTAAAAAATTCGGAAGTAAACGAATGACATTCGGTCCTGCTGGTAAAACCAACAAGCCATTCTGGTGAATTTCTGCAATGAATCCGGCTACAGGCTGTGTGCATTCAATACCGATGAGCAAGCCTTTACCGCGCACTTCTTTAACAAGTGGATTGCCTTTAAGCGTTTTACTTAACTTATCAATCGCATAAGTGCCTAATTCCGCCACGCGTGCTGGTAGCTTTTGTTCAATAATGGTTTCTAAAGTAGCAATCGCCGCTGCTGTCGCAATCGGAGTGCCGCCGAAGGTGGAACCGTGACTGCCTGCTGAAAAAGCATCAACTAGCTTCGCCTTGCCTAACATCGCGCCAATCGGAAATCCACTGCCTAAGGCTTTAGCTAAGGTAAAAATATCGGGTTCAATCCCATAGTGCTCATAGGCAAATAATTTCCCTGTCCGGCCTAAGCCCGTTTGAATTTCATCTACGATCAATAATAGATTGTATTCTTTACACAATCTGACAACCTCTTGAACGAATGCATTCGTAGCGGGAACGACACCGCCTTCAGCGATGACCAGCTCCAGCATAATAGCACAGGTTTTAGCGTTGATGTAGCTTTCAAGTGCATCGACATCATTATAAGGAGCGTGTACAAAGCCTTCCGGAAGCGGCAAGAAGCCTGCCTTCACTTTATCCTGGCCAGTAGCGGTTAAAGTAGCTAACGTCCGACCATGAAACGATTGCTGGAACGTGATGATTTCGTATCGATTCTCACCCAACACTTTTTGATGATACCGACGTGCCAGCTTAATGGCTGCTTCGTTCGCCTCGGCACCGCTATTGCAGAAAAATACCGCATCCGCCACACTATGTTTAGTCAATAATTGCGCCAATTCTTCTTGATTCGGAATGTGAAAAAGATTACTCGTGTGCCAAAGCAGGTCCAATTGTTGAACCAGCTTTTCCTTCACGGCCTGTGGCGCATGCCCCAGACTTGTTACAGCAATTCCACTGACGAAATCCAAATACTCTTTGCCTGTATCGTCCCAAATGCGGCTGCCTTCCCCTTTCACCATTGTAAATGGATACCTGGCATACGTCGGAAAAATAGCACTGCCCTTCTCATTTCCCATACTTGACACTTCCTTTCACCATTCGAGATTATTTAGAAATTGCAATGTAACAACTGGATTACATTACAATCCGTGTGCCAACCCCGCTTCTTTGTAAAACACGGCTTAATACTTCAGGCTCTGCTCCATCGACAATCACAACTTCGCTGACCCGTCCTTGAATGCATTGCATAGCCGCTCGCACCTTCGGAATCATCCCGCCATAAATCTCACCGGAAGCAATCATCGCTTCAATTTCCTGTATGGTAACCGTAGGTAGCACTCTTTTTTCACCATCGATGGATTTCATTATCCCTGGCACATCTGTAACAACAATCATCCGTTCCACACCTAGAAAGGAAGCCACTGCACCCGCTGCTGTATCCGCGTTAATATTATAGCGCTGGCTGCCATCTTCACCAAGTCCAATAGGCGCGATAACCGGAATGTAACCCATGGCGACAATCCCCTCGATCAGGGTTGCATTGATCGCCGTAACCTCACCCACCAAGCCGACTTCAGCAGCATTTGCAACAGGCTGTGCATGGATCAAATGGCCGTCTACACCAGACAATCCTAATGCCTTAGCACCAGATCGCTGGATTTTGCGGACGATTTCTTTGTTGATCTGTCCAGCTAATACCATTTCTACGACATCCAACACGGCTTCATTCGTCTTACGCAATCCTTGCACAAATTCTGTCTCAATGCCAAGCTTAGCTAATGTATCTGAAATTGCTGGACCGCCGCCATGGACAATAACAGGTATCGTTCCGGCTTGCTGTAGGTTGCGCATATCCATAAAAAAGCCATCCGGCAAAGCTGCTAATGTGCTTCCCCCGCACTTAATGACAAAGCAATGTTCCTGCATTGTTCTCCATTCCTTTCCTTTCCTTTCCACTCCACTCCACTCGGTTCGACTCCATATAACACAAACCACTGATCCATTAGGCTACCTGTTACGTCCGATAAGCTGCATTAATCCGTACATATTCATAAGTCAGATCACAGCCCCAAGCCGTCGCTTGCTCCGCTCCTATATGTAAATTCACATAGATCACAACCAACTCGCCTTTTAAATATTCCGCAGCCTGCTCGCCGTCAAATTTCACAGGTCGGGATTGCTCCAACACGGTAAAATCCCCTAAACGAATATCCACTTTATCTACATTTACCGCCTGACCTGATCTTCCTGTTGCAGCAATAATCCGTCCCCAGTTGGTATCGGCGCCAAAGCAAGCCGTTTTCACCAAGCTCGAACCCACAATCGTTTTGGCAATGGCACGAGCCGCATTCTCTGTTGCCGCCCCAACCACTTGCACCTCAATGAGCTTTGTTGCACCTTCACCGTCACGTGCGATCGCTTTAGCCAAATATCCCCCAACATATTGAAAAGCAGCGACGAATGCAGCCCAGTCTGGATGCGCGGGATTCAGCTTTCTGTCACCAGCCAAGCCGCTCGCCATGACCACAACCATATCATTCGTGCTTGTATCGCCATCTACCGTGATCATATTAAACGTTGAATCCGTGATTGCACTAAGCAGCTTTTGTAAATCTGCACTGTCCACCTGCGCATCCGTGGTCATAAAACCCAGCATCGTCGCCATATTCGGATGGATCATCCCCGAGCCTTTAGCTGCGCCAGCGATATAAATCGGTTTGCCATCAATCATGACCTCGGCGCAGGTCATCTTCTGCACCAAATCCGTCGTCAGGATCGCCTGGCAAAAATCATTGCCGCCATCCAGCTTCAAGCTTGCCGTCAGCCGGGCAATCCCGCTGCGCACCTTCTCCATCGGCAGCAGCTCGCCGATCACGCCCGTCGACGTCACGCCGACGAGGTGCTCCGCCAAGCCAAGGGCCTGAGCGGTCGCCGCTCGCATCTCGCGAGCATCCGCTTCGCCCTGCTGCCCGGTGCACGCATTCGCGTTGCCGCTGTTGACGGCCATCGCCTGCAGCTTGCCCTCCACGCCAATGCTTTCCTGCGTCACCTTGAGCGGTGCCGCCTGAAACGCATTCAGCGTGTACACACCCGCCGCTGCCGCTGGCACATCACAAACGATCACGCCGAGATCGTGGCGCTCTGTTTTCTTCAGCCCGCAATGCAGTCCGCCTGCGCGAAACCCTTGCGGTGTGGTAATGCTTCCCTCCGGCACTATCTTAAAAAGTGGTTTCCCCATCATCTACCGTTCACCTGTCCTTATAAATTCTCACTCTTATAGCTGTTATTACGGATAAACAGGAGCCATATCCAAGCCCGTAGTCTCGTCCCAGCCCATCATTAAATTCAAGTTTTGAATCGCTTGCCCTGCAGCGCCTTTAACCAAGTTATCGATGACCGATACAATCGTCACTCGACCCGTACGCGGATCCGTGGAAAAGCCGATATCGCAATAATTGGAGCCCCAAACTTCTTTAGTAGCTGGAACTTTCCCTTCTGGACGAATCCGTACAAAAGGTCTGCCTTGATAATAACTTTGATATAATGCAATAAATTCCACTTCCGTACGAGGTTCGGTTAGACTTGCATAACTCGTGCATAGAATTCCACGTGTCATCGGCACCAAATGGGCAGTAAAGGTTGTAACCACTTCATGCCCGGCAACCCTGCTTAAAACTTGCTCGATTTCCGGTAAATGCTGGTGTTTATTCACTTTATACGCAAGTAAATTCTCATTGATTTCTGCATAATGCACATTTAGACCCAAGCCGCGACCTGCACCCGAAACACCCGTTTTTGCATCAGATATAATCGTTTTCGGATCGATCCAGCCTGCAGCAAGCGCTGGAATCAGACCCAGTAAGGTGGCAGTCGGGAAACAACCCGGATTCGAAATCAAGTCCACAGCTCGGATCTCATCCGCAAATACTTCAGCCAACCCATACACCGCTTTAGCTAATAACGCGTCAGGTGCTGGTTTATGCTTATACCATTGCTCGTATGTTTCGCCGGACTTCAAGCGGAAGTCGCCTGACAGATCAATCACCTTCAAGCCTGCCTCCAAAAACTGTGGAACCAGCGCAGAGCTTACACCATGCGGTGTTGCTGTGAAAACTACATCCGCTTTGCTGCTAATAAGTGCAGGATCAATCGCATCCAAACGATCAGTTACAATCTCTGCCAAATGTGGATAAGCTTCAGCAATCGGTGCCCCTGCATTAGAGGATGAAAGCACAGAGGTAATCTCCACCAACGGATGCTTTAATAAAAACCGAATCAATTCCACGCCGCCATATCCTGTAGAGCCTACAATAGCGGCTCGGACTTTTGTTCCCATAACTTGTTCCTCCTGCAAAATAACGCATCGTCGTTCCCTTTGGCACAGATAACATCACTTTTCAGCAAAATAGAGCACTGACCGCATAGCAGACAAACTACGTTTTTCATCATCTATTTGGTGGCTGTTCCCTTAACCCATATTTTTAGTTTGATGTATGGATGGATTAGGTTTTTGTAGAGATAAGGAAATAATTTCGTTATTTCGTACCTGATTTTCGCTATTTATTCAATAAATTAAGAATAATGTCGGAATTAGCGAACCTTTGGCGTTATTAGCGAAGAAATTTCGTTATTAACGCCAAAGGTTCGCTATTTGACTTATTTTTGGGGTGCGAGGAGCAATTTAGCGAAAAAGATGTATCTAATAGCGAAATTATTTCGTTATTTTCTTTTGAGTTGAAAGAGATGAATTGCTTTTGTCTCTTTGACCACAAAACATGAGCGAATGGGATTGCCATAATCTATTTTATCATAAAGTCAATTTACATTCTCGCTTTGAATTATTATACATTTATTTGTATTATTATTCAATGGTATTTATTCCCTAAATATTTTTTGAACCTATTTCTCGGGCATATCCTTCTACATTATTTCAGGCAGAATAAATGTTTGATTTCTCCAACGCTGATTCTCTTATTGAAGCAAAAAGAAACCATGGCGCTGTCCAAATCAGCAAACCATGGTCTGTATAAGCAACGGCTGAACTCTCTTAAAAGCGTACCACAACTTATTATTCATACTGCCCCCAAAAGAATCCATCCGCTCCACAGAATACCTCTTGCCCATTACTTATTCCCTTTACTCAATCACTAGCCATAGCTCGATTCATTTCCCAGCGTAAAAAGGAATTAATCAAAAAATCAATTTCGCCATCCATCACAGCACCCGTATTCCCGGTTTCAGTCGCAGTCCGGTGATCCTTCACCATTGCATAAGGGTGGAAAACATAAGAGCGAATTTGACTGCCCCAGCCTATTTCTTGCTGCTCCCCGCGAATATCATTCAATTGCTGACGCTGTTCCTCGATTTTCTGTTCGTAGAGCTTAGAACGCAGCATTTTCATCGCCTTCTCGCGGTTTTTAATCTGGGAACGCTCGGCTTGGCAGGTCACAACAAAGCCAGTAGGTAAATGCGTAATCCGCACGGCCGAGTCCGTCGTATTAATATGCTGACCGCCCGCTCCAGTTGCCCGGTAAACATCGATCTTCAAATCTTCTGTGCGAATTTCAATTTCAATATCATCTTCAATTTCCGGAACTACGTCACAGGAAACAAATGACGTATGCCTGCGACCCGAGGAATCAAAAGGGGAAATACGCACCAAACGATGCACCCCTTTCTCTGCCTTTAAATAACCATATGCGTTATAGCCTTTAATGAGCAAAGTTACACTCTTCACGCCGGCTTCATCACCTGGTAAATAATCAAGCACTTCTACGCTAAATCCGCGTTTTTCTGCCCAACGCCGATACATCCGCAGCAGCATTTCTGCCCAATCCTGCGATTCCGTACCGCCCGCACCTGGATGAAGCTCCAGAATCGCATTTAGCTTATCATAGGGCTGACTTAACAATAGCTGCAGTTCATAGCTCTCTAGCTTCTTCATTAAGCTTTGTGTGCCCGAAGTAACCTCAGGAATTAAACTTTCTTCTTGCTCTTCCTCAATAAGCTGTACCATCATATCCAAATCCTCGTATTCGCTATTCATTTCCGAGAACTCGTCCACGACCGCTTTAATCACATTCATTTCTACAATTAACTTCTGTGCCCGCTCATTATCATCCCAAAAATTCGCTGCCGCCATCTTTTCTTCAAAGTCAGCAATCTGCTCTAATTTATGATCTAAGTCAAAGCGACCCCCGAAGATCATTTAATCGTCTTGCTAAATCTTTTAAAGTATGTCTAATCTCTACATCTAACATGCCACTACACCTCTTTATTAAATTTCGCTATTCTCGCATTTAAATGGTTATTTATGATTTTACTTATGCTTTCAATTATGCTCCATGGCATTGCTTGAATTTCTTGCCGCTTCCGCACGGACATGGATCGTTACGACCCACTTTTACTTCGCGCTTGATTGGCTTCTTCGTCGTTTCTTCGCCACTCGGGTTTACGGCCTGTCCTTCTGCCACCGCTTGACGCTCTAAATTCGTTTCTACATGTGCCTTCATGATATACATAGCTATTTCTTCTTGGATACTGTTAATCATCTCTTGGAACATCTCGAAGCCTTCAAATTGATATTCTCGCAGAGGATCCGTGCCTCCATAGGAGCGTAAATGAATCCCTTGACGAAGCTGGTCCATCGCATCAATATGATCCATCCACTTGCTGTCTACTCCACGCAGAACAACGACTTTTTCGAACTCGCGCATATTTTCTTCGCCAATTTGCCCTTCACGCTCATCATAGAGCTTTAAAACCCTTGACTTGATCGCTTCGACAATTTCATCTTTTTCCTTGCCCGTAATGTCATCCACCGTGATCATGCCCTCATGTAAGAACGTTCCATTGGCATAGTCGACAATTGCTTGAAGATCCCAATCCTCTGGTACATCATCATTCTGGCAGTGAACTTCAACAATCCGCTCTATGACAGGCATAATCATCCCGATTACAACGCTCTTGATATTCTCTGATTCGAGAATCTCAATCCGTTGCTTGTAGATAATGCCACGCTGCTGATTCATCACGTCATCATATTGCAGAACCACTTTACGCACATCGAAGTTGTTGCCTTCAACACGTTTCTGTGCAGATTCGACCGCTTTCGAGATCAACCGGCTTTCAATCGGCTGATCTTCTTCAAAGCCCAGTCTGTCCATCATGCCCATGATATTGTCAGCACCAAAGCGACGCATCAGTTCATCCTCTAAGGATAAATAAAATTGCGATGAGCCTGGATCGCCTTGACGTCCCGCACGACCACGCAGCTGATTATCAATTCGTCTGCTTTCATGACGTTCCGTACCTATAATATGCAAGCCACCTAGATCAGGGACACCTTGGCCAAGTAAAATATCCGTTCCCCGTCCAGCCATATTCGTCGCGATGGTTACAGAACCGGGCTGCCCGGCACGAGCAACAATTTCCGCTTCTTCCGCATGATACTTCGCATTTAGCACTTTATGGGTAATGCTCTTTTTCTTCAAGAGTTCTGAGAGCTTCTCGGAATTCTCAATCGAAACCGTGCCCACCAAAACCGGCTGATTCAGCTTATGGCGTTTTACAATCTCATCCACAACGGCACGGAACTTACCGTTCTCCGATTTATAAACAACATCCGGCTGATCCTTTCGAATCATGGGACGGTTTGTAGGGACGACCACCACATCAAGCCCGTAAATTTTCTTGAATTCTTCCTCTTCCGTTTTGGCCGTCCCCGTCATTCCCGCCAGCTTGCGGTACATCCGGAAATAGTTCTGGAAGGTAATCGTCGCCAAAGTCATACTCTCGTGCTGTACTTTTAAGCCTTCCTTAGCTTCAATCGCTTGATGCAAGCCTTCGCTATAACGTCTACCTGTCATTAGACGACCCGTAAACTCATCGACAATCAGAACTTCTTCATCTTGAACCACATAATCCACATCACGCTTCATAATCGCCTGAGCCTTCAACGCTTGGGTAATATGGTGATTCAATGTCACATTCTGTTGGTCGAATAAGTTTTCAATTCCAAATGCATCCTCCGCCTTCGTCACACCCGCTTCTGTCATCGTGACTGACCGTAGCTTGACATCAATGGTATAATCCTCATCTGCACGAAGACGGCTCACAAAACGATCTGCCGTTGTGTATAAGCTTGTTGATTTAGCAGCTTGACCGGAAATAATTAAAGGAGTACGCGCTTCATCCACTAAAATCGAATCGACTTCATCCACAATCGCATAATACAGTGGACGTTGCACCAGTTGTTCTTTATAGAGCACCATGTTGTCACGCAAATAATCGAACCCGAATTCATTGTTCGTCCCATACGTGATATCACATGCGTAAGCCGCTTGCTTGTCCTCGTGATCCATATCGTGCAGATTCACACCAATAGTTAATCCAAGGAAGTTATATACCTGCCCGGTAATTTGACTCCCTACTGTTGCCAAGTAATCATTGACCGTAACCAAATGTACCCCTCGCTCCGTAAGAGCGTTCAGATACACCGAGAGGGTAGCGACTAACGTTTTACCTTCCCCTGTCTTCATCTCGGCTATACGCCCTTCGTGAAGCACCATTCCGCCGATCAACTGCACGTCAAAGTGCCGCATGCCTAACGTACGCTTAGAAGCTTCTCGTACCGTGGCAAATGCTTCCGGCAGTAAATCCTCCAGCGTTTCGCCACCCTTCAGTCTTTCTTTATACTCATCTGTCTTCGCACGCAATTTATCATCCGAGAGAGCTTCCATTTCCGGTTCCAGCGCATTGATGATATCTACCGTTTTTAACATTTTTTTAATATCGCGTTCATTCTGATCACCAAATATTTTTTTAACGAGTCCGAGCATATGAAGGCCCCTTTCACTTTTTATCTAATGCATTAAATTGTAACAGTTTGTAGTAGGAGTCGCAACAAAAGGCGCTCCGTTCGCTTGGCTGAATTATATCCGCTATATTCATATAGAAAAGGCTCAATCTGTTTCCAGACCAAGCCTTATATTAAATTACTTTATTTTTTCATACGTATTAAACAGGCTCAATCAAACCATACTTACCATCATGACGTTTATAGACTACATTTACATTCTCAGAGTCTTCCGCGTTCGAAAAGACAAAAAAAGTATGACCGATCATATTCATTTGCAGAATGGCTTCTTCCACATCCATTGGCTTTAAGTTAAAATGCTTCGTCCGAACGAGTTCAAATTCATCCTCATCCTCTAAAACTGCAGTACCGCCAGTCTCCACTTTAAAATAATTCTTATATTCGCTTTCCTGCCGAATTCTGCGATTCGCTTTCGTTTTGTGCTTGCGAATTTGTCTTTCAAGTTTGTCCAAAACCAGGTCAATGGAAGCATACATATCTTCAGCTTTCTCTTCCGCACGCAATAAAACACCTATTAGCGGAATCGTTACCTCGACACTATTCCTTTCTTTTAGAACACTCAGAGTCACATGTACCTCAGACATTGGCGGGGCTTCAAAATAACGTTCAAGCTTGCCCAGCTTTTTCTCGACATACTCCCTTAGGGCTTCTGTCACCTCAAGGTTTTCTCCACGGATGTTGAATTTCATGGCTACTCCTCCTTTGACTTCCCCTTTATTATACCTCATTTCAGCCCGATCTTCAAAAAACATTTACATTTCAAAGAAAAAAACACCCCAGATAAATATCCGAGGTGAACAATTTATTAGTGAAGCGACTAATCTTCTATAGCATACCGACCTAAAGTCGAATGATTATGCTTTTACCACGTTAGCTGCTTGTGGTCCACGTGCGCCTTCAACGATATCAAACTCAACAGCTTGACCTTCGTCTAGTGATTTGAAACCATCGGATTGGATTGCGGAGAAATGCACGAATACATCCTTACCATCAGCACTTTCGATGAAACCATAGCCTTTTTCTGCGTTAAACCATTTTACTTTACCTTGCATGAATAACATTCCCTTCATTATCAAATAAATGAGTCTGAATACCTACATTCCGAATATAACACCAGATGAAAGCGATGTCAATTAATAAAATCGCTTATTCACAGGCTATTTACAATTTATTCACACTATGAAAGCTTGTTTTCATTGGTTGTACACAGGGTTATCCACACTGTCCACAGGTTGTTATCCATAAGATGTGGATAAACAAAACCCCTTTAGAGTTGGATAACCAACAATAAAGGGGTTAAACAATTTTATTTTTTTTGATCAAAAAAGATGCCATCTGTAATATGATGCTCGCCATCGTATGCATTTTTCTGGATGCGCCCTGAAGAAACTTTGTTTAATTCCTGCTCAGCTTCTTTTTTGAGCTGCTCCATCTTCGCTATGATGATCAGATCTAGGCTAACAATGCGATTAACGAGATCTCGATATTTTATTTTATCAGAAGGAAGGACCTCCATCTCATCAAATTCCTCAAAAATGGCCTCACGTTCCTCCATAAAATCAGAAAGCCCTTCAAACGTCACAGTTTGAAAATGATGCAGCAAGCCATTGGAGAGCTTTTCCAACCGCATTAATAAATTATCCATGCTGTAGTACAGACCAAGATGTGGCTGTCGCAGATAACGTTGATTTCGCTGCTTGAATCCAGACTTCCTTCAATTCCAATAAATAACCTAAAACCTCTTGAGCAGGCTCTACTTTTTTCTGAATATTCGCTTCAATCAGCCTAAAATTAAAATATTCGTATAATCTCAGTAACCCATCGGCTACTGCAGATTCTCGATCTAATGTAATAATTAACTCACTAACAATATCTTGAACTTTACCCAGATTTAAATTAGCATCTATATAATTATTTTGTTCAATAGCACTAATACCCATTTTACAAAAACGAGTTGCGCCATCAATTAACATGATCAATAGCTGAGCTGGAGTCGCCGTTTGAACTGTAGTTTCCATATATTTATTACGCTGTGACTGAATCATTCAAGTTCCCCCCACGGATCATTTACCAAAGTTAGCCAGTTGTGCACTTTGCATGTTCATTTGATTAATATATTTCTCCATCGCCGTAAATTGATTATAATATCGGGTTTGCAAAGCATCTAGCTTAAGCGTTTGTTTATCAATATCCTTGTTCAAAGTCAAAAGGGTTTTACCCATTAAGAAGCTGCTATCAATGGACCCCGTAGCCCCTGCTTTTTTTGTTAATTTATTCATCAATACGGTTGTTCGATCATACAATCGAACAGCAATGCCATCTGCACTATCGGAAGTTGTATCGCCATCTTTAGCTATGAAGAGATTCATCACCTCATCCGGTTTTTCATCCAATGCCTTTCGCAATGCTGCATCGTCAATATAAAGCTTGCCTTGCTCCAAAAAACTGCCTGAGATACTTTTTCCAGCTACTAAGGTGGTAGATATCCCTATCTCACTTAAGGATTTAAAAGCACCTACCGGTTGGCCATCTACTGTACTATTTAGACCTGTTCTAAAGTTTAACAACCCGCTTGTCAAAAGAGGATCATTGTGGAGAAGTCCGCTTTTGGATTTTTCCTCCCAGCGCTTGATATCATCATCTTTCATATCCTTCTTCTGCTCATCCGTCAAAGGCAGGAAATCACGATAGGCTTTTTCGTCCATCTTTGTTTTCACGGTGCTGATCAAATCATTATATTTATCAACAAAGGCTTTGATCGAATTGTACATGCTGTCTGTATCCTGAGATACAGTAATCGTTTTGGAAACACCAACGGCTTCTTTCTTAGCACTAAAAGAAATCCCATTAATACTAAACGTATTAGTTGCAAAGCCTGTGGTAACCCCATTAAAAATTACAATCGAGTTCAGCCCAGTAGAAGAAGCCTCAGAATAGTCTATGGCATCATCAGGCGCAACCAACACGGGTGCGGCGGTTAGTCCCAGATTAGTTAATTCATCGCTTGCGTCAACCGTTGTATCTGCAAAGCCAATTGTTTTCGTATTGTCTGGATTGAATATTGCTAATTTACCGTTTGAATCCAAGTATGCGGAAACACCTGTTTTCCCCAAATCCGAATTGTTGATGTTATCGATCAGTTTGCCGATCGTTGTTTTATTGTTAAGGGTAAAGGTATAAGGTGTGACTGTTCCTGAAACACTTATTTGCAGAGTTTGATCAACAGTCGCTGCGCTATCAATGAGCTCACTGCTCGATGCAAACACTTTAGTTCCAACTATAGATTGTCCTGCATCTTTTTTAGCAGTAGCTGTCGCTATTTTTAGAACATCCTGCAGCAGATTTTGACCAGCTACAACAGATTCATCCGTACTCTTCATCCGCAATTTGATATTAGAGGCTGTTCCTGTTGTTGAAGAAGTAAAGAAAAGACGATCCATATTCGAGTCATAGCTTACTTTAACTCCAGTAAAGTTCGATTTAGTGTTCACTGCATTCACTAGACCTGCAATCGTATCCGTTGTTTTCAATTCTATAGTAGCCGTTCCCTTATCTCCACCGATAGATAAAGACGTTGTTCCGGCTAAGCCAAGTGCAGATAATGCAGTAGTATCAACCCCTGCACCTAAAGCTCCTGATGTTACTTGTGCAGCAGTAGCCAATTTACTAATCTCAATCGTATTAATTCCCTGATTCGCAGATACGGTTGCCGTAGCAGTAATCGCAGTTTCATCAGATGAGGTTGCTTTTCTAGCTAGATATGTAGACTGCAGTTTCATGCTGGATAGGGTACTTCTAAAATCAAACATTTTTGCATTCATGGAGCGGTAATCATCGCGCTGCCATTGAAGGGTCTGCTTCTTTTGATTTAATTTATTCATAGGGATTTGTGCGGCTTGCATTAATTTTTGAACAGTTGTATCAATATCGATACCTGTATTGGAAAATCCATTTAAACGTGTCACCATGATTAATCACTCCTTTTGTAAACAGTTATCTTTTCTCATCGATTAGAATACCGGCTTTTCGCCACAAAGTAGCCAGAAAATCTAGATTCTTCTCTGGAGGTATTTCACGAATGATTTCTCCAGTTTCTTTATCAAGCACTTTAACCGAGATCTGATGGGTTTCCTTATGAACTGAAAACTCCAATGAAGTAGTGATGCCTTCAGCTGCTTTAATCGCCTTTTGAATGGCTTTGACCAGCTGTTCATCACTGATTGGAACCAATTCGCCTTGTTGTTCTGCTCGTTTTAGTTCTCCGAAGCTTTTCATTGGGTTCCTAACTGAAGCAATCGAAGGACTAGGTGCTGGAGATGACTGCGGTTTACTTTGAACATAAATTTCAGAAGCTGACATTCTTTCGATACTTGGCGGACTATAAGATTGGCTAATCGTTAATTCATTTGAACTCATACGATAATCCCTCCGATATCATACTTATATGCTCTATATCGGATTATAAAGTTCTTTTTATAATAGATTAAAGAAAAATCATTATTCAATAAGATTGTTTTAGTATAAATTCTATTAATAGCAAATCTAATTCTGTATCTACATCTATTGATCTATTCTTAGGCATCAAATATGCTATTGTTTCATGCGAGACAAATGATTTTTTATTAAGTAACCAGTCACTTTTTGCAATATATATAGCACCATTTAATGCTACTATTAGAGGCAAATCTTGTCTCCTTGTAATGCCTTGATCTTTATTTAACAAGGGTTTCATCATATTCTGATCATCCAATGTATACATCCAATAAGGGCTTTTGTCTGGTTCTGTCACTGAGACACAAGCATTCGCAGATTGCGAAAGACACATTTCGATGCATCCATCAATATCCGCTGTGGATCTCAAAGGTGAAGTAGGTTGCAGAAGCACGACATAATCATAGCGTGGGAGAGTATTAATTGCGTGTATTACAGGCTCAATGCCAGGGGTTTCATCCAATGCCAGATACTCAGGTCTGACAAATGGTGCCTCACATCCCCATTTCAGTGCAACATTAATGATCTCCGCATCTTCAGATGACAATACAAGTCGATCAATGTATTTGGATTTTTTTGCAGCTTCAATGGTCCATGCCATGAGTGGCTTGCCCGCAATATTACGAATATTTTTTCGTATAACACCCTTGGAACCTCCTCGCGCTGGTATCAGTGCAAGGATTGTTTTTCCATTTATCATAGAAACCTCTCTTTATACTCAACATTGGCTCGATTAAAATCATCCATTCTCCCAATATCAATCCAGTATTCATGAATCGGGAACACGACTGTTTCTATTTTCTTGTTCATCATCACTTCAAACAAACTAGGCATGTCAAAGAACTCACGTTTCGGCACATAATCTAATATTTCAGGATTTATTACATAGATACCTCCGTTAACAAAAAATTGTTGCTTTGGCT
Organism: Paenibacillaceae bacterium; assembly: GCA_040904685.1. Lineage (GTDB taxonomy): Bacteria > Bacillota > Bacilli > Paenibacillales > NBRC-103111 > Paenibacillus_AC. The sequence goes on along the minus strand of JBBDSZ010000002.1, from coordinate 129,363 downwards.
TTTCCACAATATTGATTAATCGGTGATTATCCACCATTACAACTCCGTAGGGAACTTGGTATTCATAATCCCGTACACACATCGTGGCTTTGGCATTCGTCTCTATATGAAAGTCCAATAGCTGTTGAAAATTAACTTTGGTAAGCAGATCGCCATTCATGACAATCAATGGATCCGTAGGGGATTCTTCGATCAAGCTTAACGCACCTGCTGTTCCCAATCTTACTTCTTCATGTACATATTTGATCTCAACGCCCCACTTAGATCCATCTCCAAAGTAAGCTTTTATCATATCTGCCTTATAATTAACAGACAAATAAAAACGATAAAACCCATAGTCAATGAAATTATCAAGGATCGTTTCAAGGATCGGCTTCGTACCTACTTTGAGTAGCGGTTTAGGTGTTTCGTCTGTCATAGGGCTGAGTCGAGACCCTAATCCACCTGCCATTAGCACAACCCAATTAGGTCGTTTCCGCGACTGAATGAGTTCGTCCAACAATTCAACCTTTACTATGTGCCCTTCATCATCAAGCACAGGGATATGATGAAGTCTTTTCAGCTTCATTTTCGCTAAAATAGTTTCTTTGCTATCATTCACATGTGCGATGATTGGTTCAGATTTCATAATTAAACTTACTGGAGACTGAAGAGATACTCCTTTTAGAATGCCGCGACGGATATCTCCATCTGTTATAGTACCTAACAACTTATAATTTTCATCCACAACAAGTGCAATTTGCAATGCTCCCTGATCAATAATTTCAAGTGAACTAAAAATGTTTGTATCAGCAGAGATAACGATCTTCTTCCAATGTCTCAATTTACCACTTCCTTTGCTGGTACTCCGTATACAGTACTATTAGGTGGAACGTTTTTCAAAACCAAAGATCCTGCCCCAACGATACTATTTGTATAGATGCGTACCCATTGAATAACAGTTGAACCCGTTCCTACATGTGCCCCACTATCCACTTGAACACCTCCAGATAGAGTGACACCCGGTGCTAAATGAACATGTGAACCAATAATGCAATCATGATCTACGGATGTTTTGGTGTTTATAATTACATTTTCACCAATTCGGGATCCAGCTTGAAGGATTACACCCGCCATAATCTGCACTCCTTCTAATAGCACCACATCTTGTGAGATCACAGCTGAAGGATGTACCACACTTTGAAAAAAATAGCTTTTAGCTTTAAAAAACTCATATATTTTCTTTCGCTGTTCTGTAGAACCTATAGAACCGATTGCATTCACTAATCGAACTTCCGATGGAGGATATGTTGCTATAATCCGATCATCGCCCAAGTAACACACGTCTTGAAACACTGTTTCTTTACGTTCTGCGTTTGGATCGGTAAATCCAAGTATATCAATGGACTGTAATCGTAAAGCGTCTATTAAGACTCGTGCATGACCACCTGCTCCAATCACGATGACCGGCAACCTCATAGCTGCACCTTCTCGTCTATTCTATACCCTCTTAGTGCCTTCTTTCCAATATATTCCCATAAAAGCATCGGGGAAGCGCCATCTCCCGGACGCTTTATCGCTAGGTTTTCTACAGTAAGCAGTTCACCTTCTAATATATCCTTCGCAGCTACAATGCTTTTTCTAGCTATTAATAAATTGCTTAATTCAGACGGGGCTGGACCTTTGAAGGAAGTCCCCATGGCTTCATCTACTTGTCTGATCGAAAGCACCATTTGCTTAAGCTCATCCGGTTCTAATGATGCAAGATGATCCGGTCCTGGGAGTAATCTATCTAAAGTGAAATGCTTCTCTATCATAGTTGCACCTCTTGCCGCAGCCGCAATAGGAATAGCAATACCTACGGTATGATCAGATAGCCCTGTTGGAAGGGAAAATTTGGTCTTTAAGGTATCCATCGCAAGCAAATTTACATCTGTAAAAGGTGTTGGATATTCAGTAGTACAATGCAGTAGGGTAACTTTTTCCTTTAACATTTTTTGACCTTTCTCAGAAACAAAAGCTTCTTTAAAAGAATTTTTCGATGGAATCGGCCCCTTATTCCCCCAGATATATCCAAAAGCTATCACCTGAAGTGCCTTCTCAATATCTTCAATCGTACTCATACCCGTTGAGAGTATGATAGAAGCAGTCGATTGCGCTGCTTTTAATAGAAGAGGAGCATTCGTAATTTCACCGGAAGAAATTTTTAATTTCGTAAGTCCTAATGTTTGCGTCAATAGCTCAACACTTTCCAGATCAAATGGGGTTGACAAAAAGTCAATCCCCCTTAGTTTACAATGGTTGATTAACTCAACATGATTCTCTTCACTCAACTCAAGTTTTTTTAACATCTCAAATTGGGATTCTGTTTGATCTGTTGTTGAACGCTGGTAGTTGGCTTTGGGAGCATCTTTAGTAACTAGATTATGCGCTTTAAACGTTTGAAATTTAACGGCATCCGCCCCAGCAAACGTAGCTACATCAACTAGCTGCTTTGCTAATTGAAGAGAGCCATTATGGTTTACTCCAGCTTCAGCGATAATATAGTTGCGTTTCATAACCATTAATTCTCCCTTCAGCATTTAATAATTTCATAGGTCGAAAAACTTTTTTTTAAGGATTTGTGTTAAATCTACCGTTTTCAATTGTTCTTTAATTTGAGTAGCTGTATTCCCATCACCATATGGAGATTCTACTGATGGCAGTAATTGTTGAAAATCAGGCGACAGTGCTTGATGTATGGCTTTCACAATAGCTTCATATGAATCTTCACAGTCAATGATTGATGCCGCTTTTAGGCGACCATTTTGACGAGTTCCAATGTTTACCGTAGGTTTTTTAAATATGGGTACTTCAATTAGTCCACTCGATGAGTTCCCTATGATAACATCACATTCATTTATGGCACTTAAATAGTTGACTTGTCCTAGCGAAGCAAACACTTTCGCCCGATGCTTTATTCGATCCGCATATTGCTGAATCAAATTGATGATGATCTGACCTTCCATATCGGAGTTAGGTTTTGTAAATATAATATGAGCATTTGGAAAAGTATCTAGCGCCTCCAACAAGTTTCTTATCGCTCTCTCTGATACTCCTTCTTGCAAGGTAGCAGGATGGTAAGTAACTAGAAAATTGATTTTTTTTCCCAATACAAAACTTATTGATTTTTCTAATTCTTGGCGATTTCGTAGAACTAGACGTCGAATATTTTCTATTCCAGGAGCTCCAAAATTAAACACATGACTAGGGTTCTCCCCTAATTGAATCACTCTTCTTCGATACGATTCTGCCGCTACAAAATGCAAATGCGACATTTTAGTAATAGCATGTCGAATGGCTTCATCAATTGCACCTTCTGTTACTTCTCCACCATGGAGATGCGCAAGAGGAATACGGGCAACCATAGCAGCTTGAGCTGCTGCCAAGGCTTCTGTTCGATCTCCTAATACAACCACAATGTCCGGTTTTAGCTGCTCGAATGCATCAGCAAAACCGATCGTTGCCAAGCCAATGGATTTCGTCACAGCAACAGATGAATCTCCAGAGAGCAACATTTCAACTTTTTTATCAATTTGAAATCCATCAGCTTCGATTGTTTGATATGTTAAGCCAAACTCGGGTGATAAATGCATTCCAGTAACAACAATTTGCAGTTCAATTGTCGGATCCGATTGAATTTCTTTCATCAGCCAATACAACAATCCATAATCTGCCCGCGTTCCGGTTACTATACAAATTTTACGATTGGGCAATAGAATCACCTAATTTCACACTGCTTGGAATATTTATTATCCTTCGACTCAAGCTTTCGGCAACACTTAAGTCCATTTTGGGACAATCTTTATACATATCAAGCTCATTTAAAAGATTCCATGCAGGCCTCGTCATGATTCCTTCAATATTCGTTAATTCCAACAACGTATCCCGTTGACCCGCATTCGCCTCATCCAAAAGCAAAACATTTAACCAATAATTGCTTTGAGCGTCTTCCATTTCTGTAAAACAACGAATACCTGACATCCCATTGAAGGTCTCTTGGTATTTGTGTGCCAATGTACGTTTTATACGAATAAAATTAGGGAGCCCTTCCAACTGCGCACAGCCAAGCGCTGCATTGAGATTAGGCATACGGTAATTATAACCCGTTTGATCGTGAATAAACTCCCATTGATGCGGAACTTTTGCGGTTGTCGTCAAATGCTTTGCTCGTTTCGCTAACTCTGCATCGTTTGTTAATATTGCACCGCCGCCGCCAGTCGTAATAATTTTATTTCCATTAAAGCTAAGTGCCGACAAAGCGCCCCAATTTCCTGTATGCCGTCCCTTATAATAACTGCCCAAGGACTCGGCAGCATCTTCAATTAAGATGAGATGATAACGTTCGCACAAATCCACAAGCGAATCGAGCTCAACTGGGTGACCGAAGGTGTGCATAGGAATGACGGCTTTCATTCTTCGTCCAGTTTTCTTGTTGTAGCATTGACCCGAGCGAATTTCTGCTATTGCAGACATGTAATCACTTAGCTTTGACGGGTCTAAACCAAGCGTTCTTTCTTCACTGTCGACAAAATGCGGTATGGCACCGCAATAAGCAACTGCGTTTGCCGTGGCAACGAATGAAAGCGCAGGAATAAGCACCTCATCACCCCGTTCTACTCCCGCTATCAGAAGGGATACATGTAATGCAGCCGTCCCATTCACAACTGCTACAGCATGCCTTACGCCCGTAAATTCAGCAAGCCTCGCTTCAAACTCGTCTACATACTTCCCTACGGATGACACCCATCCCGTATCCAGACAATCCTTCACATACCCCCACTCTTTCCCTTTAAAGGTAGGTTCATGTAGTGCAATAAACTTCTCATTCGGTAGACAGGTTTTTAATTTTGAAACTACGTCTTGTACATTCAATGAACTCATATGTTATACATCCCGGCTTTATACATTTTCTGGTGATCTGGTTCAGTAAACCATTCTATCGTTTCCTTCAAGCCTCTGCGAAATCCTTCTTTACCCGCATAAGAAGGCTCCCAACCTAACAGCGTCTTCGCTTTTCCGTTATCCGACCATAAGCGCTCCACTTCACTTTTCGTCGGACGAAGGCGATCTGAGTCGGTGATAACTTCAACTTTCGTTTGCATAATGTCTGCAATCATTTCAACTGTATCTCCAATAGAAATTTCATAATTGCTGCCTATGTTAATGACTTCACCTATCGACTTTTCCGATTCCAAAACCGCAATAAAACCGCGAACCGTATCAGTAATATAGTTAAAATCTCTTGTAGGATGAATCGCGCCCAACTTGATCTGTTTCTGGCCTGTTAGAAGCTGCGTAATAACCGTCGGAATGACTGCTCGCGCAGATTGTCTAGGACCGTAAGTATTGAACGGACGAATAATCGATACGGGCGTTTGAAACGAACTGTGAAAAGACATTGCGATTTGATCTGCACCAATTTTCGAAGCAGAGTAAGGAGATTGCCCTTGTAAAGGATGCTCCTCTGTTATTGGCACGAACCTGGCTGTTCCATAAACCTCACTCGTAGAGGTATGAACAACCTTCTCAAGGCCAAGCTCGCGAACGGCTTGCACGACATTAAGCGTACCTTTCACATTAGTATCCACATACGTATCAGGCGAATGGTAGGAATAAGGGATTGCAATCAACGCTGCAAGATGCAATACAGCATCATAGCCTTTCATCGCTTGCTTTACTCCATAAGGATCACGAATATCCCCCGCAAATACCTCTATATTGTCCTTAATCTCATTCGGTGAATGATCCAACCAGCCCCAAGAATTAAATGAATTATACATAACAAATGCTTTTACATCATATCCAAGTCTTACTAGCTGTTCTGTTAGATGCGAACCGATAAAACCATCAGCACCGGTTACAAGAACCTTAATTCCCATGCTCATTCCTCCTTCTGGTTCATAGTTATAACTTCTTCTTGAATGACCTGAAACAATGGCTCAATAGTTAAAGTATCCGAGTGACAGCTATAAATGAATTTTCCAAATTCTTGAATAATCATTTTTGCTTTCGCCACATTATCATTTTCAAAACGCATCTTTTCTATATTTAGCATTAATATATCAAAATTCACTTTATTCATCGGTCTAATAAAAGTTTCAAAAAACACATTGTTCAATATTTTTGTAAATAATTTATCGAATTTAGGGAATATTTTCATTAGCACTTTTACATTACGTCTTTCAGCCCCGCGATTCAATTCGTTAAAGATTTTCGTTATTTGATCAAAATATTGCAGAAGCAACAAATGCTCCGATTTCATTTCTGTTGCCTGATTCCGCGCGTACTCAAGATCGTAACAAGAATTTTCGGCAGCTAACCAATTCCGTTCAACTACTCTGCTTTTTAGGCTCTGAGCAATTAATTCATTTAATGGGACATATGAGGTATGCGCAATTTTCGCTCCGCCCTTAGTGGTATTAATAACCTTTGTTATAGGATTTGAACTAATGAATGATTCCAATTGGAAACGCATTGCGTTTAAATCTTTATTGGTTTCTACAAGATCTCCATTCACGCTTTCAACAGATACCGCTTCGACCTTATCCTCAGTCATAACCTCACTATGGTTCCGAATTACATTTGCACCAGTTGAATACAATTGATTGTTCTTAAATGCTAGGTTTTGTCCAACTAGAATAACTGGATTACAATTTAATTTTTGAAGCAGTTGAAGCACAATAATCGCAATTGAGGCTGCATCTTGAATCACTTCATTGACTTTACCTTCCATTTCCCGCAAATAATATTTTGCTATATCATCTTGGTTCGTTAGCATATGAAACATGGGTCCTTTATAGCCTTTAAGCACTTCAAAACCGACAGTACTCCCATAAATAAGCGGGATTTCTTTCCCCTCTTCCTTAAGTTTTTCAAAAACCTTTTGGTTTAAAAAGGAAGGATCGTACGTACAGGCTGCATCCGGTTCCAAGCCGTTCGCAAGTAAAGCATTTATCGAAGTACCAACTGAGAAAATGTAGGCCAAACCATGTTCTTTAATATATTTTAAATTTTCAATTTCCTCTTGAAGTGACGGTCCCGCCGCAACAATAATCACGGGTTTATTTTCAAAGTATTCTTTTTTTTGCACTATAATATTTGGCGTTTTTAGCGTAGTTTCCAAATTCACCATACTATTAAATGTCCAGCGTTTTTCAAAATTTGAGTACACTTGGAACATTAATCTTCGCTGTGATAACAGTTCAACAAATTTCTCGTTAAAATACTTGCATTTAGTATCAAACGTACGTTCATAACTCGGTAGTTGAATAAGCAGAATTTCTTCATTTAAATTGTTAACAAAGTCTGAGATATATTGTGCTGAATCAAAATCCCCATCTTCAACAAAGATGGATTTGAGTTGTTTCGTGTTGAAATCTTTTAAAGATTTTCGCGTTAAATATTTAGCAAAAATTTCTGGAATAGGCTCATAGATAGTAAAGACCTTATTCGGGTATTTTTGAACAAACGCATCTATATGATAGCCTAATCCAATCCCATAAAAAAACACATGTTCATATTTATCCAAATCTATAAAATGGTCAATGAACAGTCTCGCTTCTTCGGTTGGGTCATATTTACTATGAATATACATCGTTCGCCCACCGGCTTCAATCGTAAGCGTGCTTTGATCCGTTTTAGAATTCGGCATTTGGACATTTAATATGGAATGTGGATTATTTTCTTTTTTTTTGATCTTATCCCATGTTTGCGGAAACCTTTTTTTTAAATAAACAACATTATCAATTAAGATCATTACGAACTACCTCATTATCAATCGTATTCTGAATCGTATCTGCTAACTTTACCAACAACTGAACGATTTCATATTTTAATAGATCTCCGGTAAGCACAATATCTGAATGGCTTAACGCTGACTCCAGATCTTTGAATTGTTCCGTTAACTCTGCTGCTATTATAGAATATTCCATGGAATTCACATAGATCTGTTTATTATCACGAATCATGTATATAGGCTGTATGGCCTGCAATATCCATTGCAATCCTTCCAAAAGTTGATTTAATTTGACCCACGTCTCTTTACTTGGTCCATTGTAGAATTCTTCCGACAAACTTTTCATTTCCGGGATCGAACGGGATAAATATTTCCCCAATTCTACAATCGTCTCGTCTAATAATTGCCTAAATGTAACTACTATGACCTCAATAAGCTTAATATCGGAAATGCGATTTGTAATATAATCATTGTGATCTTCGTACACCTTAACTTTATCAACTTCTAAGTGACTTAATACAAATTCACTTTCACTTAATAATTGGTTAATATGACTGAGGCAAGTTTCAATTGAATTTAATTCATTTGGATATTGATACGTTTGATTGAGTAAAATAAGTTTCATGAGGCAACCTCCAATAAGTGCATTATCTACTAGTTTATATTTATTATCGGTCATAAACCTACTTTTATTTATAGCCGTATGAAGAGTGTTCATAATAGGAAAAGACCCCGAACAAAGTTCGAGGTCTTTTAGATAGAAAAGTATATATTAACGAAGCAATTGAAGTACACCCTGAGGCTGCTGATTGGCTTGTGCCAACATAGATTGAGCAGCTTGAGAAAGAATATTGGATTTAGTGAACTCCATCATTTCCTTCGCCATATCAACATCACGAATACGGGATTCAGCGCCAGTTAAGTTCTCAGAAGCAGTTTGCAAGTTATTGATTGTATGCTCTAAACGGTTTTGAACAGCTCCCATTTTTGAACGTTGAGAGGAAACACTTTTAATTGCTCCGTCAAGAGCTGTCAATGCACTTGATGCATTAGCAGAAGTGGAAACATTTATAGTAGCTATTCCCAAGGCTGCCGACCGCATGTCACTGATTCCGAAACTAAGTGTTTGGCCTTTATTAGCACCGATTTGGAAGGTTACGCCGCCGCCGCCTGCTGAATCGGTTTGAGCTTGGCTTAAACCTAAATCTTTAATCGCTGTTTGACCAGCACGATCTTGAAGTGAAACTGGCGCTGTAGGGCTAGCAATATTAAATCTTCCATCATTAGTAGCTGTAACAGAAACCGCTTCTACAAAGCCGGATTGTCCCGTTAATTTACCAGTTGTTAAATTATATGCAGCGATGGCTGCGTTAATGTTGGTTTGTAGAATACCTGCACCCGATACCATCCCAGCCCCGTTACCAATACCAGACAATGTAACTTGCATCAATGTATTACCAACATATAAATCAGCTTTGGTACCAGCAGTAATTGATGTTCCGTTATAAGTTGATTTACCAGCAGTCGCTGTTCCACCAGAAACCATGTGAGCTACTACCCCAGCACCAGATGCATAAGTAACTGCGGAATTCGTACCTGTTGTTGAACTCTCAAGTACAAGTTTACCTGTTGCATTGACATAACCTGTAATGTGTGCAACGCCGGTAGAGGATAGATCAATAGCAGCATTAATTTTGGACACGATTAAATCCTTAGCTGCCGTTTGAGTAGCTGATGCTGCTGTTACTCCTGAAAGTGTGCTTTTTTCTGCTGCTGTTAACGTGGACCAATCTACAACAATGTTAGCCCCATCAATGTTAATCGTTTCTTTGATAAAATCCGCTGTAACTGATGTCCCGCTTGCCATTGTCAAAGCTCCCGACAAGTTTGCTGCAGTCAATTTAGCGACAATCGCACCATTTGTTGTGTTTTGACCAACGTTTGCAGTTCCAGCTGATTTCAAGTTACCGTTCAACAATTTCTGCGTATTGAACTCCGTCGTATCGCCAATACGATCAATTTCACTCTTCAACTGTGAAACTTCTTCTTGAAGCGCTGCACGGTCATCAGCAGTGTTTGTACCATTCGCTGATTGGTCAGCAACTTCACGCATACGTTGCAAGATCGAATGAGTTTCGTTCAATGCACCTTCAGCTGTTTGAATCAAGGAAATACCATCCTGAGCATTCTTGGAAGCCATGTCAAGACCGCGAACTTGCGCACGCATTTTTTCGGAAATTGCTAGTCCTGCAGCATCATCACCTGCACGGTTAATACGTAGACCTGAAGACAATTTTTCTAATGATTTGTTAGCTGCTGCTGTATTACCTGTTAATTGACGGTGTGTGTTCAAAGCTGCAATATTGTGATTAATTCTCATTGTTCTTCCTCCTTGAAGTTGGGGTTATTCCACATCCTTGTGGAACACTTGTGATCTATTCATAGGCCGGCCGTCCTATAAATAAGCCATTAGTTTATTTATCGTATTTCATAATCGGAAAGTGAATAGCAGTCTACAATATTTTTAAAATAAATGGTTTAGCTACTCTTGTTTTTTAAACATCTTAGAAATTACATCCAAATCGATCTTCTCCCTAGCCTCCCGATTTGCCATCTGAATAGATTCATACACTTCCTTACGATAGATCTCTACCTGCAGAGGTGCTTTAATGCCTAGCTTAACTTGATCGCCTTCAATCGAAACGATCACTAATTCAATTTGATCACCGATCATAATCGATTCGCCCTTTTTACGCGTTAAGACTAGCATATACTCACCCCTCCGTTATAATGGCTTCGTCAGTCTCTGGGAAGGACATTTTGTGTTTAATCGAATAGTTGGAGTCATGCAGGATCACCTGTTTGCCGCGTTTTTCTTGGACGTTCACTACGATAGGCGCTAATAAGTTCATAGTAGCCCCATTCTTATCCTTATCTATTGTAACCACAGACCAGACAGCTACCTCAACTGCGTCCGTAATATTTAATTCTTGTTGATTGGCATCGGACAACTGGAAGTCATACTCCAGAAAGAATAGAAATGGGTTACAAACCAGCAAGGTCAGGCTGCTTTCTTCCACGGATTGAAAATAACAAAATGGCATCGAGGGGTCGGGTTGAACAATAATATATTTCATATTCCCTTCAAAACCTGGAATACCATGCGGAAATGTATACACATCCTGCGGATCAATCTCTAATATCCCAAAGCTTGCTGTGTTTACAATCATTCTAGTACTCAGCTCCATTTCCTTATAATAAAAAAAACCATATATCCAGCTAGTCCTAGCTTAGATTATACAGCTTTACATTTTCAAATCAATTTGCGGCGGTGTAAATTCAATGCTCGGCCAAGTAGCCATATAAATATCTAACTTGCCTCTGTTGTATTTAATAATAGGTGGTGAGGGTTGCGTATTGATTTCTACTCTACCTGGGGTGGTGTTAATCTCTGGCGTATGAGCCGTGTATCTCTCACGCACGTTCAAGAAGGAAGCCTCCCCATAAAAGTCCAACCCGTTGTCGTTTTCTTTCCTTGATTCTTTAGCAAGTGCTGCGATAACATTCTCCCCCGTGTAGGAGGATGCTGCCATCCGATTGCCATCCTGGACTTTCTTCGCCACACCTTGAATCGCTACTTGCTTAGAATTGGTATAGATGCGTTGCAGGCTTTCGAGGATGTTTCCTAACCCCAAGGCGTCCCACGCCTGGCTTTGATCAATCTCCAGCTCGCCTCTAGGTGATTGAATATCTTGTTTCGGACGAACGGTTTTCATTTCATATTGCGCTCTAGGCTGCTGGATATCTTGAGTTCCTGCATCCGCATCAATGCCCAATCGAGCAGACGTTTGTTTAAATTGAATCTGCGGGATTTGCATCGCGGCTTCCCTCCTCAAATACTCTCAGCCTGTAATTAGCGTAAAAAGTCAATTAAGCTAGGTTTAATCAGCTTGGCTCCAACATCAAGCGAAGCGTTATATACATTTTCGTCTGTTTTTAAATTGGTTATGACCTCAGCAATATCTGTATCTTCGGTTTTTGATTGTAAGGATTGCAGGTTAATGCCAATATCCTTCAAGCGATCCAGAATCAATTCGATTCGATTGCTTTTGGCGCCAGTATCTGCACGTGCTTCAAGAAGGCCATCCATTCTTTTGTCCAGAGCCCCAATGTCATTCGTCAAAGCTTTAGTATCATTAGCATCTAGATGTGTTTGAATATCCTTTAGCACTTTAAATAAGTTATCTGTCGCGCCTGCTTTACCAAATACTTCATTTCCCGTAATACTGATTCCAATCTTCACACCAGCACCTAGCTCGAAATTGATATTCTGATCATCTGTTGCATCATTTTCAGCTGTTTCTAGCGTGTAAGGCTTCTTATCCGTTAATTGTCCATTAAATACTTGCTTACCGTTAAACTCGCTGTTTCCAATAGTAACCATTTGCTCCGTTAGCTGAGAAACTTCACTTTTGATAGCTTGTAGAGCTTCGGTCGAGTTTGTCCCATTTGCAGCTTCGACCGTTAATTCACGAACACGTTGAAGCACAGAACCAGCCTGATTTAAGGTTACATCGGTATAATCCATCCAAGACACAGCCGAATTGGCATTGGATTCATATTGATCATTAGCAGAAATTTCGCTGCGATAACGCAAGCCAAATGCGATTCCTACTGGATCGTCGGAGGGTTTATTGATTCTTCGGCCTGTGGCCAATTGATTTTGGCTGTTGTCCATCCGACGAAGATTACTATTTAAATTACGCATTAATTGCGTATTTAGCATATTCTGTGTAATACGTGTTCCCATAGTCAACCTCCTTATAAGTGAGCTTCATTCTAATTTACCTTCCAACAAGTCCCATACTATTAATGACTTTATCCAGCATCTCATCAAACGTCGTCAATGATCGGGCCGCTGCATTATAAGCATGCTGGAATTTAATCATATTGGCCATTTCTTCATCGAGCGAAACTCCGCTTACAGATTGTCGGTTTGAATCCACCTGATCCACCAAAATCTTCTGATTCGTTGCTTGTCGAGTGGCTTCCTGCGATTGCACGCCAAGCTCGCCGACCAGCGAACGATAAAATTCATCAAATGTGCCATCCGTCAAAATCGGCTTTCCTGTACCATCGGGGTCAAAATTGGCATTTTTTTGACGCACGCTTGAAATGAGCAAAGCCATATCGTTATTCCCTTTAATCACTTTTTCGATTCCATCTGCTGGATCCACATAAGTACGCATCGAGGTCGATATTTTGGTAACATTCTCTACAATGTCCGGATTTACAGTCACACTATTCGCACTAAACGTGGTCTCTCCTGCTTTAAGGGTGAAAAAAGGAATGCCTGCAGATACCGTACCACTTACCCCTGAATATCCCAAAGCATGCAGTCCGTTTATCCCTTTTACAGTTACTTCAAGATCACTAGCTAGAGTTCTGTTCCCATTCGCATATAGGATTCCATCTAATGTTGTACCTTCCGGGATGACCGTTCCTTTAGGTAAGGTGACTTTCATATCCCCTGTAGCAATGACCTGCATCATGCTATCCAATTGAAACTTAAAGTTGGCTACATTCGTGTCCCGGGCTGTAATCATTCCATTCACTTCACCACTATTCAAATCTCCGCTAGTAAAGCTGTTCTGGAATATAGTCGAAGTCAGTACAGTTGAAACAGCTTGACCTGTAACCAATTGCACATTGCCCATTTTGACGTTATAACCACTAGACTCCTCAGTTACCGAGATATTGATGATTTTCGAGAGGTCATCTATGAGTAGATCACGTTGGTCACGTAGATCGTTGGCATTGTCACCTAATCCCTCAACCCGGAAAATTTCATTATTTAATTTCGTAATAGAGCCAATCATAGAGTTGCTTTGCTTAACCTTAACTTCTATATTCTCCGTTAAATCCTTGGATAAATCATCTAATTGTTTACCTGTATGGTTAAAGGCATCCGTGAGCGCCAAAGCTCTTTCTTTGACTAGAACACGCGCCGTTAAATTCTCAGGTGACTTGGATAGCTCCTGCCATGCATTCCAAAAGCCCTCGATGACTTGACGAATCCCCGTATCCGAGGGCTCATTTACGATGGCTTCCAATTTATCTAGCGTATCCTTGCGGATTTCCCAATCGCCTAAATTTTTATTTTCATTCATGAATTGGTTGTCGAGGAACTTCTGCCGTATACGATCAATGTGGTCGAACTCAACGCTTTGTCCCATTTGACCAGGTACTGTACTCCGCATCATACCAACGGCTTCAAGCGGCTTCGCTGCAACCATGTTGACTACTTGACGTGTATAGCCTCGTGTGTTGGCATTGGCAATATTATGTCCTGTTGTTGTAAGCGCGGCTTGTTGTGTAAATAAGCTTCGCTTAGCCATTTCAATTCCTGTAAAAGACGATCTCATACGTTCACTCCTTCTGAGTGCAGAACATGATTATTAGGCCCTTGAATCAAACATACCTGCTCTTTTGATGCCTCGCTGTTGATGACTTGGATTCCGGTACACCACATCTTCCTCAGATGGCCCGAGTACAATATCCATGGAGTATTCGATAAATGCTAGGGATTGTTCGATTAGCTTCTGATTGAGACTGTTTATCTCTCTCAATTTATCAATTGTATTCAACAATTGATGTTGATTGTCTGTGAGGAGTTTCTTCTCCTCCATCTTAACAACTAGCTTTACTAAATCGCCTACTGTAATCTTCGGGTTGGGTTTATAACCCTTCTCTATAAGAAAGCCACTAATATCTTCAATCCGCTGAAGATCCAGCTCCATAATTCTCTTCATCAAGCTTGTTTCTTTGTTCACAATTTGATTTAATCTATCGACTTTATTCAAAACTAAGACACCTGTCTTCTGTTCAGCCAATTCCACGAGCGTCAGATGAACTTGGATCAGTTGATCCATGGTTTGTTTTAAACTCAGTATGGACATGTGCGGCTCACCTACTTCTTAATGGCTAGTTAAATATATGGAAATAGCTTATCTGCAATTTTACTTGCTTCTACATGGTAGGTTCCGGTCCTATAAGCTTGTTTTAAATCCTCTACTTGTTTAGTGCTTGTGGAACCTTGCAGCTCCTTCGCTTCGGGGGAAATGTTCACTTCATCCTTCTTCTTGGCTTTCTTTGCTTCTGCCTGTGCTAATTGGGCATCGTTCGTCTTTCGATAAGAATTTACGGCTCCGATCCGTTGAATATCGTTAATTTTCATACTATCCACCTCGTTTAAATGTTCTAAATAAAAATACCGATAATCTATATAACTATTATCGGCACCCGGCATATTAAACTTTATATTTTATTTTAAACGGTCTTTCAGACGATCACTGATCCTAAATGCATCCAAGGTTTCTTTCTTTTTCAGAGCTTCATCTCTTCTATGATCTTCCATCGTGTTACGGACATCCTTCTTGAGCTTCTGCATACAGGAGTCACACATGTTCTTTTCACGAATATCATTCCCACAAACCTCACAAGGATAAAAAATAGTACGACTACCCATGACGGAGATACGTCCTTCACGCATAAATTTGATAATGAATGACATTGGAACTTCCGTCTCATCACTTAGCTGTTGAAGGGTTATGCCTCTATTTTCCCGAAGATATTTAATACAAATCTCGCATTGTTCGTCAGCTGCCTTCACACAGCTCTGACAAATATCATTCATCAGATTTTTCACAAAAATTTTTCCGCACTTTGGACAATTGGCAACATTCATAGCCATTTCATCGTACCCCCTAATGATTCCGCCACATAAAATACTTATGTAAACAGTCTACTCTTTCCATCATATTTTGTATAGTATCTTGCTACAGTCAAATGGAAAAAAAGAAACGATTGTATCCGATCCAGTAAATCAGGATGGGGAAGAAGCGACCCCTTATCGCGCCCAAGTTAGCCCATACACTTCTGCTGTCGGAAGATGCTTGCGAATTTCAGCAGCACATTGATTTAAGGTGCTTCCCGTCGTATAGACATCATCGATGAGCAGGATGTGAAGTGGTCTGTTAGGGGTAGCGGTAGCAGTCTCCGCAACGAACCCCTGAATGCCTTCTACATTCACTCCAAAAGCGCCATTGAGATCCTCTAAACGCTCGGAACGACCTTTGAAGCTTTGCTTGTGTGTGTGACGTAATCGTTTTAATAATCCAACCACAGGTATGCCCACGCTTCTACCCAGCTCGCGAGCAAGTAATTCTGCTTGATTGAAACCACGCTCCATTAAACGTTCGTCACTAAGCGGAACAAAGGTAATAACATCAAACCGAGTATTTACCATGCCTTCTGATTCCAGCAGCTTATGATAGGCGTGCATTAGCATGGATGCAAATAGCAGCAGCAAGCCCTCGTCGCCACGGTATTTGAACAGCGAAAGCCAATCTTTCATGATTGCATTATATTGAACTGCACTCCGATTACGCAGCAGTGCCGCATTTTCTCGTCTTCTACAATCATAGCAAGCCTCATATCTGCCACATGCCATGCAATGAATCTCACGAATCCATGGGATACGCTCGAAGCAGGCTTTACACAGTTTTAATGGATTGGCCGTCGCTGATGAGCCACGTAGAGCCGCGCGACAATAGGTGCACGCACCCCCATTTGGAGATAGCGCATTCACCATATGATGTACTAGCTTATGTATTTGTTTACCTAACCTTCCCGATCGATCTTCGCTCACTTCGGCTCCACCATCACATTCTTCAGCTTCAAAAACCCTTTTTTCTTCGCAATTGCATTCATTCGTTTGATTTGATTTATAGCGACGATCTGCGCCTTAGTCCTGTGATATCCAGCATAATAAACCCTTCCATACGGATCATCCTTCGATCTGCCAGCTCTACCCGCCATTTGTACTAGAGAGGCTTCATCAAATAAGGCAGCATCTGCATCAAGTACAAACACATCCGTTTTGGCAACAGTAATGCCTCGTTCCAGAATGGTTGTGGTGACTAATATGTCTATCCCGGTTTGGCGAAACTCTACGACTTTCTCACTGCGCTCTGTATCCCGAGAATGGGTGCCTTGAATAACTTTATCCGCAAAATTGGATCTTAGCAGACTAACCAAAGGCTCGATATGACGAATTTGCGAGACAAACAAGAATAACTGCGCCCCGCGCTCTAAGGATTGCTTCAGTTTATGGAGCAGCTTAGTCGGTATTTGCCGTTTATTTACCCAGTTTCTCAAAGGTGGCACAGAAAGCAGCTGCGGTACAGGCAAAGGGTGCTGATGGAAACGCACAGGTACTCTGACGTGCGGAAGACGCTTGCGTTTTGCACTCTTCTCCAGCGGGGTTGGTGGAGTTGCCGAGAGGAAAATAAAACGCCCATGCGGCTTGCAGGCTTTTCGTGCGGCAAATTCTAGCATGGGATTGTTGTGATAGGGAAAAGCATCGAGTTCATCAATAATGACCAGATCGAAGTCCTGATAGAAACGCAACAATTGATGTGTGGTGGCTAAGGTGATATTCCCTTGCTCCCAGCGTTGGTCACTTCCCCCATATAGAGCAACAATCCTCTGTTGCGGAAATGCCGCTTGAACCCGTGGCATTAGTTCCAAGACGACGTCTTTACGCGGAGTGGCAATCATTACTTTGCGTCTTTGCGCAAGCTCATGTTCAATTAAGGGGTAGATCATTTCGGTTTTACCTGCACCGGTTACCGCCCATATTAGAAAACAGGGTGTAGTGTTTGAGGATTTTGTATGAGCAGGTGACGGTTCAGTCTGTTGCAAGAATTGCAATCCAGCTTCGGCAGCATTCGTTTGTGCAGCATTCAAATTCCATTGTGCTAATGGACGCGCGGCAGTCTTTATTGCAAGTATCGGATTCTTCGGAGCTGGAATTCCTAGTACCAACGGTGTGCAAAACCGAGCTCGTCCCATGGTCAAGCACGCCTCACAATAGGGACAGGGGCCTTCACAGTAACCACAAAATGTCCAACGCATTTGCGCTGGACCACTTCCGCAACGTGAGCAGCGGAGTACATATTCTTCACGCCAAAAGGATTGCCGCTTCTGAAGTATAATCCCCTGCGTCAGTCCAACCCGATCTTGCAGATAAGCTTCTTGTAATTCATCCGCTCCCTCGGTTATGGATAACGGCCGTGTCATTCGCTCTATTCCATTACGTAAATCTATCCATTCATTCGGCAGCAACGCTCTTCCTTGCATGGCTTCTACCCATGCCATCGATTTTGGCGGTCTAATCGGTTGCTCTTGCTGCTGCAGGTTCTCTAAGCTCAATTCCAGCTTTTGCAGCAATTCAGGATTGGCCTTTACTACCGTTAACGCTTTTATCAATTCCCCCCTGACCTCAGTTAATTTCGCATCTTTTATTCTTCGCGACCATTCATTCATCCATTGTGCAAGCCATAAAGCCTGTCCCCAGGATAGCAGCGGTTGAAGCCGAAGCCTCTCATCAAGACCCCCACCGCCAGTAGGATGAAACCCATAGGTTAGATCTACTGTTTCATTCAAGGAAGCTCGCCAAGACCATTCTTGATTGACTCGAATTGCATAAAGTGAAGCTTTCATTCCATCCACCTTTCTTGAAAGCGCTCTACCAATGGGGGATAAGCCAGCTATCCTTGGCAGTGCGATTCATTAACTGCAGTACCATAACCGCATCGTCCTTATGCTGACTCATGAAATGAGGAATACCTTCCGTAGATGTTTCAACCCGAATGTTATCACGAGTTGAAGCAAGTTTGGTTACGATGGCCAGAGTCTCATCCGTAGAGCCTGCGTCGAATACCGTCACATAAATCGAACGACCTCGCAGGACAGATACCCATAAAAAAGAACGTAAATACCATTCGATCTGCAGTTGATTATTCAATGTAACCAACACCGCATGAATCGTCCTTTTATTTACCTTCGTTGCTTGCTTCTTTGCTATTAACTTCGATTGCAGCCAATGCATACCGTGCACCAGCACTATACAAAACCCATAAACTCCAATAATCCATAGTAACCCGTTTACCATCAGGAATCCCTCCTTTAGCGACAGTATAT
Source organism: Paenibacillaceae bacterium (assembly GCA_040904685.1). Classification (GTDB taxonomy): domain Bacteria; phylum Bacillota; class Bacilli; order Paenibacillales; family NBRC-103111; genus Paenibacillus_AC. The sequence goes on along the minus strand of JBBDSZ010000002.1, from coordinate 110,561 downwards.
GCCGATAATTAAGGTAGAGTTCCAAGGCAATGTAGGCTTCATACATTCATACATTCGTTTATATCATTTTTAAAGAGTAACCCAACCGTTTTTGATCGCATTGATTACCGCCTGTGTACGGTCGTCCACGTTTAGCTTCTGAAGAATGCTGCTCACGTGGTTTTTAACTGTCTTTTCGCTGATGAAAAGGAATTCGCCAATCGATTTATTGCTCTTTCCTTCCGCCATCAAACGCAGAACCTCTGCTTCACGTCGTGTTAATGGATTGGTTGGTAAATTGACAAACTTCACGCCAGCTTCCTTAATCTCTGCTCCACGGTTCGCTTCTCCAACTTCATCTAAATAGGTCATCCGACGCAGTTGATTAATCAGTTTACCCGTCACCTTAGGATGTATGTACGCATGCCCAATCACAACAGAGCGAATAGCATTAATTAAGGATTCCGGTTCCATATCCTTCAATAAGTAGCCGAGCGCGCCCTTGCGCAAGGTTTCAAAAACATAGGATTCATCGTCATGAATGGAAAGAATAATCACCTTAATATGCGGAAAAAATTCACGAATTCGTTCAGTTGCCACAACGCCGTTCTCTATAGGCATGTTAATATCCATGAGAACGATATCGGGATTAAACTCGTTACAAAGCTCGAGGATCTGTATACCATCACCACATTCACCGATGACCTCCATATCGCTTTCCATGTTGATAATGCGTTTCACGCCCTCACGAAACAGCTGATGATCGTCGGCGAGAACTACTTTGACTTTACGACTGCTGTTAATTACTGCATTCATAATACGATCCTCCTCTATTGTGTTTCGGAACTTATAGGTATAAGCATGGAAACGCTTGTGCCTTCACCTTTGGCCGATTCAATATCCAACCGGCCTTCTAGCAATTCCACGCGTTCACGCATGCCCATTAATCCAAAATGATTACCTGCAGAAGCCCTTGCTTCCGTGAATTTCACATCAAAACCAATCCCATTATCTTGAATCGTAATCTTCACCATCTGCTTCTGGTACGTAATTTCTAACGTCACCGAGGTTGCACTTGAATGCTTAAGCACATTGGAGAAACACTCTTGCACCAAACGGAAAATAGCCACTTCCATACCTGAGGGCAACCGCGTTTCTCGACCCACTATGTCCATCTTAGTGAGCACCTTCGTCTTGTCTTCAAAGTCTTGAATATATTTACGCAGCGTTGGTGTAAGCCCTAAATCATCAAGCGCCATCGGCCGCAAATTAAAAATAATCTTTCGTACCTCTTCCAAGCTTCCGCGAACCTGACCTTTCAGATCAATAAGCTCTTCCTTCACAGCGGGGTACTCCTGCATCCCTAACATTCGCTCCGCGATCTCCGTGCGTAGAACTACATTAGCCATTGTTTGTGCCAGACCATCATGAATTTCACGAGCGATCCGCTTGCGTTCTTCTTCTTGAGCGAGAATTATCTTCAAGCCCAACAGCTGACGATTCTTAGCTGATTCCAGAATGCGAGTCACATGATTCAAATCGCCTGTTAAATATTCCGAAACCACGTTCATTTGGGATACCACTGTTTCAGCCCGTTCGACTTGCTTATCGACATTCTTGACCCGCTTCTGCAAATCATCACGCCGTTGCTTCAAATTCTCTTCTTTTTCACGAAAAAGCGTCAGTTGCAGCTGAAAACCCGTTGCTGTTTCGTAAGCAATGCGAATATCCTCCTCGGAAAAGCGGCGAAAATCACGACTGACCTCAGTTAACCGGATGCGAGAGCGCCTATAATCCAACTCTAGCTTGTCCACTATATCAATTGTCTGCGTCGTTTCCTCCATGACCAACTGAAGCTCATCGTTCAGCGATGACCGTTCGCCCCGAGCAGTTTCGCATATTTCGAAGATCTGATACTTGCTGCTTTCCACCGCTTCAAGTGCATTTTTTAGAATATGATCTATCGAATCGAACTGCAATTGAAATGAGCCTCCCTAAAAATGTATGCCTTTGTACTCTATTTTATCATACTTGTTCGCAATTGAAAGATTATATAGACCTAATCTCAAAAATCCTCCACTCACTCCAAAAGTATCGACTTCGTCTTACCATTCCAAGTAACCGTCCAGCCCAGCTTTTCAGATAATACGCGAAGCGGCACCATCGTGCGGCCATTGATAATTTGTGGAGCGGCTAAAGCGGTCGCCACAGTTCCATTCAAGATAAAATCCTTCTTGCCAACCCAGAAATCAATCAATTGACTGCCGCGAAGAATCGAAACCTTCTGTTCCTTGGCATCCCACTTAATGGTTCCACCTAGCTGCTCGATCACGAATCTTACAGGCACTAGCGTATTGCCATTCATGTTCAGCGGCGCTTGATCAATCGTGCTGGATTTACCATTCACCACTATCGTTTTTTTATTAATCGTCAGCTTTACCTGGTTTTTACTAAGCGTCGGAATTGCTGATTTAGAAGTGAACATGACATCATCGAAGTAGATCTCACCGATCTTGGCCCGCTCATCCTGTCCCAGCTCTGGACTAGCAATATAAATGCGCTGCACGACAATGGGATAAGTTAAATGATATGGCGTTAAATCGGCTTCTATCGACTGCCAGCCATTCCAGCTAATGCTTTTCACAATATCGATGCGGTTCAAATCGCCATCTGCGTCAACTATCTCAGCTCGCAGCATATTCAAACTGTTATCTCCGAATAAACGCAGGCTTATCTTTTGCGGCTGCCCATCTACAGCTACACCTGGGATCGCCATACCTTTGATAGATATCGGCTTCAAAGGGTCTCCAAAAACGGCATAAGAGGCTTTATTGCCCGTACCTGCAGTGAAGTCATATTTTAAATGAATCTCGTTATTGATATTGTACACCGCTCCTGTAACCCCAACCGGATAAGCATCATAGGACAAGGGAAGATCCTGATTGCCAAAATCCGCCCACAGCGTTTTCTTGCCAATGGGTAGTGTAAGCATACTGCTAAAGCCATCGTAATGGACAACGATCTGTCCCATCGTGCTGCCAGCCAGACTCGTCACATGAAGCTGATCCCCTGTGATTTCACCTTTGAAGCCACTCAACTCCATCGGAAAACCTGCAGCAGAAATCGTACGTGTAACCCCTGATTTAGTTACAGCTTTTAGAGATAACTGAATCGTAGCCTCTTCACTTAAATAAGAGAGCGAAGGAACCAGTGTTAAGCTGCTCAAATCCGCTCTGCTGATGACCTGAACCTTTAGGCTCTTACTTACTCCGCCTGCAGTGGCTTTAATCGTAGCCGTACCTGTTTTTTTGGCAGTAAACGTATTGCCGTCTATAGTGCCTATCCCGCTGGTTTCTGACCACTTCATATCCGCCGGTGCTTCAATAGGATTGTAATATTGATCATAGCCTTTCATCGTAAACGCAGCTTTATCATTCAAAAAGATCGCCGTAGGACCTTGAACGATCATTCCTTTTAGAGTCCCTTGAGGAGCTGTAGAGTAAACACCCAAGCTGTTCACAATTTTACGCTCAAAGTTGTTCTCGGTTTGATTGACCACTTGGACACTCGTTTCGCCCAATGGACGAGCCACCATCTGCGTAGAACCGCCTCCATCCAGATTCATGCCTTTCCAAACCCCTGCCGCTATCATAATCTGCTGAAATTCCGCTAGACTTGCCCCTGCGCTATCATTGCTAGCTTCCGCTGTAATCAAATATGCATAGCGTTGATCCTGGGAATACCCGACACCTGTACGCGAACGGTAACCGCCAATCTCAGCGCTTGTACGCGAGTTTACAGCAGGCTTCCCATTATCCACAAGAATCGTTTGTCCGCCTATCATCATTTTGAAAGATTTGGTATCATAGGTTTTCGTTGGATCTACAGGTGTAATTCCATAGGTTGCTGTGATTGGATCGCCAACCTTCATATGCTCTCTTACAAACTTAGCAGCAGTACCCTCTGCACGTAAAATATAACCGTCAGTCGGCGCGATCATCGGCAATGCGCCTTTTGCTGCAATTTGCTGAATCACATCATTCTGAACCAAGACCTCTATTAAATCTGCAATTCTATCAACTGCGCGACCATTTTGACCCCAAGCACTCGTGTAGACGAACATCGAATTATCATGACTGTGGTGCACCGTAGGGGATTCTGTCCAATAATAGGATTTATTCACACCATTAAGCGGGAATACAGCCCCGTCTACCGTTTGAATTTGTCCTTGAAAAGAAAACATATCGACAACCGGCTTATTATCAGCCGTAATCGCAAAATTATAATAACCGGGTGTTTCAAGCTGTGGTGAAGATACTATAACGCCTTGCGAGATTTCTGCTCCCAGCGGCACCCCTTCAGCTTGCGTATTAAAAAAGTCGCCATTGATCCCAGCTACCGCTCCTGTTGTGTTTGCCATATTTCGAACGGTGTGTTTTTTGGTAAGTTGATTATTTACCCCCGTCATAACATCCAAACTCACGTAGGGACTCTGCAAATCTATCTGTACTACGGATACATTCGTATGAATCTCTTTGGTTCCGCGAATGGCAGACCATACATAATTACGTAAATAAGCACCTGCCGTAATAGGCTGTTGTTTGATATTCACCCATGCGGGTACGGATAATTTGGGTGCACTTGCGGTTGCTGCGCTAACGGTTGGGATTATGCTCCCTAAACCAAGCGGCTGAAGTGAGGTGACTAGTAAGGTGGATGCAATGCAGATTCCTGTAATTTTCTTGAAAATGGGGTGCGATTTAACGCTATTGAGCAAATACATAGCTGATCTCCTTTTAACTGTTATGTCTAATAGACTCTTAAACTAGCTAAAAAGTTACGATTTTTCATCTAGGGCTTTAGTCACAAAAACAAATTGGGGCGAAACTCTGTCGTTTCACCCGGAAACCTAATATGTTATTATAAAGCTGAGTTCAAATAAATTTGAGCTCAGCCTTATAATAATCACCTATCACAAGGAAAAGGAGGTGTACAAAATGGACAAACTTGATGTCATCATTCAGAAGTTAGATTTGTTGGAAGCTGGGCAGAAGTCTCTAGAGGCTGGACAGAAGGAGCTGCAGGGCTCTGTGATTTCCCTTGAAGTTGGACAGAAGTCTCTAGAGGCTGGACAGAAGGAGCTATACTCAATGGTTAGTGCGATTCATTATCGTCAGGAAGAAACGGATGCGAAATTAGATAATGTCGCGATGGATGTAAACAAGCTTCACGGCAAAGTTGAAAGATTGAATACCCAATTTGCTGAATTCCGCGAGGAAATGCGAAATAGCAATCGGATTTAGTTTTAATCCTTGCTAGAACAACACCCAAACGATACAAAAAACACCAAATAGGACACTTCTGAAGATAAAGGTCACTGAGCGAATTTTTGCCATCGTTATTAAAACGACGCACAACCCACACTTCCTCTCAACTGCTGCTATAACCATACAAAACTATAAAACTACTCCACACATGACTAACTGCAAGTCTAAAAAAACAATTGCGACAAACTGTATAGACGACAATAAAGAATAAAGTGGCTATCCCCTTAGCTCATGTTTATAGTTTGATGTAGGGATTGACTAGATTGATTTACGCAAGATAAAGAAAGATTTTCGTTATTTCATACCTGATTTTCGCTATTTATTCAGTAAATTGAGAAAAATGCCCGTATTAGCGAAACTTTGGCGTTATTAGCGAAAAAGTTTCGTTATTAACGCCAAAGTTTCGCTATCTGACTCATTTTAGGGGTGTGAGGAGGAATTTAACGAAAAAGATGTATCTAAAAGCGAAATTATTTCGCTATTTTCTTTTGAGTTGAAAGAGATGACCGCCACGCTAACGATATAACTGCTCGGATCAAAGCTTTTCCCACAAAGAAAAAGCCACCCCAAAGGATGGCCATAGCATATATCTATAAATTAAATCTTAAGCAAAAGCATCTGCTTTCAATTTATCCGCTTTATCTGTGCGTTCCCAAGGAAGATCAACATCCAAACGACCAAAATGACCATAAGCGGCAGTTTGACGATAAATCGGACGACGCAGATCCAATTCCTTAATAATACCTGCAGAGCGTAAATCAAAGTTCTTACCAATGATTTCAACGAGCTTCGCTTCACTTACTTTACCAGTTCCAAATGTATCTACAGCAATGGATACCGGACGCGCAACACCGATGGCATACGCCAATTGAATCTCGCACTTATCCGCTAACCCTGCAGCTACTACATTCTTCGCTACATAACGTGCTGCATACGCTGCAGAACGATCCACTTTTGTTGGATCTTTGCCTGAAAAAGCGCCGCCGCCATGACGTGCATAACCGCCATACGTATCCACGATAATTTTACGTCCTGTCAGCCCCGCATCGCCTTGCGGCCCACCAATAACGAACCGCCCCGTAGGATTAATAAAATACTTCGTAGCCCCATCCAAAAATTCTGCCGGAACAACCGGTTTAATCACATACTCATGAATATCACTTTTAATTTGTTCTAGGGAAATTTCTTCGGCATGCTGAGTAGAAACAACGATCGTATCAACACGAATGGCCTGGTCACCCTCGTATTCCACCGTTACTTGCGTTTTTCCATCTGGACGTAGGTAGCTCAAAGTACCGTTCTTGCGAACTTCTGCCAAACGGCGTGAAATGCGATGTGCCAACGCAATCGGTAGCGGCATCAATTCAGGTGTCTCATTCACCGCAAAGCCAAACATCAAGCCTTGATCTCCTGCGCCTAGTGCTTCGATCTGCTCGTCCGTCATATCGCCTTCACGGGCTTCCAGCGCTTGATCTACCCCTTGGGCAATATCAGCAGACTGTTCGTTTAATGAAACCAACACAGCACATGTCTGAGAGTCGAAACCGAATTTAGCACGCGTGTAACCAATTTCTTTAATTGTTCTACGAGCTATTGCCGCAATATCCACATATTCTGCTTTACTGCTGATCTCTCCAATAACCAAAACCAAACCCGTTGCAACGGCTACTTCACAAGCTACTCGCGCATTCGGATCCTGTTCTATAAATGCATCCAATACTGCATCCGAAATTTGATCGCATATTTTATCCGGATGTCCTTCCGTCACTGATTCTGATGTAAACAAACGCCGAGCGTTTGAAGTCGTCATAGCCTCGACCTCCCATATTTATTCTACAGATCATGGTACTTGATTTGTCGAGTAGTGTCAATAAATCAACACCCTACAATCAACCATAATAATTCAAATGGCGCATTGGTTTTTCTTAAAAAGTGTAATTGATTGAATCGTTCTCCCATCAAAACAAATTCCAATGGATCCTCTTCTTCAATTACTTTTACTTTTATAAAAATCAACAAACTTGTCCATCATGATCAATAGCCACAAAAAAAAACCCTTTCTTTTCACATAATAAAAAACACCAACCAAGCCGTAGATCATCTACGTTTGGCGGTGCTTCCGCAATAAATTGTATCGGATTAGTTTATCCTTTGTTGCTCCTTATGCGCATCGCTAACCAATCTATGCGCCTCTTCCAAGTTAGAAACTAGAAACAACTGATCCGTCAAACGATCCAACAACGCTAGATCTGTCAAATTACTGACTTGCCCTTGCATTTCTTTACTTGCCACTCCATAATGTGCTTTTAGAAACTTACACAAAAGCTTACGCTCTCCTTCTAGTTTACCTTCTAACTTTCCTTCTAGTTTTCCTTCTAGCTTTCCTTCTAGCTTTCCTTTGATTTCCCCCCGTAATTCAGCCTCTATATCCCATTGTGTCTTTAGTTGTGTTAGCTGCATCCCTTCTTTTGAATCGAGCATTTGCAGTTCCTCCTCAAGTTCTTGATTTTCTTTATCATTCAATTGTAAATACGTATCGAAAAACCCCAAGATTAAATGCATTCTCGCCGGGTCTAGTTCCAGTCGCAGCAGCATACGCAAACATTCTATTTTCACCTGCACCTTTTCTTCCTTATTATACCCCATCTTGCTAAGAAGCGCAGCAGCAATTGGGTTGTTTTGCTTAATAAAATCACGCCAATTTTTCTTGCGCAGCTCGATTGTATAAAACTGATAATTCACCACAGTCAGAAAAGGAAGACCCCAACTAAACACGGTCGGCTCTTCTTCTACCCTATTATCATAGCTGAATATCACAATTGGCAAAATACAGCAGCGATATTTCTCAAACAATCTGCTGGAGTAAATAAACATTCGCTCAGGAAAGTCCTTTTGGTAATATGACTGCGCTTCAATATGTATGATAATAACCACGTCTTCCCCACGCAGCTTCGTCTTTACCAACAAATCCACCCTCCGCCGCTCTCCTGTTACAATATCTGTAAACACCTCCTCCGATAAGAATGCGAGGTCCTCAAAATCAATCTCCTCATACACTTGTGGGAAAAACAACTGAATAAATTCGCGAAAATACGTTTGGATTAATTCCTTAAACAACCTATCATGATCAATAGCCACACAAAAACCCCTTTCTTTCACATAATAAAAAACACCAACCAAGCCGTAGTTCAACTACGTTTGGCGGTGCTTCCGCAATAAATCGTATTGTTTCAAGCGAAAATCATTTTGCGCTTTTCTCTAAAGCTGTGACTCGCTCTATGGTTTCTTCCAAATCACTACTAATCATCTGAATGTGACCCTTTAGCTCTCGAAAGTTTTTTCGTGTTTCTATCTTAAATTCGCGCAAATCCGCTCTTGTTTCATCTAATTTCTCATCCAATCGATCGACTTTTGCATTCAGTACTGAGATTTCACCCGACATGCGCTTCACTTCACCAGACAGATTCTCGATATCTCCCGACATACGTGCGATATCTCCCGACATGCGTACAATATCTCCCGACACGCGATCGATATCACCAGCCATTCGCTTCATATCACCAGCCATATGATGCACGTCTGCAGCTAAAGCTTCCAGTCTAGCATTCGTCAGTTCCGAGTTGCTGATTAAGGTTTTAACAAGTTCTAACGTTTCATTCATCCTCATCACTCCTGTAACATAATAGTATGATTCATTCCTGATGTCTGAATGCCTGTCATTTTATTATACCAAACGTATGTTCTAGTATCAACAACAATTTTCTTTCTTCAACTATACCCTATTTTCAGTATTTGTTCATCGTTTTTTCTCAAAAATTTTTCCCATAACAAAAAGCACCAACCAAGCTGTAGATTAACTACGTTTGGCGGTGCTTCCGCTGCATGGGTTATTATTTTATAGAAAATAGCGTTTCTTCGGCTTGGCGAATCAGTCTTTGGGTAATGGTTCCACCAACCGCCCCTGCATCCCTCGACGAAATATGTCCCCAATAATCTTTACTCATACCTGAAGCTGGATATGAACCCAACTCGCTTGCAAACTCTGCATGGATATCAAGTGGATGTGGAGAGCTTTTGCCTACTGGTAAACCAAGCTCAGCCGCAATTTCATATTTGAGAATATCTAATGCATGCTTCGACTCAGGAACAACCTTAGCCTTATTTCCTCTGTCCATTGTGGTCTCACCTCCTTGCCATTGGTGTACCCATAGTATGACCACGTGTTCGGGATCTCAGGCGCATAAGTTTTTGTCACAATGGGTAAAATTAAGCAGATACACCTTTCATTCTGGAGTGACAACGGGTGCAACTGTTGGATTAAGTACTGGTGGTACTGCAGGTGTATTCTTCGTTTCTGTTGATGAACCATCTTCACTGATCAGCTTGTAGCTTCCACGCACCATCACAAAAATGGGTTCTGTTTTTTTAGGGTCTGGTTTAATCCCTCTTTTATCCGTTGGAAAGATAAGCAAGTGATTTCTAGCAATTGCTGATTTCACTGCAATATCTTTACCAGCCGTTACGTCAGGAATCCCGTTACCATCTGTGCTTACCGCTGTAACAAACCCTGTGCGGACAATGAGCTCACTACCAGCTCCAGCCATCAGTGTTTGACCTGCAGCAAGCTGGACCACAGTTAGGGCTGCTCCAGATCCACTGCTACCACCTTGGGTAGGCAGATCTCTTTTGAACTTCCCGATCTGTGCTGCAACTTCAGCTGCTACTTGTGAATTGATTTGTGCTGCAACCTGAAGCTTTACCTGTTCGTCCACATAACTCTTGGTCACCATCGGGTCATCTACTGAGCCTGGTTGGGTAGTCACTCCATCTGCGCTCGTACTGCTGTAGATTGAAAACGTAACAATAACTACACTGATTACCAGAAACAAGCTTAGAATGCGTTTATTCTTCATGGTGTATCCCCATTTTTGAGTAAGACGGAGGTCGTTCCATCAGCAGAGCCTCTTATATTATTTCCAGAGTAATCCGTTAACGTATTAAACTTAAATGAATAACCTTTCGTTACATCCAAATTATCAAAATGGATAATTAATGTTGTTTCATCAATAGCCGCAACACTTGTAGGTGTTTTCAGTGTAACCGTATTTTTACCTTCTCTAAGCTCAAGCGTGTAGTTGCTTAGTGCTAAATTTGAACCTGAGAGTGAGAGCTCTTTCGAGGTTTTGATTCTAACTGTATCCTTACCGATAACAATTGCTTCCAATATGATTGGTTTCACATAAGCTTCGCTTGAACCATTGAAAGCTTCCGTTACTATATCCGCCGATGATGCATTGCCTTGTTCATCCATCAAAAGCTTAAAAACCTTTAATTTATACTTACTGGTATTGATCATTTCCTTCCCAGCAGCAAAATATAGCTTAATCTGCGTAGAATCCAACGGATTTACATATACTTTAGTTGGGAAAGCAATGAAATTGGGGTCCGTCACACCCGTTATCATATAGTTCGAGCTTATACTTGCCGAATTTACATCCACTTTTTTATCCATATAAACTTGTATTGTCAATTTATCTATTGCAGCGGCTAATGAAACTCTTAAATCCTTCACTTCAGTCGTAGGCTTCCCTACGAACCCATTAATCACTTCCGACATCGTATCCAAATTGAACAGATCACTTAAGTTATTAGTCGTTATTTGGTAATTCAAAGTTCTATCTATTGTACCTGATATATTCAGCAGAAGTGCTTTATTATTCCCATCTGATGGAATGGAAACGGAATTAAGGAAAACTGGAATCCCGGTAGTACTAGCCACTTTATAATTGCTTGTCTGATTAACAGTTGCTAAATCAAGCTCCTGATTAAATTCCATGCGAACTGTTTTAGAATCTAAGGCAACAAGTTGATTAACCTTCAAGGCTTCATTCTCTTGCAAGTTATGAGAGAAAGCCATAGAGTCACCCAAACCATTATTCAATAAAACACCGTATGAACTAATTGTATCTCCACTAACTTTCAAGGAATAAGCCATATCATCAATAATGGTTCCATCTTTTAAATATAAGCCAATCGCATTGTTCTGTCCGGCAAGTACTTTAACGTCCATTGTAATTCGACTGCCTTCAATGAAACTAGCATCATTTTTAAATATTTTATAATAGATTGGCAATGCAATTTCACTAGTAATCGGTTGAGTAAAATACACATTTATTCTATTCTTGCTTATCGGAACAATCTTACTAATTTTAAAATAAACCGACTTGACTTCCAAAATCTTATGTCCTGTAAAAGAAGATGTTGCAACAGCAGGTGCTTGACTTCCCTCAACACTATTACTAATTTCAATTGTATATTTTTTATCTGGAATTTGTTTTGAAGTATTAATAATGAGATCTCCATAAACTTGTGATGTTACAGATGCATTAAGTACATTAGCTTTATTATCTGTTTCATAAATGGTAACGTCTTTATCTGCTAGAGTTTGCACAGCTTTGCTCATTTTGACAGTTAAGGTTACACCGTTTGCCGTGTTAACGCTTTGAATGGAGGCTAACACAATATCTTTGGCAAAACCAAGCTGAACAGCTGTGGCGTGGTCAACGATATTTGCATCAAGCAAAGTATCCATAATGGTTTTTTTAGTACCCTTCAAAGGAATTGTCAAAACTCCGTATAAAGCATCTACAACATCTGATCTTGTATAGTGTTTATTATCTTCCTTTTGAGTTTGATACTTAACATCTTTTACTATTCCTAGATTGTAAGCTGATTCATAAATTGTATCCCACACAAAATCAACATCGACTTTATAGCCTAATGCACTCAAGATAAGTTTTAAGAATTCTTTCTCACTAACCGAAGCTTCTGGATGATATCCGCCATCGGGGTAACCATTCACAATTCCTTGTTCGGCACTATAACCCACATAAGGAGCATACCAATCTGTTTCTTTCACATCATTAAAAGTGGTTCTTTGATAGAATGCCGTATTGTTTTTTACAAATCCTTCTTTAGCCAATATTCGGATAATAAACGTGATGGCTTCACTCCGTTTTAATTGCCCACCTAGATTAAAGTCAACCCCATTACCTTGCAAAATAGTTAGCTTGTTTAAAGCCGCTGCTTTACTTTCAGAAGTTATTGTTTCTGCATGAGACACTAAGGGTAAAAGTAATAGATTCATAATGATTGCGATCAAAGCTAGTTTTTTTATCATTACCGATCCTCCATGATTTTAATTTCTATACCCATAGTTATACCATATTATCTAATAACTTGTCAGATTAACTCACTTATACTCGAAAATTCTAATGAAAAAAGAGCCTCTTAACGAGAACTCTTCGTCCATTTCTTCCTTCATCATGCCTAGTGAGTTATCTACCAACACTTACACTGATCGTTGAATATGAATCTGAAGATGAGCGCGTATATTGGTTTGAATAATCTGTTAATGAAATAAGTTTCAGTTTATAGTTCTTCGACGTATCTAAACCATCTACTTTAATGATGCCTGTCTGTGGATCAATCATACTTACACTATTAATTGTTTTAGTAGTGGTTGTATCACCGACTTTGTACTCCAGAGTATAGTTTCCAGTGTAAGTATTCGTACCGGAGGTTGCAACTTCTTTGTTTGTACGAAAACGAATTGTGTCATTTCCAATAATCATTGCATCATAAATCATAGGCTTGACGCTTTCGTTGCTAGTCCCAGAAAAGGATTTCTCAGAGTTTGCTGCTGAAAAATCTCCTAACTCATCCATCATAAAGCTTTGAACTTGCAATTTGTAACTGGCACCTGAAACTAACTGTTGTCCAGAATTTAAAAATAATTTCACTTTATAAGGTTCCTCTGGATTGAAGTACACACTAACAACAGAAGCTGAATATGAAGGATCGCTAACGCCCAATATATTATAATATCCGGTATTTATAGCACTAAATCCATCCAACTTACGATCAAAATAGACCGTTAAAGTTCCTTTGTCATCAGAGGATACATTTACAATAACTAAATCAGTGTGTGTAGGAATATTTTTAGCAGTAAAGCCATTCTTAGAATCTACTAAGTTATATTGATTATTGGAATCCTTAATGTTGTTTAGCGTAACATCATAATTTAATGATTTGTCAAAAGTACCTGCAACTCGAAGGAGAACGGTTTTATTCTTTAATTCCCCAATACCTGAAACGATTGCTTTTATAACACCCCTAGGTACTCCGTCAGATCCTTTAATTGTATAATTACTCTGTTGTGTTGCAGAATTAAAATCAAGCTCTTTATTGAAAGTAACTTCAATGGTTTTATCGTCCAACGGAACAAGATTTACTACATTAAAATCCTCAACCGCAGCTGCATTGGGTGAAAATTGAGCGCTGTCACCATTACCATCATTTAATTTAGCACTATATACACTCGAAACATCACCACTGATTTTTAAAGTATACGTTCCAGCTCCAGAAATCAGATCATTCTTTAATAGAATGGAGATTACATTATTAGCTCCGGATATTGTTTTTACTGAAAGATTGTTATAGCTGCCCTTAACAAAGCTGATACCATCTTTCAATATTTCATAATCCTGCGGTAGTGTAATATTACTATTAATGGGTTGTGTAAAATATACATTCAACATATATTTATTAACTGTTTCAATCTTACTGATTTTGAATAAATCTGACTTAATTACAGGTATAATATAACCCTTAAAGTTTGAACTAAGCAATGCAGTTACATGATTATCCATATCCAATACATTTGCAATTTCTACAACATAATCTTGATTTTCTTTTTGAACATCGGTATTTAGTACAAGATCATTCTCTGATTGTGATTCAATTGTAACTGCTAATTTATTCGATGTATCTCCTGATGCATACAACGTTATATCTGTTAATTTAAGCTTTTGGATCGTTTCATTAAATTGAATTGTAACCTTTGACCCATTGACCGCTTGCACTGATTTTACAGCACTTACTAGTGTATCGGGTGCAGGTGTCGGAGTAGGTGTTGGAGTAGGTGCTAGCTCAGGAGCTAACACGTGAGTCGGATCAAGCAAGTCCAACAGTGTCTGTTGCGTTTGTTTATTCTTTAGCAGTAATGAAGCATAAATAGCCGTTATTGCACCCACGCGTTTATACTGCAAATTATCCTTTGTAAGTGTTGCATAGTTAGAATCAACCAAATTAATCTGAGCTGCGTAAGAATATACTGTATCCCAGGTGAAATCTTCATTAACCTTATGTCCGATAGCACCTAGTAACATTTTAAGAAACGCTTTTTCACTTACCAATTCATTTGGCTTAAACGTCTTATCCGGGAAACCATCGACAATATTTTGTTGTACACAATATCCAACATAAGCAGCAAACCAATCGTTTGCTTTTACATCACTAAAAGTTGTTTTTGCATATGTAGATTTGCTGGCGAGCACATCTTCTTCTTTATTGAGAACCCTTACAATAAAGGCCACTGCTTCACTCCGTTTAAGGCTACCTTCTAAGTTATAATCCTGTCCATTGCCTTGCAATAATTTTAGTTGATTTAATATATTTACTTGTGTACTTTCGGAAACTGTTCCTTCTGCTCCTACTGCCAGAGGTGCAAGTAAGGTTATAAGCATTGCACACATTGTTAAAAACGCAATCATTTTAAGCTTCATCCAATTTTATCTCCTTTATACTTCTTAATATCAAGCTATATAGTATTAAACGCAACTTAGGGTGATTTGTTTCAGAAGATATGAAAATTTCAGAATATTAGATAATAAAAAAAAGAGAGTGAATAAAACACTCTCTTTCTTCCTTAAGAATTAATTAGTTCTGTGCAAATGTAGTAGTTGAATCTGTGTCAGATAGGTTTTCGTTAATACCAGTTAGACCAGCCTTAACTTGAACTTTACCTGTTTGACCAGCTACAAGAACACCATTGAATGAAGAATCCAATTTAATAACAACTGAATCGAAGTATTCAGCAGCATCGAATGCGCCAGAAGTTAGTCCAGTACCAGTGATAGTATAATCACCGTTCTTAGCTGTTACGCTAAAAATGTTTGCTGTATTTGTTATAACTACATCAGTAATCACGCCGTCAACTAACTTTTTGTAAGTAATATCCAATACAGAAATTACATTACTAATATCAGCTGTTTTAGTCAATTGATTAAATTTGACTGTGATAGTTCCTCCAGCATAAGTAGCACTTGTTACAGTTACTTTTGCTGATGCAGCAGGGTTAGGAGAAAGTTGTTTCTTAATTACTGCTGCTACATCTTTCACTTCTTGTGTCGCTACTGCATTGCTAACATGTGTATTAGTAAACAATAGGTATGAACCGTTTGTTGAAGCAGAAAGTGTAGCATTAAGAGTAATGATTACTGAGTTATCATCCGTGCTGTATTTAAGTAAAACTAATCCAGCTGTAGTAATTAATGTAGGTGCAGGAGCAGCATCCCCATTAACAAAGCTGTAGTTAGCAGGATTCAATACAGATGTTGCGAAAGCAGGGTCGCCAAAAGCAACATGATTCATTAAAGTAGGATAGTATACTTTAATAGTTTTATTGTCTAGTGCAATTACAGAAACATCTTTCAAATCAGGAGCGTCTGCTGTATTGATTGAAATCACTCTGATTTGATCAACACTACCAACACCAGTTGTTTCATCTTTAGTTCCAACATATCCAACATGACCTGTAGTTCTTAGATCATCAGAAATTATTGGAGAATTCTTAAGAGATGTAGCAACTAGTAATTCCAACTTTGTATTAGCAGTTACTTGAGCACTACTAAGCTTAAAGTCATAAACTTTATTAGTAGCATCAATAGCTGTACCATTTTGTAAAGATAATGGCGCTTGAACTACAGTTCCATTAGTAACTTTTACTGATGCAAAACCATTTATACCACTTGTACCGCCATAAACTGGTTGGTTAAAGTAAACACGAAGTGTCCATTTGTTCAAAGCTTGAACGTTTTCTACCAAGATAGCAGTAGGCTCATCTGTTTTTGGTGATAATCCCAAAGTCTTATTATCAGCATGAAACAATCCTGTTAAACCATTAATAGTAAATGAACCTGTTTTAAATGCATCGTCTGTATCTACACGAATTACCAAAGCGTTTTTCTCAGATGGATCTTGATATGCAAGACCATCTAAATTAGTTGTAGTAGTTACTGAATTCAATACTTTCGTATAAGTCAAAGCTCCAGATACAAGAGTGTTATTTGTATAGATTGGACCTTTAATTGAATCTTTAGTAACATCTCTGTCAAAATAAAGTTTCAAAGTTTGGTTATCTGTTGCAAAAACACCTGTCAACTTAGGTAGTCCAGCTGCAGTGCCTTGACCTACAAAAGATGAAGTGATACCAGCGGAGTCCATAGCAACTCCATCTGCATTATAAAGACCTTTTACAGTCAATTTGTAAGTATCACCAGCGTTTAACTTCGGAATAGTCAATTTAACTTGTTTTGAAGTTAAATCAGTTGTCGAAGCCTTGTTAGGATAACCTACATTTGTATCGATATTGTAAAGAGATACATCAGTTGCATTTGCTCCAACTGATTGGTTAAAAGTAACCAAAATCGTTGTGTCTGTTAAATATACAATGCTATCGATCGCTGAAATCTTATCTGCTATTGCAACGCCTGAAACAGTCGTTACATTTGCACTATCAGCTGTCTTGATTGCGTTAGTATAAATATCCTTAACATTAGATACTGTCAATTTGTAAAGCACTGTACTCAACTTGCCAACAGTCAATGTAAGTTTTTTACCATTACCGTCTAACACTGCTTTAGTTACAGCAATTGTTGATTTTGTGTTATAAGCTTCAATAAGTGAATAGTTAGCTACATTTTCAGCATCTGCTTTAACAACTTTGTTAATAAATGTGATAACTACTGAAGTGTTACTTGCAGCTGCACCATTATTGTTAACTGTGTAAGTGAAAGGCTCTGTTGGTACAGGTGTACCTGTGAATGTTGTATTGTTAGCTGAGGAATCTTGACCTTTGCCATACAATGTTTTCACATTAGTTACAGTTACTTTGTACAAAGTTGCTGTTTTAAGACCTGTAACAGATATGATTGCATATTTCTTTGCATCTGAAGCTGTTAAAACTGTAGTTGAAAGTACTCCTAAATCATCTTTAGTAGCAATTCTTGCAGCAGTTACAGGTAAGACTGCCTTAGTGCTGTAAGCTTCTTCTACTTTAAAGTTAGCCGCCACTAGAGTAGCAGGGTCAAGATTAACATCAAATTGCACTACTGCTTCGTCTGGATTGTTTGAACCTGCTGCTATTACCTTAACATCAGCAGTACTTGCAGCATGACCATTAAAAGTTTGGTCTGTAGATTTATCCATTGTGTTACCAGCAAAATCAGCAATTGCTGAAATTTCAGCGCCATACAATGTAGCATCTTTTTGGTTGTCAGTTGTGATAACGATTGTACTTGAATCGCTATATTTAAAGCTTTTCACTGGTAATGCTGTTTTTGAATTGTATTTCTCAGCAAGAACGAATGTAGCGCCGTCCAATTTAACTGGCTCTGAGAAAGTTACTGTTACTTCATAAGCATCTGTTCCTTCAACCTTAGTTACTTCTGGTTTTGCAGTATCTACTGCTTTACCACCAAAGTTAGCAGTTTTAGTTCCGCTTGTTAATGTATAAAGCGTTCCTGCAACTGTATCAGTAGTTAATGTAACCAATACTGTTTTACCATCAGTTGCATAAGGTGCAGCAACTACTGAAGTTACAACATTTACAACGCCTGCTGCGTCTTTAACAGATGCGTTAGCTACTGTTAGGTCTGCTGCAACTGCTGCAGTTCCAAGTGAAACTTCGATTACTTTGCTGTTCAATGCTGCTGCAGAACTAACATCAAGTCCTGTAGAAGCTGGAACTGGTGTTGGTTTAGCAAGTTGAATTGCTTCATAACCTTTAAGTCCGATTGTGAAAAGTTCACTGCGTTTTGCAGCTTTTGTGAAGTCAGCTGAATCTTCAACTAGCTTAGCAGTAATTACTGCTCCTACAAATCCTTTTGCCCATGTAGATACTTTACCAGTACCCGCATAATCAACTGCAGTAAGTTTGAAGCCTGTTGCGATTACTTTAGCGATTTCTTCTAGTTTAACGTTACCTGATGGGTTGAATTTACCGCCACCCATTCCGTTAAGTAATCCTGCTTTAGTTGCTGCTCCTATGTAACCAGCAGCCCAACCAGCTCCTGCAAGATCACTGTATACAGTTGATCCTTCTGAATCTTCTGGTAAAGACCAAAGCTTAGCGATTACTTTTGCGAATTGTGCGCGAGTCATGTTAGCGTCAAGGTTTGCACCTTTTACTGTGTCGCCTTCAACGATCCCCGCTGCTTTCAATGCGTCAAATGCTTCTTGTGGAGTTAATGGTGCTGCTGTTGGTGCTGGTGTTGCTGCAGCTGTCGTAGTTGCGTCTGTTGTCGCTGCTGGTGTTGTATCCGCTGCAAATGCTACGGAAGCAAACATGGTGAAAACCATAGCGAATGCTAGTATTAGTGATAAACTTTTTTTCATAACCGTTTTGTCTCCTCCTTGAATCTTGTTTAGTTTTTGAGAGTTGCTAGGTAATAAATTTGAGCTCGATTCCCTCATTGTTGATTCACCCCCTTTCCAGAGTTGAGCGAAATATCTATTTGATGTTATCTGTACGCTTGTAAGCGACAGAAACTAGTAAACAAAGAAAACAAACAAGAGGCACAAATGCCACACTTATCCATTATACATGGGAGCCCAATCATCGTAAAGAGATATTTTTGAGCCTATAACCCTATTGCCATCCTGTATTCATCCCTAGTTAGGTCATCACAGTATTAAACGCATGGATTCTGAAAAAGTTGCGCGAAGTCATAAAGTTTTTTTAATATGTTTTCTTGTATGTATTTTACTACAGATATTAGTATACACGGATAAGCCTATCAAAGTCATGCCGCAGATTTTACCATGAACTAGAGTCATGTTTCTGGATATCATTTCTCGAAAAAACAAACCGCCGAGATCGCTCGACGGTTTGTTCGTAAATCATTTTGGAATTTTCTTCTGCTGCTTCAAGACTCGAATCGCTACTTCGGCTGCTTCCGCTCGCGTAAAGGTTTGCTCTGGGTCAAAGCGGAAGGTAGCTTTCTTCTGCCCTTGTAGCAACACATTTTGCTTTCCTTCTATTAATGCTGCCTTGTTTACAGCTTCAACAGCTGTACGTGCATAAAGATTGATTCCATTCGCATCCGTGAAAGCTTTCTGAAGTGCTGTTAATGACTTGTCTGTGCTTGTATTAAGCTTAAGGTTTGCTGCGCGTGAGATCATCAATGCCGCATCCTGACGTGTAATGGAGTCGTCAGGGGAGAATCTGCCGCCGCCGCTGCCGCGTACGATTCCTGCGCTCGCCGCAGTTTCGATATACCTGTAATCGTATATGCCGTTGGTTAGTGGGTTAACTCTCAGAACATCGGCAAAAGTCGGTGTCTCTGTATATTGTAACGGGATATCGAATATTTTGACGAGTAATGCTGAGAATTCACCACGGCTGATATTATCATTCGGAATAAATTCGCTATTGTCTTTGTTAACCATGATTCCTTTAGAATACAAAGTATCCAGTTGATTACGCGCCCATGGATGTGTGGTAACATCATCAAAGCTTTGGTTCATGTACATGACTTGATAGTAGCCAAACGTTTCGAATGGAACGGTGATCGTATTCTTGGTTGGATCGATAACCCCGCCAATATTATGCCATCTGAATTGTACGGAGCCTGTAAAGTCCTCATAAATATCGTAATGGTACACGGTAATGTATTTCCAAGCGTCAGTACGAATGTTGGGATCATATTTCAGTGTTAATGTCCCTCGCTTCGTGGGAACTACAAGATCTTTAACGTCTCGGCTGAAGAAATCGACTTGATCGTAAGGAAGCTGACCGCTGCCTGACAATGCCTGTGCTGTATCCGTAACCGTGCTTGGAATCGTTCCAGCATCAATCCAGAACATTTTACTTGCTGGTCTGAAGCGTCCCGTTGGTTCTGATAATAGCAACTTACCGCTTGGAGAGATCAATGGATAATGGTTATCAATTTGACCGTCTTCGTCCGATGGATTCTTGTATTTATCTACCCGTCCATCTTTATTGCTAGCAATTCCAAATAATATTTTACGATCCGTCGTTAAGTATTGATTTAATGCAGATGCATCGTTACGCATAAGATTAGTCCCTGCCGGGAATTTCAATTCAACCTCATTGCTGAATACTTTCATGGATGGTTTAAGGATCGTTTTATATTGTGCACCCTCTATGTTTGTATTCGAGTTGAATAAGATAAAAGTTCCATTGGTTTTCTGCGTTCCTCGCACTACAGTAAACTTGATATTATTGGCACCAGCCTTAAGATTAGACGCTTCATAGAAGTAATGCGTCTGCAGGTTGCCATATTGGTCAGTGACTTGGCGTTTCACCGCTTCCGTTTTACCGCCAAAGCTAACACTGTCTGCATTCTCTGCGGCCATCTCGATCTCAACATAGTTACTGTTGATATTAGCTTGATCTTTCCCGCTTGAATTCTTTGTTAATGTTGGATAAATCAACACGTATGGCAGTGGCTCTCGTGTGATAGTGATTGTTTTGGTTATCGTTACCTTTGATTCGTTCGTAATTGTAAATTCAAAAATAGTATCTCCCTTCACTGCTAAATTAATCGGGAAGGTCGTGAAGGACAAAGGTTCTACCGTGAAATTCACATTATCCAAGTAGCCGGGGTTATTGGTTTCCGGATCTGGTAATGAGGATGACATGACTCTGCGATCATATAAGGAAACTTGATCTCCATTCGCATCGGTTGATTTTACGGTTAATTTAAAATCAGTTGCATTAAGGAATTGGCCTGCAAAGGAAACGGCTGTTTCCGAGGTAGCGTATGTTCCCGCGTTTGTACCAGGTATATATTTGGGTATATCTGTCGTTTCAACTGGTTTTATCGTTTGAAACTCAGGTGCCGTTGTACTAAAAACGAAGATCTCGTAAGTTGATTTGGTTTGAAGAATACCTTTCAAGTATAAGTAAAAGCTAATTGTATTCTTGCCTTCAACTAATGGACCGCCATGAGTAGCATCAAACGGTATG
This sequence comes from Paenibacillaceae bacterium, assembly GCA_040904685.1. Classification (GTDB taxonomy): domain Bacteria; phylum Bacillota; class Bacilli; order Paenibacillales; family NBRC-103111; genus Paenibacillus_AC. The sequence continues at coordinate 89,141 of JBBDSZ010000002.1, read as the reverse complement.
TAGAATGTGCCATCCGTTTCAATGTCACTTGCGGCAAGATTCGTTTTAATTCCATTCACGTACATATCAACACTGGATTTATTAATCGTCGAGCTGGGATCTACAGGCTCATTCAAAGGTGTATACATATTCACCAATCGACCAGAAATACATCCAGCTTTAAACAAATTGGCAGGGGTTAAGCATGTAATCTCACTTATCGGATCTTTCACAACCATACCTGTGAAGACATTATTCACAATAATGTAGGGCGTGCTTGTAATGTTGATGTCATACACTCTTTTGCCTGATAAATTCTCGCCTAGTAAGGGTGTGTTTATGTCTCCATCATTACTTGGAACGATTGTAAATTTCGTGGTTCCATTAGGCAAGCTATCTAGATCAATAGAAGCCAAATTTAGACCTGACAATGAATCTGGGTTGGCCAACGCTTTCGCAAATGGCTTAGACGAGCTTGTATAAGTTCCTACGTATAGATTGACTTTTTTTGTTTGTGAATTTGTATAAACGTTCAAGACAGCAGGAAATTCATTAATTGTATTCGTAGATAGTTCACTTAGTTGTTGGGTATTCCCAATCATTACCGATTCAACATAAGGTAAACTGGCATCTACATAATGATAGCTGAATGTGGTTGGCTGCAGACTGTCCGTTACGAAATTATAGAATTTGAATTGGACGAATTGATCGCGATCTGTTGGGATTTGAACCCCGGCACCAAAATCAAACACTTTATATCTTCCTTTGACCGATAACAATGCATTCTCTTGCAATGCCGGCTGTGGAGGAGCAACCGTATATTTAAGCGCTGTGGCAGATTCATTTCCATTAAAGATCAAATTTACCGTATAGGTACCTGCTGGAAGATTCGGTGCAGCAAATGTTGCTTGCGTCTGTGAATTGAGTCCTAGTAGTGGCTTTAAAGGATCGTATGCATCTAATTCTTGGGTAGTTATTTGCCCTGTTGTGTCGGAAACAAATTGCAAATCAAGCTTTGCATAATCCAATCCAAATCCAGCACCGGTTACGATTACTTTCGAATTAGCGGCATCATACAGGTTGCTGTATGTTAAGGTTGGGCTGATGGAAGCTAGAGTTGGATTAGCAATCGTAATTGGATACCTGGTTAATACATTTCCAGAGGCATAGGTTACTTGTACAAAGTAAGTGCCCGCAGAGAGTGATGACGGAAGCGTTACTGCAGCAGTATGATCGATGATATTAATCGATTTAATAGAAGACCCTGGAATTGCAGCATTTGTTGCAATATTGATCACCTGAACGGACATTTTAGCCTTGTCAACTACAATATCATCTAAAAAAATACCCTCGATAGTTATAGGCGTTGTAGCTATATTCACTTTATCAATTTGCAGCAATGGAGGATTTATCGGTTTAGGTATATCACCTGGCCACATATCTGTAACTGTTTCATCATTATAAGGAAATGGTGGAGTTACTGTTAAATCCAGCCCTTTGACTACTTTTTGAACTAAAAAGGGAGGTATTGAAATAGGGAGACCCGCATTATCATAACCTTTCATATCAATATTTAAATCATAGATTTTCATATCTTCCAGTTCTCTAACATCATCTATCCGGAAGATGATTGTGGAACCGTCCGAAGAGTATGGTGTTATATTAACTGAACCTCCAGAAGAACTATTACCCTCTAAGATTGCTGAGTTGATATCATCTATTCCACCTAGATTACTTCCGCTTACTGCAAAGTAAGATGAAGAAAGATCCGTCGTTTTCGAAACATAAACCGTTTGTGTCACCGTATTAAATTTGGGCGGCACCGGATCAGCTTTATCTATTGTAATCAAGGTCTGGAAAAGTTCATTACTGGCAAAGGTCACTCTTAGCTTATATAAACCAGCAGCTAAGCCTGCAGGGAATTTATACGCAAAATCGGTCGTTGCAGCACCCACAACTGCGGAAGTCACCGTTCCTTTCCTAAGCACACTTTGTCCAAAAAGATCTGTAACTTCCACGTCTAATAATGAGTAAGAGGAAGCATCAATACCCGAATAGTTAACCAATGAAACGATTTCGTCAGATGCTGCATAGCCCGCTTTAAGCGGCGATATGCTAGCATCATCGACTTGAGGAAGACTTCCAGCACTTACAATAGACAGAGTGTAATTGTTCAATACAGTCGCACCATTGCTAATGGTAACTTTAAATGGACCGTCAGTGCTAATTAAACCTGACTGTAGTTCGAAGAATGCCATGGTTCCAGCTGCGTTAGTTGCTGGCGTCGCTGCGGTTAATGCAGCAGAAGCAGCAGTGCCATCCTTTTTGCTCAAAGTAACATTAATTGCACTACCCGGGTTATTAAAGCCCGTGCCTTGAATACCAAGGACGAATTTATCACTGTAGCCTTTTTTAATAGAGGATGGAAATAAACCATTGTTTGCGGCTGATGTTGCAGCAGTTGCCGCTGCTAAATCATAGGGACCAAATTTGGTTCCTCCTGCCAGTACATCAATAAAGCGATATTTAAGTGCGCCTGTTGACGTTAAATCCACCTTTAAGTTAGCGGAAAAGCCAATATTCGTCGTGGATGTCGTAGGCGTTGTAAGTAAAGATTTACTATTATGGCTATAAAAAACGTAAACAGGATCAGTCGGGGGTGTGGATGCAAATAAAAGATAGGAATGTCCTGGACTGGTTGGGTCAGACTTTACAGTAAAATCCGTAATGCGTATGCCCGTTCTTCCAGACTGACTCCAAACTTCCACTGATCCTGGCGCAACATCTAGTTGAGCTAGATTGTCGGATTGATTTCCAGTAAGATTCACAGGTTCTTCAGATGTTATCGCGACCGTCGACATCGATGCATTGAACGCAAAAGGGTTGCCATCATCGTAAATCAGATTCTTCTGCACTTGGTATGTTTTCGTGCTGTTCTTGGCTACAATCGTTATTGGATTATCTCCCGAATTAACATGAAAGGTTGCTGTTGAATTGGTTTTATTGTCCGCTGTAAAGAAAAATGTTCCATTGCTTAAGAAAACTGATCTAGGGGTGGAGTTACCAACCGTGACCTCCACGCTCGTTGCGTTCTCCGCTTGACCCGATATCGTAACTGTTGTGTTAGTCGATGGGTTTACCGGATAGGATTGCGTATCTAAAAAAGGCACACCGTTAGCAGTTAAGTTTGTAATATTGGTCGATGGAGTAAAGTACGCCCAGCTTGGTGAGGAGGAAACTGCGTTACTTGTTCCCATCTTTACAACGATTTTATTCAGTCCTTCCGTTAACGCAACATTATTAAATGTAATCGTAAACGAACCTGGCACGTGCTGTGCAGGATTGCTTTTGACAACGGTAATCACATTATTGCTTGGATTAGTCTTCACATTCGTGATTTCATAATAAATTTCGGTTACTTGGCTATCCGGTATATTCTGAATACCCGCGGTTAAGGTAATCGGAGTTGTGGTAAACCTTGGGACATCATTTAAATTGTCTGGCAACCCTGTCGTATCATTGGTGTTAGCCTTAGGGCTTGTAATATCAATTCTAGGTCCTGCAGCATAGGCGGACATTGGCACCAGAAGGGTGACTAGCATGGTGATGGCAATCGCGAGACTTGTCCACTTGCGTTTCATTCTGTTCAAAATAATTTCCTCCTTAAGTAACTTACGGTTCGATCTTGTAAACAGTAGACTTGGTTTTCCCTCTAAAGTTTCACGTACTTTTTTTATCGGTCACTGGTGGCAAAAAATTTAGCAAAAAAAAGCACAGACATCCACATTACGAAATGTCTGCGCTTTCTCTTCAAAAAGCTAACTATTTATTCTCTCCAGCAGGAACCCGCTTCTAAATGTAGCGGATAATCTTCGGGTGTCTATATTCTCATGAACTGGAATTGGACTTTAACAAAAAAAGCCACCCGTTATAGGCAGCTTTAGTTATGATAGCGTGAAGAATCTCTTACTTCGTTGCTCGGAAAAGCGCTATGCCGCCTGTGAATAATCTACGCAGAAATCGGATAACAGGCTTTTTATTTTTACTGATGATGCCAATTGCCTCCGCACAGATCACGAGAATCAAAAACATCACGGCTGAAATGATTATTGTCCACCATTGAGTCGCCTGGGATAGTAATACTGCACATAAGCCGAATAAGGTGGAAACGCCATAGATAATAAGTACGGTTTTGCGTGTGGAGAAGCCTAAGCCCATTAAGCAATGATGCAGATGCCCTTTATCCGGAGCAAATATGGGTTTATTGTTCAGCTTGCGTCGTAAGATTGCTATAAAGGTGTCTGATAAGGGTACGCCAAGTATAAGGATCGGCACTAACAAGGAAACGATTGTGGCTTGCTTATACCCGAGAATTGACAAGGTCGCTAAAGCGAAGCCTAAGAATAATGCGCCTGTGTCTCCCATAAAAATTTTGGCTGGATGGAAGTTGAAGAATAGAAAGCCGATAATGCTGCCCAATAGCACGGCACAGATTAAAGCAACACTGTAGTTCCCCATCATAATGGATAAGACCATAATGGTTGCTGTTGCAATGCCTGATACACCTGCAGAAAGCCCGTCCAATCCATCTATCAAATTCACCGCGTTGGTTACACCAACGATCCAGAGGATCGTAATGGGAATGCCGACCCATTGGTTTAAGTCAATCGGTCCCCCGAAAGGAAGCTGGACGAAATCAACCGCTAAGCCAAAATAGACAACAACACCTGCCGCTGCAAATTGTCCAAGCAGCTTTACTTTAGGTGATAATACAAAGCGGTCATCTAAAGCACCAACTAATACAATTATTGCGCCACCGATTAATAAGGCCAAGGGGACATCCCTATTAAAGCTTGCAGTTGCAGGTGCTATGACGAAATAAGCCCCAATGAAGGCGAAAAATATGGCTAGACCCCCCATTTGCGGCATGATCTTCGTGTGAACGCTGCGATGGTTCGGTACTGCAACCGCCCCAACCCATATGGCGAATTTTTTAACGATTGGAGTTAGGATGACCGCTAGTGCGCAAGCAGCTACAAATCCGATCACATACAACCAAACATTCATTTTATGAACATCCCCTTAGCATTCTCTAATCAAGGTAACACAATAACCCATTATACGCTCTCTGAAATAAGAACACCAACCGCTAAATTCGGCAAAAAGCCGCCTGTACGGTCTGTTTTACGTTTATTAGGCTGATAATCAGAGCTTTCCTTTGTCGCGAATTACTTTCACGACGAATTTCGGGAGTAGAAGCATTCTTCGGTACCGCCATGGCTCTTGCAGAAGCCGATAAAACCATTCCAAACGGAAGCGAATGAAGATTCGCGGTGCTCGCTTAAGCTTGCCTGACAGCACATCGAAGCTGCCGCCAATCCCCATGATTACAGGAACGCCAAGCTCAGCTTTGTACTGATCGATCCAAGGCTCCTGCTTGTCCGCTGAACGTCCGACAAAGAGGATATCGGGTGCGGCTTCCCGAATTTGACATACCACGTCTTCGTCTTCATTCTCTTTGAAGTAGCCGTCACGAACGCCAACAAGCTGCAGCTTGGGATAACGCGATTTCAGCCTCTTGGCTGTGATTTGAATAATTTCAGGTGATGTGCCAAGTAGAAAGATCCGCCAGTATTTATTTTCTCCTATTGCTAATAACTCATGCATCAAGTCGATGCCCGCCACTTTCTCCGCTACAGGATCACCCACATAAGAGGCTGCCCAGACTAGACCCGCTCCATCTGGCACGATTAGCTCTGCTCGTCGCATCATCGCCATATAAGCTGGCTGCTGTAAAGCGGTCATGATCATAATCGGATTTGCGGTAATGACCTGCATAGTTTGGCGATTTGCAATCGCTTGGACGAGCCATTCGACGGTTTGCTGCATATTTAATTTAGATACCCGAATTCCGTAAATTGAAACATGTGGGATAGTCAATGGGTTGGTCATCCTTTATATACTAAATAGTTGACGATTTGTTGCGCTGGACGATGAGCCTCCGCTTGCAGCTTAACAATATGGGCTTGTTTGCTGGCGATCCAGTCGGCTTTTCCGTTGTCCGTTAATAGGCTTAAGGCTGTTGCAGCTAATTCATTTGGATTGAATTGCTCGGTAGTCGCCGCGGCTTTCAGATCTAAGCGCTGTAGAAATTGATCGATTTTGGGATCATAGGAAATGCCGAGCATCGGTACTCGTTGTGAGGCTGCGTAAATTAAGGCGTGCAATCGCATACCAATCAGCAAGTCGCAAGCCTGGACTTCAGCGAGCATATGCTGGGGGTGATCAAGCCCTGTGGCAATGCTGAGATTCGTGGAAGCTGGCAGCTGGCGAATCACTTCTTGCGAGGCTTCAACATCATGGGGCAGATGAAACGGTAGAAAATAGAGATGAACATCCCGTTCAGCTTGGATGATCTCCAGGCTTTTGGCCAGCTGTGCCAATTCGGAGCGGTCTTCCTTCCAGAAGCGAACGGAAATGCCGATCACCGGCTTGCCGCTTCCGATTGCCACATTTTGCTCAGCAGCCAAAGGCTTGTTAGCTATCGATTGCTCAGCTGAAATCTTGTGAGCTATCGATTGCTCGGTCTGAAGCTCGTTAGCTGGCTGAAGCGGCAGCCCCATAACTGGATCGGGTACGAGATCAATCTTATCGCGGGATAAGCCTATTTGCTTCAAAAGCTGTGACGATTCTTCATCCCGTACAGAGATGTAGCGGCACTTGCGGAAAATCGAGCGAATGAATGGATGAAATGTTGTGCGATTCACCGGCCCGATACCCTGGGCATATATGAAGGTTGGCTTCCTTAACCATTGCGCCAGCTTTATGATACCCAAGTAGTAGGGAATGCTCATCCGACCGGTGGTATCTTGCAGCAGGCTGCCGCCGCCGCTGATCAATCCATCGCTCTGTCTAATCGCTTTCAGCACTTGGCCTAGCTTCATGCGATGCATAGCTTGAACGCCATAGGTTCTCGCTGTCCACTCAGGGTCGATCGACAAGACGATCGGTTCAATCGTAATCCCTTGCTTAACTGACTCCGCCGCTAAAGCGATTAGAATGGATTGAAGTACGGCTTCATCCCCGCTATTTTTGAACCCGTAGTAGCCGGAAATGACTATGCGTTTAGCAGGTGTGCCCACTTTTTCCAACCCCTCGCACAAATTTCCCAAAGGAGAATCAATAGCAAGGCAATCAGTGCGCCAATGATCATGCCATAAGCACCACGGATGATCGAAATACGCAATGGAGTGTGTAAATGGGTAAAAGAGCCGATGAAGGAAGCTTGTCCGATAACGCCTATTAAGACAAGATACAGCGCATTGAGTCGATGTTTAAAGACAAGGTAGATCCCGAGAATCAGCAATGGATTGCCGATAAGGAATTCCTTGGTTCTTGGGCGTACTTTTAAGGTATTTTCTAAGAAAGAGCGGAACATTAACTCAAATGAGGATGCTGTACCCTCATTCCCGGTTCGGGTTAAATAATAGTAGGAAACCCCGATAAACAATAAAGCTGCCACGATCCACAAGACGCTAACCGATGAGGTCAAGAGTCGCTTTGCTTTTTGAATGATTTGGCCGGATGAAAGATTCTCGCTGAATAAGAGAAGATAGACCCCGACTATGACTATCGGTGCAAACGCAAGGATGTTCACCCCTTTAAATTGCTGAATCACGAGGTTGTACGTAACGTTGTTCAATAAGCTGATAATGAAGACAGCACCTATAGCCGAAACCGCGGCAGTTCTGATAAATAGATATGCTATTCGCGCCATTCGACCCGATATGGAGATGATTTGCGGCTTTGTCACTCGCTTGCGTAAGTACTGCATGGTTGTTATGATCGCCAAGCTAACTACACTAATACCCGCACCTAAAGCCAAGACCTGCTGCAATATGGAGAGTGATAACATACTTAAGGCCGCAGCGCCTAATAGGCCTAAAGAGAAGATTGGCAGTAGCAATACTGGGAAAAAAGCGGCAATTAACAGGGCAATTAAAGCTACACTGCCGATAATGGCGAAAGGCTTGAGTTTCTTCTGCCAGGAGGATGAATGATAGTCCAAGGCATGTGCTTGGCCGAGTCCAAAACCACTATTCTGAATTTGATTGAGTGCTCCCTCTTTACCCATCAAGCTATCATAAAGGGGCTGCAATGGATCGGTATAGGTTCCTTTGCCGAGATTCTTCGTTGGTTTGGCATTCAAAAATACCATGCGAATATTGCGATCTTTAACCGCTAATGCAATACGATCCGAGATAGCACGAATTTGTGCGTCTATGTCTTTTTTCGGAATATTTTCAGTTAGCTTATCGGAATCTTGCTCTGAAATGGAGTGCAGGCGGAATACATTGTAATCCAGCGCCTTGGAAAGGGCAGTTACACCCCGTTGCGGAACTTTGAGATTCAAAGGCTCAATTACGGCTAATGCCATATTGTACTTCGTCATTAAACGTGCCATCTCATCGATGTTTTCTGATACTTTTCCATCGTCCGTAAAGCCCGGTGCTGCATCGCCGTCAACAATCATTGATTTCACGCCGAAATCGGTGGATAGCGTAGCGAGAAGCTGATCCATTTCGCTGGCGGCAAATGGACGTTTATTGGATAAGCGAACGACAATGTGAAACCCTTGATCCTTCAGCATTTGCAAGCTGATCGGATCGGGGTCCATCGGCTTCAATGAGGCTTCGTCCAGAGGCATCTCAATGATAAGTCCTTTGGTATTATTGTATGACCATTCATGAGTTGCAATATGGAGCTGTTTGAAAGTGGGCTGAATGAGGTTGAGCAGCTTCTCCTGCGACGCTTGCTCCGTGAATAGAACATAGGTGAAATTCTCATTCGGTGCAGCTGGTTTCTGTGTCAAAGCGGCGGCATCGTGAGAGGAATAGAGCTCGATCCGCCGGCTTTCCGCCAACTCATTCAACGTGCTTTCATATATAGCTACGGAAGCGATTCTCGCACGTTTCAATTGTGTCAATTGCGCTGCCATGAACTGACGCGGGTTGGTGCGATAAACGGAGATATCGAGAAGATCGCGATAATCCATCACAAATTCAACATGCTTGTATTTGCCTTCCATCTGATAACGCTCAACAAACAAAGGTAAAGAGGCCAGCATACAAACGATGACTAGCCCCCATAATAGACTTGCAAATTTGCGATTCCATGATTTGTATGTTTCGGACAAGCTGCCCACTCCTCAGTACTATTATTGATCCACTCGAGCCATAACTTCATCAGCAATCGCTTGGATTCGGGAAGCAGACTCAGCCCCTGACGCACCGCGCACCGCAAAATATACTTTAATCTTCGGTTCTGTACCTGATGGCCGCAAGCAGAACCAAGAATGATCTGCCAACAAGTATTTAAGTACGTTTTCTTCTGGTAAATCGTCAATACCTGTGGAGTAATCGATCACGGAGGTCACTTGAATTCCGTTTATGATCTCGGGTGGGTGCTCGCGCCAATCATCCATAATTTGTCCAATTTGCAGCAAGCCATCCTTGCCTTTGAGCGTACGCGACTCCAGCCTCTCCATAAAATAGCCATGTACTTGATATAATTCCTGAAGCACATCATATAAGCTTTTTCCCATGCTCTTGTAATAAGCAGCAGCCTCACAGATCAGCATAGATGCCAAGACTGCATCTTTATCCCGCGCATAATTTCCGGCCAAATATCCGTAGCTCTCTTCATAACCGAAAATAAAAGCATGCTCGCCAGACGCTTCAAATTGCGTCATTTTCTCACCGATATATTTAAAGCCTGTTAATGTATGAATGGTTGGAATTCCGAAGCTATTGGCTACAGCCGCTCCCATTTCACTTGTCACGATAGTTTTGATCACTACGCCATTCGCAGGCAACTTGCCTTGCTCCTTCAAGCTGCCCAGCAAATAATGCGCCATTAACGCGCCTGACTGATTGCCGCTCAGCACAAAATACTCGCCTTGCGCATCCTTAACCACGGCGCCCATCCGGTCGCAGTCGGGGTCTGTTCCGATGATGATATCCGCATCGAGTTGGCGAGCTAACTGAAGCGCTAGCGTGAAAGCTTCCTTTTCCTCCGGATTGGGTGACTTCACCGTGGAGAACAACGGATCTGGCTTTTCTTGCTCGGGAACAACGGCAACCTGATTAAAGCCAAGCTGTTTTAGAGCATGGCGAACGGATAGATTGCCCGCTCCATGCAGTGGTGTGTAAACGATCTGCAATTGATCGCCCATTTGCTTCACGACTTGCGGATTTGGGCTTATCGCTGTTACAGCGTTGATAAAATCCGTGTCCACCTGCTCGCTTATCCAGTTGAGTAAACCTTGAGCCTCCGCTTCAGCCTGCGATAGCTTACGAATGGCCGCAAAAGATTGCAACGCTGCGATTTGCGCGATCAGCTTCTCGGCTTGCTCCGGCACCATTTGCCCGCCATCCTTGCCGTAAACCTTGTAGCCGTTATATTCCGGCGGGTTATGGCTTGCAGTGACGACAATGCCTGCAGAAGCCCGTAAGGTACGCACGGCAAAAGACAGCTCAGGCGTCGGGCGAAGCGACTTGAACACATGCGCAGCCACCCCGTTTCCTGCGAGCACTAAGGCGATTTCCAGCGCAAACTCCGGCGACTGGTTGCGTGAATCGTAAGCAATCGCAACAGCGTGCTGCTTACGCGAGGAGTCTGCCAGCAAGTATTGCGCAAGCCCTTGTGTAGCAAGCCCAATCCTGTAAGCATTCATTCGATTCGTACCTGCGCCAATGACACCACGCATTCCACCTGTGCCAAACTCGACATCCTTGTAAAAGCGATCCTCGATTTCAAGCGGTTGATTGGCTATAGAAAGCAGCTCCTGCTTCGTTTCTGCGTCAATATCTGGATCTTGCAACCAATGCTGGTATTGGAGTTGTACAAGATTATCGGATTCCATGAATAGTCCTCCTTAGAGTTTTGCCTTGGCAAAACTGGCATCGTAAGCATAAACTTAGATTTTTCGTAAGCATGATCTTTGTATCTAACTGCCTACTGGCGTTCCGACAAAGCAAACATTAATCCGCCTTCGGCTACCACGCGGTCGCCAACTTTGGCTATGGCTGAACCTTTGCCGATTGCGCCCTTTAAACGGGTGATCTGCACTTCCAGTATCAGCGTATCGCCTGGCACGACTTGCCCGCGAAAACGGAACTCGTCAATTCCCGCAAAAAATCCAAGCTTACCACGGTTCGCTGCTAGGCTTAGCATGGCAACAGAACCCACCTGCGCTAACGCTTCGACAATCAAGACACCTGGCATAACCGGATACCCCGGAAAATGACCCTCAAAAAACGGTTCATTCATTGATACGTTCTTCAGTCCAACTGCTCGAACTCCAGACTCTAGCTCGATAATACGATCAATCAATAAAAATGGGTAGCGATGGGGAATAATTTCTTGAATTTGTTGGATATTTAGCAAATCTTTCAGCTCCTTTTCATTTTGTAGGTATAAAATCCGCCTCTTCGACTGACAATAGAATTGTCCTTCATGGTCTGCAGCAATGAGGGTTCACATAAGGAGCATATTTCTATAGGCGCAACAGGCAGCTTTTCTGAGTAAGAACCGATGCTCGTTAACCGCAACAGCGCAAGCTGAATTAGAAATATGCTCTTTCTTCGATTTTGTTCATTCCACTACTTTTTATTCAGCTGTTTGATCTTGAGTATGTAAATGAATGAAGTCACAAAGGAAAACACGATTACAATCCATAAATAAAATACAGCATAACGCACTTCGAACATAATAAGCGGAATAGCCAGATAATACAACACGGTGGTTAGCTTGCCCATTGTATTCGCCGAAACCATTTTCTTACCGCGAAAATGAAAGATCGCCGACCCGATGATCATTCCGCCATCCCGTATAAACATGGCAATCGCCGCCGACCAATCGATCATCCCCACATATAAAAAAGAAAGCACAACCGTCAGCATCATGGACTTATCCGCTAAAGGGTCCAGCATACTGCCTAATGCGGTAGTTTGTTTGTTCCTCCGAGCTAAATAACCATCAAGTACATCCGTACCCCCTGCAAACAATAAAACCAAGAAAGCCCACGCTATATCTCCTGCGAGAAAAATGTACAAGTAAAGGGGGATGAGAAAAAATCGAGCAAACGTTAAGGCATTAGGCACATTCAACTTTTTCTCTCCTCACGCATTGGTTCCCGCATCTTTATTATTATACATTTGAATGGATGACTTTAAAACCCCATTAAACTGAACAGCAAATAGGCAAATAAGCTCAATCCCAAAATACGAAAAAAGCCCTAAAGGGGGCTAGAGAATTTATTAATCATTTCATAAAATACTACGAACTCGAATAAACAAGCTCATACAGATGTTTCCACGTTGCCGGTTCTAGAATGTCGGAATAAGGCTGTCCGCCTAGCCGAACGTAGCCAATCACTAATCCCGCATATAAGGCACACAAACATAAAAAGGGAACAAGCAATAAACGCAATGTGAATAGAATGATGCGGACCCAACGCTTCTTTCGCTTACGAGGCTTTTTGGGAGCATTTGGCGCTTTCGGAGCTTCAACCACTTGGGCTCCTTCAAGCTCTTCTGGGAGGTTAGGTTGTTTCGTCATCCGCGTAGGTTATTAGCCAGGTTCATCATCGTATCTGAGGAAGTTACCGCACGTGCACTTAATTGGTATTCCCTTTGAACCATGATTAACTCTGTCATCTCATCCGCTAAATTGACGTTGGATTGCTCTAAGTACCCTTGTCTGATGGCTACTGGACTTTCTAGGTTTGAACCGGTATTTACGTTTTGGAGAATTTGACCCTGGGTATTATCTAAACCATCTGGCAATGAAAAAAGATTTTCCCCAATTTGCTGCATATACTGGGGACGAACGACACGAACAAGCTTCAGCTGTCCAACCTGGATAGGAGCTATACCACTATCTGTGGGATTAATTGCCGTGACATTGCCTTTGTCATCTACAAACATTTTTAAATCCTTGGGAAAGCGAATGGGTTGACCGTTGGTGTCATTAACAAAATTGCCTTCTTTGGTTTCCAAGTATAGGTTGTCTGGATCATCCGGGTTAACGGCTAATTCAAAGCTCCCATCACGTGTATATACGGTTTTAATTACAGGATTTCCTGCCGCATCAACGGTGTTCGCGGTTACCTCATAAAGCGCATTTCCTTCTATTGCAATATCAGAGGAAACGCCAGTTGCAGAAAGTGTACCCTGCGCCATATTCAGCTGATCTTGACTCAATTTCGCACCCCAGCCTTGGTTCAAACCAAGCGGTGAAAGTCGTCCCTCCCGCTGAAATCCCTTAGGCTGCATCTTGACATTGGTTAGAATATCTTCGAATGTGGCTTCTTTTCTTTTGTAACCGTTGGTATTCGCATTCGCCATATTATTCGCAATAATATCCAGCTTCTGCTGTATAGCATGCATGGTTACCGATGAGTTAATTAATGAATGATTCATCTAGAGGTTCTCCTCCTTAGCCAAAATGTTAGACTCGACCTACTTCGTTTACTGTTTTTTCCATGCTTTTATCATAATATTGCACAATTTTTTGATTAGCTTCGTAAGCTCGCAAAGCAGCGGTCATATCAATCATGGATTGGGCTGCATCCACGTTCGATCTTTCAATATACCCTTGCTTCACTTGAACTTCGTTATTCGGAATAATCGAGGTAACCATAGCTGCATCATCCGGATTGATTTTATATACACCATTACCTTCACGAATCAAACGGTTCGGATTATCTACGCGAGATATCATGAGGGCTAGGGGTTGTCCATTGGCATTAATAATAGGTTGACCGTTTACTTCATCGAGAATTTGACCATCGGGTCTTATCTTGACATTGGCTAGATAAGTGTTGGTTGCTGGGTCCACTAATAGGATAGGTTGTCCATCTCGACCTAAAACTTTAAAACCTTCCGATGTGGTAAGCTCACCTGCATCGTTTGCTTGGAACTTACCGTTACGAGAATAACGTTGTTCCCCGTTGCTGTCCAACACTGTAAAGAAGGCCTGCGGTTGAAAAATCTTCTGCCCATCCGCAGTGATCGTTTTACCAGAACCGTCAAATTGCAAACCCGGTACTTGTATATTGGAAACCAAAGCCATATCTAATGGATTCTTTGTTTCTTGCAAATCGCCTTGCAAATAAATGGAGAGGTCTTCTTCTGCAAATACACCGGTAATCAGCTTACCAATCGGTCGTTTCGAACGTTGGTCCCCTTCACCATTGGTCAGCGAAATCATAAATTCAGGGAAGGAACGAGAAACCGCGCTACCTTGCTTAAATCCAGGTGTATTGATGTTGGATATGTTATTGGTGATGGTATCATGCTTTCTTTGTTCCATAATCATACCGGCAGCCGCTGTATAAAGTCCTCTTAACATTTATTCACCTTCCATCCTAATAGATTTTCTGTTTGGAGGCTCGATCTAGGTTGTCTAACATAGCTCCAGTTCCTTTAACAACACAGTGCATTGGGTCTTCCGCTACATTAACAGGCACCTTAAGCTCTTCCGCCAGCAATAAATCCAAGCCATGCAATAACGCCCCGCCACCCGTAATGATTACACCGCGATCAATGATGTCGGCCGATAGCTCTGGCGGTGTCTTCTCTAATACGGATTTGGCTGAGGCCACGATTGCGGATACAGGCTCCCATAACGCTTCCCTGATTTCATTGGAATTGATCGTCACGGTTAGCGGCAATCCGGACACCATATCTCTGCCGCGAATATCCATTTCTTCTGCGCGCCCACCGAGAAAGACGGTACCAATCTTCAGTTTAATATCTTCCGAAGTGCGCTCACCAATCAGCAGCTTATATTTATTCTTGATATATTTCATAATCGCGGAATCGAATTTATCGCCTGCAACTTTGATCGAAGATGAGGTGACGATGTCGCCCATCGATAAGACGGCGACATCTGTCGTTCCTCCTCCTATGTCAATGACCATATTCCCGCTTGGTTGATAAATATCCATGCCTGCTCCAATTGCTGCAGCCTTAGGCTCTTCTTCCATGAAAACTTCTTTTGCTCCTGCGCGTTCTGCAGCTTCGCGAATGGCCTTTTGCTCAACGGATGTAATATTCGTTGGTGCACAAATGAGGATGCGCGGATGACTGTACCATTTCTTGCCGCCAACCTTGGCTATAAAATATTTTAACATAATCTCTGTAATTTCAAAATCAGCTATGACACCGTCCTTCAATGGACGTATGGCTGTAATATTCCCTGGTGTGCGTCCAACCATGCGCCGTGCTTCTTCACCTACTGCAAGTACGCGCTTCGTATCACTTTCAATCGCAACTACCGATGGCTCGTTCAGAACAACACCGCGGCCTTTAATGTGAATCAATACGTTCGCTGTGCCTAAATCCACACCAATATCCTTGCTGAACATTTCTTCTTATCCTCCCAAGCTAAACATAAGCTACCGTTTCAAAAAAAAGCGTCGTTTTAGGTATCTATTCGCCATCAAAAGCCAAATACCTTTTTTTTCGCGAATTTTTGCAGCTTATGCGTTTATTGGTATTAATACCTCTACTCCTTTGTAATGTCGCGTTTTTTTATATTTTACCTTTGTCGCCTCCCCTCCTCGTAGATGTCGAATCGATTTGTGGTATTCGAGAATCGTTTTCACTTGATTGGCTAGATCCGGATTGATTTCGGGCAGTCTTTCGGTTAAGTCTTTGTGCACTGTACTCTTGGAAACCCCAAATTCTTTCGCTATCGTTCTCACGGTATTTCTCGTTTCCACAATGCAGCGGCCGATTTTTATCGTCCGTTCTTTGATGTAATCGTGCACTCCGCTCGCCTCCCTATTCGAGATAGTTTGGTACATTATATGAGGAGCGAGCCTATATATTCGGAATTTGGACATTTATTTTGTCGGACAGGGTCTTGTTTCTCCGCATAAAGAAAAAGCAGAAGGAAATCCTTCTGCTTCTCTTTGCCGTGCTGCTTGTCTATTCACGGTCTGCAATCAATGCTGCGGGATCCAATACAGGACCATTTGCGCTCTGACGCACTTCAAAATGAAGATGAACGCCATCGTCTTTTTCCAGCTCATTGACTCCTGCTTTGGCGATTACATCACCTTGCTTGACTTCAGCACCCTGAGCAACTTTAATGTCGCTCAAGCTTTGGTAGATCGTGACCATTCCGTTGCCATGGGTGATCTCCACTTGATTGCCGGTGAGTGGGTTTTTCTCCACAACAGTTACCTTGCCGCTAAGGGCAGCTAGGACATCAAAGCTTTGGTTGTCCGATTTAACAAGGTCGATTCCCGTATGCGGAGTTAACGTATCACCGTACTGCACCATAGCGGCTGCTTTGACCTCGTTTGTTGCTTTGCTGTCGTAGTAAGGAATGCCTGTTGTAACCTCATTGCGATTCGTGACCGGCCATTTCATGGCTTCTGGAGTTGCGACTACTGGAAGTGCATTAGCCGGTTGGTTCTTCGTATCCTTGGCTCCTGTCTCCACCTTAGCAACCTCAGTGCTTGCGTTGTCAGCTTTCTTGTTGCTGCCCATGTCCTGATAGACCCACATGAACGTTAGAATAATTGCCGCTGCCGCCATGTAGATCGCTGGAAATGCCCACTTTTTCGACATGAATGCCCGCCATCCTTTGGATGGAACTGTTGTGTTGGATGCTCCCTCTTTGACTAGAGGAGTTTCCTCTTTGACTTGAATGCCCTTTTTTTGTTCATTCATAGTTACATCACCTCTGTAACCATTGTTGCCACAACATTAGCTTTTATACGTGAGTTGATAGAGGAATTTATTCTAATAGGTTTCGAGCCGATTGAATCACGATACCTTTATAGTAATATTGGACAATTTCACTTGCTGTCTTCCCTTCCTGCGCCATACCATTCGCCCCCCACTGGCTCATCCCCACGCCGTGTCCGCTGCCCCATGTTTGAATTTCCATCGTATCGCCATTCCTTTTCCAAGTAAAAGAGGAGGAAGCCAGATTTAGTCGTTCGCGAATATCTTTACCCGTAAACGACTTGCCAGCTATATTGATGCTTGCAATCCGCTGACCTTGCGAGAGTTCCAATGTCGATTTCATATTCAATGATAGGCTTGCTGGAATTGCTTTGTTTGTAGAATTCGAGTTTGCCAGACCTAATTTTAAGAGAAATTGCTTATAGGGGATCTGAATGGTTTTGATGAAGCTAGGTGAAATTTTCTGATCCCAAGGACTGGCTACACTGCGCAGATAAGGCTCGTTCACTCCCCAGTAATCCTCTGAATTCTCGGTATACCCATTACTGGTTGAAAAATAAGTCGCATTAATCGGCTGGTTGTTGTAAGTGAGAATGAGTCCTCGTGTTTCACTCACCACTTTCATGATTTTGTTTATATTCACTTGGTAATTTTTCTTTCCCCAGTTTTCCTTGAGCTGCTGATCGGTTAAATACGCTTGATGTACGACCGTATCCGTTACTTCCGCACCCTTCACAGGCATGCCGCTCCGGTCATGATTCACGATTCTCCGTACGATGTAGGTTCTTGCCGCCATTGCCTGCGCCTTCAGTGCTTCCAGTTCAAAATTCACTGGCATTTCTGCCGCCACCACTCCAGCTATATACTGCTCTAAGGGGACTCTAGTTATTTGTTGCTGCTGGCTTAAATAAATAGAAACGATATGGGCGGATTGATACAATTGGGCTGATGCTGCTATAGATGTGTTGGATGATGGGCTTTGTATTTTGGCTACATCAGTCGTCTGGGATTGTGCTGTTGTGGTAGCTGTGTGTCTACTGTCAGAGATTTTGGCTATGACAATCGTTAGAAGTGTACAGATTATCATGAGGCCGAGCCATGCAGCTATCCGAATTCGCGTTTGACGTTGAATCATGATCATAGAAAACGATCCTCCTACAAAACTACTCTTGCTGTATGCAGTATGGGCAAACAATCCACGTTTAAATCCTAACGCTAGACTGCTATGCACATTACCATCTTATGAGAGTTGTAGGATTGGTAGAACACAAAATGTGAGGGGTGAAGCCCATCCAAATCGTGATACATACAATAAATACGTATCGACAATTTCTACGTATTATTTGTACGTGTTATACTTATTAGGGTCACGTCAATATTTCAACCAAAATATACGCAATGATAATATATGTAAGTCTACGGGATCAGACCATCCTTCATCTCATGCTTCACACCGGATTACGAACGATGGAAGTGTGTGATTTGACTCCTGGAGATATTACACTTGGAAAACAAGGCGGACTACTTATTGTTCGATCAGGTAAGCATAATAAATAACGTGAGAATCCTTTGGATTCTACCGTTAGAGTTGCACTGCATAGACCCCGTAAAAGAGCGAGAATCGGCATCCCTACCATCACATTAAGGAAAAATTTTCGCTATAATGGACTACATTTTCGTTATTTTAGCTATTATGTGGTTAAATGGGTAGAAATAACGAAAGAATGGCGTTATTACCGAAAATTTTTCGTTAATAACGCCAAAGATTCGTTATTCCCGCCACCAAGGCTCTATTCAAACTATAATAAGGAAATTCATAACACTACTAACGAAATTCTTTCGCTAAGATACCTAGAGTGGACAGAACTGCTAGTTTATTGGGGGTGATTTTGTTATTTTGGAGCACATTGAGTGGCTTTGGAGCACATTGAGTGGCTTTGGAGCACATTGAGTGGCTTTGGAGCACTTAAACAGCCTCATCTCAAGCCCAGCTAGGCCGCGCAGCAGCAAACAGTGTCGCCCTATCCCTGACGACCTCTTCCTGCGACTCAACTTCTTCACCACGGCGAATATCCGCACCGAGCTCACGCAGCTTGCTTACAATATCTACGTAGCCCCGCTCAATATGGTGAATCCCGCTAATTTCCGTATCTCCCTCTGCAGCTAAAGCAGCAAGGACTAACGCCGCACCGGCACGCAGATCTGTAGCCATCACTTTAGTGCCGCTTAGCCGACAGTTTCCACTTACGACCGCGGCTCTGCCATCGACTTTGATTTGTCCGTTCATCCGCTTAAACGCATCCACATGCATAAACCGATTCTCAAACACCGTTTCCGTGACAATGCTTGTTCCATCGGTCGTCAGCAATAGAGCCATCATCTGCGACTGCATATCTGTCGGGAATCCGGGATAGGGTAAGGTTTTAACATCCACAGATTTTAAGGCATGCTCTGCGCTTACTCGCATCCCATTCTCATCGATGTCAATAACTACACCCATCTCCAGTAGCTTAGAGATTACCGGGGTCAGGTGATCTGCGATGATGCCTTCAATATAGATTACGCTGCCCGTTATAGCTGCGGCTATCATGTAAGTTCCCGCCTCGATTCGATCCGGGATTACCGTGTGCTCCACTCCCTTGAGCTCTGTTACACCATCAATCCGAATAATCCCTGTTCCCGCACCGCGAATCCGAGCACCCATGGCATTGAGGAAGTTGGCCAGATCGACAATCTCCGGTTCTTTGGCTGCATTCTCGATAATGGTCGTACCTTCCGCTAATGCTGCTGCCATCATAATATTCTCTGTTGCGCCTACGCTGGCTACATCCAGATATATTTTCGCTCCCCGTAATCGTCCGTTTACCTTAGCTTCGATGAAGCCTAAACCTAGCTCAATTTCCACACCCATCGCTTCGAAGCCTTTTAAGTGCTGATCAATCGGTCGCGTTCCAATTGCACAGCCTCCTGGCAGCGCAATTCTTATCTCTCCGCTGCGTGCTAACAAAGGACCCATGATGAGGAAAGAGGCGCGCATCTTACGAACCAGATCATAAGAGGCTTCGCTGCATTGGATATGGGATGCATCGACACGAATCGTCGAATGATCGTAAGTAACGGGTATACCCAAACCTTCTAAAACCTGATTCATGGTACGAACATCATCAAGATTTGACGCTTCACGAATAATACTGATGCCCTTTGAGGCTAATATGGATGCGGCTATAATAGGTAATACTGCATTTTTGGCGCCGTTTATTTTGACTTTACCGGATAATCGTTGCCCACCGCGGACAAATATTTTGTTCAATCGGTTCACCTCCGCGTTCCTATAATGTGTCTGATCTGTATGTAGCTATATCTCCATTGTTAACAAGATGACTTGATGTTATGCGGAAAAAATTTATCCACTTTAGAAGAGTCCTTTGATCAGCGTGGACCAGTTGTAATATTCAATAATAAAACGCGCCACTCCACTGCCTAATGCGATAGATAGCAATATTTGCAATGTGAGTGCTTGCGGACTTTTGGGACGCTTCAAAAATAAATCAAAACGGATTTGCTGCAACCCCCACCAGGCAACACCTATACAAATGACCACAATACAAATATTCAATAAGCTATCGAGCGCAATGGATTGATTTATTGTGTGTGCCGCTGTATCCAATATAAAACCCCCTTTTGGCTATTTTGAAGCTAATATTTCTTGATCTTAACCAGAAGTTCTGTGAACTCGGCACGTGTGGCAGGTCGTTCTGGCTGAAAAGAGCCGTCTTTATATCCTGTGATCCAGCCCATCTTTTTCATCCCACGAAGAAGATCCAGGCCCCAGTATCCCTCATGGATGTCGCTAAAGCTATCTTTACTCAAACTTGCCGGTTTTGAGCCTTTTGCTTTTGCCAGCAAGGCCACCATTTCCATCCGCGTTAGAGGTTGATTCGGTTTAAAGGAACCGTCCGGAAAACCGGTCACCACTTTCACTTTGCTTCCATTGGCGACAGCTGCTGCAAACCAATCCTTATTAAAAACATCATTGAAAGGAGCCATCTCTTGGCCTGTCCAACCAAAAGCTTGATTGATGATGGCCACTGCTTCCGCTCGTGTGATCGTCCGATCCGGCAAGAACTTGTAGTTGCCATAGCCGTTGATAAATTTTAAATCTGCTAGCTTGACGATACTATCTTTTGCCCAGTGCTTATAAATATCTGCAAATCCACTCACAATGGGTGAAGTATTCATTTGGAGTTGGTACAGTTGGTTCTGAAAGCTATGAT
The DNA here is from genome assembly GCA_040904685.1 of Paenibacillaceae bacterium. Taxonomy (GTDB): domain Bacteria; phylum Bacillota; class Bacilli; order Paenibacillales; family NBRC-103111; genus Paenibacillus_AC. The sequence continues at coordinate 68,122 of JBBDSZ010000002.1, read as the reverse complement.
CCGCCCTTAATTCGATATAATACTCCCCTCGCGCAAGCTTTATATCCAGACTGCTCGTCGTGCTGCCCATTGCATTTTCCAGGTTCTTAACTGGTTTCAATGCGTAATTCTGCAAGGAAAAATAAATTTTACGATCGAGTGGAATATGACTCAACTCTAGATGGACTAAGCTTTCATTATCCACATTAAAGCTGAACCAATCCACATCCGTGTCCTCGTCAAGAATACCTTCATAAGGTAGATCAGCTTGCATCCCTGCAGCTTGGTAAGAGCGGTCGTTTGGTTCATTCGGGTCCATTACATGTTTATCATAATCAATTTGCAGCATATATTCCCCGACAATCGGAAAGCTGTAATCTTTAACATTGCTAAACCATAAATAATATTGACCGGGTGTTACTTCCATCGGCAAGGTTGTTTCGGTCTGTCCGTCACCTTTTTGATCAATCAAGATACTTTCCTCGCCTGCTTTTTCAATCCGCAGCACGGAATCGATTCGACTCGTATCGACAGAAAGCTTCAAGCGCAGTGTTCCTGCCTCCGTAACGGGGAACATAAACCAATCCTGATCCAAGGATTGATGAAAATTGCCTGTGATCACTTGGCTCCTTGCTGGAAATACATAAGCTTTAAATTTTGAATCATTATCTTCAAAAGGGTCGGGGCTCATAAAAAATTGCGGGTACATCTCATATTTAATAGACGTGTTCACATTAACCTTGGAGGAGCGGAACCGTAGGTAATTACGCCCTTTCACCACTTGAAAGGATACCTCCTTGGAGGCGATAGCTTTATAGACCTTTCCCGTATCTGTTGGTTTTTTATAGTAAATCATTTCAATCGCATCGGCATTCGGCGAATCCGATTGGATATTCATTTGCATGGAGCCCTTGTAAGGTGCATCAATTATAAACCAATCGATATCCTTGCCATTCGCTAAAACTGCATAGCTTTTTTTGCCCAGTGGTAGGATCTTTGCTGTATCTGCCCGCCCATTCGGTTCATAAATATCATCTAACGGTTTCTCTGCCAGCACACGGTCTATGCGCAGCATCCCGTAGCCGCTTTGCTCGTCCCAGCCTTTAGCACCAATGCCCTCTGCCGTTTGCCGCAGCATATTGCGAATTTGCGCGGGTGTCATCTCGGGAAATTTACTCCAGAGCAACGCACAAGCTGCCGCCACCTGAGGAGCTGCCATCGATGTACCTTCCTGGCGTTCATACCCACCGCCTTTAGCGGTCGTATATACATTCCAAGGTGCCGCAAGATCAAGCTCAGGGCCGTAATTCGAATCCAGCTCCACAATATGATTAGCTGTCACACCGCCCACAGCTAGTACTGTAGCATAAGCAGCGGGATATTTAACCGCTTCGCCTTCATTTCCCGAGGCCGCAATCAAGAGAACGCCGTGGGCTTCTGCATTCTCAACGATTTCACTTAAATAAGTTGAAAATTTATTTAACCCCAAGGAAAGCAGCACAATACGAGCGCCGTGATCTACCGCATAGTTTATCCCTTTACCGAGAAGTTCTTCATCTCCAGTTCCTTCCACGTCTAAAGCTTTAATCGGCATTATACGAGGTGTCCAAGCTATACCACTCGAGATTGAATATTTTAAGGCTGTGTCTATAATGACACCTGCCACATTCGTGCCATGTCCATTATCGTCCAGAGGTGCACTATTTGCCTGAACTAAGTTGCTTCCACTCACTAGGTAATTCTTTAATTCCGTATGCTGCAGATCGATTCCCGTATCTACAACGGCAACCGTTACTGGTGGAGTCTGTTGAGATGCAGCTTGAACTGCCTGGCTATTAAACATAGATAAAGAGGCGGCAATCAAAACCAAACCAATAAAACATTTTGCTAATTGTTGTTTCACTTCAATCCCCGTCTCCTCTCTAATTATTGTCGATTGAATAATAATAAGCCCCAGCACAAAAGCTGCGGCTTATTACGTTTAACCTAAAACCCAATTCCTTATTGCGAAATCATAAATAGATCTTTACCCAAGACAAAAATATTTTGAATATGATTGAGTACAACTTGCGGGAAGAAACCTAGCAATAAAGTAACCACCGTGCAAGTCCAAATTACAATTGCCAACGGAAGTGAAGGCATCACATCACGTGCTTCCGTATCACTGCGCATAAACATTTGGCGGATTAGACCAAAGTAGTAGTAATAGGAAATCACACTCGTAGCAATCATTATCGCAACAAGCCAGTATTTATGCGTTTCTAATGCACCTAAGATAATAAATAATTTACCAAAGAAACCGCCAGTCACCGGAAAACCGGCTAAGGAAAGTAATAATACAACCATCGCAAACGCAGTCCACGGTGCCCGGTAGTACAAACCGGCAAAGCCGCGTGTCTGCTCGGTATCTGCATTATTCTCGATTGCAGCGAATACAGCAAAAGCACCAATATTCATAAACGTGTACGCGATCAGATAAAAGGCAAATTCGGAATAATTGGTGTAATGCACCAGCCCAAACGATGCAGCAATCGGCACTAATAAATAGCCAGCATTAGCTATTCCAGAAAAAGCCAATAGTCGTTTAAAGTTCCTTTGACGTAAAGCCAAAACGTTACCTACAATCATCGAAATAGCCGCCAGTATCGCTACGGTAAACATGATATCACTAAAGATTGGTTGCTCTGCCGTTCCCGCAACGCCGTTAAAGACGCGATAAATGATTCTGAATAATAAAGCAATCGCAGCACCTTTGGAAATAACCGCTAAGAAAGCAGTAATTGGCGTTGGTGCACCTTGATAAACATCAGGCGCCCAGCTATGAAATGGAGCAGCGGCAATCTTAAAGCCTAATCCGGCTAAGATAAGAAAGAAAGCCACATAGATCAGCGCGGTATAGGAACCACTCGTTTGAATCAAAGCGTTATTGATCTCCATTAAATTCGTTGAACCGCTGATTCCATAGAGAAAGGACATGCCATATAGAATCATTGCTGAAGCCATTCCGCCTTGCACCATATATTTAAAAGCAGCTTCATTCGAACGCCCATTTAACTTGCGCATGCCCACTAGAATGTAAGAAGTTATGCTCAATAGCTCCAAGCCTACAAAAAGGGTGATCAAATCTGCAGATGAAACCATAATCATTCCACCGATTAACGCTGGCAGCAGAAAATAATAAAATTCCCCTGTATCCGGAATCTCCGATTTTTTGATCGAGCCTATACTCATTAAAGTAATTAAGCCAGTACCCATAAGGAAAAGCAGCTTCAAGATACCGCCAAACACATCGACACGATAGCTGTAATGCAAGAGTTCAACCCTCACTGGTTCACCTTGGATGAACGAAAAAGCAGAGAAGTCAAATTTAATGCCTAATTGATAAACTACAAATCCTGCGGACACAAGAATACTTATTAAAGACAACCACCCAAGTAAAGTGCGACTGACCTGTTTGGGTAACAGCAAATCAATAATCGATAAAACAATCGCAGAGATGACAAGGGTCAGCTCTGGGGCTAGATAACTCAGGTCACTCCACTTCAGTCCATGCAGTTCCATCGGTTAGCCCACCTTCTTCATTGCGATAATTTGAATAAAATCATTAAAGCCAACGACCGTGGCATGCAAAGGTTCGCTCAGCACACTAGGAAAAACGCCGATTAATAAGATAAACGCTACCAAGGTAATCATTGGAATGGCCTCGATTAATCGTACGTCGCGAATGCCTGCATACGCATTTGATATCGGACCGAATGTTATTTTTAAGACCCCGCGCAATACATAAACCGCAGTTAGTATAACCCCGGCCATACTTATTATCGTTAAGATCGGCATGGTGTCGAACAAGCCCAAGAACGCTAAAAACTCGCTTATGAAGCCAGACAATCCCGGTAAGCCTAAAGATGCCATACCGCCAATCAATAGGATGCCACTCATAAACGGCATGGATTTGGCAAGTCCACCAAGCTGATCCATCTGTGTCGTTTGCGTTCGCTCATAGATGCTGCCCACAAGCAAGAACATCAAGGCTGAAATTAAGCCGTGTGATACCATTTGGAATACAACGCCTTGTAGACCGATTACATTGAATGCGGCGATACCTAATAGCACAATACCCATATGACTTATACTGGAGTACGCTAGTACGAGCTTAAAGTCCTTCTGTACAAACGCTAAGATCGCACCATAGATTATATTGATCAAGCCCAATATCCCGATCACATAAGCCCATTCCTTGGCTTCACCCGGGAAGAGTAAGACACCAAAACGGATCAAACCATATGCACCCATCTTCAACAGGATTCCAGAGTGAATCATGACTACGGATGGCGGAGCCTCCGTATGCACTTTAAGCATCCAAGTGTGAAAAGGGAAGATTGGCAGCTTAATGGCAAAAGCAACAAAGAGCAAGCTAAAAATCGTCCATCTCGTTGCTTGACTTAAATAGAATGGATTTGGACTTTCAGCAGATGAAGCATGGTTCACATAAGCGTCTGGGTTATTAAACAAATTATGTGTAATATCCTGCAGACTGCCGCTGAAATGGAGCGCTGCAGTATCCCCGTTTTGCAGAAATACAAAGCCTGCAGTTGTAACCAAAATGAAGAAAGCAACTAACATCAATGCAGAGCCTATTCCGTTGTAGATCAAGAATTTATTCGCTGCACTTTCGCGGTTTTGATAACCCCAAATTCCGATTAAGAAGAAGGCGGGAACCAAGGAAATTTCGAAGAACAAGAAGAACAGGAATACATCTTGAGCCATGAATACGCCGAACATCCCTACTTCTAACAAAAGGAATAGAATGAAATAGGTTTTCCAACGTTTTTTAATATACACCGAAGCGAAAGCTGCCATAGTCGAGATTAAGGCTGTCAGAAACACTAAAGGAAGAGATAAACCATCTACCGCAACATTATAGTTGAAATTAAGCGTGAATGCTTTGAATGTTGCCCCTAAAGTTTCTTTATTCAAATCAATGGAAATCCACCGGTAATTCTCTTCAAATTGCATCGTACCTAGCTGATGATTAAAATCCGCATATAACCACCCCGCAAGAATTAGCGGTATGAACGTGGCTGCAATTCCGATGATTTTAATCCAATGCCCTTTATCTTTGGGTACGAATAGAAGAACCAATATACCCAGCAACGGTGAGAATGCAATTAAACTAAGAATAGGAAGGTTAGCCAACATGGATAAACCTCCTTCCAACTAGTGCGAGTAATAGAATAACAAAGCCCAATAAGGTCATTAAACCAAAGCTTTGCACTTGACCATTCTGGAGCTTAGCCCCCCATGATGATAATGCCAACGTAAAGTTTGCTGCTAAACGAACAATTCCATCAACCACATAATCATCGAACCAATTAATTAGAAGCCCTAGTCCGCGTAGTGGTGCAATAATCATGGCTTGATATAACTCATCGATATAATATTTGCGGTTAAGTAAGTTGTAGAGCCACGGTGCTCTAGACGTAATCAGATCTCGCGGAATCCAACCTTTGCAGAACACAGCCCATCCGACAAAAATACCGCCTAACCCAGCAATTGTTGAAAGAATCATCACCAAATAATTGACTTTTTCTTCTTCAAAATTTTCCGACAGCCATTTACCCAACCAAGGATTCGCTTCTGGAATGAAAATAAAGCCCGCTACAACAGCAAGAGCAGCTAATACCATCAGCGGGAAGGTCATTGAAAGCGGCGATTCATGCGCATCTGTTTTAGAGCGAGATTTGCCTGTGAAAACCAGAAAGAATAAGCGAGACATATAAAAGGATGTGAAGAACGCCGCAATTAGACCGGTCCAGAATAAAACAGGATGATGCAAGTAGGCTTCTGTCAAGATGGCGTCTTTCGACCAAAACCCAGAGAAAGGCACGATACCGCAAAGCGCTAGAGAGCCGATAGCAAAAGTGATGGTCGTGATCTTCATTTTCTTCGCTAAACCACCCATTTCGTGAATATCTTGGGTATGTGCCGCGTGAATGACACTACCTGAACCAAGAAACAACAAAGCTTTGAAAAAAGCATGAGTGAAAAGGTGGAAGATCGCAGCCGCATAAGCGACCCAGGTTCCCATCCCTAATGCCATCATCATGTAACCTAATTGACTGACTGTAGAGTAAGCCAAGATGCGTTTAATATCATTTTGCGCTGTACCAATTGTTGCTGCGAATATCGCTGTAAACCCACCTACGTAAGCAACAACCGTCAAAGCATCAGGCGAGGATAAGAAGATATCGTAGGTACGAGCTACCAAATAAACACCTGCCGCTACCATCGTTGCTGCATGAATCAATGCACTGATTGGCGTAGGACCTTCCATTGCATCCGGCAACCAAGTATGCAATGGAAACTGCCCTGATTTACCCGCAGCACCTACAAAAATCAAGATAGCAATCAATGTAACTGTACCGTTGGGTATAGTCCCGTGTGTGCCAATGAATGCATTATGAATGGAGGTGAAATCCATCGCATGATCTGGCATATACCAGAACAAAAGCAGGATCGCGATAAACAATCCGACATCACCAATTCTTGTCACAATAAATGCTTTTTTGGCCGCTGCCTTTGCTTCGGGCTTGAAGTACCAGAAACCAATTAAGAGGAAGGAACAAACCCCTACCAGCTCCCAGAAGATATAGAGCTCGATAATATTCTCGGAGATGACCAACCCCAGCATGGAGAATGTAAATAAAGCGACATAACCAAAGAATACAGAAATACGTCCATCGTCCTTCATATAGCCTTTGGAGTAAATATTCACGAGCAGACTAACTAAGGTAACTACAAAGAGCATAAGTGCGTTTAAGTTCGTCACTTCAAAGCCCATGTTTAGTGAGTAATCGCCGATTTTGATCCACTGCAATTCTCGCCACGTGTAACTATCGATTTGAGAGCCCATTCGCTGGAAGAAAATGATCGTAGCTACAAGAAAAGAGGCAAGTGAAGCGATAATGCTGACATTAACACTCAGTTCTTTAGCTTGTCGACCGACCGCTGTAACGATTAAAAAAGCCAGCAATGGAAATAACGGTATTAACCATGCATATTGTGAATAGTCCGATACCATGAAATGTGTGACCTCCTAAGAAAAACTCTCTTCGTAAACCATATCTTAATGCTTAATGCTTCATGGAGTCCATCTCTTGAACCTCAGATTTTCCGCTATTACGGAACAGAGCAATCAAGATCGCAATTCCCACTGAAACCTCTGCAGCTGCTACTGCAATGTTAAACAAGGAGAACACTTGCCCAGTTATGGAAGGGTTAACCCCAAGCTTAGAAAAAGCAACCAAATTTAAATTCACTGCATTCAGCATTAATTCAATCGAAAGCAGTACAATCACCGCATTTTTCTTAGATAAAGCACCATAGATCCCAATACAGAACAGAATGGCACCCAGCATGAGGTAAGGAGCAACTACACCACCCATACTACTCTTCCTCCCTTTTTGCAATAACGATCGCACCAATTAAAGCAACTGTCAGCAGCACAGACATCAATTCAAAAGGAATAACATGTGCATTAAACAGTAATTTACCAATTTCTGCAGTGTTATCTACACCAGAGTCAAACTTTCCAGCATCAGGAAAATCCGCGGTTTGAATGGCATAGAATAAGATACCAAGCAACGCAACGGATCCAATAATTAACAAAATATTGTGCAACGAACGCTGGCTTGCCTCTTCTTCGGCTCTGTGCTTGGTCAGCATAATACCAAAGATCATTAAGATCGAGATTGCACCCGCATAGATCAATACCTGAACAATGGCAACAAACTCTGCTTCCAATAGAATATAGAGTCCTGCTAAACTGATAAATGTTAAAGCCACTGATACAACCATATGCACAACCTTTGTATAGCTGATCATGAAAATGGCGCCACTGATCGCCATCAAGGCAAATACAAAAAACACCCAGTTGCTTCCGCTAGAAGAAAAACTTGAAAGATTGTCGACAAAATTAGACCACATCTTTTTTGGCGCCTCCTTTTGGCATTGCTGAGTTATTTTCCTGACGGACATTGTTGGTGTTGCTGCTTAGCCAAGCTTTATCTTTAAACAAATCATCTCTACTGTAGGACGCCAGCTCAAAGTTGTTCGTCATGACAATCGCCTCTGTAGGACACACTTCCGTGCATAAATCACAAAGAATGCAGATTTCAAAATTGATATCATAGGTGTCAATGACTTTACCTTTTTTATCAGGGTCCGGGTTCGCCTTACCCGTTAAAGTAATGCAATCCGTTGGGCAAATCCGTTCACATAAATGACAAACGATACATTTTTCCGGATCGAAATATTGGATTCCGCGAAAGCGATCCGGCATCACTAATGGGACCTCAGGATATCCGTAAGTAACGTTCTTGCCCCCGAAACTCTTCAGCGTTACGCCCATCCCTTTAATTAAACCTTTCATTCGTGTTCACCTCTCATTTCAAGAAAAATTGAATATACAATACGGTAACGAAAATGTTAACTAAGGATAGCGGCAATAGCACTTTCCAGCCCAAGCCCATCAGTTGATCGATTCGGAGACGAGGCATTGTGGCACGCAGCCAGAACAAGAAAAACACTATAAAGCAAAATTTCAATAAAAACCAAACGATACCAGGTATAAAGGCTAAAAAATCAAATGGTGGATGCCAGCCGCCTAAGAAAAGCACGGTTGTCAGCGTGGCAATTGCGAATACATACACATATTCCGAAAGCATAAAGAAGGCAAAACGGAAGCCGCTGTACTCTACATGGTAACCAGCGACCAATTCAGATTCAGCTTCCGGCAAGTCAAACGGTGTTCGATTTAGTTCCGATACGGCAGCTATGGCAAACACTATAAACCCTATTATTTGCGGTAAGAAGTTCCAGTGCCAGAAACCGCCGGCTTGCATATCCACGATTCTGTGTAAATTCATACTTTCGGTCATCATTACAGTACCGAGGATTGAGATAACCATAGGAACCTCATAGCTGATCATCTGAGCAGCAGAACGCATGCCGCCTAACAAAGCATACTTATTGTTCGAAGCCCATCCTCCTAGAATAATACCAATCGTGGAAATACCGGAAAGGGCAACATAATAAAGCACTCCGATATTCAAATCAGCAAAATACAGCTTATCCGTATAAGGCATAACTGCCAAAACAACAAAGGAAGGTACAAATGTAATAATCGGTGCCAAAATAAACAAATCACGTTCGGCAGCAGCAGGAATGGTATCTTCCTTAATTAATAGCTTTGTAACATCCGCAACACTCTGCAATAAACCCAGCGGACCCACACGGTTTGGACCTACACGCATTTGCATAGCTGCAATGACTTTACGTTCGAAATAGATGGCGTAGGTCACGAATCCAAGCACTAGAAGCAGCATTACAATGCCCCAGATTGAGAAAATCGTAAAGTTAAGCCATGATAACTCCTGTTGAAGCAATGTTCCCATCTATCCGTCAACCTCCCCTACGACAATATCAATCCCACCCAGAATGGTAATCATATTCGTCATGGTTTCGCCTTCAAGCAGCTTCGGCAATATCTGCAAATTCACAAAGGAAGGTCTTCTAAATTTCAGACGAAATGGCTTGTCTTTGCCTTTGGATACCAGGTAAACGCCTATCTCACCACGTGGAGATTCGATACGTCCGTAAACCTCGCCTTCAGGTGCTCGTAATACACGAGGAACCTTACCCATAATATCACCTTCGGCTGGGAACTGTTCTACGGCTTGTTCTAGTATGCGCAAAGATTGATGAATTTCTTCAAGACGGATTAAATACCGATCATGACAATCGCCGCCATCGCGCACAGGAACATCAAAATCAAAACGATTATAAATGCAATAAGGCTGGTCTTTACGCAAATCCCAATTCACGCCTGTACAGCGAAGATTTGCACCACTAAGTCCATAATCAATTGCCGTTTGAGCATCGTATTTACCAATGCCTTTTATTCGCGCAAGAAAGATTTCATTCCCACTCACAAGCGCATTATATTCATCAAGCTTATCCTTCATGTAAGGAATGAACTTGCGAACCTTATCAATCCAACCGGCTGGAGCATCCCATTTAACGCCACCAACACGCATATAATTGTATGTTAATCGAGCTCCACATAACTCATTGAATAGATCAATAATAATTTCCCGGTCACGGAAAGCGAATAAGAACGGACTCATTGCTCCAATATCCAATAAATAGGTTCCCCACCATACCATATGGCTTGCAATACGTTGCAGCTCCATCACGATCAGACGGAGAAACTCCGCACGTTCTGGGATTTCCAATTGCATCAGTTTTTCGACCGTGTGTACCAAAACATAGTTATTCGTCATCGCAGACACATAGTCTAAACGGTCGGTATAGGGAATGATTTGGGTATAGTTTAGATCTTCTGCGAGTTTTTCGGTACCGCGATGCAAGTAACCCATCACCGGGATGGCTTCTTTAATCACTTCACCGTCAATCTTTACAATGATTCTAAAAACACCGTGCGTGCTCGGATGCTGGGGTCCGACGTTGAGCAGCAATTCTTCTGTGCGTATCACTTCGACTTACACCTCCGGATCAAGCGGTTCATAATCTTTACGCAGCGGATGGCCAACCCAATCATCCGCTAGCATAATGCGCGTCATATTCGGGTGTCCCGGGAAATCCACACCCAACAAATCAAAAACTTCTCTTTCATTCCAATTCGCCGTTGACCATACGCCTGTTACGGAAGGAATCGATGGCTGTTCACGATTTGTCTTCACTTTAACACAATAATCACGTTTAGTTGAAAGTGATATTAAATGATACACCACTTCCAAATGTGTTTCCTGGTCTGTTCCAGATAAATTACGCAGATAATCCAGCTTCAGCTCAGCGTGGTTCTTTAACGTTACCGCACATGCCAACCAATGTTCAGCTTGCAAAACAACCGTCGGTAAATTGCTGTCTTTTTCGTTAATATAGGCTTCGGCCACTGCATTAGAGCTTACATTTTCGTTTAATATTTGAACGACTCGATCTAATAAAGGCTGGTTAACAGAAGGTGGTTTAACCACAACTTCTGCACCATCTCCTGCTCCCGCTTCGGCTGATTCTGCCTTAGCCGCTTCCGCCGCTTTGGCAAGTGCTCTTGCTTCTCTAGCCTCTGCAGCCGCCTTGACTTTAGCCGCTTTTTCCTCGGGGGTTTGCTTTTGAAGCACAGGAGCCTCCGCGACTTTCGCTTGATCGTCGACAGGTTTGTTGTCTTCGCTCATCGATTCGTCACCTGCTTCCCTGTCTTCGCTTCATATTTAATTTTCTCTTGAAGTTTATTGATCCCATAGATCAATGCTGCTGGATTCGGCGGACAGCCTGGAATATAAACGTCCACCGGCACCACTTGATCCACACCTTTTACGACCGCATAGGATTTCACATACGGACCGCCAGCTGTTGCGCATGAACCCATGGCAATTACCCATTTTGGCTCAGGCATTTGATCATACAGTCTTCTAAGTAAAGGAGCCATTTTCTTCGTTACCGTTCCCGCGACAATCATGACATCAGACTGCCTTGGCGATGTACGAAAAATGACACCGAAGCGGTCTAGATCATAATGTGATGCTCCTGTACCCATCATTTCAATAGCACAGCAGGCTAAACCAAAAGTAAGCGGCCATAAGGAGTTGCTTCGTGCCCACGCTTTAAGCTGTTCGAGTGTTGACATGAAAACATTGCGATCCAATTCTTGTTTTTCTTCGGGTGAAATATTAGCTAAATTGAAGTCCATTGCAGCACCTTCTTCTTCCAAGCATAGATGAGTCCTACAGCTAAGAGAACGACAAAAACACACATTTCAACCAAAGCAAATGTGCCTAATCTCCGATAAGCTACAGCCCACGGGTATAAAAATACTGTTTCTACATCGAAAATAACAAACATCAATGCAAACAAATAGTAACGAATGTTAAAACGGACTTGCCCTTCGCCTACTGCTTCATTTCCACTTTCATAAGTCGTATATTTCTCGACTTCAGGCTTGTTAGGACGTAACAACCTTCCAATGGTCAAGGCAGCAGCTGGCAACAAAAGTCCAAGTCCAATAAAAATCGCCACGATTACATAATTGTTGGTAAACATTCACTCAATCCCTCCGCAGCAATAAGGTTAAACACCGTAACAATTATATCAAATGGTTTTGAGGGTGTCTAATCATTTAATCACAAAAAAAACATCTTTTTGCAATTGTGATTATTAATAATTATGGCTATCCCTTTAGCGCATGTTTCGTCGCAAAGGAACAAAAGCAATTCATCTCTTTCAACTCAAAAGAAGATAACGAAATAATTTCGCTTTTAGATACATCTTTTTCGTTAAATTCCTCCTCACACCCCTAAAATGAGTCAGATAGCGAAACTTTGGCGTTAATAACGAAACTTTTTCACTAATAACGCCAAAGTTTCGCTAAATACAAAAAAGGACTATCTCATTAGTAGATAAGCTACTAAGGTCTAGTCCTTCAATTGTTTTAAATGTCAAATTTAATAATGTTTTTCGCCAACACTAATTCGCATTAAGGCTTTTTGTATCGCTATTTCTGCACGGTGGAAATCGATTTGCTCCGTTTTATCGTGCAAACGTCCCTCGGCACGTGCTTTAGCAGTCTTAGCACGCTCAACATCGATTTCGCCTGGAAGCTCAGCGGTCTCAGCCAAAATGATTACTTTATCTTTACCGACTTCCATAAAGCCACCGCTAACTGCGATGTATTCATCTTTGCTTCCATGCTTAATGTGAACAGGAGCTATCTTTAAAGGAGTAACCAACGGGATGTGATGTGGTAGAATACCCAAATCTCCCGCGACACCTTTAACAACGATCATATTCACCTGTTCTGCATAAACCTTTCGCTCAGGTGTAACTATTTCCAATAAAAAAGTGCTCACTTTGACACCTCCTAAGAGTTTTCGTTAGAAAACTCCACTTCGTAAGCATAAACTTAGTTTGCTTTTGCGAACTTTCTTCGAGAGCGATACTTAGTTTTCGTTAGAAAACTCCACATCGTATGTCTGTATATTACAACGTTTTAGCTTTTTCAACGGCTTCTTCGATCGAGCCAACATACATAAATGCGGCTTCAGGAAGATCGTCATGCTTGCCTTCGAGAATTTCTTTGAAGCTGCGAACAGTATCTTTTACAGGTACATATTTACCCTTGATCCCTGTAAATTGCTCAGCTACATTAAAAGGCTGGGACAAGAAACGTTGAATTTTACGGGCGCGTTGTACAGTTAATTTATCATCATCCGACAATTCATCCATACCTAGAATCGCAATGATATCTTGCAATTCTTTATAACGTTGAAGAATTTTCTTAACACCCTGTGCAACTTGATAATGCTCTTCGCCAACAACCTCAGGTGAAAGAATACGTGAGCTGGAAGCCAATGGATCAACCGCTGGGAAAATCCCTTGCTCGGCAATCTTACGCTCCAAGTTAGTCGTAGCATCCAAATGGGCAAACGCTGTAGCTGGAGCTGGATCCGTATAATCATCCGCAGGCACATAAACCGCTTGAATCGATGTTACAGAGCCCTTCTTCGTGGAAGTAATACGCTCTTGCAATTGACCCATTTCTGTAGCCAATGTTGGCTGGTAACCTACCGCTGAAGGCATACGCCCTAGTAGTGCGGAAACCTCGGAACCCGCTTGAGTAAAACGGAAAATGTTATCGATAAACAACAACACGTCTTTGTTTTCTTCATCACGGAAATATTCAGCCATTGTCAAGCCTGACAATGCAACACGGAGACGCGCGCCTGGAGGCTCGTTCATTTGGCCAAAAACCATCGCTGTTTTATTAATAACGCCGGAATCCTTCATTTCATGGTAAAGGTCATTTCCTTCACGCGTTCTTTCACCAACACCTGCAAAGACGGAAATCCCACCATGCTCTTGAGCAATGTTATTGATTAATTCTTGAATCGTTACCGTTTTACCAACACCCGCGCCTCCGAATAGACCAATTTTACCGCCTTTTACATAGGGAGCAAGCAAGTCAATCACTTTAATTCCTGTTTCTAGCATTTCTGCTTGAACGGACAATTCATCAAATGAAGGTGCTTCACGATGAATAGGCTTTACATTGGTGCGTTCAACCGCAGCCCCGCCATCAATCGACTCACCCAAAACATTAAAAACGCGACCTAAAGTAATATTTCCTACGGGAACACTGATTGGCGCCCCTAGGTCAATTGCATCTAAACCACGAACCAAACCGTCTGTGGATGACATAGCGACGCAACGAACCATGTTGTCTCCCAAGTGAACCGCCACTTCAACAGTTAAGTTGATATCGACCTCGCCAGAAGTGGTAGCTTTTTTCTCGATTTTAATGGCGTTCAGGATATTAGGGAGATGACCCCGTTCAAACTCGATGTCAACAACCGGTCCCATAACCTGTATAACTCTACCTTTGCTCATTTGTTTCCCTCCTTAGAGTTTTGCGTTTGCAAAACTTTCTTCGTAAGCATCTACTGAGTTTTGCGTTTGCAAAACTTTCTTCGTAAGCATCTACTGAGTTTTGCGTTTGC
>JBBDSZ010000002.1:0-53470 GCA_040904685.1 Paenibacillaceae bacterium | reverse complement strand
AAAACTTTCTTCGTAAGCTTTATCTGAGTTTGCAGAAGCAAACCTTTTCATATATCGATCTAACCTTGTGCGTTGGCACCGGCAACAATTTCTGATATTTCCTGGGTAATCGCTGCTTGACGTGCACGGTTGTATACCAAGGTCAATGAGGAAATCATCTTCGTTGCATTCTTCGTTGCACTACCCATAGCCGTCATTCTTGCTCCAAATTCACTCGCTTTACTTTCCAGTACAGCACTGTAAATGATTGTTTCTGCATATTTAGGCAAAAGAACCTCGAGCACACCCTCAGGTGAAGGCTCGTATTCATAGCTGGTCACAGCAGCCGATGACCCTGTTTCTTGAGCTAATGGAAGTAGCTTCTTTTCTACAGGCACTTGGGAAAGTGCATTAATAAATTGGTTATACACTAGATAAAGCTCGTCATATTTACCAAGCTCGAAATTACTGACCGCTGAAGTAGCAACCGATTTAATATCCGCAAACTTAACATTATCCGTTAAGCCTATAACTTCGTCTATGATTTCAATATTACGTTTTTTGAAAAAGTCTCTGCCTTTACGTCCAATAACAAAAACCGCATATTCACTGCTCGATTTATGTTTGTCACGTATTGTGTTCATCACCTTACGCAAAAGGTTGGCATTAAATCCACCTGCTAAACCACGATCGGAAGTAATCACGAGATAGCCCGTTTTCTTCACTTCGCGATTTAGCAGCATCGGATGCTTTAAGCCTTTGCTGCCAGTTGCAATACTAGCAACCACCTCGCGGATTTTCTCCGCATAAGGACGAGCCGCCTCCGCACTTGCCTGAGCTTTTCTCAGATTCGATGCGGCAATCATTTCCATCGCTTTGGTGATCTGCTTCGTATTCTGAACGCTTTTGATTTGGCGTTTTATATCTTGCATTCCTTTAGCCATACATGTTTCACCTCACTAGATTAGACCTTCGGCGAATGTACCAACGAGGCATTGCGCCTTATTGCGACTAGACCGATGCAGCAAATCCTTTTAGATATTTCTTTATGGCTTCAACGAGTGCTTTTTCGTTATCGGCTGTTAAATCCTTGGTTGTACGAATCGATGATAAAATCTCAGGCTCGGAAGCATCCAAATAAGCCAAGAATTCTTTCTCAAAGCGGCTAATATCAACAACCGGTGTTTCATCCAAGAAGCCTTTAACCGCTGCATAGATAATAACCACTTGTTTTTCAACCGGTAAAGGCTGGTTAACCCCTTGCTTCAATACTTCTAACGTGCGCAAGCCGCGGTTTAGACGAGCCTGTGTAGATTTATCTAAATCAGAACCGAATTGAGCAAATGCAGCCAACTCACGATATTGGGCCAAATCCAAACGCAACGTTCCCGCTACCTTCTTCATCGCTTTAATCTGAGCAGATCCACCAACACGGGATACAGAGAGACCCACGTTAACCGCTGGACGTTGACCCGAGTAGAACAAATCAGCTTCGGTAAAAATTTGTCCGTCTGTAATCGAAATTACGTTTGTCGGAATATAGGCAGAAAGATCGCCTGCTTGAGTTTCAATGAACGGCAATGCGGTTAAAGAACCTCCACCCAGATCATCATTAAGCTTAGCAGCACGCTCTAATAAACGAGAATGCAAGTAGAACACGTCACCTGGAAAAGCTTCACGACCCGGTGGACGTCTGAGTAGCAAGGATAACTCACGATAAGCAGCGGCTTGCTTGGACAAATCATCATAAATGATCAGTACATGCTCACCTTTATACATGAAATATTCTCCCATCGCACAGCCTGCATAAGGAGCAAGGAACAACAACGGTGATGGCTCAGATGCACTTGCTGTTACAACGATGGTATAGTCCATTGCGCCATTCTTGCGCAAGGTTTCAACAACACCGGCTACAGTAGATTGCTTTTGTCCAATTGCTACATATATACATTTCACGCCATTGCCCTTTTGGTTAATGATCGTGTCAATTGCAATTGCCGTTTTACCCGTTTGGCGGTCACCAATGATTAATTCACGCTGTCCGCGACCAATCGGCACCATGGCATCGATAGCTTTGATCCCTGTTTGCATCGGCTCATGAACGGATTTACGCGCCATAACGCCTGGTGCAGGGGATTCAATAGGCCGGAATTGTGTTGTACTGATCGGTCCTTTGCCATCCAAGGGTAAGCCCAATGAATTCACAACACGACCTAACAATTCTTCACCTACAGGCACTTCCATAATACGTCCAGTACGTTTTACTTGATCGCCTTCACGAATATCCGTATAAGGCCCGAGAATAACGATACCGACATTGTTTTCCTCTAGATTTAGTGTCATACCGAGAACTCCATTGGAAAACTCCAACAATTCTCCAGCCATAACGTTTTCTAAACCGTGTGCACGTGCGATTCCGTCACCTACATTAATAACTGTACCGACATCCACGACCTGAATATCCGACTTGTATTGCTCAATTTGTTTTTTAATAAGCGTACTAATTTCTTCAGGCTTGATACTCAACTAACCTCACCCCTATCCGAGAGTAAACTTCTGCGCCGTCCTTTTAGGACGGGTGCGTTTGCTAAGAAATATCAGATAAAGTATAAAACAATATACTTTATGATATTTTAAAAAGTGCTTTCGTTACTTAAACGATGCTTGTAATCTTTGCAGCTTGCCAGATAAGCTTCCGTCATATAAACGGTCGCCAATCCGAACTTGAATACCACCAAGCAGGCTTGGATCTATGACTTGTTGCACTTGAATTTTTTTGCCCGTAAGCTGGCTGAAGCTTGCAGCGATGTGCTGTGATTCTACCTCAGACAATGCGATCGGTGTCGAGACAATGGCTTTTGCTTGGCTCAATGCTTCGTTAGCAATCTTGATATAATCCGTTAAAAGCTCTTGCAGAATGCCTTCACGTCTTCTATCCACGAGCAAGCTTACCGTATTTAGAACAGAGTCTGAGACTTTGCCTTGAAACAAAGTGTCCAAAAGTGCTGTTTTTTTCGATGCATCAATATTCGGATGACTTAGAAACTTCTGTAGATCGACATTAACTTGAATGGAAGTGACAATGGCTTGTAAATCAGCCTCTACTTGCGCAGCCTCATTCTTTTCCTTAGCCAATTCGAAGAGTGCCTTCGCGTAACGCTTTGCTACGATAGTTTCAGTGCTCATTGCTTGCCTCCTACCTCTTTGAGGTAATGCTCAACCAATTGCTCTTGTGACTTTTCGTCCACTTGCTTTTCAATAATTTTCGATGCAATCATCACAGACAATGCACTGACTTGACTACGTAATGCAGCTACAGCATTATTCTTTTCGATCTCAATATCCTTCAAAGCTTCTTCTTTCAGACGGATTGTCTCTGCTTTGGCAGCATGAATCAATTCCTCCGTTTGTCGGCCACTTGCTTGTCTAGCTTGTTCCAGAATATCATATGCAGATTTCTTCGCATCGATAATCGCTTGTTTCTGCTCAGCAAGCAGCTTTTCCGATTCCAAACGGTTGTTTTCCGCATTGCTTAATTGACTTTGCACTAACACTCTACGCTGTTCCATGATACCGAATAAAGGTCCAAACGCATATTTCTTCAATAGCCAAAACAGGATCAAAAATGAAACGATGGCTACAAAAAATGATGAAGGATCAAACTTCAAAATAGGTCACTCCCTTCCTAGGGTAAATAGGCTAAGCTGTCCTATTAGGACAGGCGGCTTTTGCCAAGAAATATCAGAGTGAGTATAAAAATTATATACTTACTGATATTTTGAAAAAAATAAAAAATTTTACGAACAAACGAAGGCGTGGAAGCAAATGGCCACCGCGCCCAAGCTATAAATTTCTTATGCTTTACCCAAGAAAATAAAGGCAAGAACCAGGGTAATAATCGGCATCGCTTCTACTAAACCAATACCAATAAACATCGTGGATTGTAATACACCGCGTAATTCTGGTTGACGTGAAATACCTTCTAAGGCACGACCTACGATTAAACCGTTACCAATACCTGCTCCTAATGCCCCTAAACCAAAAACAATACCTGCTGCTACTAATGCTAATGCTCCCATTTGTTATATCCTCCTCAGAATAATTGGTTAATGTAGTACTATCTTTTCCCAAAAGTCACACTGGCCTTAAGGCTGCATGCCAATCCAGGCTTAGATTAATGCTTTTCATCATGCGGCATAACTTGCGATATATAAACCATAGTCAGCATAGTAAAGATGTAAGCTTGAATCGAGCCAACAAAAATACTAAATCCTTGCCAAGCAAGTAATGCCGGTATACCCCAGATTCCTAAGCCCAAAATAACTGCAATCATGACCTCGCCGGCAAAAATGTTCCCGAATAAACGAAGACCAAGCGTGAGTAGTTTAGATACTTGTTCAATCAGATGAATGGGTAAGAACGCGACATTCGGTTCAACATAATGTTTAAAGTACCCTCGTGGATTCCTGAAAATCCCCAAAAAGTGAGACAACCCAATAACTAGCGCGGCTAGTCCCATTGTAACGGAAGGATTTGCTGTCGGTGATTTCCACCAAAGTACCGAAGCACCATGGGATTGCTCACCCTTTTTCTCTGCGGCTACTGCTAATTCATCAATTTGTGCTTGTGTGACAAACTCTTGTCCAAAAATAGCGGCTGGATGCTCGTGCTCTGTAACTACTGCAAAAGGCAGCCCTAACATATTTCCAACAAAGATAAACATAATCAACGTGATTCCGAGCATCACGAATGGTTTTCCTTGTTTTTTCTCCATCGAACTACCGATAATGTTCTCGACAAACTCTACGATCCATTCCACAAAATTCTGCATTTTACTTGGGTTTGTAACGGATGCATTCCGTGTTCCTAGCTTTGCAAGCACAAACACCACTATACAAGTGACAAGAATCATAAGAATGACGGATAAATCGAACTGAATTCCGAAAAGTTTAATATAAGGTGCAATATGATCCATTTTTTCTGTTTCACCCCTTTCCAGAACCACCCGTATTTTAACCATTATTTCCATTCTTGCGTGAAGATAGTATACCTACCACAAATGCTGCTACTTGCGCGAAAAACAATCCACCTACAGTTGCCACCAGCTCAACTTGCTCATATCGGAAGGAAATGACTACGGCCAAAAGCGCTACCGCTGCTCGAGTGAAAAATCCAATATTAACTCTACGTTTGTTTTGGAGAAGTACATTATTCGTGATTCTCCGAATTTTCCAAGCGAGGAAGTTGAAGCTAATCAGACTTGCCGAACTTCCAATCACAAAACCTGAAAAGTAACCCGCAAATTGAGGCAAGAAAGCCCATCCAAGAAAACAGATGGATAAGAAGAAAAAGGTAATGCGTGTTACGGTTTTCTGAAGAGCTGTTAAATCATTCATCTTAGTCTGAGTCCTCCGTATAATATTTAATTAAAAATATAATACCGATGACGCCTACAGCAAAACCAGCTACCAAACCCGTAATCATCCAAAAAGTTTCAGCGCCTGTCCGACTTCCAATGTAGTTCCCGAGATAGTAGCCACCCAAAGTACCCACGACTAATTCAGCGCCCATTGCGCTTACTAAACCCGCAGCTCTCCATGGATTGTCATTCTGTTTCGGTTCCTTCACTCCGAGCCCTCATTTGAGAAACGTTTTTAAATCTATTAATCCTCATCCATTTTATCGAAGTCATGCAAGGTTTGTCAATTGATTCAAATTCAAACTTTTCGTGAACGAAACTCGCTGAAGCCTTATAAATCAACATCTTTTGGCATTATAAACCAAACAGTTTAACTGTATAGTGTTACGTTTCTGTCTTATTTCCCTTCAAAAGGCTCAGGTCTCTGGTCAGATCGGCCAAAATAATGGAGAATTCCTTGTACGATACGGATGGATGCGCTGCCATCACCGTATGGGTTTGCAGCATGACTCATTCGTTCGTATAACACAGAATCGGTCAATAATGCTCGCGCACGTGCATAGACTATCTCCTCATCTGTACCGACCAACTCCAAGGTTCCCGCTTCCACCCCTTCAGGTCTTTCTGTCGTATCGCGCAAAACCAATACGGGAACTCCGAAGGAAGGCGCTTCTTCCTGCAGACCACCTGAATCGGTCAAAATTAAATAAGTATGTGGATAAAAATTGTACATATCCATCACATCCAGTGGCTCAACCAGCTTAATCCGCGGATGGTTGCCCAAAATTTCATGCGCAGGCTCACGTACTGCTGGACTTGGATGCACGGGATAAACAATCGCGATATCGGCGAATTCATCCGCAATCCGCTTCACTGCGCGGAAAATTTGGCGATGCGGCTCGCCTTGCGCTTCACGGCGATGCGCAGTCATTAGAATCAAACGTTTACCTTTCGCCCAATCCAGCAAAGGATGGGTATAATCCGCACGGACGGTGTATTGGGGTACATCGGTAATGGTATTTCCGGTTGTATAAATGCTGGCTTCCGCTTTATTCTCTTTGCGAAGATTACCTGCAGACCAACTCGTTGGGGCAAAATGAAGATCCGCCAGCACTCCCGTTAGCTGCCGGTTCATTTCCTCCGGATAAGGAGATAGCTTGTTCCATGTACGTAATCCCGCTTCGACATGGCCCACTTTAATTTGCTGCATAAAAGCGGCATAGCTCGCAAGAAAAGTAGTTAAAGTGTCGCCGTGCACCAGTACGATATCAGGTTGCACTTCGCGGTATACAGGCTCAAGCCCCTGCAGCACACGCACCGTAATTTCTTGCAGTGTTTGGCGATCCTGCATCACATCCAAGTCATAATTCGCTTTGATCTGGAAGGCTTCCAACACCTGATCCAGAAGCTGACGATGCTGCGCGGTCACACAAACTATGGACTCAATCTGATCTGGATGACGTTGCAATTCCAAGATCAGCGGAGCCATTTTAATCGCTTCCGGACGCACTCCGAATACCGTCATGACTTTAATTCGCTTCATTTGTAATTCTCCTTTGTTCATTTAATTATTCATCGCCATATTATTTACCCCCATGCGATTTAGTCCGTTCCGAATAAACGATCCCCCGCATCTCCTAGACCTGGGACGATATAACCATGATCATTCAAGTATTCATCAATAGCAGCCGTATAAATATCCACATCCGGGTGGGCGGCTTGTACCGCTCTAATACCTTCTGGCGCAGCAATTAAACACATCAGTCTAATGTGGGTGCAGTCTCGTTCTTTAAGCATCCGAATAGCTGCAATAGCAGACGCCCCTGTTGCCAGCATAGGATCGATGACAATAAGCTCTCTTAAAGCTGAATCGGCTGGTAATTTGAAATAATACTCCACCGCTTGCAGCGTTTCCGGGTCGCGAAATAAACCGATATGGCCAACCTTGGCGGTCGGGATCAGCTTTAATATGCCATCCACCATACCTAAACCAGCACGTAAAATAGGTATTAAAACGGGCATTTTTCCCGAAAGCATCATGCATTCGGTTGTAGTTACAGGAGTCTTGACCGTCGTTTTCTCTAAAGCTAGATTACGCGTTAATTCAAATGCCATAAGTGCAGCGACTTCATCGACCAGCTCGCGAAACATTTTCGACCTCGTATTTTCATCTCGAATGAGTCCTAGTTTATGTACAATTAATGGATGATCGCATACGATAACTTTTCCCATGATCTTTCCCCCTGCGGCGTATTTTTGCGAGCAAATCTCGTTTAGTATACCACAGGATGGCATAAGAGAATAAGTTGAAGCAAAAAAAAGACGCATCACTGCGCCTTAATAAACCATATGCTCTTTAAAAGAGTCAGATTATTCAATTTCATTCACAACTACGCTTTGTGTCTCTGGCTCCCACTGGACTTCAGCGCTAAATGATTCGCTGAGAAAACGCACAGGAATGAAGGTGCGCCCCTTGATCAGCTGGGCAGGCGTATCCAATGTAACTTCTTTGCCGTTAACAAGCGCTATTTTACTTCCGATGACCAATATCACTTCGACTCCATTTTTACTTACGGTTACCGTTTGCTCCGCTTGGTTCCACTTGACCTCAGCCTTTAAGGATTCGGAGATGGCTCGAAATGGAACAAGGGTCCGATTATTCTCTATGACCGGAAAAACATCAAAATTAACCTGTTCCCCGTTCACAAAGCCTTTGATATCTTTGTTAGTCTTTAACAACTGACCGAGCTTCTTGTAGGAATCTAAATGATAAGGATTTGTTTTTATGGCATCCTTTTGCACTTCGATCGCATTTTCACTTTGCCCAACATTGTCGTACACCTCAGATAGCTGCTCCAATGCATCGGCTTTATCCACTGCCGTATGTGAAGAATTTTTTAGCTGATCACGTAATTCCTTCGCAAGATTTAACACCATTTCAGTAGATAATTTGTAAACCGTACCTGTTACGGAGTCTTCATCTTCCTTTGAAAAACTTCCTACTACTGTGATCGTTCCAGATTCGCCTCCCGTCACAGAGGTACTGCCATACACATTGCCTGTTACATTAAGCTTGCCTTTTCCTAAGCTATTCTTAAAGCTATAGACGATTTCCGTAACGGAATATTTATTAAGCAAGAGATCTCCGATCACGGATTGGGCGCTGGTCCCTTCTGTTTTGAGGTAAGCGATCATTAAACCTTTAGGTACTTCTTTTTCATGCTTACTCGGCTGATGTTTATAAACATTCTTAGAGACGGAATTCCCGGATTTGTCTGATTTGTCGGACTTGTCGGATTTGTCGGACTTGTCTGACTTTTCGGACTTTTCGGACTTTTCGGACTTGTCTGACACCGAATCCCCTTTACTAGACGACTTTTCCCTATTTTGCTTGGATTGACCGTTCTTATGGCTCTCTTCTTTTTTATTTTTTTCATTTTTAGCCAACCCTGTACCTACCATGAAAAGATTCAAACTGAGCATGATAGATAAAACAAGCAGCATTTCTTTAATGATCCATTTCTTTTTCATTATTTTCCTCCTCGTATCCGTATTGATTTATAGTAAACTATCGATCAAATGGTAACAATAGGGAAAAAGGACTAAATTCAACAAAATACGACAAAAACGACTCTCGGTAAGGAGAGCCGCAAAGGAAGCATTACGTCAGGAGAGTGACATTTTGTAGCGATATGGAAAGAATTTCGTTATTCCATACCTGATTTTCGCTATATTATAAACAAAACGAAAAAATATTCATATTAAAGAAATTTTGGCGTTATTAACGTAAAGGTTTCGTTATTAACGCCATATTTTCGTTAATTGGCCTATATTAGGTGGTATGGGGGCAATTTAGCGAAAAAGATGTAATTAATAACGAAATTATTTCCTTATGAGTTGAAAAGCAATGACTAATTAACCTGTTAAGCCAAATTACGGATGCTTTGCTAAAGGGTTAGCCATATTATAAATAATTATCATTAACACCCCAATTAATAGTTCAACCCCGGATACATCGGAAACTTATCTGTAATTTCTTTAACCAAGGTGCGTGCCTTTTCGTGCGTAGCGGTGTCAGTTGGGTTCTTCAAGGTTAAGGCGATTATCTTCGCAATGGATTTCATCGCTTCTTGGTCTAAGCCACGTGAAGTCGCTGCGGCTGTACCGACCCGAATTCCGCTCGTAATGAAGGGACTGGTTGGGTCAAACGGAATCGCATTCTTATTGACTGTAATCCCGATTTCATCCAATACATTTTGCGCTACCTTACCTGTTAGGTTGATGTTGCGCAAATCAACAAGCAATAAATGATTGTCTGTTCCGTCAGAAACAATGTTGAAGCCTTCTGCCATAAGTGCTTCAGCCAAAACGTTGGCGTTCGCGATAACATTTGCGGCATAGGTTTTGAAGCTTGGTTTTAATGCTTCGCCGAAGGAAACCGCTTTTGCCGCAATCACATGCATCAATGGACCGCCTTGTGTTCCAGGGAACACGGCTTTATCGATTTCTTTGGCCCAGGCTTTGCGACAGAAGATCATGCCTCCGCGTGGTCCACGCAATGTTTTGTGTGTTGTGGTAGTTACGAAATGTGCATAAGGGATTGGACTTTGGTGTAAGCCGGCTGCAACGAGACCCGCAATATGAGCCATATCTACCATGAACAATGCACCTACGTCGTTGGCGATTTGAGCAAAAGCTGCAAAATCGATAGCACGCGGATATGCGCTTGCACCAGCTACGATTAATTTCGGGCGGTGTTTAAAAGCTGCTTTGCGTACTTCATCCATGTCAATGCGGAAGGTTTTCTCGTCTACCCCATAAGCAACAAAGTTGTACAAAAGACCTGAGGCATTCGCAGGATTGCCGTGTGTTAAATGACCGCCATGGGCCAAGTTCATCCCCAGAATCGTATCTCCTGGTTTTACAGTAGCTAGGTAAACGGCTAAGTTCGCCTGCGCACCAGAATGGGGCTGAACGTTAGCATGCTCTGCACCGAAAATTTCTTTTGCACGATCGATAGCAATTTGTTCCACAACATCGACATACTCACAACCGCCATAAAACCGTTTTCCCGGATAGCCTTCTGCATATTTGTTGGTAAGTACAGTCCCCATTGCTTCCATTACAGCTTCACTGACGAAGTTTTCGGAAGCGATTAATTCGATTTTATCGCGTTGACGACCTAGCTCTTGATTGATAGCTGCAAAAACACTCGGGTCTTGCTGGCGTAATTTTTCCATGAATGATTCCTCCTAAATTATGATGTTAAATAAATTTGCATTTTAAATATCCACTAAGCTTTCGCCAGCTTCAACCACCTAAAGTATAAACGGCTCGGACACCACCGATTAGCTTGGGACGCGTATAAGCTGCTTGCACAGGTGCATGGCCGATCACTCGGATAGTTGGGCGAAACGGTACCGCTACTCGACGAAGGTGCATGCCAATTAAGGTGCCGCCGATATCAACTCCAGCATGTGCTTGTATCGTTTCTACGAGTACAGGCTGCCCCAGTTGAGAATGTACATAGGAGGCCATTGCGCCACCTGCCTTAGGCACAGGAATGACTGAAACCTGCTCCAGCGTCGGAAAACGCAGCAAAACCTCCTTTTCCACCAGCAACGCCCGATTTAAATGCTCGCAGCATTGGAAGGCTGGATAGAAGCCCACGCGCTGACGCACACGCTCGATGCCAAGATAAAGCTGCCCTGCTACTTGCAACGAACCCGATGTCCCAATATGACTGCCCATGACTTCGCTTGTGCTAGTCCCGAAGACGATGATTTGCCCAGCCTCAATGCTTCCTGCCCGAATTAGCTCGGTTAGTACAGTTTCCATTTGGTCTGCCATGGACTCCCAATGAATAGTTGAGTCCACTTGCAATTCAACTTGATCCCGACTCGAATTGTGCATATGATCATCCCCGTTTATTTTATGGGTGAATTGTGAATTTTTCTTCTAATGTGGTGATTTTACAGATACGTTGTTCATGTCTTGCTGCATGCGAGAATTCGGTTTCAAGCCATATACGTACAATTTCTTGGGCAATTCCAGGGCCGACCACTCGCTCACCCATCGCCAATACATTCGAATCATTATGCTCGCGAGTCGCTTTAGCTGAGAACATATCATGCACCAAAGCGCAACGGATGCCAGGGATTTTATTAGCTGCAATCGTCATGCCAATCCCCGTACCACAAACGAGAATTCCACGGTCTGCAGTGCCAGAAGCCACTTGCTCACAAACGGGAAGCGCATAATCTGGATAATCTACAGCATCGGCGCAATGACTGCCCACATCATCCACTTCATGCCCGAGAGAAACAATAAAGCCCTTTAACTCCTCTTTTAAGCGAAACCCACCATGGTCAGCGCCAAGTGCAACCTTCATCGTAATCCCTCCTGAACATTTTGCTTTACACAACTCCAACCTTTGTCCCTATTATAGCCCAAACCGTGAAAAAATAGAAAAAGAGCACACGCGTGCATACACGTCGTTGCTCTTTGCCCAGGCGACCGGCCTATATCTTGATGCTCCATCGTGGTTATTCCACTTGTCGCCAGTTACATCAAGTCGAGAATTCGTTTTCCCTTGGTTCATTGCTCTCATTGTAACGCAAGAATGTATGCGATGTAAAGATCAAGCCGACCATAAATCGCAAATTGTAAAACGATTATTTATCTATTGATCGCTAAATATCTTCTTAACAAGTTTATTAGTTAACTGCTGCAGTTCCTCTGCACATCGTTCATAATCTGCCAAAGTCCCTCCAAATGGATCAAAAATATCATAATCCGGCAGACTATTCTCCAGTTCCCAAACTCGTTGCCGCTCCAAGACTGTTATTGGCTGAGACAGTACTCGCTTCATCTCTAACTCAGAGTAAAAGCTCTCACTTTCTGCTATGCTGGATAATACCTCCGGATTGTCTTCCACATATTCCTTCAACAAATGAATTTTATCGAGAGCCTGCGGATATGATTGGATCATAGCGCGCTTGTGGTTTACAGTCATGGTTAGAATCAAATCTGCCCAAGTCAGGAGCTTAGCCGTAGTAGATTGTGAGTTGTGTCGAACACCGATGCCTTTATTCGCGAGAATGGTTGCGGCATGCCTTGACAGCGGTGCACCTTGAGAAGCAGCTATTCCTGCTGAGCGAATAGTTAAATTTATTCCTTGCTTCTCTGCAATTTGCCGTAAAAAACCTTCCGCCATGGGACTGCGGCATGTATTTCCCGTACAGACAAAAAGTATATTGGCAATCATGAAAGCCGCCTCCTCCAATGCTTAGTCCTATAGCTTTCTCAATTATATCAAAAGAGAAATTTTATACCAAACATAAACAGGATAGCCCCGCCAAAAGCCTCACCATAACCGCCAACCCAAGACCCAATTTTACGCCCCAAAAGCAAGCCTACAATGGACATGCCTCCCCCAAACAAACCAAATAAGAGCACAGCCAGCAACAAATCCGTAGCAAACATGCCAAGTGAGACACCCACAGAAAAAGCATCAATGCTTACCATAAAAGAAAAAAGCAGCAGGCCCCACATCGTGCGATAATCAAATGATTTTACAGCGTCTCCACAAATTGCACTATAAACCATATGCGAGCCAAGCAATACCAACAGGATACCGCCTACTGTATTTGCAACACCGCCTAACAACAACCCAAGATAATTGCCCATAAAGAATCCGAACAGCGGCATAAAAATATGAAACAAGGCAATAACGATGCTTATTTTTAGAATATCCAGCAAACGGATGCCCTTCATCCCAATGCCAAGGCCTAACGAAAATGCATCCAGTCCCAGCGCGAAGGCCATCAAAAAAAGTGTAGCAAATTGCCCCCATTGTGAAGCTATAATTGACATGCCGTCTCCCCTTCCTGTCCACATCTCTTGTTCTCAAGATATGCGGACAAACTAGGAAAGATACCTAGTTGTACTTGTGGGAGTAACGACGATATGAATGAGAGACAGCTAGCTAGTATGTCCAATTGGAAAACAAAAAGCTGCTCCTATCCTATTAATCAACTTATTCCTTCACTCCACCGGCGGTCATCCCCGAAACCAAGAACCTTTGGAAAATTATAGCAATCAGTAAGGGAGGCAGCGCGGCGAGGATTCCACCTGTCGCAACCATGCCAAAATCCACCGCATGCTTGCCGCTAAATTCGGAAATGGCAACCGATATAGATTTCGCGTTCAGTGTAGAGGTAAACAATAACGAGAAGAAAAATTCATCCCAGGACAGTAAAAATACGAATATGATTGTTGCAAGAATACCAGGACGAACAATAGGAACGACGACTAACCATAGGGTCTGCAGTCGACTGCAGCCATCCAAAGCGGCTGCTTCATAGTAATCATTGGATAGATGGCGAAAATAACTTTGCATAATCCAGATGACAAACGGAATAGCAAATGTCAGATCCAAGACAATCAAAGTGAATTTAGTATCCAGCATCCCAAGCTTTTGAAAAAAAAGATACAGCGGAATAACGATAACTACAGATGGAATCATGTATGTGAATAAGAAAAGATAAATAAACCCTTGTCTAAATTTAAAATCGTATTTAGCAAAGACATGGGCGGCTAACCCCCCGATAACCAATGCAATCAAAGTGACGGAAGAAGCCACTTTAAGACTATTCAACATCGAAATCCGGAAGGCATAAGCAATATCGTTTCTAGAATTAGTAAAAATGTTGATATAGCGCTCAAAGGTAATTCGGTGCGGCAGCCAATGAATCGGCACCTCTTGTAGATCAATCTGGTAAGAAATGCTGGAAATAAACAGCCAAGCAAATGGTGCAAGAGTACAAAAAGCCACAATGATTCCGAATGTATATTGCACAACAGATAAGCCTTTACTTTTCATTCAAGCACCCTCCTCCAGCTTTAGTGCCTTCACATAAATAAATGTTAAAATTCCAATAATGATGGCAATTAGGTAGGAAAGGGTTGCACCGTCCGAAAACTGTAAATTGGTAAAGGTCTCAATGAAGGCTTTATAGATAATAACCATCGTACCATTGGAAGGCCCCCCCTGTGTCAAGGCATAAATCAAATCAAATACTTTGAATGATTCCATTGTTCTCATTACAATCAATACGAGAACGGTCGGCTTTAGAAATGGCAGGGTAAGTGTGAAAAACCTGCGAATAATACCGGCTCCATCCATGCTTGCCGCTTCATAAATACTTTTATTGTTCATTTGCAGCGCCGCCAGCAGAAAAATAGCGACAAAAGGCGTCATTTTCCAAACATCTGCAACAATGACCATATTCATAGCCAGCCAAGGATTGCTCAGCCAGGGTCGATAAGCTGAAATCAGGTGCAATTGCATAAGTATCCCATTAAGGGCACCGTATTCTGGGTGATAAATCCACTTCCACATTGCTGCATTCACAATCGTTGGTACAGCCCATGGTAATATAATGATCGATCTTAGAAAGGTAATCCCGCGCAATTTTTCATTCAACAAAAGCGCAATCAACAACCCTAATATCATTTCCAATATAATGGAAACCACAGAGAAATAAAAAGTTCTACCTATCGAAGACCACACCTCAGAATCTATCAAAGCATGCGTATAGTTCTTCAATCCAACGAATTGACCTTGATGAGCTGAGGTCAGATCCATATTTTTAAGGCTATAAACAAAGGTTTGAACTAAAGGATAAAGCACGATACCAAACACAACCAATATGGCAGGGATTATACTGAATAGAATAAACCACCGATGTCTCAATCCACTTTGCACAATGATGTCCTCCCCATCGAGAAAAAATAAGGGGAGAAGCAGCTCCCCCCTCGAATGAACTATTTACTCATATCCAATGCTTTCGTTTGCAGCTTATTCAGCGCATCCTCTGGACTGGTTCTGCCTAATAACGCTTCTTGCACCGCAACCTGCATTTCTGTAGAGAATTTACCATACCATGGCACCTGCGGACGATTGATCAAGTATTCATATTGCGTTTTGGATAGGTTGATCAATTCTGGGTTAGTAGCAATTACGTCCGCATCGGCAAACAACGATTTCCATATCGGCAGTGCATCCTTGGCATGCTTCTTTTGAAAATCCTTAGCGGCCAAATATTGAATATACTTCCATGCTTCATCTGGGTTTTTACTGCTTTTGGCGATGGATAAACCCATGCCCCCATTAATCGTTGCACTAGCTGCCTTTGCAGTACCTGGCACTTGAGCTATTCCAACTTTCCCAACAATTTTCGATTCCTTTGGATCATTGGCCATACCGAACATATAAGTCCAATTTAGAGCAAAGGCTGCTTTTCCACTTGAGAAAACACCCCGTACATCTTCTTCTAAATATTCTGGAGAGCTCGGGTTCGATAAACCGTCTTTTAACGATTGCTGCATAAATTTTAAAGCTTCAATGTTGCCTGGATCATTCACAACCGGCACACCATTTTCGACGAATTTGCCGCCAAAGGATCCAACAACCAGCGCATAATCTACAGCAAGTGCTTCAGCTTGCTTCCAAGACCAGACGATTGGAAAATCAACGATCTTCTTCTCTTTGAGAATTTTGGAATCGGCAATGAGCTCATCCCAGGTTTTTGGTGGCGCATTAATGCCAGCTTGCTTTAGCATTTCTGTATTATAAAATAAATACTTCACATCATTTAACCAAGGCATACCATAGAGCTTATTTTCGTATTGCATAGCACTTAAAGCGCCAGCAAATATGTCATTGTGGTCGGCAGCGGATACTTTGTCGGTGACCTCTCTTATCAGATCGGCCTTAACAAATTTAGCAGTCCAAGGTGCATCGATGAGTAGAACATCATACCCACCGTTGGCAACTAGTGTTTTTTGCTCTAAAACCTCATAAGGCACGAATGTCGTTTCCACTTTAATATTCGGATTTTCTTTAATAAAAGCATCGGTTGCTTCTTTAATTGCATCTTCACTGTAGCCCGCCTGCTTCATGAAAAGAGCAGTGATCGTTACATTTTTCGGTGCTACAGATGCAGTAATGGGGTCAGCTTTCTTTCCAGTACAGCCTGCCAATAACCCGGTTACAACGATCGCTGCAAGTATTGCTATCATTTGCTTTTTCAATTTGCTTCCCCCTTTTAATATAGTAAAGATGTTTTCTTGTTTTAATCATAATGGGAAAGGGTGAAGGGTGAAATTAATAATTCTGACTTAAATATGGATTATTTCGACTTTTTGAAATAGCTTTTCTTAAAATCTGTAGGGCTTTGCCCAAGAACCTTGTTAAAGATACGATTGAAATACAAGGGATCAGGAATACCAACCAGTTCAGACACTCTTCTTACATTTAAATCAGGATTTTTCAAAAGCCCTTGTGCTTTTTCCATACGTAAACCATTCAAGAAATGGATGATTGTTTTTCCCGTTTCTAACTTGAACAGCCGAGTTAAGTAACTTTCATTCAGATTTACATGATTGGCAACCATTCCCAATGTGATTTTTTGATTCAAATTTTTCAGCATATAATCAATAACATCTCTTATTTCTTTGCGATATTTTTTGGAGGAAAGCGTTAACGCATTTTCACTTAGAGCAAGCACTGCATTTACGAAGGCACCTTGGAATTCGCTTAATGTCTCTGCATTAACCAACCTTTTTTTATAGGGCTCGGACAACACTTGCGGTTGCCCCGTATCTGCTCCAGCCGTTTCCCACTCTTCAAGAGCAAGCAAGGCCATCTTAAGCACTAAGGAGGGAAGAAAACGCTCCTTCTCTGCCGTATCTAAGAATCCATCAAACCCCTTTAATAAGCCATTCGTATCACCCAATTGTGCAGATTTCTTCAATTCCTCCTGAAAGGAAGGATTCAATTTGGCAAAGAGTAGATGGTCAAACACAGTCTCTCTCGTATGTGCAATCATTGGTTCACTATGATAAAACCGCATTCCAGCTGCATTTTTACAAGTTACGAAGACTTCTCTTGCTAAATGTAAACCCTTGAAAACGCCACTAATCAAAACATTCACATCTAAATCCAAATATATCTTGAGCATGCTTGAAATTTGCTTAGCCAGTTGGAGCTTCCGGTGCTCTGTACCATTTTTGTTGCTTTCCGGCAGGATAATAATGTAATCGCAGAAGCTGATTTCGGTAAATTCTGCTTGAGAAAATTCATTTATAATTTCTAATATTATATTCTGTATGGAAAAAATCAGCAGCTGTTTGTCCACCCACTTCCCTGTATCCATAATTTTCTCAACTTGATTCAATGTCAGGTAAATTAAAAAGCTAGGAGCATTACCGAATGTAACGTTTAGCTTCTGTGCTTTTGCTGCAATACTTTTTTCTAACAAAAAATCATCATGCAGCAATTCCTTAAGGAAATTTTTACGAGACTGCAGCAAGCTCTCTCGCATCACAATGGAATTCATTCGATGTATTTCTTTCTCTTCTTTTTCCGAAGCAAGCTCGATGACAGCTTTTTTCAACACATCCAATAGCTCCTCTGGCTTCAAAGTAAGCTTTAATAAATAATCGAACGCCCCAAGCTTCATGGCATCTCGAACCAATTCATAATCATCATAATTACTCAGCACGATCACTTTGCCATGGAATAATGGATCCTTTTTTAACATCTGGATGAGCTCTAATCCACTCATTTTCGGCATCATTAAATCCGTAATAATTAGATCCGGACGATGCTGCTCTATCAAAACAAGCGCTTCTAAGCCATCCTCCGCCCCACCAATCCACTCAAATCCATGTTCCTCCCATGGAATCATCATCTTCATCCCAATTCGCATGATCTTCTCATCTTCGACCAGCAATACTTTAATCATTGTCCATATTCTCCAATCCCAGCAAAGGCATCATCATGATTATACTTGTTCCCTTTCCCACTTCACTTTCAATCGTCAGCCCAAATTCTTCGCCATAATTAAGCTTAATGCGTTCATTCACATTAGAAATCCCAATATTGGACAGACGATTCTTAGATTTAGATCCCGAATATACCAAATTATTAATTTGCTGCACGTCCATTCCCTTTCCATTATCACGAATAGTAATTCGCATATAAGTACCCAATTCTTCAGCGGAAATAATAATCTTCGAATCGTACTCCTTGGGATCCAATCCATGAATGATCGAATTCTCAACAATAGGCTGCAAAATAAATTTAAGAATACTGCTATCTCTTAATCTTTCGTTAATCTGATACTCTACCTCAAACGATGTTCCGTAGCGGAGCCGTTGTATAACAATATAATTTTCCACATTTTTGAGCTCGTCCCTTAACAAAATTAATTCTTTTTTATCGACGATAGTGCTGCGCAACAGCTCGGCAAGGGATGTCAAGCCACTACTTACACTAACATCGTTATTCAACAACGCTGTCCATTTTAATGAATTTAAAGTATTAAATAAAAAATGGGGATTGATTTGGGCTTGAAGCATTTGCAATTCAATTTCACGTTTCTTAATTTGTTCTTCTTTTGAGTGATCTATCGAATTCCTGAGTTGTTCAACCATGCTATTAAATTTTCCTGTCAGAAAGCCAATTTCATCCTTGTTGGAATCTTCAATACTGACATTCAGATTACCACCCGCAACCTGCTTCATGGTCTGAGTTAATAATTTAAGCGGCCTGGAAATACTCGTAGAAATGATAAAAGTTAGCAGCAATGAAAAAACAAAACAGAGCGCGCATACGTACAAAATATAGGGCAGTACATTTCGCGTTTCTTTATTCAAATAAGCATCGGGTATGGTGCTGATCAAATACCATCGAGCCGAAGTGTCGTAGGAATAGGCAACCAAATAACCGTTACGTTGTATCGTCATGGAAAACGAGCGTTTACCTTCAGCTTCATTCGAAACGATTTGTTTGATTAAACCGCTGTTTTCGTGTTTATTTCCAAATTGAATTTTCGGATTTCGTGCTGATAGCACATTTCCCAGTGGATCTAATATAAAGAGATCCGCTCCCTCACCCATATCAACGTCCCCATAAATATCTCGAGAATAAAAGCTTTCTTTAACTGCGATAAAAATGTAACCAATGGGCTGCAGCCAATTTTCACGCGAATGAATCTGCCTGCCAAGAATAATGCAATCAACATCATTTTTTGTCGTCACATGTGTCCAAACATCATTGCCATCATGTTCCGTAATCATCTTTGTGAGTTGACTAATATCTTCTTCTTTCAGCTGATCGTAGCCCAAATCGTATACCAATTCTACTGTTGAATTATAAATTTGCAAAGATTTAATATGATCCAGCAACTTCCTGCCGCTGAACGTTTGATTCACTTCATAATAGGTATCCATTACAGAATGCATATCTAATTTCGTCGCATTGAGCAGGTTGGTTTGTACTAGATTATTCGTCATAATTTGATCGCTTAAGTATTCTAGCTTCTTATTCTCTCGATTAATTTCATTGCGGACCTGATCTAAAATCTGCAAAGAATAAGTACTGCTTTTGGCGTGAATCGCTTCGCTCGTTTTTTGATAGGTAAAAGTGGAGGTAATAAACAAGGGGAGAATGGATAAAAAAAGAAACGAAACGATCAGTCTACTCTTAATTTTCGAATTGCGAATCCACGAATATAACGATATTTTTCCATTTAGCATTGACTTCATCCTCAACTAAATTCCCACCTAATTAATGCCATTTATTTCTTCTATGTTAACATGGAAGAAATTTTTGTACCACAATAAAATGGATTTTTGTATTACATGCTGAACCTTAGGCTAACGAGGAAAGACGGCATCACCGTCCTAAGAGATTTGCGCAAGCAAAACTAGCTTCGCGAGCATTGCTTGCGAAGCGCACGTTTATTCAGAAATATAAGATCAGTCATCACATGAATGAAAAAATTTCGCTATAACGGACTACATTTTCGTTATTTTAGCTATGATATGGTAATGGGAAGAAATAACGAAACTTTGGCGTTATTAGCGAAAGGGTTTCGTTATTAACGCCATTTTTTCGTTATTCCCGCCACCTGGCCCCTTTTCAAACTATAATAAGGAAAATCATAGCACTAATAACGAAATTCTTTCGCTAAAGTGCGCAGAGTGGACAGAACTAATAGGTTACTGGAGGTAATTTTGTTATTTTGGAGCACTTCGAGTTGCTTTGCAGCACTTAAACACCGCACCCAATACGAGCTTCAAAAATGCACCTCGTTTCGCGGAATGAGCAAAAATCAATAAAACAAGGAACAAATTATATACTTCCTGATATACTAAAAAAAGGCTACCCGATAGGATCTCTCCTCTCGAATAGCACTAATAAACAATAGTTATCATCCATTAAATCACAATGAGTCTTCCATATTAAAAGTTCGCCTCACTTAATTCGCAGGATTCTTTCACCTGCTGCTCTTTCCAAGCGGTTCATAACAGCAGAGCCAATTCCGGCTTCATCGAAGGCTTCTGCCACGATAAAAGATATGTTCCCCGCATCAAAGCTGCGTAAGGCAGCAAACAGCTCTTGAGCGATCTTGTCCGGCTGAGCTAAGCTTCCACAGGGTACAACCAGATCCGCATGGTAGCGATCTAAATGCTCTGTACACGTAAGAATCCCTGTCGAATGACCCATCGTTTGCGCCAAGTTTACCATATGCTGAATTTGCGCGGTTACTTGGTCTGGCGAGCTTCCCATGACTAAAGTCAGCATGCCTTGCGGCGCATAATGCGTATATTTCATGCCCGGGGATTTAGGAGCTGCGCTTACTACTTCCTTATCCTCTGCCCCAGCTTCTCGGCTTGAAGGCTCTCTACTTGAAGACTGAACAACTACGCCCTTTGTGGCAAAAGGCTGCAATTGCTCCAGCGTAACCCCCCCTGGGCGCAGTAAATGAATGCTTCCATCCACCACTTCGACAACGGTGGATTCCAGCCCAACCCCCGTAGCGCCTGCGTCAATAATCGCCTCAATCCGCCCGTCCAGATCATCACGCACATGCTCCGCGCGTGTCGGACTGGGACGGCCAGAGCGATTGGCGCTCGGCGCTGCAAGCGGGCAGCCTGCGGCGCTGATCAGCTGCAGCGCTATCGGATGCGCAGGCATGCGAACCGCCACCGTGGACAAGCCTGCTGTCACACGCGGGGAAACCGCACCCGCTCGAACCGGCAGCACCAGCGTCAGCGGGCCAGGCCAAAAAGCATCGATCAACGCTTGCGAAACCGCATCGATGCTTATAACCAAATCGTCCAATTGCGCGGGATGTGCAATATGGACGATCAGCGGATTATCCGCGGGTCGCCCTTTCGCTTGATAGATACTTTCCACGGCATCCGTATTCGTCGCATCTGCACCTAATCCATATACGGTTTCCGTAGGAAATGCAACTCGTTTCCCTTCGCGAATCAGCTGAGCCGCAGCTTGAATAGACGGATGCTCTGCCGTATCAGTCAGAGCCACAACCCAATAATTCGTCATATCGGTTCAATCCTTCGTTTTTCTTGTCATTATAGCCTGTCTCTCCTACATTTGTCACGAATCTGGCAGACAATCCATCTTAAAATTGAGCTAAGAGCAGTTTGGCTTTATCCCATAAGTAGAAATGAATCTGTTTTTTCGATTTGATTTGGATGGAGGGTGGACTGGCTTTGTCAGAAGCAGTCGCTTTACCCACAGCTTCGCCTGTAACGGCATCGACAAAACATAAGGGCGGGAATAAGACACACCACCAATTCTGACCTTCCCCTCGACCGAGGGTAATCCGTAACGCTTCATAGTTGCCCGCTGGGTAAACGCGAGTCCCGTACATTTTAGTTGGAAAAGGAACTTGCCCGAGCTCCACTTGAACTGTGTAATGGTACCCATATAAAGCCAACTCGCTTGTAACTAATGTTTGTAAAGCCGGTAACTGCTCCCTTACAACACGCCTTGCATTCTCAATGCCATCGGGCTCTTTCACCCACGTATTCATTTGTGCTATTACGGCATCCCGAACACGCCGTTTCATCACTTGATCTTCAATCGAGTCCGAATTTGCTAGAATGCGCAAGCGAATCGATTGCTCGGGAATAGCTGAATCGGCTAAAGCAATGTTATTACGATTGGATTCCCAACTTGATATAAGAACAATAATAACAAAAACCATCAGAACCCACTGTCTAGTCAAAAATGGAACTTTCATCTGTTATCCCCCTTTAGTGCTTCATACGCTCAGTATGGACACGAATCAGGAGGACTAAACCTATGAACCTATGAATCTACGAACAGATCTCGTTAAGCTTCAATAAGTTGGCATACACATGGTTCGATGTGAGGATGATGAGTTACAAACGTACGGGTAGCGTAGCAGTAAATGTGCTGCCCTGATCAGGCTCGCTTTTGACCTGAATGGTGCCGTTATGGGCTTCGACGATCCATTTGGCGATGGAAAGACCAAGTCCTACGTTTCCTCGGCCGTGGGCTCTTGCAGAGTCATTGCGGTAAAAACGCTCGAATATATCCTGCTGTCTTTCTTTCGCGATTCCAGCACCTGTATCTGCTATGGAGAGCGCCATCGAATGCCCATGAAATTGGACGGAGATCACAATACTCCCTTTAACCGGCGTATATTGGATTGCATTGTCAAGCAGGATCATCATCAGCTGCTGCAGACGTCCTCGGTCGGCGCGAATCATCACGTCTTGCGTGCTCTCAAGTGTCAAGCTTTGCTGTTTTTCATCAGCCAACGGCTGCAGTTTGCGTATCATCTTCTCGATTTCATCCTGAATAGAAAAGTCGTCAAATTGAAGCTGCATTTGATCCGCATCTACTCGAGCCAAAGTCAACAAATCTTGGAGCAGAGAAGACATCCTTCTCACTTCATCTTGTAAATCGTCGAGCACCTGTCTGCTGAACGGCTGCATCGTCTCCCGCTCCTCCACCTCAATGACCTCCAAAGAAGACTGAATGACGCTGATCGGCGTTCGCAGTTCATGCGAAGCATCTGCCACAAACTGTTGCTGCCGCTTGAAGGAACGAAAAATCGGCCCCATCGCTTTCGACGACATCACATATCCGAGAAATACGGAAACCACGAAAAAGATTGCAGACAATACAATTAAAACGAGAAATAATTTTCGGAAAATTTCCGCTTGCTGGGATATATCCGCTCCGGTATATATTGCCCCTTGATACAAACCGTCCACATATATCGGCCTGCCTGCAAACAGGAGATGAACTTTTTCACCACTGCGGGAGAGAAAAGTAGCGTATTTTACCTCACCAGAAGCCGGAATCCAATTTTTCAAAAAACGTACTACTTCCGCACTTGAAGCTCGATTCGACTGCTGCTCCGCTACAAGTGAACCGC
The DNA here is from genome assembly GCA_040904685.1 of Paenibacillaceae bacterium. Classification (GTDB taxonomy): domain Bacteria; phylum Bacillota; class Bacilli; order Paenibacillales; family NBRC-103111; genus Paenibacillus_AC. The sequence goes on along the minus strand of JBBDSZ010000002.1, from coordinate 29,779 downwards.
TGGCATTCAACACATAGTAAAACGGCTGCAAAATCGTTCTTTCCGCAGCAGGAATTTTATTGTTATCATGTTCTTCTTCTTCCGAGTCGTGCTCATTTTTAACGTTTTTTCCATTTTCGGCATCAGGTTTATGCCTCTGCAAGTCGGCAGCATGTTCCGTTTCCTCAAGCCCGGCCAATAACAGGATGTTTTTCTCGCTTTCGCTATAGATGATCGTAGAGAGTACGAAATAACTTATGCCATTAAAAACGATCAAAAACACAAAGATCAATCCCGAGAAAAAAAACATCAGTCTATTGCGAGTCGTCTTGAACATCGGCCACCTCCAGCTTATAGCCTACCCCGCGAACATTTTGAATCTGAAAATGGGAATCTTTCTCCAGCTTTCTCCTCAGCAGCTTTACCAACGCATCCAACGAATTGATCGTCACTTCAGCGTCTAAACCCCAAATTCGCGATAACAGCACGTTGCGGGTTATGACCTTTCCATTGTTTCGCATCAAAATCTCCAATAGCTGAAACTCACGCACCGTAAGGGAGATCGGTTCCCCATCCCGCGATAATCTGTGGTCATTTAAATTTAATGTGTAGGGCGGAATGATCATAAGCGATTCGCTAATCGAAGTCTGCACTCTTCTGGACAACGAACGAATACGCGCGAAAAGCTCGGGGAATTCAAACGGCTTCATCAAATAGTCGTCCGCCCCGGCATCCAAACCCTCCACTCTGTCTCCCAAAGTATCCCTTGCCGTTAACATCAGAATTCCTTTGGAATACCCGCTCGCCCGCAGTTCGCGGCAGACGATCACCCCGTCTTTACCCGGCATCATCCAATCCAAAATCAGCAGATCGTAATCTTCCGTTGCCAAATAATCCAGCACATCATTGCCGTTTAATACCCAATCGACTGAGTGGCATTCTTTCTTCAGCATGTGTACGATCAGTTTGCCTAACTTGACGTGATCCTCTGCCAGCAATATTTTCATACGAGAAACTCCTTTATTTATCTGTATCGGTTAAGAACGCACTTCTCATTTCGGATTGGCCCCTTTGGCCTTTCTCTTCGACAAAACCACCCTAATTCCAATCATACAGAAAAACAACGTCGCTGTCCCGGAATAAAATGCAATTGCCCATGGACGATGTATATCATAACCGACTGCCATGCCGTGTACAAGTGACATAAAGTACGCTGGGAATGCCAAATAATGGACGGATCGCCATGCTTTTCGACCAAACCGCTTCATCCAATCCGATGTAACTAAAATAATTAGAAACAGATACAATGCTAGGATTCCTAATCCGTTAAACAACGAATCCTGTTTTGACGCAAACGGTATGAATACTTCCATCAAGGAAAACGGTTTATACTTATCGATCGTAAGCACAAGACCATGCAGCAGACCAAACAAAAAACCGACCCATCCCGTCATCTGGTGAATAGCCAGGAGCACCACGCGGGTTCTGGAAGGAATCCAATTACCATAGCTGAAGGCGCCAAGAGATACAGAAACAAATAATAGTAGATAAGAAGCAAACCCCGCTGCTTTAATTACATTCCAAGTGGACAACCAAACCGAAATCGAACCCATCGTTTACACCACCTTCAAGGCATAATCTTTGACTTTGCGATTCAACATCATCTCGCCATTCGTTTTCATCATGATATAACCGTGCTGCGGGAATCGGGACGCGATCCAGCTCGCGCCATCCTCCGAACCGAGCATACACAAGATTTTTGCGGTTACTTCGGCCTCATCCGTTTTCGGCGCAAGCACTGTTGCTTGGATAACATCGCTCTCTGCAGGGAGACCCGTCCTCACGTCCACGATATGGTGAAACTCCCGCCCAGACTGCTTCCACCTGCGGTGCAATACGTTCGAGGTGGCAATGCCGGCTTCCTTTACCCACAACTGTAAAACTTCTTTTTCTTCGTCTTCGGGATCCTGAATGCCGATGCACCATGGTTCCTCGTCCGACCAAACCGCTATGTCTCCACCCGCATCCACAAGTCCCGAAGTGACGTGGAATTGGTCACGCATAAGCGCCGCGGCTCGACCCACAGTCCATCCTTTTCCAATGCCGCCCAGATCTAGTTCCTCGGTAATTCTCCTAGTGACGGTATAACTCGGTCTATCGAAAGATAAAGCGGCAGCGTCCGTCACCATACGGTGCTTTTCGCTGTTAGGGTATATTTCCGCATCGGTTGATCCAATCCATGCTAACTCCTTGTCCAACTGCTCAAAGGAACAGTCATAACCCAGTCTTTTCATGAGGGTGCCGATAAAAGGCTGAAATAAATAATCCGTTGCGCCAGCCATCTCCCATGCCCGCTGCAGGAGCTCCATTAGAAGCGGCGGAACGGAAACCGGCTGATCCCTAAGAGCCCGATTCAGACGCGAGAGTCCGCTGTTTACAAGAAACCGCGACGCTGTCCGCTCCACATCCGCGAATAAACCGGTAACTGGTCGCTGCCAATAGGGCAGCGGTTCGTCACTATAGCCGATCGCTGTGATCGCTGTGTTCATCGCGCGAAACTCGATGCCCGGGTAAAGCCCGGTATTGCCGGCCTGCCGCTGTCGCATCTTATGACCTCCGTGTCCGTACGTCGCTTTTTACTTTTGGGGTTGCCGTTGTCTTAATCTCTGCAATCACCGTCGCATTATCTGCCAGACCATCCCAATCCAATTGCTCCAGTAGAAGCTCCCGCTCCGATTTTTTCACTGGAGATAATTCGCTTATCTGTTGAAATTCCACACGGGAGCGCATAAATGTTTTGGCAGCGCCTGCTGATGTTCCCGATTGTACGGAGATCGGCACCAGTTGAGGAACCTTATTTGATTCTAAGGATTCAAACGCTTTTACCGGATCCACAGTTAGATTTCCATCCGCACCCACTGTTGCTTTTCCTACATCCATTGGGTGTTGGATCAAAAACAAAAATCCGGTGAAAGAGGCTACACTAGAAAAACCAACAACCCATTTAGGCCATTTTTTTGTCGCCATCTTAAACACCTCTTTTCAATAAGAAAATTTGTGTATTGTCGTCCCACTGCAATGAATACCCCAACTGATTCGCCAGTACATTCAGCGGTATGAGGAGTTGCCCATTCTGGGAAACGGGTGCCGCTGGCAGGGAGTACTTTTGCCCATTCACATATGCAATACTTTTTCCGTCGTGGAAAATGACATGGCGCTCATCCACATACATTTCGAGCAAAGATCCTTTACTATACTTCACATAGGGCACATTCAGATAATCAAGCACCTTCTCGGTGTTAACTCGAACTTCGCTTCCGCCTCCTTGTCCTACGCTCAAAGTGACGTTCAACGATGCCGATTGTCCATCCACCTGGATAGAAGCTGACTGTCCATTTACAAAAGAAGGGGTCAGGCTTGGCTGTAGGGTTGAGGCATCTCCAAAACCGCCCTCTATAGTCTCATTAAACTCTTCACCTTCATCATCATCATCATCTTCATCGTCTTCTCGTTCATGTTTGCGAATTGTAGTCTCTCTTACTTCTTTATCTTCCATTTGGTCTTTCTCATACTTGACATGATGTTCCTCCCGGTCATCATCGGCCAAGGCAGCATGGCCGCTAAACAGCAATGGGAATACCAGCAATGCAATCACTATTATCAAGCTTGGGATCCATTGTTTCTTTACAAGCCTCTTCATTGCAATCATCCTCTCAAAAAATTCTCTTCTGTCCTTATTCTACAAGATCAACTATGAAATTAGCCTGAAAAGATTTATTCTGTGTGAAATTATCGGAGGAATCAAAAATAAATAAGGAACATACAATTCAGTCTGTCCCTTATTTATTGAATGTGGCTATTCCTTACTCCATTGCAATTACATGCCGAGGAATTCCTGATAAATCTTTGACAATTTCTATCCGTGTCCAGACATTTAATGCCGCCAGCATGCCGCTAACCGCTTCTGTTTGACCCTGTCCGACTTCAAAAGCAATCAAGCGCGGAAAGCCAGGCAAAAGCTTTAGCTGTTCACACATCCGCCGATACAGAGTCAAACCATCTTCTCCACCATCCAAAGCTAACCGCGGTTCGAAGCTTTTCACCTCTAGCTGCAGATCATCTATATCTGCAGAAGCGATGTAAGGTGGATTAGAGACCAGGATATCGATATGGCTCTGCTCCCGAACATAAGACTCCAATAAATCACTTTGAGCAAAATAAATCCTCGCCGCAACCCCATTAAGCTTTGCATTGGCTCTTGCCACTTCTAACGCAGCTAATGAAATATCCGAACTGCTCACTTGCCATAATGGACAATGAACCGCAATACTTACTGGAATCGCACCGCTGCCTGAACCGATGTCGACAAGCTTCGGATTTCCAAGAGGCCAAAGCTCATTTCCCCGTTGAATTACCTGCTCTACCAAAAGCTCTGTTTCCGGACGGGGAATCAATACAGCAGGGTTCACTTGAAACAGAAGCCCATAAAATTCCTGCACACCGGTAATGTACTGCACCGGTTCTCCTGCAGCTTTGCGCTCCACTAGCTGCAACCAAGTACTCAGCAACTGCTGCGGAAATGGCTCTTCCCAGCGCAGCAGCATAGTCGAACGATCCCATTGCATCACATGTTGGAGCAAGAGCTCCGCACAGATCGCTGCATCTGGGATCATCCTCTGCCGTAAAAAAGAAGAAGCCTGAATATAGGCTTCACGTGCCGTCATTGGCTGCTCGTTCATAACGGGTTATTCCCCTTTATTGTCCATTAATTCCGCTTGCGCGGCCATCGTTAAGGCTGCTACAATTTCATCCATATCACCGTTCATTACCGTTTCCAAGCGGTGCAAGGTCAACCCGATGCGGTGATCCGTTATGCGGCTTTGCGGAAAGTTGTACGTCCGGATCCGTTCACTTCGATCACCCGTACCCACTTTGCTCTTTCTTTCACCATCATATTTCGCTTGCTCTTCCTGCTGGAACTTATCATAAACGCGAGCGCGCAACACCTGCATCGCCTTATCTTTATTCCCATTTTGTGACTTGCCATCCTGGCAGGTTGCTACAATTCCTGTCGGCACATGTGTTACCCGCACGGCTGATTTCGTCGTATTAACCGATTGCCCACCCGCTCCGCTTGAACAGAATGTATCCACACGAATATCGCTATCCTTAATATCCACTTCGATTTCTTCCGCTTCCGGAATAACAGCAACCGTAGAAGTTGAGGTATGAATCCGACCGCCTGATTCTGTCGTAGGAATCCGTTGTACGCGATGCGCTCCACTCTCGTACTTCATCTTGCTATAGGCGCCTTTACCGATGATCATGAAGATCACCTCTTTAAATCCACCCAAGTCATTGAGATTGGCATCCATCAGCTCTGTTTTCCAGCCTTGAACATCCGCAAAACGTGTATACATCCGATATAAGTCCGCCGCGAATAAGGCTGCTTCATCGCCTCCAGCCGCTCCGCGAATTTCGACAATAACATTCTTGTCATCATTCGGGTCCTTCGGCAGCATCAATAAATTTATTTCTGCTTCCAGCGCTTCTTTGCGTCCGGAAAGCTCATCGAGCTCCATTTTGACCATTTCACGCATTTCATCGTCCAGCTTCTCATTCTGCATTTCTTTGGCAGCGTCAAACTGCTCCATTACCGATTTATATTCCGTATAAGCCTCGAAAACCTCTTGCAGGTCCGATTGCTCCTTGGAAAGCTCTCTTAGTTTCTTCGTATCATTGACAATATCCGGATCGCTAAGCAATTCGCTTAATTTCTCGTATCGTCCGGCTAGCGATTGAAGACGATCTAGCACAATTGCACACTCCTTAGGCTTATATTAAGCTTTTTCTTTTATATATAAGTGTATATATTTTATGCCTTTGGTAGGTGGAAGTCAATGAATAATCCATACCATTATTGCACAATCTCTAATTAATATGTGTTCGACTATGACACAAACAAATATCTCAATAAGCTACTTTTGGCTTTTCAAAGAAAATAAACACGACCCTTCAGCCGTGTCCATTCTCGCAGATCATGATCTTAACTACACATTAAATCGGAAATGCATCACATCGCCATCCTGCACGATATATTCCTTACCTTCTAAACGAACCAAACCCTTTTCCTTAGCTGCAGCCATCGAACCGTTCGTAGATAAAGCTTCATAACTAACAACCTCTGCACGAATAAAACCACGTTCAAAGTCCGTATGAATCACACCAGCCGCTTGCGGGGCTTTCGTTCCCTTGTGAATCGTCCATGCCCGAACCTCTTGCACACCCGCTGTGAAGTACGTGTATAAGCCAAGCTCACGGTAAGCGGCTTTAATCAATCGATTCAAGCCGGATTCCGCAAGTCCAAGCTCTTCCAAGAACATTGCCTTATCGTCGCCATCCAACTCCGCAATTTCCGATTCAACCTTGGCACTAATCGGAATAACCTCGGCTCCTTCAGCAGAAGCAAACTCTCGAACCGTTTGCACAAATGGATTGCTGTCGGAATTAGCTACCTCTGCCTCACTCACGTTCGCCGCATACAATACTGGCTTCATCGTTAACAAATGCAAATCGCGCACAATGAGCTTTTCCTCGTCAGACAAATCCAAGCTGCGTGCTGGTTTATCCGCATACAACGCATCTTTAATTCGCTCCAGACATTCCACTTCGGCTACGACTTTCTTGTCGCCGCCTTTTAAGTTTTTGCGTGAGCGTTCGATTTTCTTCTCGAGGGAATCCAGATCAGCCAAAATTAACTCCAGATTGATCGTTTCGATATCACCTAGTGGATCAACCTTGCCGGAAACGTGCGTAATATTGTCATCTTGAAAACAGCGAACGACATGGACAATTGCATCCACTTCACGAATATGCGCAAGGAACTTGTTACCCAAGCCTTCGCCCTTACTCGCACCCTTCACAATCCCTGCAATATCAATAAATTCAAATGCCGTTGGGACTATTTTGTTTGGTGTGACAATCTCCACCAATCGCAGCAAACGCTCATCCGGCACCTCAACTACGCCGACATTCGGATCAATCGTACAAAAAGGATAATTGGCCATCTCTGCCCCAGCCTGTGTAATTGCATTAAATAAAGTCGATTTCCCTACGTTGGGCAAGCCGACAATTCCCGCTTTCAAAGCCATCTAACTAACAACTCCTCATGAAATAAATAATCTTTGTTCATTATATAGTACCTTTAAGCTAATGTCACTCACTGTTAAAGTAACAAGGATAAATGATAAAAAACCTCCCCATCACATTAAAAATGCGACGAGAAGGATTTTCTTTTTATCCTATTGTTTCAAAACTGCATCAATCTTCGCCAGTTCCTCAGCTGTAAAATCCAAGTTATTCAAGGCAGCAATGTTCTCCTCAATTTGACTAACACGGCTTGCCCCAATTAATGCGGAAGTGATACGCCCTTCACGAAGCACCCAGGCCAAGGCCATTTGGGCGAGACTTTGGCTACGATCCGCAGCAATGTCGTTGAGTTTTTCGATTTGTTCTATTTTCTCGGAAGTTACGTCTTTTGAATTAAGGAATGGACTTGATGTCTTAGCTGCACGTGAATCCGCTGGAATACCCATCACATATTTATTCGTTAACAATCCTTGGGCAAGTGGACAGAAAGCAATACTGCCGACTCCGTTTTCTGCGAGAACATCCTGAAGCCCATCCTCCACCCACCGGTTTAACATCGAATAGCTTGGTTGGTGAATTAACATCGGTGTACCTAATTCTTTTAAGATCCGTACCGCTTCTGCAGTTTGCTCAGGACTATAGCTAGAAATCCCAGCATATAGCGCCTTGCCTTGACGGATAAGTAAATCCAGGGCACCCATGGTTTCCTCCAATGGTGTTTCTGGATCAAAACGATGCGAGTAGAAAATATCGACATAATCCAACTTCATCCGTTTCAGGCTTTGGTCTAGACTGGAAACAAGGTTTTTCTTAGAACCCCACTCACCATACGGTCCAGGCCACATCAAGTATCCTGCTTTGGAAGAAATAATCAATTCATCCCGATAAGGGGCAAAATCATTTAACATCATCTGTCCAAACATTTCCTCAGCAGAGCCTGGTGGTGGTCCATAGTTGTTAGCTAGATCGAAATGTGTGATTCCTAAATCAAAAGCTCTACGCAGCATCGCTCTACCGTTCTCAAAATTGTCAACACCGCCAAAATTATGCCATAATCCGAGTGAAATGGCTGGAAGCTTCACCCCAGACTTGCCACACCGATTATATTTCATTGTATCATAACGTGTTGTACCCGCTTGATAACTCATCATTATGTACCTCCTTCAGAATAAATAGCAGCAGCAATTTTCTAATTTACTTTTTTATTCTATCATTCCTTCATATTATATAGTAACTACCTCGCTATTCGCAAACTTCTTTTAACAAGGGTTCATACATCATCAAAGCATTCATTACTTAAACACTCTTTTTTGCGTTTGCGTATCTACCTTTTTATGAGTAGACCTATGCAAGACCTGTGACTTCAAAACAAAAGCGCGTAAGGCTTTATTATGCTCCGCTGAAATATCTTTGATTTCTCCACCATACAATGTGCCAGCAGCTGTTTCATCCATTCGTTTAATCTCGGCCTTACAGGTAAGCTTTACACCTATATCAACTGCGATATCAACGTGTTCGCCTTGGTTTAGCTTTAAGTTGCTTTGCATAATAAACCCAATTCCTGTCTGACTGATGTTGCTCACCAACACCTTAATGGGTTGGGAAAATATTTTCTTTTCTTGATCCCCTTGAAGCCAATGTCCATATAAAGCACCATGTCGCTCCACCTCCACACGCATTTCTTTTCGCTTTTCTGAAAACTTGCGGCGATTCTCTGGTGGATTAATAAGAATGAGAAAGCCTTCATCCTTGGCAATGACTGTTGTGTTGAACATAAAAATCCCTGCTGGTGTATAAATCGTTAATTTAACAATATTTCCTAGATCGAATACATGATAATCACCAATCTCAATCTCCACCATATCCCCTTCTGCATAAGTAAGAATACCTGTAGATACATAATCCTTTTTTTCCACAACAGTTCGGCAATGCACTAAAATCGACATGTTCGGTTCGTTCGTTTCCTGAAATACGTAATCCTTGTTGCCAGAAGATTGGTTTTCAGCCATCGTTATATTTCCCCCTTGCTATGAATAACAGTTAAATAGCTTAATGGATGCGAGGGTAAACGGCTACGCCGTCCTTTTGGACAGTGCGTTTTCGAAGAAATGTCAGATCGAGTATAAAATTTTATACTCCGAGTAGGAATAATGTTTGAACAAATTATACTCTGAATAAGGGAATACATCAATAAAAGTTAAGTGGAATAGTGTATAATAATCCTTGCCGCACAACATATTTTCTAAAAAATGCTTAAGTTATCCACAAAGTTACCCACAACATGTTAACAACGAATAAATGTTCGGATAAAAAGGAGACACAAATGAACACCCCTGAATATTGGATGCAAGAAGCCATTCAAACCGCTAAAGAAGCGGAAGCTATAAATGAAGTACCTATCGGCGCGGTAATTGTGTATAACGATCAAATCATCGGAAGGGGCTATAATACAAGAGAAACCACGTTGGACCCAACCGCTCACGCTGAAATGATTGCTATTCGCCAAGCAAGTAAAGCCATGGGGGCATGGCGATTATTAGACTGTACCTTATATGTAACCTTAGAGCCATGTCCAATGTGTGCAGGAGCTATTGTGCAAGCACGTTTGCCTAAAGTGGTCTTTGGTACGCCAGACCCTAAGGCGGGTTGTGCAGGGACCTTAATGAATCTACTGCAGGAGCAACGTTTTAATCATCAGGTTGAAGTCATTGAGGGCGTGCTGCAAGCCGAGTGCAGTGAGCTATTATCTGGTTTTTTTCGCAAGCTTCGTAAACAATCCAAAGCATTACCCCAAGACTTGAGCCAAATTTAAATTTGTGTGCTTACTCAAATCGACAAAATCACTATTAATGCTGACCAAAGGCTTCATCTGGCTGCTCGGGTTGATCATGACGATTTTCGCTCGTCGGCCATCCGTTAGTATGGTTTCGTTGCCAATCGATGTGCTCATGATTTTTTCCATGAATAAGGTCGTTATCGTTGGATCTAATTTACCAAAAGCATTTTGCTGCATTTTTTGCAGCACCTGGTGAAACGGAATGGCATCATGATACACTCTTTTCGAAGTCATGGCATGGAAGACATCGGCTACTGCTACTATTTTGCTCAGGATATCCAGCTTATCGCCTTTCAATCCAAGTGGATACCCGCTTCCATCCTCTCGTTCATGGTGCTGTAAGGCAACTAATGCATGGCGATGTGAGCAGTCAACCGTATTCTTAATCATCTCATATCCATACATCGTATGCATCTTCATCATGGTAAATTCGGTTTCCGTTAATTTACCCGCTTTGTTCAAAATCTCCTTAGGCACCTTCAGCTTCCCAATGTCATGTAAAAATGCTGATACGGATAAAATAGATAAGTCCTGCGCGCTAAGCTGCATCCATTTCCCGATCATCATAGCAATGATAGATACACCTATATTGTGATGGTACGTGTAGTCGTCTTTAACTTGCAGATCATGGAGTAATCCGAACAGTCCTGAGTTTTCGATAATTTTGTGAATTGCAGGAATGAGCTTCTTTCTAACATTCATAAGCGGAATTCGATTCGTATGCTTTACATCTCGAAAAATACTCCGTACCTGAACGAGTGCCTCATCAACGCCAAGATCTATATTCTTCTCCTCGTCTGCTATGACATCATCCAGCGATAAACCGACATGATGCAACATACCTTTGCAAATGTGTTCATCTGTGAGAACCGTTGACTCAGCCAACACGAGTACACCTTTTTTGCTATAAATATCTCTTTTTAAACGACATCCGACTAAATGTTTCAAGCTTCTGTATTGATTTTTCATCAAATACACCCCTCAGCTCAATGATTCATGACACGAACTCATGCTGCGGTTATTCCTAGGACAAGTATATGCAATTCATTCTGAAAAGTTTATCGAAGTGTGATGTCGAACTAGCACTTCTTTTGACGTATATGTCCTTCTCCATTTTTCCCCACTTTCGCTCTCATATGGTTATATGTTATAATAAATTTTGCTGCGTTTCCGTAGCTCAAATGGATAGAGTAACCCTCTCCTAAAGGGTAGATATCGGTTCAATTCCGTTCGGGAACGCCACCTATACAGAAACCTTGAAAGCCTTATGGTATAAGGCTTTTTTCTATGTAACAGGATAGCTAGAAATAGGTGATACAGAGGGTAAAATTGACCGTTGATGTGAATTTGATGTGAAAATTAATAAGCCTTTATAAAGGATGTAAATAAAACAAAAAGAAGCGGTTACCCGCTTCAACTGTTCAAAGTTAAATTATCTTATATTGAAAATTTTTATCAATCATACAGCTATTTATTCAAGACAGACATTTAATTTCCGCATCATATCGAATGTATTAATATGTGATATATTATGAGCTTGGCATACATTTGGAATTAGTATCCTCTTTTTCACTCCAGCGCTGAAAGCTTCGTGTGTAACTAATACATAATTATGGGCTTTAGCACAAGCGATTAACCAGCTATCTGCTACAGAGGCAAATTCTGCTTTAGCAGCACCAGTGAATTGCTCATGATCTGTTGCCCATTGTATTATTTGCCTATAGGCTTGAACTATATTAGCATTATCCGTTGGAATAAACCATGCACCAAACTCACGATTTACCCAGATCTTGAGTTCGTCCTCTTCTCCATATGCATCAATTTCATCTTTAACTCGATCAATACTTACTACCTGACCGGCTTTTGCTTTTTCGAGTAATTTGTTCCAAAAAGATGGAACTATATCGAATGAATAGTATCTCTTATAGGCTTCAACAAGAATATTAGTGTCTACTAGAAATATAACGCTCATACATCGCCCCCATAACCTATATGTGTAGCGAAATTTGCAAAAGTCTTGCCTTTTAGTCCAGTTAGCCTATAAGCCTCTTGATATAGAAGTTTACCTTCCCTGGTTGCACTTATCACTGCTTCTGCAAATCGGCGGCCAATACGGTAAGGTTGATTGTAATAAAAGTTGCCTCCACTGGCTCCTGGAGCTTCCTGAAGCCCAACCAAATAGCGATTGTGATAAAAGTCGAAAAACTCACTCGAAGATATCAATCCAAGATCTAAAGTTCTGCGTGCTGCGACAACTTCACTCACTTTAAACCGCCTCGCCAATAAATTAAATCGTTCACCATCCGCACGGACTTTATCCCAATATTCCTTAAGTTCTTTTTCAGGCACTAAAAATTCTGCCGCAATGGAATTACATATTTTTTCGGTCTCATTATTTGCGGGCTGAAGTTCTTGTAAGTCAAATGCAGCACTTACCCCTAGCCATATATGCGCTAGTTCATGAGCCAGCGTAAACATTTGAGCTGCCTTGCCATCTGCATTATTTACAAAGATGAGCGGGGCGTATTTATCAACAAGTACAAATCCACGAAACTCATCTACATCCAATTTACGATGAGTGTTATTTCCAACAATTCCGTTGACTACTATAAGAATTCCTATGTCTTCGATCTTATAAAGCAACATGCTCAGTGCATCTACCCAAGTTGGACAGTTACCTGCCCAGCCATGTTCCAAGCCGAGTTTTTTCCTTATATCTTTAGCGATACTGATCGGACTTTGCTTTATGCTATTAACCCCAACAAAATCTAATGGATCATGTTCTCTTTCAACAAGGTAATCATGCATCCAATCTTGCCGACGTTGCATTGATTGCACTGTCTCAAGAAGATTAGGGCTGGGAGTTTTTGTACCACGATCATCTATAGTACGATAATGAGGGACCGGCAACTGTTCCTGAGGGGGCTTTTGCAAAAAGAAATATCCAAGTGGGGTCGAAGTAGCCTTAGCCACGCTCTCAAGTTGCTTAAATGTGGGTTGATTCTGATTATTAATCCACTTACTCCAACTGGGAATCTCATCTTGAATAGTATGCTCTTTGCCTGCACGATGGGCTGCCCATTTTAATATTTCTGGACTTACATCAACCCTAGTCATTAGCTTACACCCCCTTTAGCATATAATATGTTAATATCGTTGATATTGATAGAGGGTAGTATTAATTATTCCCATTTATGGTTAAATAAAAGGAAAATCCTCTGTATTGATTTGTATTTAACCCTCTAATCTCATTCGAATTGGGTTCGGCAATTCTGATAGCTCTCATAAGCGATTAACGTATGAATATTACATACTATCTTGCCCTGATCTCCCTCAACAAACTCCCTGAGATTATTGCACACCGCTAAAATAAGATATTGACCGTTTGCTCCGATTGAGTTTATTATTAAATGACAATCGCGATTGAGATCGCTTTAAGCAAGATTTAGACGGCTATGTCCCGTCTTATTGCCATCCATGGTTACCAATGCTAAAGCGCCGCTTATTTAGGGCCCATTCCCACTGAAGGGTTACAACAAAATTACGGGCAATTGTGCCTTTTGAAGAAACGAGCTGGAAATACAGGTCGTTCTTTTTATGTTCAAAAATAGCCTTATAGCCATATATTCGCTAAAGGATTCCTTAATACGATTGAAGGACATACGTATCGCTATTACTCAAAGGTATACCGTTAATACTACCTTTCGTACAAATAGTAGTAGCGCACATTATTCTGGAAAGCCTTACCGGTAATACACCCGGAAAGCCTTGCTTTATAAGCATTCCTTACTACTACACACAACCATTCCCTCAGCCGGAGAGATTTTAGGCTGACTAAGTTTATACCTGGCTTAAATAAAACAAAATTAAGAAAGAGGTGCTTTAAGCATGCAGCAAAAAACCCTTACAGTTCCGGATGTCGCTCAGCTATTAGGAGTCTCCACAGTTACAATTTATAGCCTTGTCCGGGAGCAACGCATACCGCATCTACGTATTCGTTCCCGGATTCTCTTCCGTTTGGAAAGTATAACTGAATGGATGGATCATCTCGAAGGCAAGGTGGTGTCTTCCCAATGATTAAATATATTATCAACGCGATTACCAATAAACAGAGGATCATAATCTTGATCCTTTTCTCATTCCGTGGCCTACTATATGAGCAATTAGTCGAGGAGCTCTCTCAAAGGCTTAACGGTAGAATTGCATCACAATCATTCCTTAAAAATACCTACAAGGATCTGCAGAAGCTTGAGGAGCTGAAGCTGGTTATAAGAGATCCATTAAAGTATGGACGAACAAAGGATGTGATATATCTGTCCTAAGTGGGGCATGAATATGCAAATGAACTGCTCAGCATCCCCCCTGGTCAGATTGGATCAGGCTGGGAGTATGACTTTGGCGATTTCCCTTTTGAGCTGCAGCGGCCTCCCAAGGTGTCCTCGCCTACGATACTATCACCATCTAATGCTTGTGGATGTATTGCTGAAGCTCGAGCGCATTAAGCATAAGTACCCTGAGCTGCAGATCGACTGGAGAGATAACCGGTACAACTCCACAAAGTTTGAGCTTGAAGGACAATTGCTCCGATTTAAACCAGACGGTGACGTTATGGTGAATGGTCAACGCCTAATCATCGAGATGGATATGGGAACCGAATTCAGTGAAAAGCTTCAAGAAAAGTTTAAAGGCTATAGTCACTATCTCCGTTATCTGGAAAACCAAGGTAAGGAGTTGCCGGCTGCCGTATTGTTCATCTGCAATAAGGATACCTACACCGGGATGCAGAGGCGTTTCTCACTCATTGCAAATGCCTTCTGGAATGAACTGGGGTCATTCCGAAACCGCTTCAACCTCATCGGAGTAACTGGGGGCGTAGGAGATAGAGTTGACGCACTAATTAAGAGTAATCAAGTAACCGCTTAACTTCATTGATGGGATGCAGCGTGAGCAGCGCCAGGATGGCAGTACAGCCGTTATATCGTCAGCTACAGTTCAATACATCCACAGGGTTATTAAGAACGTCTTTAGCCGCGCAGTAGACTGGAAGGTTATCAAGAGTAACTCGGTAGCCGGTGTAAAGAAACCTAAGGCAACACATAAGCAAATGGAAGTTTATAATGTGGCCGACGTGGAGCAACTATTCAATGCACTTGACAAACCCAACAATGGAGAATGTTTATCACACTCGCGCTAACCACGGGATTGAGACGAGGAGAGCTACTTGGACTAGAGTGGAAGCATATCGATATAGATAATGGAATGATTGATGTTTGCCAATCGTTGACCTTTTCCCACGACCAACGATATACAGTGAAGGAGCCTAAGACAAAGAGCTCTCTTCGAAATGTTACGTTACCTGCTTCAATCATAACTGATTTAAAGGCCTACAAAAAAGAATGTAGTAAAGATCGCATGAAAACAGAAGAGCTCTGGGAAGGCGGGGAGCATTTCTTTGCTTTCACATCGTGGAATGGCAAGCCACTAAGCCCATCCAGCGTTACGCTATGGTGGGGTAGATTCAAAAAGCGCGCAAAGCTTAAGCATATACGCTTCCACGATCTGAGGTACACCTCAGCAACCCTGCTATTAAACCAAGGTGTTCATGCCAAGATTATATCCAGCCGGTTAGGTCATTCTAATATATCCACTACTATGAATATTTACGCACATGCGCTCCGAGAAGCAGACCAAGCTGCAGCTGATACATTCAATTCATTATTTACGCCAAAGGTTGAAAAGAAGATAAATTGAATACAGAATTAAAAATGATTGTCTCATTGACGAACGTGATGATATAGTATGTTAGGAAAATAAAACTGTATTTACATTTTAAGGGGGTTCTTATGACTGACCAAGAATTAAAAATGAATGAATCAAAGTATTTTTTAGGCCTAATGGAAGACTCGATGCAACAGGAATCTTATGAACATTTTACATTCAATTTGAGTGCATTTCTTGCTGCAGCTCGAAGTATCCTTCAGTATACGCTTGATCGATCGAAGGCAGCTGGGAAACAGATTCAATTTGATAATCTTGTCACGGGAAAGCCCATTCTTAAATATTTTAAAGATAAGCGGGACGTAAGCATTCATCAAAAACCGGTGAGACCTATTCAACAAGTCAATATTAGCGTCCATTCTTCCATAATTATTAGAGTCACTGAATCAAGCAAAATCCTTAAAGTGGATTCTAATGGTAATAAAATAAGTGAAACAGTTAACCCAACCATCGATCCAGAAAATGCACAAGGATCGACAGAAAACCCAACTACTAAGTTATCGCCCACTCGTGAGACGGAATATCGATTTAATGATTGGCCCGGTAATGAAAACGTGCTTCAATTATCGCAATTATATTTACAAGATCTTCAAACATTCATGAATGACGCTCAAGCTGCTAGGTTAATATAGGTTCATTCAATATCTATTCCCTACACTAAATACAAGTTAAAACAGTTTGGTGTTGATGTGAAATTGATGTTAAAATTCACATCAATCCCTTATAAACCACTATAAATAATAATAAAGCAATCCATAATCCCTTTATTCTACAAGGTTTCATGACACTATAACAGATCCCTTGATAAGCTACTCTTCACTTCTAAAGGGTAGATATCGGTTCAATTCCGTTCGGGAACGCCATACATACAGAAATTCGTGAAGCCTTATATTAAAAGGCTTTTTTCTACGTAACAGAGCTGTGGAATAATGGTGATACAGAGGGTGTTTTAACGCGTTGATGTAAAAATTGATGTAAAAAATAAAGATAAACTACGTTAAAGGATGTAAATAGAATAAGAAGAAGCGGTTGACCGCTTCTTCTGTGCATTGTCATTTTTCTTTTTTTCAACCTTGGGGATAATACCTAGAAGCATTCATGAATACTCAAAAAATATAAAAGCCAGTCATCTATTGACTGGCTGAATATGTATGATTGGCCGCTGATTAATGGGTTCAGCGTGCCGAAACCTTTGGAGGTCCTGAACTATAAGTAAAGGACAATTTTTATTATAATATCCGGATACCAATTGTCAACGAACATTTGTTTTCATTAATTCCAAAGTGGATGGGATATACTCACCCGCTTCTACTTCCATTTAAACTTTGAATCCTATTCTCGAACGTATAGTTGCTCTTGTTTGTCCCATTCTAGCAAAGGCAATGTGATAACCCATCCTAAATTGATCTAGTTATATTCATCTTATCCATTTGCTTCTTATTGTGAATTAACGCTTCACAAGCTTAAGAACAAACAATGTCCACCATATCGCCAACACTGCTACAGCAACGACCCGAGAAACATGCAATCCCGGATATTCTAACCAATCCCACACGTATAATCCACTTAATAGCAAAACCAGTACATCAGTGAATGTTACTTTTGCTTGATTATTCGGCGCTTGATTATTCTCCACTTGATTATTCAGCGCTTGATTTTCTTCATGTTCTTCCATGTCCACTTCGTCACCTCCTTTTCTGATAATAGCATAAACTTCAGGTTTTTCGTTGCTTTTTCATAGGGTATAAATTAAATTAATAATAATAAACCATTTCATCCAAAGCAGGAGGTAGTCAAATGCGGGACAGACGGTATGCTTATTTTCTAGTTTTTCTGATGTTGATTGGGTTGATCCTACGTTTGTACTATGCTCTAAAAGGCCATCATGAAGCACTCATTTACGATCAATTGGAATACACCAAATTAGCCATACAGTATATTGAAAAAGGGATATTCGCCTATCGAGATATTTCGCCCAATTCACTTGTTACCCCAGGATATCCTTGGTTTCTGATAATTATGTATCGCCTATTGGGTTACCAGCCACTGGATCATGCTTTACTTGCGATTCGAATCACGCAATCTTTTATTAGTATAGGTGCCATTGGATTCATCTACTTACTCGGAAGACGCTTATTTAATCGTCCCACTGGGATTATTGCAGCCGCACTCCTAACATTTTACCCCACCTACATCTGGACCACTTCCCTCTTAACGACCGAAACCCTATTTCTTAGCTTTTTCTTAGCATTGCTTTACTTGCAAACCAGAATCATCCAAGAGAACCGTCCAAGCGATCATATCTGGATGGGAATTTTGCTTGCCTTAACCGTACTTATTCGACCCAATGTGCTCCCTCTCGCTGCCATTCCTTATATTTTTCTCTGGATTGAAAATCGAAAATTATATGGCTCTGCAATTCTATTGAGCTTTGGCGCCTTTGCGCTTGTGATGTTACCTTGGTGGATTCGCAACATAGCTACTTTTCATCAATTTACCTTGCTGGCTAATGGAGGCTCAGGCAACCCATTCTTGGGGGGGACTGACCCTTATTTCCGGCAAACGATTGATTGGAGTCAAATGAAAGAAGACGATCAGTTCAACGAAGGCTTGCAACGCATCAAGCAAGGCTTATCGGATGATCCATGGCTTTGGATTCGCTGGTTTACAGTTGGCAAGTTTATGGTTTTGTTCAAAACACCTTATTTTCATACCTTACCTGTTTTAATCGCGAATATATTGGTTAAGCTGCATTTGATCTTTGCTTGGGTAGCTTGGCTCAGTCTGATTAGCTGCAGAAACCGCTCCCTGCGCTTTCTCACTCTAAGTCTTCTTGCTTTATTAGTCATTCATTTGTTATTTGTACCCGACGTACGCTATTCGTTTGGCATGTATCCTTTTCTAATGCTCGGCTTTGCCTATGCGGTTACGGTCTTGCTTCAGGGTTTCAGTATAATCCCGCTCCAGCCTTACAGAGATCATAAAAATCAATCTTTGTAGAGCGTATGCCGGTCATACGCAGAGCAACCCGCAGCATAAGTAACGCAAATGCTTGCTTTCGCGGATTGTGTTTACCAAAAGTAGCTTATTGCAGAAAAAAACGAGTGAAGCTTGGATGCTAACATCCTCGTCTCACTCGTTTTGATGCTTATGCCTTTTCGGAGATTACATTATTATAAGCATCACGAACTTCAACAGGAATCGCTTGAGGTACCACAAGAGTCATGCTTGACACGGGCTGATCCCGTTCAAAACCTCTTTTTCCTGGCAGCTCCTTAATCAGCACATACATCGTTTTTCCAATCGTTTCTATTCGTGTGACATCTTCTGTTTTTAAAGCTTCCGGATCGTTTTTAACCAAAGTATCCACTTGGTAATTTCCCAATAAGCGAATCTCAGATGAGCTGTTTTTATCTATTTTTAATTTGCGGTCCGCGGTTTGTACGATAATCTTCTCGATTCCAACAGGGACATCAATCTGTGTATGCGGTAGATCTACAGTGATGAACTTCGAATTTATCGTATAACGAAACTCTTCCATCAAACCTGTAGAAGTTAAAAAGGAAAATAGCAAACAGCACATACACAGAAAGCTTACAAAAAATATACTAAATACATCATAATGCAGGACTGGCTTCTCCGATCTTGAAAGAAAGAGATACAATAAAATCTCGCAACCTAGCAGCACAAAAATAATCGGCCATAGCTTAAGCAACGTATCAAAGACTGTAACACCTTGCCAAGAAGAGATAAATAGAGTGAGTCCCAAGCTAATTAAAGAAACCCCCATAGATAATGTCCCGACTCGCCAACGTTTTTTGATTTGTCCTTCTACTACTTCCACATCGATCACTCTCCTTTCTTGGGAACGTTTGTTTTAGCACTTGTTCCAGTAAGCAGTCGAAACCCGCCACCGATTAATAACGTCGAAACGACAAATACTTGGAAATACCGATGGAACCAGTAAGATATCTGTAGCTCTGGCTGTAAACGATCGAAGACGCCCAGCACAAACTCATCCAACAAATGATAAAAGCCTAATACAAGCAAACCAATCCCAATCCACTTTTGATAGTTTTTAAGCCAATCAATTATGGGAATATCCTTTATCTCCACGACACCATGACGGGAAACATGCTGCATTGCATCAAACAAACTATAAAACCAGAGAATCGGAATCAAAAACAAGAATATCGACAAGTGTAAAGCATCGAGAATATAGAAAGAGAATAGAAATCCAGCCATCAGCTGTAGACCGCGGTACTGTAAGCCCAAGTACATGTGCCCCGCCCCGGGCAATATCGAAAGTATGATTGCCAGTGTCTTACTTTTCTTCCCTACTTCTCGCCCTTCTTCAAATTCGTCAAAAATCGTCCGGTCAACCAACACCTCACCTTTTTGCTTACGGTGGAGCAACTGCATCGAATCAAACAGACCATATAACCAAATAATTGGAACCGCCAAAAGAAAAACAAACACCCCTTCTAAATGTGTAACATAGCGGACAAAAAAGATCATCGTAATCACACCAAAAAAGGCAACCAGAAAAGATAACCCTCTCTGCATCAAACCCATTTGAAAATGTCCCAAACCTGGTATGATTGAACTTAGCATCGTAAAGAACCGCTCGTTTTGTTGGGATTCATTATGGATCGGATTAGGCTCATCGGGATTCATGATTGCTGTGTCTCTGCGGCTAGAGCCTGTCACATAAACAATTAGGTCGATCATATTGATAAACCATACGATTACACCAAAAGCAAAGAATACTAAGGTTGGGAAATGATCGCCTCCCGATTGTGATTGAACAAACATTGTCATTAACACAAGACCAAAAAACACACAAGCATATAAAAATGCCCTTAATAGTCTCCCTGCATATAAATGTCCCAAGCCTGGAATAAAACCAAGCACTACGGTTAAAAAAGGATGTTTATTCATGGTTCATGCCCCCTTTTTCGATTAATTTGGCTTTTTGCTGAATCGCATCTAACATTGTAACAGTTTTATCCATCAGTTGATCTGTGTAAGAAGCATCCAGGTTTTGCTTTGTAACCGGTGGCGGCTGGTCTATGTCGCTTGTAATTCCGTGAAAAATCCCCGTTGTCATTAAAAGGATTGTAATTGCAGCAGCCAAAGCATATTGTAAAACGGGCTTTCGATATAACGCTATTTTGCGAGGAGGACTGGATTGTGTCTGAAGTAGCTGCTTCTGACTTTCAATTTGATCCATAATCTGCTCAATCCACACATCTTCTAAATAGAAAGGGTCTGATTCACTTGTAACAGGATCAACATCAAGATCTGCAACACTATCCATATAAAGCTGCAGGCAAGCCTCACAGTCATATAAATGCGCCTCATACTCACTTTGCCTTTCTGCTGATAACTGACCCCTTACATAAGCTGACCACTCGACGTTGCTATAGTGTCTCATTCGAAATCCTCCTCCTTCCAATGCGTTTTTAACCACCTTTTGGCCCGATACAGCTTGGACTCCACGCTTTTAATAACAATTCCCTGCTCCAATGCAATTTGCTGGTACGATTTCTCCTCGATATAAAAGGCAATAATAATGTCGCGATAATTCTCCGGTATCCGTGCTAAATTCTCTTGTACAAGCTCTTTTCTTTCCTTGCGGAGAAGCAACAGCTCATTTGGGTTATTTAAGGGATTTGCCATGGGGAGAAGCACCGGAGCTATTTCCCCATACAATTTCTCTTGCTGCTTGTACCGCTTCCGCCCATAATCAATCGCTTGATTCACGGCAATGCGGCTGATCCAGGTTTTAAAGCCTTGTGATTGGTATTGGGGGAGAGCAAAATAAATTTTTACCCATACATCCTGCGCTACTTCTTCCGCATCCTTAGCATGTTTGACAACCGCAAATACAATTCGATATACATAACTGCGATATCGATCAATCAGAACCCGGTAAGATTCATCCTGACCTGATCGAATCTGCTGGACTAACATTTCATCCTCTATACTTGCCTCCCCCTTCCCCAATCTAATAGACGCAGCTAATTTGAAAAACCCTGCACTTACTTTAAATTTATTATAAACGCATTCAAAAAAAAACTGCATCCCTTTAGGCTAAAGGGCATGCAGCAGTCTGTTCATCGCTTTGAGTATACGTGCAGGGGCAATAATTTGTTGAAGCAAGCCGTACAATAAAAAAATATTTAATATGATCACATTCATTTCAGATGAAGAACTAAACCACTCCCTGGATACTATAACCATTGCAATCATGATTCCTTTTTGCATGTAATGATCCTTGCTATCGATTAAATGCTGCAGCCATTCTTCCTTAAGCTCCTTACTCTCTTCTCTGTTTATTGACAGTGACTCAATGATCTTGTTTAAGTAATCTTCAAACTCTTGAATATGATGGTTTTTATTGATGAGACTCACCCACCATTCGATTCATAACCTTTTGAAATAAACCCCATTCTTTCTGTAAGTCAACCATCATTTTTTTTCCCGTTATTGTAATGGCGTAATACTTTCTCCGCGGTCCTTCAATCGAACTCTGCCAGTAGCTCTCGACCAAGCTTTCAGCTTCTAATCTTTTTAGAGTTGGATACAGCGTGCCTTCTTTAAACTGAAGATAACCTTCGGACTCTTCTTCAATTTTCTTTGCTATTTCATAACCATACATGACTTTTTCATTAAGCATTGTTAATAATATGATTTCGGTGCTCCCTTTTAGCAGTTCCGATTTCCCCATCTGAATCACCCCACTAAATTGTGTTACGACCTACTGGTATATCGTAACATGATGTAGAGAAAACCATAACTGTTTTAGAAAAACCGAAAACGCTGCCTCCGGTCCTCTTTTTTATTTAGTGATCCTGCAACTTCCCATTCACCTAAATGGCATTTCACTATTTAAATGGAAATGATGCCGTTAATTTAGTCATTACTTCTATATTCTTAGTTTTACATGGAAATTCTCCCTTTAATTTGGTCAGAAATCGATAATTTGGCTGAAAAATCAAGATTTACATGGAGTTTTTCCAGCTATATACGATTTCCCCGGTCAAAAGATCAAATTACATGGAGGATTTCCATCTAATCTGCGCAGAAAGACATTTGCCCATGTAAGATCACTCATGAATGGGAGTAACGCCTACTTCTCGTCCCAAAAAGCTTATACTTTCTAATGTAGCAAGGATAAACGGCTACGCCGTCTTTTAAGACGGCAAAAAGAAGAGGCACCTTTTGGGGTGCCTCTATCTTTTGACGGTGTCATTTTGGGATCATTTCAGCATAAATTTATAGCGGTCTTGGATCGTCGTAGACTACAACCATTTTAAAAGCTCGCAATGATGTTTTTAGCACCATGTTTCGAAAAAAGCTAGAAATTACCTTCAATCGGCTGTTGCGTTTCGTTGTCCAACGGAACCCACACCTCTCTTCACCGTCGAGATTAGTATATCCAAGCTTTTATAGCTTATACCCTCTCGTTTAAAGATATAATTAACTGCCTTCACCGTTGTTTTGGCGGGAATGATTTTGATTTTTAACCTTTTTCGAACCGGATAATGGTTGGGGTTGCCCATTTCTTTGTGCTTGCTTATTGTAATCATCTGTTGGCGTGTTAACTGGTTGCGTTTTGTCTTTACTCATTACAGCTTCAACTCCGTATCCTTGTAGTATTTTCTTATTTACAGCCAACTATGAGCTTAACTGTGGGTGATGCTTTGTAGCTTCTGTGCACATTCATGTATATGACGTACATAGTCATGAATGAGCTCTTGCACTTGCTCCGTTTGCTCATTTGCAAGCTTGTTATCCATAGTGGCTAACTTATAATCCACCTTTATCTCGCGCGAGTCCATATAAGTTACATCAAACTCAAACGAATAAAAGCTTCGTCCTGCAGTAGTAATATGAATCCGTAACCCCTGTGGTTTTGTTGCATCCTGTGTCACTTTAGCTTGATCGGTTTCATTAAGGTAACTCGGTAATGTTTTCTGCCATGCTGCAGCAAGATCTGCCTGATTCAGTGTTGGCATATCCAATTTTCGCAATAGATCCACCTCCATTCAATAAAATGCCGCTTTCCTTGCAATTCTATTCATGCCGCGAAAAATGCAAACGTTCATTTCTAGGGTTATAATGTTCGTAGAGGTGAACGAAATTGGTAAAACGAATAAAGCAAGAACCGGAAATCTATTTCCAAAAAAAGAGAATATTGGCTTATTTCGAACTGCCGAGCAAGCGATGTCCGCAAAATTCCGTCCATGTAGCTATCACCAAATGCAGAACCAAAACATGAAGGAGATATTCAAAAATGGCAAAAAAAACCAATTCACCGATCTATTGGACGTTATTAACGCATACGGATTGGAATCTGTACATCGCGGCAACATCAGAAGGTCTTTGTTATGTAGGCTCTCAAAATCAACCCTTTGAGGAATTGGCTGACTGGGTAAATATTCGGTTTTCAGGCAATACATTGATACAGAATGATGAAAAGCTGCAACCCCATGCGCTCGAACTTATCGAATATTTACAGGGAACACGTAAAAGCTTTACAGTACCTCTCGATTTTGATGCAACACCATTTCAATTGGCTGTATGGAACGCGCTTTGTACAATTCCATATGGACAAACCCTGTCTTATTCGGATATTGCCAATCAGATCCAAAAACCAGCCGCAGTTCGTGCAGTCGGTACTGCCATTGGTGCAAACCCCATTTTAATTACAATTCCGTGCCATCGTGTAATCGGGAAAAACGGAGCTCTAACTGGCTACCGAGGTGGCATAGATATGAAAACGAAGTTGTTACAATTGGAGCGGAACAGTATGCTCGTTAAAGCAGATTTATAGCATGTCTTACCGTCTCTCTGAACATACGAATATTCGCTGGATGAAGACTAATGCATTACCCCTATACAATTAGAATCCCCCACGCTAATTTCCAATAAAAAAATACACGTTAATAATAAAAAAAGTTATCACTGGTTGTATATCCAGTGGTAACTTTTAGTGTAGTAAAATGAAGGAGAGAGTGGGATTCGAACCCACGGTAGAGTCACCCCTACGCTAGTTTTCAAGACTAGAGCCTTAAACCACTCGACCATCTCTCCGTATGGAATTCCCTAATGGAAGCTTCCAAGATAAGTCGTCAATTCGTGACAAAAAGCATTGTATCATACTTCTCTAAGCAATATCAAGTACTAAATTTTAGCTTACTTTTTTGGGTTTTTTTCTATAACAGTAGCTTGCTTCATGTAAGGCCGAAGTACTTCAGGAATGATGACCGATCCATCGGCTTGCTGATAATTTTCCAATATGGCAGCAACGGTTCTTCCCAATGCAAGACCAGATCCATTCAAGGTATGAACGAACTCAGGCTTAGCCTTCGCATCTCTTCGGAAACGTATATTAGCTCTGCGTGCTTGGAAATCCTCAAAGTTGCTGCAGGATGAAATCTCACGATACAGCTGGCTATGTGGCAACCAAACCTCAAGATCATACGTTTTCGCCGAGGTGAAGCCTAAATCGCCTGTACACAGTGACAATACGCGATAAGGCAGCTTAAGAAGCTGTAATACCTTCTCAGCATCGTTTGTAAGCTTCTCTAGCTCATCGTAAGAGGTTTCAGGCAAGACAAGCTTTACTAGCTCGACTTTGTTGAATTGGTGCTGACGGATTAAGCCACGGGTGTCTCTGCCTGCTGAACCCGCTTCAGAGCGAAAGCATGCACTAAACGCTACAAAATACTTAGGCAAATATTCCAATGCCACGATATCATCACGGTGATAATTGGTCACAGGTACTTCTGCTGTGGGAATGAGATAATAGTCGGAATCTTCAAGCTTAAACACATCTTCCTTAAACTTAGGAAATTGCCCTGTACCCGTCAAGCTATCGCTATTTACAATATAAGGTGGCAGCATTTCTTCATACCCATGCTCCGTTGCATGCAGGTCCATCATGAAATTAATTAAAGCCCGTTCCAATCGTGCTCCTAATCCTTTATAAAAAACAAACCTTGAACCCGTTACCTTCGCAGCCGCTTCAAAGTCTAAGATCCCTAGTTCATGACCAATTTCCCAATGCGGTTTAGGCTCGAAGTCGAAGTGTGTCGGCTCGCTCCAACGGCGAATTTCTACATTCTCTTCTTCCGTTTTACCAATGGGCACAGATGCATGTGGAATATTCTGAATCGATAGTAAAACAACGTTTAGATCCATTTCAACAACACGAAGCTCATCATCCAGAACCTTGATTCGATCGGAAACAATACGCATTTCCTCAATCAAGTCATCCACGCTTTCACGGTTTTTCTTCTTGCCAGCTACTTCCTGAGAAACCACATTACGTCGATTTTTCAGCTGCTCTGCCTCCTGAAGAAGCTCCCGTCTTGCTGTATCCAAAGCCGCAAATTTGTTAACTTCCTCTAATGACTTGCCACGATCCAACATCGCCTGCTTCACACGATCGAAATCATTTCTTAGCAGCTTTGCATCTAACAAAAGAAACCCCTCCCAAAAGGGACTATATTATTTTTGATTCACCATTTTCATAAAATAAGCATGCATCCGATAATCATCCGTAAGCTCAGGATGATAGGATGCTGCCAATAAGTGTCCTTGCTGGGCCGCTACAATCTGACCTTGATACTTCGCCAGCACACGCACATCCTTGCCCACTTCTTCAATCAAAGGTGCCCGGATAAAAACGGCACGGACATCGTCAGCAATACCTTCTATGACTAAATCTGTTTCGAAGCTTTCTCGCTGGCGTCCAAATGCATTGCGCGCCACCTTGATATCCATGAGCTGTAAATGCTTTTGCTCTTGTCCCGTTATTTCCTTAGCAATCAAAATTAATCCAGCACAAGTGCCAAAAATCGGTTTCTTCTGCTCGGAGAATTGCTGAAGAGGTTCGATAAAGCCATAAGTTCGCATGAGCCTACCTATCGTAGTACTTTCTCCGCCAGGTAGGATGATACCTTCAATTTCATTCAATTGCTCTACTGTTTTAATCGCAACTCCTTTGGCACCGGCAAGCTCGAGCATACGAATATGCTCCGCTACCGCACCTTGAAGCGCTAAGACACCAATCTTCATTAGAACCCACGATCCTGCATGCGCTGAGAAGGCTCAAGCTTAGAAATTTCAATGCCTTTCATAGCCGCACCCAAATTTTTGGATACTTCTGCAATCAGCTTATAATCGGTATAATGCGTGGTTGCTTCCACGATCGCTTTGGCAAATTTCTCAGGACTATCCGATTTAAAAATACCTGAGCCAACGAAGACACCATCTGCTCCCAAATGCATCATTAACGCTGCATCGGATGGAGTCGCAATCCCGCCTGCTGCAAAGTTAACGACTGGTAATTTACCCAATTCATGTACTTGTAACAATAAATCATAATCTACCATTAACGTTTTCGCTTCAAAATGCAATTCATCTTTAGATAAATTCTGAACTTTACGAATTTGAGCTTGAATATGACGCATATGACGAACCGCTTCGACAATATTTCCTGTGCCTGGCTCACCCTTTGTGCGTAACATGGATGCGCCTTCTCCAATACGTCTTAATGCTTCACCTAGATCACGAGCTCCGCACACAAATGGAACTGTATAATCACGTTTATTGATATGATAAACTTCATCGGCAGGAGTAAGAACTTCACTCTCATCAATATAGTCAACACCCAATGATTCTAAAACCTTAGCTTCTACAAAATGACCAATACGTGCTTTAGCCATAACTGGAATAGAAACTACCTTCATTACCGCTTCTACCAGCTCGGGGTTCGCCATACGGGCAACACCGCCTGATGCACGAATATCTGCGGGTACTCGTTCCAAAGCCATAACTGCAGATGCTCCAGCCGCCTCAGCAATCTTTGCTTGTTCAGCACTCATGACGTCCATAATGACGCCACCTTTTTGCATTTCGGCCATACCTTTTTTCACTCGTGATGTTCCTGTTTCCATTAATCAAAACCTCCTGAAATATATATCCAATAATCTTACAACAACAGATTCAATTATACAACCTGATTTCGACGGAAAAGGTTCAAAAAGTGTCCGAAAAGCCCACATTTCACAAAACCCTACTAAATACGTAAGAATTAAAACAAATTTTTAATCCCTTTAAACAATCCACTAAAGAAATTCCCGATTGCGCGGAATAATAAACGGATCCAGCTTCCTTTTTTAACATCTTCCGTTGCAATTAGTTTAATCTCATGCTTCTTATTGTTATAGGTCACTGTAAGTGTTCCAAGAGCATCCCCTGTTTTAATTGGCGCTACAATCTTACTTGCTTCATATGGTACAGCTTCTTGCGTTAGTTGGTCTGGTGTCATGCCTTTTTTAACAACTAAAGATAATCCAGCTTGGGTTACAACCGGAACTTCGGTCGCCACACCTTTTTTCACTTTGACTAAAGGTAGGCTTTCGATAGTTGCTTTCGGTGCAACCACTTGCTTAATCTCAAAGTTATTAAAGCCATAATCCATAAGTTTTCTGCTTTCAATAAATCGTTTTCCTTGATTAACTTGGTTATCTGGCAAACCAAAGGCAGCTCCCATGACCACACTAATCAAGCGCATTCCATTGCGCTCAGCCGTGCCCGTAAAGCAATATCCTGCAGCATCGGTATGCCCCGTTTTTAAACCATCCATCCCGATATAGGCATATTTTTTGAAATTCGTAATGTCTTTATTGCCTTCAAGCATCCAATTCCAGTTAATCATCGGTGTTTTATCTTTTTCACGAAACTTTTGCGAGGGAACTTTTGTATAACTTAAAATTTCTTTATGATCCTTCAAAAGTTTTTGAGCTAAAATTGACGCATCTCTTGCTGTAAAAATTGTTTCGCCCTCAATGGTTTTTGGAGCATAATCTCCAAGATCTGAGCGATCCAATCCTGTTGCATTAATAAAATGTGCACTGGAGGATAGTCCCAATTTCTTCGCTTTATCATTCATCATTTTTGCAAAATCTTCTTCAGAACCCGCGATAAATTCAGCAAGAGCCACAGTGGAGTCATTAGCTGAGTTAATCGACATCCCTGCAAACATATCCTTCACAGTATGCTGATCTCCTTCGGCTAACAGACCACCTGATCCTCCAACTTGAGAAGCATATTTACTCGTAGTAACGATACTATCCAGCTTTATTTTTCCGTTTGCTAAGCTCTCTAATACCAAGTATTCGGTCATCATCTTTGCCATACTTGCCGGTGCAAGTGGTGCATCCGCATTGATTTCATATAAAACCTCGCCTGAATCCGCATCGATTAATATCGCCGCTTTTACTTCAAGCTTTAGATCGACCCCAGCAGTATCCGCCGCACTCACCTTTGAAGCCCCTGCAAACAAAATAATTTGACCGATTAGTAAGAAAGCCAACAACGCTGCTACTGGCTTTTTATATCGTTTCCATTTAAACAAATGAATAACACTCCTTCGTATTGTCATAATAATTTGAATTGAAATAAATTAAATAATTAATATCTCCGTTATTAAAAAATTCCCAGTTTTTTTCTACTCTTTGTGTAACAGCTTACGCTTTAATGAATCGACTACCTATTATAACTACCTACATTTATACACTTAGATTCCGATAAAATAAGTTTTTTAGGTGATCTACTGCAAAAGTACATTTGGATTTTGTTAATATCTTTATTCTCCGCCTTTTCTTACTATTTTTGCAAGAACAGACTGTATATTTGCAGGTAGAAGTAACTTTGGGTACGAAATTACATGATTTAGCTGTATTTTTGCAGGTAGATAACTTAAAAGGTTAATCCTCCCTCAACAAACTTAGTTTTCCATATTGTAGGACCACCTTTCATTGAGATATCACGGAACATATTATAGTTTATA
This sequence comes from Paenibacillaceae bacterium, assembly GCA_040904685.1. Taxonomy (GTDB): domain Bacteria; phylum Bacillota; class Bacilli; order Paenibacillales; family NBRC-103111; genus Paenibacillus_AC. The sequence continues at coordinate 167 of JBBDSZ010000002.1, read as the reverse complement.
GTAACAAACTCACAATTTTAATGTCAAGGTAAACTGATTCTCCGCCAGATTTCAATTCTACGTTTATCCACCTGCAACAAAAGAGTCTTCTGGGGATGATCCCAAAAGACTCTTTTTATTGCTTGGCAACGTCCTACTCTCCCAGAACCCTGCGGTTCAAGTACCCT
>JBBDSZ010000001.1:0-13511 GCA_040904685.1 Paenibacillaceae bacterium | reverse complement strand
ATGGGTTGGGCAAAGCCTTGTCCCATCTGCCTCGGCGAATGCCGAGAGGCTATTTGAAGTAGGGGGAGGTAAAGCGGGGTATGCCAAAGGCGACTTTTATGCCACTCCACTCCCAAGTGTGAAAGCACACAAACCGGGCTTTCGTTGGCACTTTGGAAAAGTATTGTTTGAAAAAATGTGGTTTAGAATCTGGTTTTAACATTAAAAAAGAAGAGAGTGATCTTCAATGAAAATGGGCATTATTTTAGAAACCAAAGAACCGGAAAAAGCTTGGAATGCCGTCCGATTTGCTAATGCTTGTTTATCAAAAAATCATGAAGTGAAGCTGTTCTTAATGGGAGAAGCCGTTGAATGTGAATTTATTGAACATGCAAAATATAATGTCGCAGTCCAAATCAATAAATATCTTGAACTCAAAGGTATTCTTTTCGCCTGTGGAACATGCCTAAAGTCGCGTCAATTGGAAGATCAAACCGTATGCCCTATATCTACAATGAATGATTGTGTGGAAGTCGTTGAATGGGCCGATAAAATGGTTACTTTTTAAAAAGGGGTTGAATATGCTTTGAAAAATATTTACCTGGATTACAATGCAAGTACGCCTATAGATCCTGAAGTTATCGAATCCATGCAACCTTATTTAATGGGTTATTTTGGAAACCCTTCGACAAATCACTGGGCTGGAAAACCAGTAAAAGACGCGTTGGATATGGCTAGAAGTCAAATTTCAAGTTCTTTACATTGCCATCCAAGTGAAATTGTATTTACAAGTGGCGGAAGCGAATCCAATAATCATGCGCTAAAAGGAGTTTATTTTGCAAATAAAGATAGGGGTCATCACATCATTACGACTCAAATTGAACATCCTACGATAATGAACACTTGCAAATATTTAGAAAATTTTGGAGCCAAAACAACTTATTTAGATGTAGATTCTTATGGTCAGGTTTCACCCGATGATGTTGAATCCGCAATTACAGACGATACGATATTAATTTCTGTCATGCACGCAAATAATGAAGTGGGCACAGTGCAGCCGATCGCAGAAATTGCAGAGATCGCAAGAAGACACAATATACTGTTTCATACAGACGCAGCGCAATCCATTGGTAAAATACCTGCAAATGTTAAAGAGTTAGGCATTGATTTATTAACTCTGGCTGGACATAAACTGTATGCGCCCAAAGGCATTGGTGCTCTATATGTTAAAGAAGGTACGCGTATAGATTCATTTGTTCATGGCGCTTCTCACGAAAGTGGCAGGCGGGCAGGCACGGAAAATATTTTATTGGCTGTTGGTCTCGGTAAAGCTTGTGAAATGATGTCCACATTCATAAATGATCAAAGTATTTTGGAGCTGCGTGATTACTTTTGGAGCGAATTAAGATCATATTTTAAAGCAAACATAAAACGAAATGGGCATCCGGAACATTGCTTGCCCAATACGCTAAATATTAGCTTTGTCGGGAAAAGTGGTTTTGAAATATTAAATCAAATTCCGCAATTGGCTGCTTCCACAGGTTCTGCATGTCATTCGGGAGCGATTCATATTTCACCGGTACTTCAGGCGATGAAAGTAAATAAACATGCTGCAACGGGTACTATTCGATTTAGTCTAGGTAGATACACTACCAAAGAAGAGATTGATTTAGCAATAAAATTACTTGTGGATCATGTTTGATAGGGTTCCGCCAACCAAATGACGGTTCGTTTTACATAGTTGTACAACCATCGTTTCTCTTAGGAGGCGATGGTTCTTCATATTTTCCACAAAATTAAGCGGTATAATACAATAAAGGCATAAAGAGAAACGGGGGGATAAGATGAACAAATTGGGGCAGTACCAGCGAAGCTGTCATTATCTTAACTTGGAGATACTAACTTCAGATATATCAAGCTGTTCTACTTTGTTAACATGTATTCAATGTAAAGAGCTATCACATTGTCCAAAATGCGCTAAAATGACCTCCAATTTTAAGTGAATTAATTTTATACTTTTCATCAATATCACTTTCATAATATTTCCCGATGTGTCCTAGTACCTTTGAGAACGATAAACCATATATTTTTATAGACCAATTCAATATTTTTTCTTCCAACTGTTCACTAGTACGAGATAAATTTATTTGTATTATTTGATCATTCGTCCTTTGATCCATTGTATTGACTTTATATATCTGCAATGAAGTTAACAAACGAAACACCATTAGATATTTTAAAAATAAGATATGCTAAAGGTGAAATCTCAAAAGATGATTTTGACAAAATGAAACAGGCCCTGTAAGAATAATTCAGGAGAACCTCGAAAACATTACGCAGGCTTTTTTGATTGCAGAACCGAATATCTGGGATGTAACAGAGCAAATCCTCATTTGAAGCCCTGACTTCCTGACTACACCAAAACAAAAAGGGGGCTAATCGTCTCCTTTTTGTTTTGGTGCATACAGCATGAGCGATTTTCTTTAGATTGAATTATGAATTAAATGCATTTGTTGTGACGTTCGTGATACTGGGAGGTAACTGCACTTGAAAATGGTAATAAGTAGAAAGAGAGACCGTCGAAAAGGCCTCTCTTCATATAGTAGGCATGAACGATTTCTATACGCGATGACTCTTTGGTAGTGAGAATAGGTAGATGTTCATCAGAGCAAAAACAACCATGAGCGCCATAATAAGGCAACAGTTTTGTCCAAGAACCTTTATTTCCAACCCGATAAACGGCATAGCTGGAGCCGATCAGACCCAAAATGGCAATACTATATTGAAGTGTTTGAACAGAAGTTAAAGCCAGAGCTCCTGTGATGCAGGAAGTGAATAGTGAAAGGGTATTAAACCAAATGGCTCTGCCTTCCGTAAGTGAATGAAACAAATTATGGGCGAGGTGGCCGGTCAAATCGGAAGGGATGATGGCATAACCAAAACGTACAAAGTTCTCTTTCACCGTCGTTGACGACCATTTTTTGGAAACCATTTTAGCTGTACCCCGAAGCAAGATAATCGGCAGAGCCATCAAGATTACAAAAGCAATAGTAAAGTTCACGTTATAATTGCTCGTACCCGTAACCTTTGATTGGTAGCCTAAAATTTCTGGTTGTGGTGCAAAAACTTTATCCATGTTACATTGGATCTAAACGAACACATAGGATGGAGTAAATTAAGTTGAAAAAAACATTGGATCTTTTCAAATGGAAACAACGAAACGGATATAATCTTGGAAATGATGAGCGTGCGCGGATTATATATTTCTCACACGACGATCATGAGATGGGTCCATGAGTTCGGACCCGAAATAGATAAAGCAAAGTACTAATAAAATGTTAGTTGATGTGCGAGAACCTAATGAATATAAGGGCGGATTTATTCCTAATGCATTGAACATCCCTCTCTCCCAAATTAAAGGACGTATTGGAGAATTCACAAAAGATAAAGAGGTATACTTATATTGTCGAAGTGGGATGAGAAGTAAACAAGCTGCTCGTATTTTGCACAAAAACGGGATTTCGAATTTGGCTAACTTACAAGGTGGAATTAGTGCTTGGAATGGGAAAATTACGAAGTAATTAATTTAACATAAGAGAGGGCAGGTTGAATGTATGTATTCGCTCTGCCCTAAATGACGTCCGCATAACGCGGTTCTGCTGTTCTGTTCCATTATAGCGTGTTTAAACTCGCCGAATCGGAGTTAACATAAATAGATGTATGCCTTTCCTGAATTCCTAAGAAATTAACATTAATATGCAGAGGAGTGAAGCTATGCACGAGCGCCGTTTTAACCCAGAGCATCTGGTAAAACTTGATAACCCGCAGCGTCGCGCGCTGTTTGACCCGCAGTCTTTGCTGTCCGAACTGGACGTAAAGGGGGCGAAATCCATTCTCGATATCGGGGCGGGCAGCGGATATTTTACGATTCCGGCCGCGAAAATGACAGAGGGAACTGTATACGCACTTGATGTTGAGCCGAAAATGCTGCAGTTCATCAAGGCTAAGGCGGAAGAGGAAAAGCTGACGAATATCACTTATCTACAAGTTGCCATGGAAAATATTCCACTGGCTGCAGGGACTGCGGATCGTGTCATAGCTTCGCTGGTTCTACACGAGGCCGATACACTGGATCAAGGATTGGAGGAAATTAAAAGGGTGATGGCTGCAGGAGGACTTTGTTTCATTTTGGAATGGGAGAAGAAAGAGACGGAACAAGGGCCGCCGCTTCATCATCGGATTTCCTCCGAAGATATGAAAAAAGCGTTGGAGCAGCATGGACTGCAGATTCGACGCATACATTTTCCGACGGATTCGCACTACAGCATATTTTGTGAAAAATGAATGGTCTAACAAAATAAAGGGAGGATGAAGCGAATGTTTCACTATACAATAGAAACGTCCAAATCGCCGGAACAGGTGATCGAAGACCTGCAGGAAAATCTGAAAGAGGAAAAGTTCGGGATTATGTGGCAGTTTGACATGAAGGAAAAATTGAATGAGAAAGGCGTCGATTTCGATCAGACATACCACATTCTCGAAGTGTGCAACCCGGTTGAGGCAAAACGGGTACTGAGCGAGAATTTGCTGGTCGGCTACTTTTTACCGTGTAAAATTGCAGTCTATGTCGAAGGGGGAACCACTAAAATCGGACTTCCCAAACCGACAGCACTCATCGGTTTCGTTGAAAATGAATCGTTGATGGAAATCGCGGAGGATATCGAAAAGCGGCTGATTACCGTGATCGACAAAAGCCGTTAAATGGATCTATAACATAATGGAGTACAATCCATGAATAAAGAAAAAGCCATGGGATTATAAATATATTCAACAGCATTTAGCCAATGAACGAACCTATCTTGCATGGGTCAGGACATGCATAACTATAGTCGGATTAGGTTTTTTAGTAGCTGGGGTCATTTATCGCTCTTATTTGAATGTAAAGTGGGAATACGAAATTGCCGCCTATGTGGTTTAGTACCAGCGTAGTGGCAGTTATCTTAACTCAGAAAGTGGAAGTCCTTATTTATCAAGGACTTCCACTTTGTTTATACGTATTCAGTGTAAGAAGCCATTCACCGTTCCTATAATAGTTAGTATCGGTACTTTTATGCTTCTTTCATTATATTAGATCTGTCTATATTGAGCAATTAAGAGTTACAAATGATTAAAATTCCGATTCTAAACACAAATTGGGAACGTCTCATTTTCTTGTGTCCATTTGAAGATATTCCTATAATTGTGTATAATACATATGTTGTATAATACACGCAATGGAGTGGTGAACTTGAATACGGAAATCCTTTTAGAATTTAGATCAAACGTTCAAAGCTTTATTAGGGGCTTTGGATTGTTGGAGCAGAGTGCTACTCCTTGTGGTTTTCCTCTTTCGGTATCTCAGGTGTATGCGATGCAGGAGCTTGAGAAGACCACGATGTCCATTTCCGAACTGGCCCAGCGATTAAACCTTGAAAGAAGCTCTGTAAGTAGACTTATCGATGGTTTGGTTAAAGAAAATTTGGTTAACCGTGACATTAACGAAACCAATCGTCGGGAAATGATACTGTCTTTAACGGAGAAAGGAGCACTGACAATTCAGCGAGTACGAGAACAATCAGTTATATTCTACCAAAGTGTTCTAAAAGATCTTTCTGAAAGTGAACAGGCATTAATCATCGAGGGATTAAGGGAATTTACAGACGCCTTATTACATTACAGGGGGGTAACGGAATGATTAACAAAAAGGGCCAAGCTGCAACCAATCTATTTTCTTTTATTCTTTCATTTCTTGCCTCTTCCCATCACTGGATCCATATGGGGGTTTTGCTCTTATTGGGCGGATCAACTGACATGATGTCCACTATGTCGGCTGTATTTTGGATTAGGCGTGCAATGATTATAGCTACCTTAGTGACAGTTTTTATTTCTGTTTATCGATTGTATAAGCACCGATGTAAAGATCCTTGGGTTATTTCATTAACGAGTTTATCCACCGTTATTTCTGTGGGTATTATTTTCTACACCTTAAACCGTTTCGGTTGGTAGGGGAGGGCTTTGATTGGAGTTTCATAAAGATCTTTCACATCTGGGATGGGACAAGGTTCGGGATCGTCAACTGCAACGACTTCCATTGGTCAGAGAGTGGGCTTCTATCGTATGCCTTAAAAAAAGTTCGTCACTGCTTGATATTGGTCCGGGACCAGGGGTCTTTTTGAGCGAGTATGCTTCTATAGTAGGACCGGAAGGACGAATTATAGCCCTTGAAAAGTCAAAGGAAGCCATTCAGTTTGCATTAAAAGAAATCAATCTCTCAAACGTTAGTATTATTTGCTGGGATGCGGAAAAATCTTTTAATGTTGAACTGGGACACTTTAATGCTATTACTATCACCGACGTGTTGCACCATGCCGATTCATCAATAGAAATTCTGAAAAATATACATAGACTAGCTACAGAAGAAACTCTTATTTTAATCGCAGAGTTCGATCCAGTGGCCGAAGGTATGATCGGTCCACCATTGAAAAACAGGCTCGCCATGAGCGATCTAAAATTAAGTGTCGAATCTGTTGGATTTGAGATCATTTGTGAAGGGAAGCAAAACTTAGAGCATTATTATTTACTTATAAAGAACCGTGCAAAGGCTCCATTGTAATGTCGTATTCATATATAGAAACTTTAGTTTAAAATGAAAACGCAGGAGGAAGCCATGAAAAAAGTAACGATAGCGATTGTTCTCGCTGCCTCGCTATTAACGGCGTGTGGTAAATCAGATAGTTCCATGGATTACCATCTTCTACTCCCAGTTCTCTCCCGCTGGATGTCATGGAAAGATTGGAGAATGCACATTGGCCGACACCATAATGGACCGAATCGTCCACAATTCTTATACGATTAAGATGGTTGTGGTGCAAAGCTCTGATTCATGATAACATCATTTGAATGAAGTCATGGGATGGAGCTACTTACTTTGGAAACGAAAATGGATTTATTTAAATGGAAGCAATATGAATCGGCGATTATTTTACTAACGGTGAGATGGTATTTGAAATATAGTTTAAGTTATCGAGATATAGTTGAAATGATGAGCGAGCGAGGATTTTCATGTTATCTGAAAATCGGGATATGCAGGCAGCTAAGCGCTTCTTTACAAAGGCTTTGTCCTCTCCACATAATCAAATCCCACGTGTAATCACCTTGGATAAAAATCCAGCATATCCACCAGCCATACAAGAATTAATAAATGGGAAATCCCTGCCAAAAGAAACCTTGATTAGACAGACAAAGTATCTAAACAACATTGTGGAGCAAGATCACCGGTTCATAAAAAAAATCACAAAACCAATGCTTGGGTTCAAATCGTTTCTTACAGCGGATCAGACATTAAAGGGAATCGAGGCCTTGCATATGATAAGGAAAGGACAGGCCGAAGATTATTCGTCTGTCCTCACTGCTGTTGAGTGGCTCAATAAGATATTTGGTTTAGTGGCATAGACAAGGTATAGTGTTTCGGGTAACTGCGAACTTTTTTAATCCTTGCACCAGAACCAGTTATGGGGACGCACCCGCAACTTATGGCCCGACACCGTCAGTTATAGGACGGGATCGAAGCTTATCCGGACGGTAAATGTATTATTGTCAACTTACAAACCCCAAGTTCCTGATAATGATTCTTATCAGACCTTTGATGATTAACTTATTGGTACACCTCACTTCGTTATTTGTTTACATAATATATATTATCGGACTCATAACCTGTAAAACCTGTAAAACCTGTAAAACCTGTTGTCTAACGACATGAAACTACCCCATTCAACGACATGAAACTCCCAACACGAGCAATTTCATGTACACTTATCGTTATATTGCGTCATGAATGTACCATGAAAGTTTACAGTGAATTTGTTTTGAGTTTCTTGTCGTAGATTAATTATCATTCATCATCTATATTAGATTTAGATGGAATTTTAGACGAGAATATTAATTAATTGTTTTAAACTCAAATTATATTTGATTAATACAGTTAAATTTATGCCCTATCTAACACACTTCATAACTTTAGAAGGAAAAGCGTAATCTGATTTCAGAGGATCTAATTATTTGTTCTGACTTTCTTGACTCATTTTTTAAAATTTCTCAAAATCAAACTGTAAATAATTTAAAATGAAAAATTATTTTATTAATATTATTAAATATCATATTATGATGGTGACTTTGTCATAGGTTCTGAGTTTGTGTCCGAAGGGTCTGTAGCATCTAAGTTAATAAAATGGCGGAAACCCAAATGTAGATCTTTGTTTGAATTCCGTTTATGCTTTAGTACCAATTGATCTATTTTATTATTGTTTGAATTGGGGTAGTACCAGCGAAGCTGTCACCACCCGCAAACGTATGGGTAATTATGTAAAATCGTCATTGAAATACTTTATAAATTCAGATTTAGGACAACTTTATCCAGATCATCTTGAGTAATCCCTATATAAGTTAGCGTGACACGAGGCGATGAATGATTAAGCAGCTTCTGTATAATCGTAATGTCCACACTTTGTTGAAAGGCATGATAACCAAACGTCTTTCGAAGCGTGTGTGTCCCGATCTTGTCTTTGATCCCCACTGCTCGCGCCGCTGCATTGATGACAGTATATGCTTGCCACCTCTGTAATGATGCCAGCCCCTTCATAGCTTTACGGGAAAGAAACAGCGGTTCATGCTGATTATAACTTCCACGCTCGACCAAATACTCTTTGATAGCTTTTGCTGCGATCTCACTGATTGGAAAATCTTTTGTTTTCCCTGTTTTTTGTTCGCGAATGGCAATACGCTCTCTTACCTTCCCTTTTTCATCAATCACGTCATTAATCAGTAAATTCAGAAGATCACTAATTCGAAGTCCACAATTGATTCCTAACGTGAACAAACAAAAATCCCGAACACTTGTCGCTTTCAAAATCTTTTTCATGGCATCGATCTGTTTTTTGTCTCGAATCGGTTGTACAAATTCCATGTGGCACCTCCCTTTTATATAAAATACATAAACATAGTTTATCATACATTATGTGTGATTTAAAGAGGATGCTCATTCGATCAAAAAATTTAAATACTTAAGGACCCAGTGCTGGCGCGGGTTTGCGCCATTTCCCCAATCACACACAAAACCCTATTGTGTGTGATTGGGGTTTCCTTTTATTGGGATTCGATAAAAATTAAATACGTTAGAAAAATTATTATATTGTGTGATATAATTGATTAAACAAATTTTTTTCAAGGAGTGGAACATTTTGGAGCATATTGTGAAATCAGAAAGCGAGATACGCACAAGGTATCAGATAACAATACCAGAGGATATAAGAACAAGGGCGAAATTAAATATTGGTGACTCACTACTCTGGCAGTACGATGAAATTCGACAAGAAATCATTGTGATGCCGAAACCAAAATCTTTTTCAGATAAATTATGGGGACTTGGCAAAGAAATGTGGGAACAGGAATCAGCAGATGAGTATATTCGGAAGGAGCGTACCGAATGGTAACCTCTAACTTACTCTCTGATAGTAAAATAATTGCATTAGATACAAACCTCTTTATTTATGTTTTTGAGCAACATCCTGAATTTGGTGAGAAAGCTAAAATGGTTTTGGAACATATAGAGGAAGGACTTGTTACTGGTGTAGCCTCTTCCGTTTCCTTAACTGAGATTCTAGTTAAACCCATTCGGGAAGGGAATTTAACGCTAGAGAAGCAATACAAACTACTCTTCTCTCACTTTCCGAATCTTACGATCTTGCCGGTCGATAACGTGGTAGCTGAACGAGCTGCTTACCTTCGTGGGAAGTATAATATTAAGACACCCGATGCTTTAATCCTAGCTGCTGCGCTTGTAGCCAATGCAGACCTGTTTATCACGAACGATCAACGACTGGAAACTGTAAGAGAAATAAAATGTGTAACATTGGACCAGCTTTAAACAAACAACGATGATTTATTTTGCTCCACAACCAAATGTAATGGAGGATTCTTACCTCTTCAATTTCCTTTGACATATCCCCTATGGGGGGATATAATCATTGTGAATTGAGGAGGTTTATTTATGGAGAATCATGATCATGTACATCCGCATAAGGAAAGGAAAAAAGTTGTTAATCGTTTGGCTCGTATTGAAGGACACATCCGATCCGTAAAAGATATGGCTGCTCATGGTAGAGACTGTCCGGACATTCTTCTACAAATTGCTGCAGTAAAAAAGGCACTAGATAGTGTTGCCAAAGTCATATTGCAAGATCATTTGGAGCATTGTGTGATTTCTGCTGTGAATCAAGAAGATCGTGAAAAAGTGTTGCAAGATCTACAAAAAGCATTGGACCACTATATTCGTTAGGAGGCATTTTAAGATGAGCATTGGACATCAACATGGTAAAGAACATGGTCACACACATGGCGGCGTAGACTCTAGTATTCTGCAGAACAAGGAAGCATCCAGAGTATTAATGATTTCGTTAATTGGACTTCTTATCACGGCAATCATTCAAGCGGTTATCGTTTTCATTTCAGGAAGTGTGGCCTTATTAGCGGATACGATTCATAATTTTGGTGATGCATTAACATCCATTCCCTTATGGTTTGCTTTTATGTTAAGCCGGCGGATCCCCACAAAACGTTTTACGTATGGCTTGAACCGAAGTGAAGATATTGCAGGTCTTATGATTATATTGATTATCGCGATCAGTGCCATTGTTGCGGGATATGAATCTATTCATCGTCTCTTTAATGCGGCACCACTGACTCATTTGGGTATCACAGCGGTTGCTGCAATTGTTGGTTTTATCGGAAATGAGGTCGCCGCTTATTACCGCATCCGCATGGGCAAGAAAATGGGAAGTGCTGCGCTGATCGCTGACGGTCAGCATGCACGTGTAGATGGCTATACGTCATTAGCTGTTCTTATTGGCGTTTTGGGTTCTTGGATGGGCTTCCCTATCGTTGATCCACTCGTAGGACTCGGGATTACGATTATGATTATTTTTATTGTAAAAGATTCAGTTAAAGCGGTCTTTATTCGCCTTTTAGATGGTATCGAGCCCAAAGTAATAGACCAAATGACCGCGGCGGTTCGAGATGTTAAAGGTGTTGATCATGTAAGTGAAGTGAAAGCAAGATGGTTTGGGCATGTGATTATGGCGGATATTAGCATTACTGTAGCATCTGTTTTATCCGTTAAGGAAAGTCATGCTATTGTTAAAAATGTCATCCATCGTCTCCAACACGACATTGAGCACCTGTCATCGGTTCAAGTACATGTGGATCCAGAGAATGAGCAAGGATCGCATTTTCATGCGCACGAAAATTTTCACGAAGACGGTCACGAGCAAAATCAACATGATGGACATAGTCATGACCACACCGGCGGCCATGCCGACTCTTCCGCGTCATTATACCCCTTCGAGTGGGCAGGTATTTATGAGTTATCCATCGGTGACTATGAATATACAATGAAGGCGGGTCCGGATCCTGCAATGCTCATCTCATTATTATCCTTAACCGCATCCACCCAAGACGCTCTCGAGGCGGCAAAGCTTGAAGCTATTGAGGTATTTAAAGGCACCATGCATACCTTGTCAAGTGGTGAGACACTTCAACCTAGTCGTGATCAGATCCAATTGCTGCTAAATGGTGCTGTTACTTTCTTGGTGCGCATAACCAAACCAGGATCTTATGTACTGTTCACCGAACATCACCCAGATGAGTTTTCCGCCGCACTCCGTCGCGATGGATCGATCATTCCTATATCACTCCAGCAAGCTTTTCCGTCTGCGCATACACATAAACACTAAATAGCATCAGATTGACGAATCGAAAATACTAGTTAACGAAGGAGAAGAAATGATAGAATTTTACCATCAGTTAAACAAGGAAAAAGATTCTTCACGTTGGCTAAAGTGGTATAACCATCGGATGGAAATATCCAACCTGATTAGCAACACGCTTGCTTATGTTGGCGATAGGGAAAATGTAATTATATTCGGTGCAGGTAACTGTGATGATTTGAACCTATCCTATTTTACAGATCAATTTAGATATGTTTGGTTGGCAGATATTGATCTTCCATCTATGAAGGATGCGCTAAAAAATATAGAACCTTCATTAGTAAACCAATTACAGTTAATTACAACAGATTTCACAAAACTTGTATGGATGTCTTGGACCGGAAACAGTTTGCTTTCCAATAATACACTTGGAAATTTGTTGATCGCCATCGGATATGTGGGGTGGGCTACAGAAAATAATTTAGGTCGCCTTTTAGGCGAAAACATTCCTACTGTAACCTTAGTCTGCATAAAAGCACTGGTGGCAGGAGTGGTTATGGGGATTTTATCTTTAGCTTTCGGTGAAACCCTTGTGGTATGGCGAGTCGTACCAGGGATTTTTGCGAGTGGAGCCGTATCGTTGGGTCTATCCTTGGCTTTATTTTATAGTGCGATGCGGCATATTGGGGCTGGTCGAACCGGTCTCGTTTCATCGACTTCTACCTTATGGGGCGTATTAGGAGCTGTTTTTTTACTCGGTGAGGCTTTAACCGGTCGGATCGTCATAGGTGGGTTATTTATGCTCATCGGGATTATCATTTTTGCATGGGAGACAAATATCGAAAAGTCTGTTGATTGAATGAAATTTGATCCTTTATGTAACAGTTATTCTGCTACTACTTTAAAAAGGAAAGGAATAAATTGCATGTTAAAAAAATGTTTATTCTTATTGATTTTCTTGATTATTTTACCTACCGTTGCATCTGCACACACGGGACTAAAGAATTCTATGTAATTTATACAGAGTATGTTTGTGGCGTTTTTTCTCTGCTTAGTGTACGAATATTCTAATTTTAGTCCCTGCACGTTCCATTACGATTTGCGTGTTTGGTTGGCACCTGGTGACAACGACACTGATACTACCCCATTATTAGATTGGACATCTAAGTGCCTTTACTAACCATAATAGAAACTTTCATTTGGAGGCGGAATTATGAAAAGAAATTGGGAATTGGACGAATTAATTGAACATTTTACAATACTGCCGAACGAAATGAAATTAATCGAGAACAAAACAGGGGAAACACGGATTGGTTTTGCTGTTCTGTTGAAATTTTTTCAAAATGAAGCTCGATTTCCAATCCACAAGTACGAAGTACCTAAAGTAGTCATCTCATATGTAGCCAAGCAAATTTTTTCAGATCCAGAACTATATGCTCAATACGATTGGACAGGTCGTTCAATTACATATCATCGAACGCAAATCAGAGAGTTTTTTGGTTTTCGAGAGGATGCATTAGAGGATGCACAGGAATTCACGGAATGGTTGTGTCAACATGTCCTTTACCATGACCATGATTTCGAACACCTTCAAGTACACATCTATCGTCGATTTCGTGAGTTTAAAATTGTACCACCTTCTCCAGATCGAATTGAACGTCTTATACGCTCTGCTATTCACGGTTAAACTCCCTTATGATGGACACTGCACCTCTTAATCAAATGGTGTCATAG